>CACFAG010000043.1 GCA_902564235.1 uncultured Prochlorococcus sp. | reverse complement strand
CGGTGGTGGAGATGACATCATTACAGGAAACAATTCTGCTAACAATCTTAGTGGTGGTCGTGGAAATGACAGATTGATTGGAGGTATTAGCAATGACACTATTACGGGTGGGATAGGTAATGACAGATTAACTGGAGGTATTGGCAATGACACTCTTACAGGTGGGATAGGTAATGATATATTCCAGATAAATACTGGTACTGGAAGAGATGTTATTACTGATTATGGAACTGGTAATGATCGTATAAAACTTTTAGGTGGACTCACAGAAAATGATTTAAGTTTTAGTTATGCAGGAGTGCATACAAGGGTTAGCTATGATGATGATCTTTTAGCTATTGTCCAAAATACTATTGCTGCTGATATTACTTTTATTTAGTGTTATATCATTAACTAACTCACTAGGAGTAACCTCATAGTTATGTTTCGTTATTGTAAAAAAAAGAGCCCACAGATCGTAAGTAAATATGTTCTAGTTTGTCATGTCAAATTAAACAATACGCTGAAACTATTTAGTCATTAATAGAATACATAGTATCCGACTAGAGTTAATTGGAAGTGGCATATAAATAATATATTATTTATCAAGAACAAAAATGTTGAAGATGCTTTATATTCACAAATTAATAAAGTCTGCTCTAGAGGATGGAACTCAATAGATATTTTAAATTATGAGAAATTTAATAAGCCTGAAAGTGAATCAAATTAATCTAAAGCAATTACTGAAAAAAGAATTGGGACATGAAAATTTATGCAAAAGCATTAGCTAAAGAATTGCCACATCATCATGATCTAAAATTCAGGAATGTATATTTAAAACTACCTTCTGATTAAAAAATATAAATTTTGAAGTATTGTCGCAGCTTTACTACTCTTTTTTTGTCCAAACTTCTTCAGTTCTTCTCCAACCTTGAGCAATTAATTTTTTCCATTCTTCTCTGGCAACTTCTGTCTTTAATTCTTCTCTAGTAGTCATTACAGGTGGTTCCTTACCCCACGTAGAAGTAACCTTTCCAGAGTCAATAAACATATATTTAAAAAATTTATCTCTATTACTTGTATTTTCGATAAACCTTTTTACCCTTGATCTATTTGAGTTAACTAACCAGTAAGACCTTACCATTTATTTTTAAGGATAAAAGTCTACTTCCCAACGCATTTGGCAATAACTTAGAGGATTATATCCATTGCAATTCCAAAACTTGAATATTTTAACTACAAAATGGTGGAAGCTAGCATCATTGAAAAATGCCCAACTAAAATAAATAGCAAATGCAATTACAACAAACGCAGCATATTGAAGCCAATGCGTTCCAGATTTATCTACACCATTTTTGTCGAAATTAGAATTACTCATTTAAAGGATTGGGTATGCTATCCATCCAAATAGAGTGTAGTTAATAATAACAGCCATGAATCCTATCATTGCAAGTCTTCCATTTGTTCTTTCCGCAATAAACCAATAGGTATTTGGCCATTCAAATTTAGGAGTATTGGATATTTGATCTTCTGAAAGTGGAGTCTCTTTGGGAGTATTGCCCTGATCAAGATAATAATTACTATCTGGGTAATAGCTTTCGCTTCGAATATTGTCTTCTTTTTTTTCAATCATTTTTTTTTGAAACTTAAATTTTTTATATTTTAAAAAATAAAAAGTCTAAATAGGTTAAAAAAGCCATTTATCTTTTAGGCCATTGATGGGTAACTTAAACACCTAAGTGAAGCTTTATCCTTCTTTTTTTTCTTTTTAATTCCTTTATGGATTTTTTTAAATAACCTTTGGCTTACTCAACCAAATAAAGTTATTAGATTAGGTTTGGCAATATTAGTATTGTTGGGAATTTATATAAAAAAAAACCGATATATAAATAGTAAGTGTTTCAATTTTTATTGTTTACCAATCCATAAATACATAAAAGAGAATTCACTATCAAAACAACCAAAAATTGGTGGTGGACCACATCAACAATTAACCCAGCGTTAAAAGTATTGAATATAGCTTCTGAATTAAAATCGTAGATAATAATCAATAACTTTTTAATAATGTGATATTATGTATAAAATTTTCTAAT
>CACFAG010000042.1 GCA_902564235.1 uncultured Prochlorococcus sp. | reverse complement strand
GGCTAGAAGATTATTTGTTGATTTTTGGGTAAAAGAGTTTACATCTAATTCTAAATTATCATTAGAGTAGATAGAGATTTCATCAAAATTAACTTCGGAAGCACTAACAGATAATGGAGCTAAAAGACCAAGAGCTGCTGGAGCTACCAGCAATTGCTGGAATAACTTCATAAAAATTCCTCACACAGAATTAAGTTGTCTATCAATATTAATGCAATTTAAATAAATTGCAAAGAACAATAGCCATTTTTCTAATCGGACGTTGAGAGAAGATTTCTTACGGGATTTAATAATTCCTCATATTTTTCCCAATAACCTGAGGAATTAGAATTAATTTTTTGTCTTACTTGCGCACTACTTGCAGTAAATACAGTTCTTTTACTTTTTTGAGGTGAGAGATACTTATCATTCCATTCCCATTTAAGCCAATTTATTAAACTTCGAATATTTTCTTTGGGATTTTTGACTACCTTATCATGATCATAGCTATATATAATCGATCCAAATTTATTTTTGTACTCATCCATAAGTTCCAAATGGTATAGATATAGTTCGGTAATATCCTTTAAAGAACTTGTAAAACTTTGATTCAAGAAATTAGTCCTGTAAATGGAAAGAATATTATCAAGTGGGTTCCTTTTACAATAAATAATCCTTGCATTAGGAAAAAAATTATAGATAATTGGACAATATAAAAAATTAAACAAGTTTTTATCAGTATAGATTTTTTTATTTGAACCGATAAGGCTAACTTTTTCATCATAAAGCTTTTTAATATCTATCAAATCGTCATTTTTCAGGAGAGATTCCTCTAAGAAAAAAACTTCTCCCATATCCTTGACCTCAGGATTAAGACTCAATATGCTCTCCAACAATGTGCTTCCGCATCTTGGCATACCAACAATAAATAAATATCGATTAATATCAATTATTTTCTCAAAGTTAGGTTTATTCTTTATTTTGATTTTTCTATAGTGTTGCCCTGTATTCAACTTTCTTCTCAAATCAGATGGCTGGAGTTTTATTTTTTCTTCATTAGCAATTTTAAGAAAATATGCACTTTTTATATAATCTTTCTTCAGATGATAGATGTTAGCTTTTGAGAAGCATATGTATATTTTCTCTAATTGAGAGAGCTTTTCTATTTCAATGTTTAGTAGTGTTTTTAATTGTTCGTCATGATTAGAGAAATCGTACATAGTGGATAATTCATAAAAACTATTTGAATTAAATTGGTCCTTTAATAAGATTTCTATGTGAGTCTTTATGGACAACTCTAGTAACCCTAAATTTCTATACATGATTCCCAAATTAAACCTCAATGGAATGAAATCCGGGAAATTATTTATGCCTTCCTTTAAAATAAATATTCCTTTTTCTAATTCATTATTTTTAAAATAGAGATCACTCAAACTAAGATATAAAATTTTATCTTTATTAAACAATTTTTTTAAATTTAAAAGAACTTCTTCTGCCTTTGTATATTTTTTTTGATTAATCAATAGCTTTGAGATTAAAATTTCCCTCTGAAAATGTAAAAAGCTATCTTTTGGTAATTTTAAATTTGTCAATAATTCCTCTGCTTCTTCATTTTGAAAAGATTCAGTAAGAATATCAGCCTTTAAAATTTTATATATTTGATTTTTAGGCTGTAGCTTTATGGCAAAGTCAATAGAAAGTAATGAATCCTTAAAGGATTTAAAAGCTTTAAAAGTAATTGACAAATTATAGTAAATATCGGAATTGGATTTATCTATTTTTTTTGCTGCAAATAGTGTTTTCAAAGCATCATTAAAGTTATTCTCTTTTCTCAAAATTTCAGCTAGTAGTATATAAGACTTGATAATTAATGGATATTTCTTAATACATAAAAGAAATAAGTTTTTAGCAATTTCTAGATTATTAATCTCTCTATTAAAAAGTCCATATGAAATAAGTAAATCATATGTATAAATCTTTTGATTTATTAATTTTTTATAAATTTCATTTGCTTGAAATAAATTTCCTTCTTTATGCTTCTTTTTTGCAATTTGAATATATTTTGATATTTCTGATGTATCGTATTTCATCAATAATTCAAAGAAAAGATGCCAAT
>CACFAG010000041.1 GCA_902564235.1 uncultured Prochlorococcus sp. | reverse complement strand
AAAAATGATCCTCGAATAACGAAAATCGGAAAATTACTTAGAAAAACTAGCTTAGATGAATTACCACAATTTATTAATGTTTTAAGAAATGAAATGAGCATTGTTGGGCCAAGACCAATAGTAAATAAAGAGAAAAAAAAGTATGGTAAGAATTTAAAAAAAGTTTTATCAATAAAACCTGGGATAACTGGTCTGTGGCAAGTTAGTGGCAGAAATAATCTTACTTACAAAAAACGTGTCAAATTAGATCTAAATTACGCAAAAAATTATAATTTTCTTATGGATATAAGAATTTTAATTAGAACAATTGGAGTTATATTATTTCCCTTAGATAGAGGGGCTTACTAGGTAAAATTTTTGGAACAATATTAAAACTGGACATCAAAAAATAAAATATCTTTAAATTATGATTGCATATAGTAATGCCTAGCAAAACATTCAGATTAGTTAAAAGGCTTCTAAAAAGACTTTCTTTAAAAAGAAGAAGATCCTTACTAACTCTCTTACCAATTGCAATAATTACTGGATTAATAGATCTTCTTGTTGTTGCTTTAGTTTCAAGAGTATTTACTGCAGTTGTTGGTCAAGAGAATAAACCTTCTATACCCTTCTCAGATCTAATAACTAATGACCCTATAACAAAAGCTCTTTTATTGATATTTGGATACGTATTTCTTAATTGGATAGCTTCTTTTTCTAGGATACTACTTAGGGCAAAACAAGAAAGATTAAGAGCATCTGTTTTTTTAGAATTATCAAATATCGCGCAAAAAAATGTTTTGACACAAAATTATGAATTTTTCCTGACTGATAATAGTGAAGATTTATCTTCAAAAATCTTATTAAACATATCGAGAGTTTCTGAAAAATTAATCAGGCCAATATTACAAATAGTTAGTGGTATTTTCATAGTTTCTTTCATTTTTATAGCGATTATAAGTTTTGCAAAAATTACTGCCTTATACTTGATGATAAGTCTTGTATTAAGTTATTTAGGAATATCTTTATTAGTTACCCCTTTTATAAGAAAAGCTTCCAGAGAAAGGATAAATTTAGAATCAGAGATTAACAAAGTAATGTCTGAATCCATAAGAACAATAGTTGATGTTCATTTATCAGGTTCAGAAAAGTTTTTTCGAGAAAGGTATAATAAAGCGGGAGAAGTTGCATTCCCATTCCTTTGGAAAGCAGAAACATATCCTGAGTTACCAAGAGCCTTAATCGAGCCATTAGGGATAACTCTTATTTTTTCAATCGGTCTTTTTCCACTTTTTTCAAACAAAAGTCCTACAAACTTATTAGAAATCGTTCCATTCTTAGCAACTATTGCTGTCGCATCATTAAAATTAACACCCCCCTTACAAGACCTTTTTAGAGGAATAACAGATCTTCGATCAGGGCTACCAGATGTAGAGGAAGCATTAAGTATTATAGAATTAGAAGACAAAAGAAAAACATTTAATGAAATAACTGCTCTCAAAAAAAAGACATTACAAATACCCCAAAAAAATATAATTCTTAAAAATATTTCTTATAAATACCCAAATACTAATAAGTATGCCCTAAAAAATATAAATCTAAAAATTGCAATTGGTCAGAAAATTGCTTTCATTGGTAAAACAGGAAGTGGTAAAACAACAACAGCGAACCAAATACTATGTCTACTGAGACCATCATCAGGTAATTTACTTATTGATGATAGACCGCTTAGGTTTTCGGAAATACAAGAATGGCAATCTTTTTGTTCATATGTACCACAATCAATAAATTTATTAAATAGTGATATTTTGTCGAACATCGCATATGGATTAAACCAAAATGAAATAAATGAAAATAAAGTTTGGGAATCAATAAAAGCTGCCCAAATAGAAGAACTCATAAATAGCTTACCCCAAAAATTAAACACAAAAGTAGGGGAAAATGGTATAAGACTTTCAGGTGGTCAAAGACAAAGAATAGCTATTGCAAGAGCTTTCTACAGAAATACAAAAATAATAGTAATGGATGAAGCAACAAGTGCTTTAGATAATAAAACAGAATCAAATCTTATAAGAGCCATAAGTAATTTAAACAAAGATTTTACTTTTATTTTTATAGCCCATAGAATATCTACAATTAAAGA
>CACFAG010000040.1 GCA_902564235.1 uncultured Prochlorococcus sp. | reverse complement strand
ATTTATCTAAAAAGAATTTCTCCTATTTATCAGATGGAGAAAAACAAATTTCTCTCATTGCACGGGCATTAATCAAAAACCCGGAAATCCTGATCCTAGATGAACCAATTGCAAATTTAGATTATAAATCAAAGTTTTTTGTAATTGATAAGGTTAATGAATTATCAAAATTAAATACGAAAATTTTATGTGTCACTCATGATATTACAACGATTACCAAAATTTATGACCGGGTCATAATGCTAAAAGATGGCAAAATAATCGCTGATGGAAATCAAAATAAGGTTATGAATAGTGAAAATTTTAATAAGTTATTTGGTATTCAAGTAGAGGTAACTATTAATAATGGACTTTGGAATATAAACAGATTATCTAAATAACAATTATAAAAATAGCTATCGCAATAGCAATAAATATTAATTTTTTACTTTTTAAAAATGAAGAGGGTTTATTTTTAAATGAAGAAGATCCACATTTAGAACAAACAATCTTACCTCCTAAAGATCTGTCTGAGACGAATGAAGAACTTCCACAATTAAAGCAAACTCTATTTACGCTCATTTAAAAATTTAGCAATTCTACCTAAATTATATTCCTAAATAGTTTGTAAAGAAAAACTTCAAAAATGTCATGATAATGAGAATCTATTGCAATAAGTATTTTTTTTGTGCATAATTGATAATAATTCTCATTATCATATATAAAATGAATTTCCATGATTATGGAGAATCTCCATCAAAATCAGTAAGGATAATAACTGGACAATCCGTATTAATAGATCCTTCATCAAGACCAAAAGGGACATGCCTAGAAGTTGAAAGTGGAATTGCAAGAGTCTATTGTCCATGTGAAGAAACTGAAGGAATGACACTCGCATTTTTACAATCAGGAGATCAATTAAGAACCGATCTTTTATGCAGCGAAGGTGTCTGTGTAGAAGCACTAACAGATTTGTCTTTTCATAGCAATGTAAATATTGATGAGAATATTGGTTTCGATGCAGTAAATGAATGGACTTTGCAACTCCTTAGGATTAGACACTTAGGAAATGCAGAACAGCGATTACAAGCTTTGTTTTCAATACTAGTAAATCGTCTAGGTAGAAGATGTGGTCAATGGTGTGAGTTACCTTTTAGGTTAACTCATGAAAGGATTGGTGAATTAATCGGTTCTACACGAGTAACATCAACAAGATTAATTTCTAAATTAAGATCAACTGAGTTATTAATAGCTCCTATTGGAACCCAAACAGTTAGTGTTGCTCCTTCCTTTATTGAAACATCGCCGCTTTAAAAATATGAAGGAATCACAATCACTTACTAACAACTTGTTAATGGAAGTTGAAGTTTTATCGAATAGACTCAGAAATATCAAGCAATCCTACAAATTTATAGAAAATAAAGCATTGAAGGAAAGGTTATTTTCTGAAAACAAAAATCTCTTTACAAGAGTTAATGAGATTTATAAAATAGCTGAGCTTTTAAATAAAAACAATACTGAGAATATTAACTTTTCTAATTTACTTTTTGAAATCACCAAAAGGACAATTAATGAAAATAAATTTGAAAGTAATTTATTTTTTCTTTAAATCACTATCTATTAGTAATATTGCGGAAGGTTGATTAGAAGCAAACTTTACCTTGCCCAGTATGTTCGCAAATTCATCTTCTGATTGTGTTTGAGCCTCTATAATAGGATCTAAAAATACGTTAGTTCTTGTATCTGAAATTCTTTCTGATATGGAATAAAGTTGTTGTAGAGATGAAGTTAAATCAGCCTCCATGTTAAAAGAATAAGAAATCAGCTCCTCTATAGAATCCCATGTTTGAACGGGTGCAGGAATTTCATCTAATTTTACGCTTTGTCCTCTTGCGATTAAGTAATCTGCAAATTTCTGAGCATGTTCCATTTCGCCTTGTGATTCATTTAGAAAATGAGAGGCAAATCCATTTAAATCACGTTCTTGAAACCATAGATACATAGAAAAATACTGAACATTGGCATATCTTTCCATTGTTAGATGTTCAAAAATGTTATCCAATAAACTATTATCTATCGGTTGAGCAACAGCTCTTCCAGATGGACCAAAATTAATTAATTTCTTTGTTTTTAAGTTATTTTCATTCATTTTCGGATAAGTATCTACAAAAATAATACAACATTTTGTATAAATTAGTAA
>CACFAG010000039.1 GCA_902564235.1 uncultured Prochlorococcus sp. | reverse complement strand
GGGGGGTGGCGATAGATTTGATTTAATAATGGAAAGTACAGATGGTAATCACTTAAGAGGAGGACCCGAAAACTTGGTTTTTAGAGCAGCTCAGAAAGTGTGGGCGAGCGCCAATATGGATCCTTTTGCACTTGAAGCAAGAGTTAAGTTGGCAGTGCCACCTGCCCGGGGGCTTGGAAGTAGTGCTACAGCAATAGTTGCTGGACTAATAGGAGCAAATGCAATAATGAACTCTCCATTGTCCAAAGAAAAACTCCTTGAACTTGCCATTGATATAGAGGGTCATCCTGATAATGTAGTTCCCTCTCTTCTGGGTGGACTTTGTTTGACAGCTAGGTCGTCTTCTCAAAGATGGAGGATCATTAGATGTGATTGGCACGATTCAATTAAAGCTGTTGTAGCAATACCTGCAATTCGTCTAAGCACAACTGAGGCTAGAAAGGTTATGCCAAAGAATGTACCTATATCTGATGCAGTGACAAATATGGGAGCACTTACTTTATTACTAAACGGCTTAAAAGCAGGAAATGTGGAACTTATAAAAGAGGGAATGTTTGATAAGCTACATGAACCCTATAGATGGAAACTTATTAAAGGTGGACTAGAAGTCAAAGATGCCGCACTAAATGCAGGTGCTCTAGGATGCGCAATTAGTGGGGCTGGGCCAAGTATCTTAGCTTTGTGTAAAAAAGAAAATGGTAAAAACGTCAGTCAAGCAATGGTGAAAGCATGGGAGAAGATAGGCGTAGCTAGCAGAGCACCATTCTTAAGTGTTCAAACAACAGGTAGCAAATTTAGCACTATTTCTACTAAGTAGTTTTACTTAGGCATTTTTAATGTTATAGTCTCAAGCTAGTACAACTTCAACTAGAATAAAAAAATTATTCATTATATAAATGAATTTAGAATCTTTTCCATGGCTGTCATCTATTGTTTTACTACCTTTAATTGGGGCATTAATAATGCCTTTCTTGAGTTCAAAAGAAGGAGAAGATAATACGCTCCCTAGAAACATCTCATTAAGTTTTTTATTTATAGATTTTTTACTAATAATTGGTGTCCTTTTTCAGAAATTCAATACTTTAGATAGTTCGCTACAACTGGTAGAAAGATCTTCCTGGTTACCTTCAATAGGCTTAGAATGGTCTCTTGGCATAGATGGATTATCTGCTCCTTTAGTAGCTTTAAGTGGCTTAATTACATTTTTATCAGCTGCAGCTAGTTGGAAAATCAAGAAAAAATCTAATCTATATTTTGCTCTTTTATTAATTCAAGCATCAGCGCAGGCACTAGTTTTCCTTTCTCAAGATTTCTTATTATTTTTCTTGGCATGGGAACTTGAATTAGTTCCGGTATATCTTCTTATTGCGATTTGGGGAGGGAAAAAGAAATTATATGCTGCCACTAAATTTATCCTTTATACAGCTTTAGCCTCTTTATTAATACTCATAAGTGGTTTAGCACTTGCCTTGAGTGGTGATACCTTTACCTTAAATATTACTGATTTAACCAATAAACATGTAACAGGCAACCTAGCCTTATTATCTTATCTAGGATTTTTAATTGGTTTTGGAGTAAAGCTTCCTATCTTTCCATTACATACATGGTTACCCGATGCACATGGAGAGGCTAATGCACCAGTTTCAATGTTACTTGCTGGAATACTCTTAAAAATGGGAGGCTACGCACTCTTAAGATTTAATGTTCAAATACTACCTGAAGTACATCTTCAAATTGCACCTGCGTTAATTATTCTTGGAATCATTAATATAATTTACGGAGCTCTTAATGCATTTGCACAAGATAATGTTAAAAGGAGAATTGCATGTAGCTCCGTAAGTCATATGGGTTTTGTGTTATTAGGGATTGGAGCAGTAGATGCTTTAGGTATAAGCGGAGCAATGCTCCAAATGATTAGTCACGGACTTATAGCTGCAGCTATGTTTTTTGTTACTGGCTCATTCTACGAGAGAACAAATACTCTTTCGATACCAAATATGGGAGGTTTGGCAAAGGTCTTGCCTATAACTTTTGCTTTTTTCTTAGCTAGTTCTTTGGCTTCTCTAGCATTGCCTGGGATGAGCGGATTTATAAGTGAAATAACTGTATTTTTAGGAATCACTAGTCAAGAAGGCTTCAGCTCTATCTTTAGGTCGATCACTATTCTTATTGCAGCTATAGGTTTAGTTCTAACACCAATATATCTACTATCAATGTGTAGAAGAGTTTTCTTTGGGCCTAGAATTCCTGCGCTAGCTACAGTTAAAGAGATGAATGGCCGAGAATTGACGATTGGTTTCAGCTTATTATTTCCTACTTTGGTGATAGGTTTTTGGCCAAAAATCGCGATAAATTTATACGAATCTTCAACGAATGCTCTCAGTCAGCAACTTACTTTAGCTAAATTAGTTGGATTAATACCATCTTTAGTTAATTAGACTATTTTAAT
>CACFAG010000038.1 GCA_902564235.1 uncultured Prochlorococcus sp. | reverse complement strand
CTAGCTGATTTTGCTACTCTTTGCAAAACTTCAGGAGATTGTTTTTGTAAATATTGGATTAGGTCATTCTCATCATTTGGATCATTATTTTCAGTAGCAAGAAATTCTGGATTAAACATTTCTACAACTTCAAGATATAAAAACCCTACAACATCATGTACCCATTAATTTAAATTATTAAGGGCAGGGAACCGAATAGGTCCAATTTTATTAAATGGCCAATATCTAAAAATAGCCTTACCAATAACTTTTTCATAGGGTAAAAATCCCCAAATATGTGAGTCCATACTGTTATTTCTATTATCTCCCATCACCCATAATGACTCTTCTGGGACAATAAAAGGCCCTATAGAATAATTAATGTTTTTGTCAAAAACGTAATTTTTTTGAGCGATATCATTTAAGTAAAGGTTACCGTCTCTTACTTCTACTTTGTCTCCAGGTATGCCAATTACTCTTTTTATTAATGCAGTATCTGCTTCATAACCAGCATTAATTAATTGCTCAGGAACGTTAAAAACAACTATTTTATTTTTTAATTTCGAAAGATTTGATTTGGATGTAATTTTGGGTGTTACTTTCTCAACAAGAATTTTATCTTGTATTTGAAGAGTTGGAAGCATTGAACCGGATGGGATCCATCTTGGCTCTAGAACCTGCCATCGTATAATTAAAGCAATAAATATCCAGATTAAAAGATTTTTTAAATCCTTTAGTATTGAATTTCTTTTTTCTTTTGTTGTAGACATGTTTTATTTAATTCAGTTATGAGGAAATCCCAAAGCATTTATATAAATTATGACATCATCTATTGAATGCAAAAATTTTCTTAGAAGTTTACAACTTTTGAATCTTCTTATAAAAATAGGCGTTCAAAATTTAATACTATGTCCCGGTAGTAGATCAGCACCTTTAGCAATAGCTGCTGGAGAATTAAATAAATTAGGAATGGTAAATATTTTTAATTCAATAGATGAGAGATCTGCGGGATTCCACTCTCTTGGAATTTCTGCTGCATCGGGTAATCTTTCTTTAGTAATTACCACTTCTGGGACTGCCGTAAGTAACTTATTGCCAGCAGCAGTTGAGGCAGACCGATCTTGTAAAGGTATTATATTTCTTACTGCTGATAGACCCTTAAGATTAAAAGATTGTGGCGCTAATCAAACAGTAAATCAAGAAAATTTTTTGAGTTCAGTCTGCAGAAGAGTTTTAAGTACAAATCTAAATGGACTTCATGAAACACAAGAAAATGAAATCTTGGAGCGAATAAAAAAGCGAATAAAAATATAAAAGTTTGTGCTAATACAATTGATCCACCTGTTTCAAGATCAAACCAAAAACTAATGTAGATGCCTATTAGGCTCGAGAAAATTGCACTTAATACTGAAATTATTGTCATATTATCAAACTTATCTGTAAGTAAATATGCTGTAGCTCCTGGTGTAATCAACATCGCAACTACCAAAATAATTCCAACAGACTGCAAGCCCACAACTGCTGCCAAAGATAAGCACGTTAGGAGTAAATAGTGAAGAAAAAATACGTTAATTCCAACTGTTTTTGCATGCCTAGGATCAAAACAATAAAGCATTAAATCTTTCCTAAAAATTGATAAAAGGATTACTACCAATAAAGAAATGAATATGGTTTGTTTTACATCTGAAAGTGATATTCCTAATGGACTGCCAAAAAGGATAGAGTGCAGATCAATATTACTTTTAATCTTAGAAACCAATACTATTCCAAGAGCGAAAAATCCAGTAAATACCAACCCAATAACGGTATCTTCCTTAATCCTAGATTTCTGCTTAATAAATCCTATCAATGCAACAGAACCAACTCCGAAAATAAATGCCCCTAAGGAGAAAGGAAGACCTAATGCATAAGCAACCACAACACCAGGCATTACTGAATGCGACACTGCATCTCCCATTAAAGCCCATCCTTTAAGAGTTAAATAACTAGATAGGAAACCACAAACAGCTGCCACTAATGAACTCATAAGAAGTGCTTTTCTCATAAAGTCATGAGTTAAAGGATCTGTTATGAATGAATCTAAAGTTAAAAAAGAACAGAGTTCCATATAATTTAAAATTTAGGATTCAGGTCCAAACAAGAAATCAGGTGAGATTCCTCCAAAAGTAGTTGTAATATTTTCAGGGGTAAAAACTTCGGAGGTCTCACCATACGCTACAACAGTTTTATTTATTAAAAGAACCAAATCACAAAATTCACGGACATGAATCATATCGTGCGTTGATAATAATATAGTTTTCCCTTCATTTTTAAATTGAATAAATAATTCCGAGATAAGTTTCTCTGTTCTTATATCAACACCTGAAAAAGGCTCATCAAGAAGTAATATTGACGCCCTTTGCGCAATTGCTCTAGCTAAAAAAGTTCGTTTTCTCTGACCTCCAGATAAGTTTCCAATAGGTGTAGATAAATGATCAGTAAGATCAACTCTCTCAATAGCATCT
>CACFAG010000037.1 GCA_902564235.1 uncultured Prochlorococcus sp. | reverse complement strand
CTTTCTTGGGTCGAGTGGGATTCTCCATACATGCCCTGGGAGAAAAATGATCTTTGTTTTGCTCAAATTGACTTAGATGGAGAGATAACAAAAATAAAAAAATTCTCAGATAAGCTGATTAATGCCAAAAAAAACGTTTCTTTTTTTCAACCTTATTGGATAAGTGAAACTCTTTTAGTATGTTCTGAAGATAGTTCTGGATGGTGGAACTTATTGTTTTTAGATGCTAGTAAAATTGAGAATATTTTTATTAAAAAAAGAGTAGAGAGAAATTTTGTTGAATATGGAGTACCTCAGTGGGTCTCAGGAATAACATTTTTTTCAGGGGATATAAAAGATTTTTTTTGTTTAGCAAAAAAAGAAAATAATTTAGTAGTTGAACAATATAAAGATCTTCAATTCGTTAATGAATTTCCTACTCCTTTTACCTTAATAAGTGATTTCAGTGTTTTTGAGAAGAAAGTAGTTTTGAAAGGTAATGGATCTGATTTTCTTGGAAATTTACTTGAAATTGATTGTAAAAAGGAAGTTTTATCAAATGTTTTTGAGGAAATAAATGCTGAATTTATAAAAGATTGTTCAAAACCTGAAACATTTTGGTTTAAAGGTTTTGAGGCTCAATCTACTCATTCTTTTCTTTATAAACCGCTTATTGAAAATTTTAGAAAGCCACCGCTACTTATTAGAGCACATAGCGGACCAACTTCATGTTTTGATGGATCATATAATTCTGAGGTTCAGTATTGGACTGCTAAAGGATTTTTTGTTGCTGAAGTTAATTATGGAGGATCATCTGGTTTTGGGAAATTGTATAGAGAGAGGTTGAATTATAAGTGGGGGATTGTTGATTCTTATGATTGCAAAGCTCTCGCTCTTGAATTAATTAAATCAAATCTCGTTGATAGCGATAAAGTAGTAATTTTTGGTAATAGTGCTGGTGGGTTAACTGCTCTCAATTGTTTATTATATGGCCCTATTTTTACAGCAGCAATTTGTAAATATCCTGTTATTGATTTGAAGGATATGCATTACAACACTCATAGGTTTGAAAAAGATTATTTAAATTCTTTGGTAGGAAATTATGAAAAAAATCATGCTGATTATGTAAATAGATCACCGATCAACTATATAAACAAAATAAAAAAACCTATCTTATTATTTCATGGAAAAAAAGATAAAGTTATTTCTTACGAACAAACTTTAAAAATTCAAGAAATTTTGATCCGAAATAATAAATTTTCAGAAGTTATTTTTTTTGATAATGAAGGGCATGGTTTTAGAAATATTGAAAATAAAGAAGTAGTAATGCAAAAATCTCAGGAATTTTTAAAAAATGCTTTGAATATTTAAGAATTGATTTTTAGAAAATCAATAGTATCCTTTAATTTTTCTATAAAAATATCAATTTCTTCCTTATTGGTTGTGAAATTCATGCTGATTCTTGCTGTTGACTTAATTCCAATGTATCTGTGAAGAGGTTGACAGCAATGGTGACCACTTCTTATGCAAATTCCTTTTGAATCAAGAATTTCAGCAATATCATTTGAATGTATATTTTTTATATAAAAGGTGGCAAGCGAGGCTCTGTCTGGATCTATCTCCGGCGATGGACCTATGATTTCAATATTTTCTATTTGATTTAATTTTTCAAATAAATATTTAGTAATAGTCTTTTCATATTCATGAATTTCATTCAATCCAATATTGTTAATATAATTAATTGCTTCTGCAAGACCTATTGCTTCTGCAATGGCTGGAGTGCCAGCTTCAAATTTGTGTGGTAGATCTGCCCAAGTACTTGTCTCTTCAAAAACATCTTGAATCATTTCGCCACCTCCAAAGAGAGGAGGAATTTTTTCTAGGATTTCTTTTCTTGACCAGAGGAAACCAATACCTGTAGGACCGCATAGTTTATGTCCTGAGCCAGCTAAAAAATCTATATTAAGATCAATCACATCCAGTTTTTGATGAGCCAAACTTTGGCATGCATCTATTAACACTAAAGAACCTTTTTGTTTAGCTAATTTAGTTATTGCTTTGATTGGATTACAGCAACCTAGAGTATTACTAACATGTACTAGGCTAACAAGTTTAGTTCTAGATGTTAGTTTTGATTTAAAGTCGTCTATATCTAATTTCCCATCTTTATCTATGCCTATAAATTTTAATTTGCATTTATTTTTTGCTGCAACCATTTGCCATGGAACAATATTGCTATGATGCTCCATTATTGACAAGAGAATTTCATCATTTTCTTTTAATGAATATTCGCCCCATGATCTAGCTACTAGATTGATTGCCTCAGTAGCATTTCTTGTGAAAATAATTTCTTTTGTTGAATTTGCTTTTACATATTTGCTAATTAAATATCGTGCATTTTCAAATTCTTCTGTTGCTTTAGCACTTAATTGATGTGCCCCTCTATGTACATTAGCATTAAAGTTTTTGTAATATTCATCAATTTTTTTTAAAACTTGTACTGGTTTTTGTGTGGTTGCAGCATGGTCTAAATAAATAATTTGCTCATTACTTTTTAAGTTCTTATTTAAAAGAGGAAAGTCTTTCTTAGTTATTTCAGGAAAATTTTGAATCGTTTCCATTAATTCTCATTTAGAAGTTTATCAAGCAAATCCCATTTATCTTTTGAAATGGGAATAAATGAAATTATTTCTTGAAAGTAAGAACTTAATTGTAGTTTACTTGCTTCTGTTAATGTGATCCCTCTTGTTCTCATATAAAAAAGTTCTT
>CACFAG010000036.1 GCA_902564235.1 uncultured Prochlorococcus sp. | reverse complement strand
AGGTTTAGCTATAGGGGTATTTAGTGGTTGCTTTCCATTTTTTGGTTTTCAGACTTTAATGGGAGTATTTTTTGCGAAAATAGCTAAGGGAAATATTGTTCTAGCTGCAATTGGTACCTGGATCAGCAACCCTTTTACTTATATTCCACTTTATTATTTTAACTATAAAGTTGGTTCGATTTTTTTAAATAATCCTTCTAATAAAATTCTTGAAAAAAGTTTAGTTATTGATGACTTATGGAAACAAGGTAGAATTTTTTCCTTAAAATTACTCTTAGGTTCATCTTGTGTAGGTATTTTATTAGCTTTGATTTCCGGCAGTATTGTTTTCTTTATCTACAAGATAAAAAGTAAAAGATAGATTGATCTGAGTTTAAAATTAACTTTGTCCAACTCTGGCGATATCTAAAACATCTGCCATTGATTTAATTTGTTCAATTGTTTTGTGAAGTTGATTATAACTTTCAAGACCTACACAAAGATTTATAATAGCTGGTTTACCATAAGCAGTTTTAACATTGGCATCACTAACGTTTATACCTTTATCAGATAACCGCATAAGAATATCTTTAAGAACTCCAACTCGATCAATTACTTCTATTCGTAGCTGAATTGGAAACTTATTATCGCCAGTTTTATTATCTTGATTCCAACCGACAGGTAATCTTCTCTCTATTGGAATTGGTATTACATTTTCACAATCTTCCCTATGTATAGTTATCCCATGGTTGCCGAGCGACACAGTTCCGATAATATCCTCGCCTGGGAGTGGGGAACAGCATTTACCTATTCTGTAATCAAGACCTTCTATCCCGGAAATTGGTGATTTAGCTGCTTTATTAGATTGATTAGTGGATAAATTATTATTACTTTTAAGAGATTTTGCTATTTCAGAGTCAGAATCATTTTTTACATCTTCTGTCTGTAATTTTATTTCTTCTCTTAGTCTGTTTAATACTTGATGCAAAGTTAAACCACCAAAACCAAGAGATGCAAGAAGGTCTTCAGTAGTTTTTAAATTGCATCGATTTGCAACTTTTTTCATGGCTTCACTAGAAAGTAATGCTTCAAAGCCGTTTCTACCTACTTCTTTTTCAAGTAAATCTCTACCTCTTTTAATCGTTTCATCACGATGGCTTTTCTTATACCATTGGCGAATTCTATTTTTAGCAGTTGGCGTAACTACAAAGTTCAGCCAATCCAAGCTTGGAGTAGCATTATTACTTGTCAAAATTTCTATAAAGTCACCATTTTGAAGTGCTGTAGATAATGGAGAAAGCTTTTCATTAATTCTTATTCCATTACAGTGATTTCCAACTTCAGAATGGATTCTGTAGGCGAAATCTATCGCGGTAGATCCTTTCCTTAAACCAACAACATCTCCTTTTGGAGTGATTACAAATACTTCTTCATCAAATAAATCTTCTTTAATTGAAGCTAAATAATCATTGTGATCCCTTTCATTACCTTCTTGTTGCCACTCTACTAATTGTCTTAGCCAATTAAATCTCTCGGCATTACTTTTGGCAGGAGAACCACCCTCTTTATATTGCCAATGAGCGGCAATACCATATTCAGCAATTTGATGCATCGAAGTAGTCCTAATTTGAACTTCAATAGGTCGATGTCTTCCAATCACAGAAGTGTGTAAGGACTGATATCCATTGGGTTTTGGTAATCCTATATAGTCTTTAAATCTACCTGGAATTGGTTTGAAAGTATCATGAACAACTGCTAAAGCTCTATAACAACTATCTGAATTGTCCACGATAATTCTTAGGGCAGCAACATCATAAATCTCGTGAAAATGCTTTTGTTGTCTTTCCATTTTGCTCCAGATGCCATAAAGATGTTTTGGCCTTCCTGTTATTTCAAAATTTTTCAAACCCGCTGAAATCAAATTTTCCTTCATAAGATTCAAAGTTACTTTTAATCTTTTTTCTCTATCACTTCTTTTAACGGCGATTTGATCTTTAAGATCTAGATATTCTGTAGGCTCTAGGAATTTAAAAGCTAAATCTTCTAATTCCCATTTAAATCTGTTTATTCCTAGTCGATTAGCTAATGGTGCATAAATCTCTCTTGTTTCTCTCGCTATTCTTAGTTTTTTCTCATCATTTAGCCATTCAATTGTTCTCATGTTATGAAGTCGATCTGCAAGTTTAACTAAGACAACTCTGATATCGCTGGCCATAGCCAAAAACATTTTCCTAAGATTTTCAGCTTGTGCTTCAGTCCTGTTGTTAAAGTGAATGCCGCCTAATTTTGTTACACCCTCTACAAGTATTTTTACCTCTAATCCAAAATTTGTTTCTATTTCAGATAAATCAATGCCAGTATCTTCAACTACATCATGTAAAAGGCCTGCAGCAATAACAGATGAACTAGCACCTATTTCTTTAAGGAGATTTGCAACAGCAACCGGGTGGATAATATATGGCTCGCCGCTCGCACGGAATTGTCCATCATGAGCTTTATAAGCAAGTTTAAAAGCCTTTACTATAAGGTTTTGATTCTCATCATTTTCTTTATTTGATTTTTCAAAATTATTAATATCTTTAAGAAGCCAATCGGGAATGTTTATTTGATAATTCAAAGATTCACTTTCATATTTTTTATTTTCAGGCAAAATAGTTTTGGAAACTTCAATTTCGTTTTTTTCTTTTGAATTTGCAGCTGCCTCGGACATTTTATATTGCTTTAGATGTATTTTATTTATGTCTAGAAAAATTTGCTATAAATCATGGAAAAAAATAAAGAAAAAATTATTGTAGTTAAAAATCTTACTGTTAAATATGGTCTAAAACAGCAACCTATTATCAAAAATTTTAATTTGGAAATAGATAGTGGAGATCATTTGGCCATAATAGGACCTTCAGGATGTGGAAAGACCACTTTTGCAAAAACATTAGTAAATATATTGCCTGCAAAGGCCACTTCTAAAGGTTATCTATCGATTTCTAATGTAGATCCTAGGAAAATAAACAAGAAAGATGCACAATTATTTAGAAGAAAGAATTTTGGATTTATTTATCAAGACTCTATAAAAAAACTTAATCCGCTAATGAGAGTTGGGGATCATTTATATGAATTATTTAAAACACATGATCAAACTAAATCATCTTTAGCTATTAAAAAATTAGTAAGAGAAGTGTTTCAAAAAGTCGGAATTGAAGAAAGTAGACTTGATTCTTTCCCACATCAATTTAGCGGCGGAATGAGACAGAGAGTTTCTATAGCAATGGCACTTGCTTTGAAACCTAAATTATTAATAGCTGATGAACCTACAACAAGCTTAGATACCAAAACAAGTTTTGAAATAATGCAAGAAATAATTCATCTATGTAATGAATTTGATACAACTTTAATTTTAATTAGTCATGATATTAATCTTGCAGCAAAGTGGTGTAAAAAAGTTGCAATAATTGAAAAGGGATCGATTGTTGAAAAAGGGAATATATTAGATATTTTTCAATCACCAAAATCAGATATCGGGAA
>CACFAG010000035.1 GCA_902564235.1 uncultured Prochlorococcus sp. | reverse complement strand
TCAAGAGGGAATAAGAAATGGAGTTAGGAAAGTCAACATTGATACAGATAACAGGCTTGCTTTCACTGCCGCAGTAAGAGAGGCAGCATTTGCTGACAAGGCAAACTTTGACCCAAGACATTTCAACAAACCTGCTAGAAAATACATGAAGCAAGTTTGTCTTGACAGATACAAGCAGTTCTGGTGCGAAGGTCAAGCAAGTAAGATCAAGCAAAACAGCACCAATTACTTTGCTGATCTTTACGCTAAAGGTGATTTAGATCCAAAAGTAAAAGCTACTGTCTAATTTCTTCCCAAATTAAATAAAAAAGACCTCCAAAATTGGGGGTCTTTTTTATTTCAATATTAATGATTTTAATGTAAAGAGACCATCAGTCCCACCAATTGTCTCGTCACATGCACGCTCTGGATGAGGCATTAAACCTAGAACATTTCCCTTTTCATTAGTTATGCCTGCAATATCGAATGAGGATCCATTAGGATTATTTTTATATCTCAAAGCGATCAATTCATTATCTACAAGTTTTTTTAAAGTATCAGAATCACAATGATATCTTCCTTCCCCATGCGCTATTGGCAACTTAATAGTTTGTTTTTCACCTCCATTATTAAACCAACCTCCTTTTGAAGAAATGATATCAAGTTCAACATCATCACAGATGAAATTAAGATTTTTATTTGCAGTAAGGGCACCAGGCAAAAAGCCTGATTCTGTCAAAATTTGAAACCCATTACAAATTCCCAAAACTCTTTTCCCGCTTTTAACAAACTCATCCAAGGCATTTATTAATGGAGAGAATCTCGCAATTGCTCCGCATCTCAAATAATCACCATAGCTAAATCCTCCAGGTAAAACTATTGCATCTACATCACTTAAATCTGAAGACTCATGCCACAAGTATTTTGTTCTTATGTCTAGACAACCTTCCAATGCCCATGAAACATCACGATCACAATTAGAACCAGGGAAGACAACAACTCCTACAGTAAAATTATCCATCTTATAATTTTTCTAGTGAATACTCGTAATCTTCAATAACAGTATTTGCGAATAACCTATCACACAATAAATCAATTTTTTCTCTTACTTCGTTTTCACCATTACCTTCTATTTTCACCTCAATCATTTTTCCTATACGTAATGATTTTATTCCCTCGGCTCCAAGTTTTATAGAAGCAGATTTAGTAGCTTCCCCTGCTGGATCTAAAACTGAGGGTCTTAGTCTTACAAAAACTTTTACAGCAAATTGGTCCAATTAAAAATTAATTTCTACTAGAAGATTAGTTTAAATTTTAATAAAAAGTACTATTGATTAATAAACAAATATTTTTTTACCTTAAGGTTTTCTGAGTTATTAAATGTCTATGTAGCCTCTACCAAAACAAACTAAACAAGTTTTTCTTGAATTTTCAGGTGTTTTAAAATTTCCTGACCCTCCACATTTTGAACATTTTATTTTATCAATTGGAGAAACTTCGTTAGAGATTATTTGTTTTAAAGCAATTTTTGAATTTTCCATCTTGGACTGTCTACTGTAGTAAGTATCCCGACAAGTAACTATAAAGTCAAATTGCTATTTTTGGGTCACTTAAAATCTTAAATTTCTCTTTAATTTTTTTATTGAAAGTTTGTATAGATTTTTCATCAAAGGAAATTATTACTAATTCAAGCCCAGCATTATCATTTGGTCTCCAACAATTTTCTGGAGCTTCTTCAAACCAAGTATTAATTTTCTTTCCAACAATTTGTATTTGTAAAGGCAATGATTTGTTTGGTATCCAAATACGTCCTTTTATTCGAAGAATGTTTAATTCATCCAAGATTTTTGACATCTCCTTTTCAAAGTCATTTTTTTCAAGGAAATAATTTAATTTAAATGAATCTGTTACAAGCTCAACATGATTATGGTCATGTTCTTCCGTTAAAAATTCTTTATAAGTCTCTTTTTTAAAATTAAAATCAAATAGATAATTTAAATTAATTTTGCCATTCTTGGATTTAAGGACTGGTGTGGATGAATTTAGACTTCCTTGAATTTTATTTTTTACAACGTCAAACTGATCATCATTTAAGATATCTGATCTAGAGACTAAAACGATATCAGAAACTTCTAGTTGCTCCTCAAAAAGTTCATCTATAGTGGCGTTATGATCAATTTTATCTGTTTCGTTATATTGTTTTGTTATTTTATTTAAATCATTAATTGGTGAACCATTTAGCATTGATTCTCCATTAACGATACCAACAACGACATCAAGGTAGATGGAAGACCTAATCTCAGGCCAGTTAAGTGCTTGAATTAAGGGAATTGGTAGTGCCAACCCACTTGTTTCGATAATTATTGATTCGATAGGAGGATTAAATTCTAGGAGAGCTTTTATTGATGGAACAAAGTCATCTTGAACAGTGCAACATAAGCATCCATTGTTTAATTCGATAATGCACTCGTCTTCAGATTCATCACATTTATCACAACTTTTAATCAAATCACCGTCAATTCCAACATCACCAAATTCATTAATTATTAAACCAAATTTTTTATTACTCTCTTTTAGTAGATATCTTAAAAAAGTTGTTTTACCTGAACCAAGAAATCCCGAAACAACAATAACTGGAATTTTTTTTTTCATCTTTGATGATTAACAACCTAAGCTATATTCTGTACTCTCTCCTGTAGAACTATTTGTGCCATTAGCAATCGCACATAATTGTTTTTGTTGTGTACGACTTAGAACAGCATCAGTAAAATCTGCACCATCTATTTTTGCGCCTTCAAAATTACTCTCCATTAGTAAAGCATTAGTAAAATTAACATCTGAAAGATCAGCATCTGTAAAGTCTGTTGCATAAGCTAGTGCATCTCTTAAATTTGCTCCAGTAAACTTTGAGTTTTGCAATTTACTATTATTGAACACCGCACCTTCTAAATTACTTTCACTGAAATTAAACCCATTCAAATCAAACTTAACGTATTCGTTACCGCTTAAGTCTTGACCATGCATATCTGGCTCTAAATTAAGGTCTTGCTGGTTTCTAATCTCAGGAGGTCTTTTAGCCCATGCAGAATTTACAGAATTAAAAAATAAAATCCCAACGAATAACAATGTAATTAATGCATTCTTTAGTGAGGGGAAAACAATTGATTTAATCATAATAAGACTGTATTTTAGAACTTAAGTATTTAAAGTCTGTAAGAGTATCTTAAAGGAAAATATATGGCAATGTCACTAAAGGTTATTGTTCCTCCTCATCCATTAATAAAACATTGGCTTTCAATATTACGAGAAAAAAATACTCCAAATATTTTGTACTCAACAGGATATGAGCAATTAGGGAAATGGCTTACATATGAAGCATTACGTAATTGGCTGCCATATAAAAAAGAAATAGTAAATACTGATAATGGAGACGCAGATGGATTCTTTATTAATAATGATTATCCAATAAAAGTGCTCGCAATGTTGCCCGAAGGATTATCTCTTTGGTTTGGATCTAAAGAAGTAATTCCAAATTCAACCCTCTCATTAGGAGAACTTCCTAAAACTATTGAATCAAATGAAGGAGTTATATTTTATTCAGAACAAATAACAACAAAATCAGCAACATTAGAAACTTTAATTAAATTGAAGGAATTAGGTGTTGATTCAAATAGGATTCTTTTAATAACTGCTATTTGCTCAAACAAAGGATTAAATGAAATTGCGAAATTACTCCCTAATCAGGTAATTTACACTTCTTGCATAGATGAGGAAGACGAAAAAACACAATTATTAGTACCGGGTATTGGGAATCCTCTATCGCGTTTAAGTACTATATTTCAAGATAAGAACTAATATAGAATATAGGAGTAAATATTTTACCAATGTCTGAATACAGAGATTCGTCTTCAAATAATCTTTTATCATTAATAAGCGGTGCTTTTATTGGAGCAGCAGGTCTAGCTTGGTGGTTAATATCCGAAGCAGACAAAAGAAAGGAGGAAAAAAAACAAAAAGCAATGATGTATTCCTCCAGAATCCAAGACGGCTCAGAAGCGATTGATTCAAATGAAAATATAAATGAAGTTGAAGGAGAGAATTTGGAGAAGAAAGTTGAGCAACTTAATT
>CACFAG010000034.1 GCA_902564235.1 uncultured Prochlorococcus sp. | reverse complement strand
AAAAAAATAAATATTATAAAAAATTTAACATTCCCTAATCATCCCATTTTATATATTATAAAAATATGATTATTAATACTATCTATTTTGTCTGATTTATATAGTTCATTAATCAAAAATAATTTTTTCAAAGATCTATCTTTAGAAAAAATTAACCCAAAATTTTCAGATGGATTTAATTTAGATCAATATCTTCAAAAATCTTCAAAAGTTAATACTTTTGACTTGTATATTAGAGAGCTTTGTAGTAAGGATAAAGAAAATATTGATTTGATACTACTTTTGAGATGCAAAGTAAGTCATGCTATAACAGGCACTATATATTCTATGTTTAGAGGTATAAAAAATAAGGATAATAAAACCTTGAAGAACCTATTTGATGAAGTCCTTCAAGATGATGGGAAAAGATATTTGACTTTAAATAAATCTATATATTTTGATAAATATTTCAATAATCAATACGATAATGAAGAATCTTTAGGAAAGAAAAAATATAAAAATGTTAAGAAGCCGTTTAATTTAAAAATGATTGAGAAATATTATGAAATATCTTATGCTGCAGCAAAAGATAATCCTAAAATTGAAAAAGGAAGAATTCATCCATTTTGTATGAAAATAATTCTCTCCTATGGATCAAATAAGCGTACAAATGCAAGCATCCATACTTGGACAAAATATATGGTGGAACGAAATAAAGGAATTAAGAAAATTATTAGACCACTAGGTTATATATCAATGACTGACTATACTTTAGTGGCAAACCGGTCAGAATCTCAAGTAATTGAGGCTTGGAAAAATTATGGAAAAATTGAACTCGAATCTTTTGATATATCTTTAAAGAATCTTAATAAAACAAAAAGAGAAAAAATAATTATTGAAATTGTTAAAGATTTTTATAATTTATACATCTCCAATTATCGAATAGCAAAAGATAAATATAGAGATACTCAAAAAAGAGATGTTGGCTGGCTCCCTGATAAATTTTTTTGGGAAAAAGTAAGTCCAAAAAGATCTTTATTAAATAATAATATTAAATCAGTAAAGACTGAAAAGATCTTTCAATCTATTGCATATAGTCTTAGACAAAAATCAGTTCAAAAAGAAATTGAAGAAATACCTATTGACGAAACTCAAAAAGATAATCAGTCAGCAATAAAATCTTATTATGATAATAAGTTTAGTGAGCGTGAAGATGCAGAGAAAAGTGATGAATTTATTCGTTTTGTTGAGGAGCTAGTTGTAAATGAAGCTTATCGTATAACCGAACTTGTAATCAAAGAAGATATGAAAAATTGGAAAAACAATAATACTGAATTTGAAAAATGGAAATTATTCTCACAGCAAAGAAGTTTTGAAGAAATTCACAAAATTACTGGCATAGGCAAACCAAGTTTATCTAAGAAATTTAAGTTTGAACTCATTGCAGGGAAAACAGCGCAGTATGTAATAAAGAATTTAAAAGATATATATAATTGCGATCAGAAAAATACGAAACCTTTTATAGACCAATTTAATAAAAAAAATAATTTAAGAAAAGAACTTGATGAAGAATTAATGAAAGTTTTTAAAAGATATCTAGCTTCAACAAATTCTGAATTAACAATTTTTGATAATCAAGAAAGATTTGATGAGATACTTGTAACCATTACAAGATTTATTAACCCAAGAAAGGGAATCAAAAAAGTTCTATCTGACATAGTAAGAGATTTAATATATAAAAAATGAAAAAAAATAGTAGTAAAAACAATAATGACTATGATAATTTTTTATTGAACATCTCAGATAACAATGAAAATAGTGATTTAGAAATTACAGGGAGTGAGTTAATATCATATCCTGATGAATCAATATTATTAGACCTAGATCTTAATCTTAATAACTTAGATTTGATATTAGAATCTTTAAAAGTTTGTATTAAAGATAGAGATTATCAAGATGAAATAAAAATAAAAAAATTAAATAAAGATTTATTAAAAGTAAATAGTTTTTTTGTACAAATTATAATTTGTGGTTTATCAGCTGATGAAGTAAATATTCCACTAAGGAGTTGGATAAGTAAAGGCAAAACTCCCCATATTATTTTGCCTGCAAAAATAGATGATGAAAATAATATAGTATATTTTCCAGGTATTATTACAGCAAAAAAATTTATTAATTTAATTTCAAATAAAAACAAAGACCAACAAAACTTAACTATTCATATAGATAATTTCGATGGTGGGATTGATAAATTTTTTAATTACGTAACCTTATTAAATTCAGAAGCGATATCAAGAGATGGTATTAAAATTACAGAGGAAAAGTATATATTAAGGAAATTTAAAAAAAATTATTCTTATTTTTTGTTGATTTTATTAGGAGCAATTTCATTGGTAATTTATGGTAATAAAGATTTAAAGATGGAGTTAGCCTCTGATAAAGATAACAATAATTCTGATTTTATTGCTAAAAAAAATAATTCCTTTGATAAGAAAATATCTGAGCAAATTAATCAAGATATTCCCTCTTCAGATTTAAATAAAAATTTCAATAATTATGCAAATGTTTCATTCATAAATAAATGTTTTAATTCTAATTCAAAAGAAAAAGGAATAATTATTCGTACTTATGATTTATTAGCAGATAGTAATTTTATCGACTTTTCACAATTACCATGTAGTACAACTGAAGATATTAAAAAAATTGATTATAGAAAATTATTAATTACTACATCAAGAAAAAATAAAAAAGCTATATTTTGTTTGACCGATGATAAGGAAATTCCATGCAAGATTCCAGTTGGTACTCTAAAAAATGATATTTCTCCTACATTTGCACTTTCAAAAATAGCTGAGAATTATGCTTATAATTTACCAAAACCAAAATTCTTGAATGAAACACAGGAAAGATTATTTATAAATATTTATGATCTCTTATCAAAAAGATACAATGATTTAAATAGAGATATTAAGGTTTTAAGGTAGTTTTTCTAAAATATAATTTTTAATTACAATAAATACTTTATAACCCCCGGGAATTTTTCTTTTATATAGAAATCTTGCCATAATAAAAAATTTAAAATGGAAAACTATATTTATAAAAAAATCTTCTAAGCCAATTTTTTGAAAGACTTAAAAGATTTATAAAAATAATAATACTAAATAGGTCAATTATATAAGAATTACTTTTCAATAACCTTGATTACCATTTTGAATAGTATATTTTTGCAGTAACTTCTTTGACAAGAAAGCTGGCATCAGTCCGGTCTTTCTTACAAAGTTCATACCTCTTGGCAGTAGGACCTCATCCTTACATTTTTCTACTAAGTGAGAATGTGAAGGAATTGCTCTTCTAGTTAAGTACTTTAAAGTTGTGTGTTGTTGATCGTTATTCATAGGTTTAATTTGTTTAAAAAATAAATAAATTGATAAAAACATATTTAAAAATTATAATTTTATTCATTAGAATCCTCTTCCTCTAACTCGAGAAAATAATCTTCTCTCCAATCTTGCATCAAACTTGATCTTGATGCCATATTTCTTTTGTCAATTGATGCGGTATATAAAAGAATAGTAGCAGTTGAACTTAATAAAATAGAGATTAAAAAGCCTACGTATGATAAGCCTAGATTCCCCCAATCCTTATTAAAGATTTTTGCATAGAATTGTTTTGATGCCTCATTTATTGCTTTTCCTGGGTTTCTCCATTCTACATTTTTTTGACATTCACCTAATTTGTCAACACATTTAATATTAAATTCAATATTTTTGTCAATAAGATTTTTTTCATAAAATTCAAAATTAGATTCTGATCCAATTAAAGGATTTCCATTAAAAATATCATTAAACTGATTTCTTTGGAAAATATATAAAAAGCTTATTGGCGGAAGGTTATCTTTTAATTTATTAGTAATAGAAAAAGAGTTCTTATTATCATAAGAATTTTTTCCATTTATATTATTAATTAAGTCTTTTTTCAGACATGGGCCCAGTTCAGAAAGATTATTTTCAATTAATTTCCTTGGATCTGATGAATCTAATCCACTTTTGTTCTTAAACATTTTTTCTTGTAGCTCGTTATAAAGTCTCCTCTGACCTCTTTTTTGCGGATTTAACTTTGATTGTTCTGAAACCAATCTTTCACATTCCTTAGTTGAACTTTTTAATAGATCAGTATAGGCAATATCATTTTCCTCAAAAATTGGTTTATAACTTATCAAAAATTCCTTTGCAGTATTATTTTTTATTTCTCCAGATCTACTTACTAAATCAATTCCCACTCCGGACATTAATGTTTTAATCATAGACATAAGGAAAAAAATTAAAAGAAGAAAATTTGCTGTTGCATGATTTCCTTTTGGTCTATTCATAGAGAATTCACCGGCTTTGTTAGACATAATTAAAAGCATGTAGCCATAACCCAGTGAAAGTGGCAAAGCAAATAATCCTGCTGCTTTTGTTAGATAAAATAATATTGGTGCATTGCAAATCATATCAAAAATGGAAGACATACTCATGATTGATGATGTTTGGTTTAGTTGATTTTCATAATTCTCATCTGAATAAGAATTACCCCTCAATTTATAGCCTGGGACCCATAAATTATTAATTATCTTCTTTATTAGATTATTTTTCTTCTTATGCTTGGGAGTATCAAATATTTTTATTATTTGAGAGGAATTAGGGTTTTCTGGATCATAAGTAACTTCTGTATTCATTGCTTGTTCTCTTATATGAGCACAATCAGGATGACTTTTTATCCAGTTTAAAAATTTCTTTTTCTCTGATAAAGGCATTTTCTTAGTTAATGGGTTTATTTAAATTTCTCTTGAAAGAGTTTTCAAGAAAATCTGGACCTGATAAATTAGGCCTTATTCAGATATAGTTACCTAGGAAAAGATAGTTTCCAGGAATTACAATATATATTT
>CACFAG010000033.1 GCA_902564235.1 uncultured Prochlorococcus sp. | reverse complement strand
GTAATTTTCATAAACTATGTCACAAGAAATCCTTGAAAAAGTCTGTTCTATTGTTTCAGAACAATTAAGTGTTGAAGCAGGAGAAGTAAAATCAGATTCAAATTT
Source organism: uncultured Prochlorococcus sp. (assembly GCA_902564235.1). Taxonomy (GTDB): domain Bacteria; phylum Cyanobacteriota; class Cyanobacteriia; order PCC-6307; family Cyanobiaceae; genus Prochlorococcus_A. Next base: position 4,921 of record CACFAG010000033.1, on the reverse strand, counting down.
CCAAAATGATTTAGGTGCAGATTCTCTCGATACAGTTGAACTCGTAATGGCTTTAGAAGAAGCATTTGATATTGAAATTCCTGATGAAGCCGCTGAAGGAATAGCAACTGTTGGCGATGCAGTAAAATTTATCGAAGAAAAAAAAGGTTAATTAAAGAATGCCAAATTTCCATCGAGTAGTTATTACTGGTATCGGAGCAATAACTCCAATTGGTAATAACATTGATGAATATTTAGTCGGTCTTCAAACAGGTACTAATGGGGTCTCAGACATTACTCTCTTTGATCCTGAACAACATCCCTGCAAATTTGCTGCTGAAGTAAAAAATCTTCAATCTGAAAATTTTATTGAAGCTAAAGAATCCAAAAGATGGGATCGTTTTTCCCAATTTGGAGTTATTGCTGCAAAGCAAGCCTTTAATGATTCTGGACTTGAAATTACTGAAGCTAATGCATCAAGAATTGGAGTGATTATTGGTTCTGGTGTTGGAGGCTTGCTAACTATGGAAAGTCAAGCTCAAATATTGAGTCATAAAGGACCTAAAAGAGTAAGTCCATTTACAGTCCCAATGATGATTCCAAACATGGCAACTGGGTTGGCTGCCATCGCTTTAGGTGCAAAAGGACCAAGTTCCTCTGTTTCAACTGCTTGCGCTGCTGGTTCAAATGCAATTGGTGATTCTTTTAGATTACTCCAACTTGGAAAGGCAGATGCAATGATCTGTGGTGGCGCCGAAGCAAGTATTACGCCTCTTGGAGTAGCTGGTTTTGCTAGTGCTAAAGCTCTATCTTTCAGAAATGACAGCCCTCAAACAGCTAGCAGACCTTTTGATGCTGAAAGAGATGGATTTGTTATCGGAGAAGGATCTGGAATTCTTGTTTTAGAAACTTTAGAAAATGCACAAAAAAGGAATGCGAGAATTTATGCAGAAATAATTGGATATGGAACAACATGTGATGCTCATCATATTACTGCTCCATCTCCAGGAGGTGTAGGAGGTGCAGAAGCTATCAAATTAGCAATTGAAGACGCTTGTCTCAGCCTTGAAAAAGTTGATTACATTAATGCTCATGGAACAAGTACATCAGCTAATGATAAAAATGAAACTTCTGCAATTAAATCTATTTTTAGAGACAGATCTTACCTCATTCCTGTAAGCTCTACTAAGTCGATGACTGGTCATCTCTTAGGAGGCTCAGGAGGTATAGAAGCTGTAGCTTGTATACTTTCTTTGACACATAATTTTATCCCTCCTACAATTAACTACGTCAATCCAGATCCTGAATGTGATCTTGATTATGTACCAAATAATGCAAGAGAAGCTCAAGTAGAAGTTGCTCTTTCTAATTCTTTCGGCTTTGGTGGTCACAATGTTTGCCTTGCTTTCAGCAAAATAAATTAAAGAACCACTAATTCTGTATTTCCAACTTAACTTATTTTAAAACAATGGTCGCTGCATCTGTTTCATTAGAATCACTTTGTGTAAATAGTATAAGAATGCTTGCTGTAGATGCAGTAAATAAATCCAATAGTGGACATCCTGGATTACCGATGGGGTGTGCTCCTATGGGTTATGCATTATGGCAAAACATACTTAATCACAACCCCAATAATCCAAAATGGTTCAATAGAGATCGTTTTGTATTATCAGCTGGTCATGGCTGTATGCTGTTATATTCTTTGCTGCATTTGACAGGATATAAATCAGTTTCCATAGAAGATATTAAAGAATTTAGGCAATGGGGATCAAAAACTCCTGGACATCCAGAAACATTCGAAACTGAAGGTGTTGAAGTAACAGCTGGGCCTCTTGGAGCCGGCATTTCAAACGCTGTTGGTTTAGCAATAGCTGAAACACACTTAGCGGCTAAATTTAATAAACCTGATTGCAATATCGTCGATCATTATACTTACGTAATAATGGGCGACGGCTGTAATCAAGAAGGTATTGCATCAGAGGCCTGCTCATTAGCTGGTCATCTTAAGCTTGGAAAATTAATTGCGCTCTATGACGATAATCAAATTACAATTGATGGGCGAACCGACGTTTCTTTTACCGAAGATGTTTTAAAAAGATACGAAGCTTATGGATGGCATGTACAACATGTTGAAGATGGCAATCATGACGTTAAAGGAATAACTGAAGCCATCGAAAAAGCAAAATTAATTACAGACAAGCCTTCAATTATAAAAATTTCTACAACCATAGGGTATGGTTCACCCAATAAATCAGATACCGCCGGGATTCATGGAGCAGCTGTTGGGGAAGAAGAAGCTTTATTAACAAGAGAGTTTTTAAATTGGGAATATCCTCCATTTGAAATACCAGATGAAGTATATGCGCATTTTAGAAAATCAATTAACAAAGGAGAAAACTTAGAGAAAGAATGGAATTCTAGATTTGAAGAATATCAAAATAAATATCCCTCTGAAGGAGCAGAGTTAAGCAGAATGTTAAAAGGCGAATTACCAGAGAATTGGGATTCAGATCTCCCCTCTTATACACCTGATGATAAAGGGTTAGCTACTAGAAAACATTCACAAATATGTTTAGGTGCTCTAGGCCCTAACCTACCTGAATTAATAGGTGGATCTGCAGACTTAACTCATTCTAACTACACAGATATCAAGGGAGAAACCGGATCATTTCAGTCCCATAGCCCTGAAAAAAGATATTTACATTTTGGTGTTCGAGAGCACGCAATGGCAGCTGTACTTAATGGTATTGCTTATCACAATAGTGGTCTTATTCCTTACGGTGGAACCTTCCTTGTTTTCGCCGATTACATGAGAGGTTCAATGAGGCTTTCAGCACTCAGCGAATTAGGAGTAATCTATGTATTAACCCATGATTCAATTGGTGTAGGAGAAGACGGCCCAACACATCAACCTATTGAAACTATCCCTTCTCTTCGTGCCATGCCAAACATGCTAGTTTTCAGACCAGGAGATGGAAATGAGACAAGTGGAGCTTATAAGCTTGCTATTCAAAATCGAAAAAGACCCTCTGCCCTTTGTTTAAGTAGACAAGGGATGCCCAATCAAGAAAATACTTCGATCGACAAAGTTGCGCTAGGAGGATATGTAGTTTCTGATTGCGAAGGAACACCAGATCTAATATTTATTGGTACAGGAAGCGAACTGAATCTTTGCATCGAAGCAGGTAAAGAAATTTCAAGCTTAGGTAAAAAAGTTAGAGTTGTTTCTATGCCTTGTGTAGAACTTTTCGAAGAGCAAGAAGAATCTTACAAAGAAAGTATTTTGCCAAGTAGTGTGAAAAAAAGAGTTGTGGTAGAAGCAGCCCATTCATTTGGCTGGCATAAATATACAGGTTTTGATGGAATTTGTATTACTATGGATAGGTTTGGTGCATCAGCACCAGGTGGAGAATGTATGAAAAATTTTGGATTTACAGTCGAAAACGTAGTTAATAAGACGAAAGAAATTCTATAAGTATTAATTTATAATTACACTGAAGTATTACATTCTTCAAGCTTATCTTTTAACTTATCAAGAGATTCATCAGAAATTTTTGAATTCATTGGGCAATGTTTAGGTCCACACATTGAACAAAATTCGGCTTTTTTAAAGATTTCTTCAGGGAGTGTCTCATCATGATACTGCTTTGCCCTTTCTGGATCTAATGAAAGTTCGAATTGTTTATTCCAATCAAAGTTATACCTTGCATGACTAAGTTCGTCATCTCTATCACGAGCTCCAGCTCGATGTCTTGCTATATCAGCAGCATGAGCAGCTATCTTATAAGCAATTAATCCTTCCCGTACATCTTCTGCATTTGGAAGGCCTAGGTGCTCCTTAGGGGTCACATAACATAACATTGAAGTTCCATACCAACCCGCCATCGCAGCTCCAATAGCACTAGAAATATGGTCATAACCAGGAGATATGTCTGTTACTAATGGACCAAGTACATAAAAGGGAGCTTCTGAGCATTCTTCCATTTGCTTTCTTACATTAAACTCAATTTGGTCCATGGGTACATGACCAGGACCTTCAACCATAACTTGAACATTATGTTCCCATGCTCTTCGAGTAAGCTCGCCTAAAGTCTTCAATTCAGCCAGCTGCGCATCATCGGAAGCATCATGCAAACATCCAGGCCTTAGTGAATCTCCTAAAGAAAAAGTACAATCATATTTCTTAAAAATCTCACAAATATCATCAAACCTTGTGAAGAGGGGATTTTGCTTAAAATGATGTAACATCCACTGAGCAAGAATACCTCCCCCTCTACTTACAATTCCAGTAATTCTTCCTTTTACTTTTGGCAAATGTTCTATTAATAATCCAGCATGAATAGTTTGATAATCTACGCCCTGTTGACAATGTTTTTCAATAATATGCAGAAAATCATCTTCAGTTAGTCTATCTATTGAGCCATGTACACTTTCTAAAGCTTGATAAACAGGAACCGTTCCGATGGGAACAGGAGATTCATTAATAATTGCTTCCCGCACTTCATCCAAATTTACCCCTCCTGTAGAAAGATCCATAACCGTATCAGCCCCGTATTTAACTGCTAGCTTGAGCTTCGATACTTCTTCATTGATATCACTTGCATTAGGAGAGGCACCAATATTAGCATTAACTTTGCATCTAGAAGCAATACCTATAGACATTGGCTCGAGATTCAAATGATTAATATTAGCTGGAATGATTAATCTTCCTCTTGCCACTTCTTCCATAATCAGAGAAGCAGGTAGATTCTCTTTTTTAGCAACAAAATCCATTTCTTCAGTAATATAGCCATTCCTCGCAAAGTTCATCTGAGTTACATTGTCTTTCCCGAGGCGAGGCTTAATCCAGGAACTTCTCATAATTTATTAATTTTAAAAATTGTTATTACTAAAGTTTGATCATATTTCCACTTTCCTGAGTCAGTATTAATGATTCAGGTTC
>CACFAG010000032.1 GCA_902564235.1 uncultured Prochlorococcus sp. | reverse complement strand
TGGGAAACCAAGTCCAGAAAATGATGATTCTAATTGAAGATGGCCAATTAAATGAAAAGATTACAGAATTTACAACCCAGCAAAAAAGAACAATAAAAATTGGTAGAAGAGCCAAAGATAGAATGATGAAAGCTAATTTAAGATTAGTTGTCAGTGTTGCAAAAAAATATCAAGGGAAAGGACTTGAACTTCTTGATTTAGTTCAAGAAGGTTCTCTTGGGCTGGAGAGAGCTGTTGAAAAATTTGATCCGACAAGAGGTTATAAGTTTTCTACTTACGCTTTCTGGTGGATTCGACAGAGTATGACAAGAGCAATTGCCTGTCAATCAAGAACTATCCGTTTGCCTGTTCACTTAAGCGAAAGGTTAGCATCTATTAGAAAGGTAAGTAGGGACTTAGCTCATAAACTTGGTGCTATGCCAAGTAGAATAGAAATTGCAGAAGCGATGGAAATTGATGTAGATGAACTTGACTCCGTTTTAAGACAAGCTTTATCAACAAGTAGTTTAGACGCACCTGTAAATGGTGATGATGGAAGAAGCTTTTTAGGAGATTTAATTGCAGATAGTAATACTGAAGAACCTTTAGATAAAGTTGAACAGAAAATGCATCAAGAGCAACTTGGAAAGTGGTTAAGTCATCTGAGCGAACAAGAGCAGCATGTTCTTAAACTAAGATTCGGACTCGATGGAAATGAGAGGCATACACTTGCTGAAATTGGACGATTATTGGAAGTCTCTAGGGAAAGAGTTAGACAAGTTGAACTGAAAGCACTAAGAAAATTAAGAAATTTAACTAGAAAATTACCTAGCGGTATTTAACCTAATCTTCTGCCCAAATATATTTCGTTAATTCTTCAGAAGGCGGTTCAGGTGCTTCTAAAGCATTTTTTACTGACTCAGATATCTCCGCATCAATTTTATTTTCAATAATTTTTAATTCTTCTTCGGTTGCTAATTTACCATCAATCATTTCTTGGGCTAATTTCTTAATAGGATCTCTTTTACTCCAAAACTCCTTTTCTTTTTCAGACCTTAATTCATCTGGATCAGCAAGAGAATGTCCTCTATATCTATACGTCAAGCATTCCAATAGTGTTGGCCCTTCTCCTGCTCTAGCACGCTCAATTGCCCTTTGTGCTGCTCCTCTAACTGCCAAGACATCCATTCCGTCAACTTCTTCGCCGTGCATTCCAAAAGCAGAGGCTTTTCTCCAGATTTCAGGATTGCTAGTAGCTCTATCGTGAGCCATTCCAATAGCCCATTTATTATTCTCAACAACAAAAATTATCGGTAATTTCCATAGTTGGGCCATATTTAAACATTCAAAAAACTGCCCATTATTACAAGTCCCATCTCCAAAAAATGCTGCAGTTACTGAATCACTAGCATCATTACCAGCAACTTCCTTTTTGTATTTACTTGAAAAGGCTGCCCCTAAAGCAACTGGAATTCCTTCTCCAATAAAAGCATATCCACCGAGTAAGTGATGCTCTCTTGAAAACAAATGCATGGACCCCCCTCGGCCTTTGCTACAACCTGTGGCTTTACCAAAAAGTTCGCTCATAACTTCAAAGGAAGGAACGCCCGCACTTAGTGCATGAACATGATCTCGGTAGGTACTGCAGAACCAATCATGCTTCTTTTTCATTGCACCAATTACTCCCGTGCTAATTGCCTCTTGACCGTTATATAGATGAACGAAACCAAACATTTTTCCCCTGTAATACATTTCTGCACATTTATCTTCAAACCTACGACCAAGCGTCATGTCTTCATAAAGGAATAATCCCGTTTCTCGATCTAATTCGGCTTTTTTTATGTCTTGAAGATTTGAGATTCTCTCTACGTGTGTTTCCAAGAAAATACCTTAACGAAGTTTTGATTTGTTAACATTCTAAGCCGTGATGGGCGATTTTCATGATTTTTTTTAATAACTCTGTAAGACCTTGTGAAAAAATTTTTTAACTTGATAAAATTTGTCTAAGAATTTTCAATAGGATATTTGCTTGGAACTTCCTTTAGACCATTTTCGTTTAATTGGCGTAAGCCCCTCTGCAACTTCTGAGGAAATATTAAGGGCGTTTCAATTGCGTTTAGATAAAACACCTGATGAAGGTTTTACTTATGAAGTTTTAACCCAAAGATCTGAGCTGCTTCGCCTCACTGCCGATCTACTTACAGATCCAGAAAGCAGAAGAGAGTACGAAAATTTGTTATTAAATGGGAATTCTGGATTGGATTTTTCCTCAAATAGAGAAGTAGCAGGATTAATACTTCTTTGGGAATCAGGTTCACCAAAAGAAGCTTTTAAAATTACGAGAAAAGCATTGCAACCCCCTCAAACGCCGGCTTTAGGAAGTAGTAGAGAAGCTGATTTAACATTATTGGCTGCTTTAACAGCTAGAGATTCCGCAATTCAAGAACAACAGCTCAGATCCTATTCGAACGCGGCAGACTTTTTACATGAAGGTATACAACTTCTACAAAGAATGGGAAAGCTTGGAGAAAAAAGAAAAGAACTTGAAGAAGATTTGCTTGCTTTGCTTCCTTACAGAATCCTAGATCTACTTAGTAGAGATCTAAATGATCAAGATTCTCATAAAAAAGGCTTAAGTATGTTGGAGAATTTAATAATCAAAAGAGGTGGTTTGGAAGGTAATAATAAATCTGAACATCAAGATTATTTAAATCAGCGAGAGTTTGAAGTTTTTTTTCAACAAATTAAGCCATTTTTGACAGTGCAAGAACAGATTGATTTGTTTCTTGAATTACAAAAAAGAGGATCATTAGAAGCAGGATTTTTAGCGTTTCTATCCTTAACAGCTATTGGTTTCTCTAGAAGAAAGCCAGAAAAATTATTTGAAGCGAGGAGAATTTTAAAGAAACTAAATTTATCAGGTCTTGATTCAATGCCTCTAGTTGGTTGTTTAGATTTGCTTTTAGCTGATATTAACCAAGCCTCTGCAAGGTTTTCAAGTAGTTCTGATGAAAATTTACGAGATTGGCTTAATAATTATCCTGGAAATAAGTTAGAAGCGATATGTATTTTCTGTAAGAATTGGTTAGAGAATGATGTTTTAGTTGGTTATAGAGACATTGACTCAAAAGAGGTGGATTTAGATTCTTGGTTTGAAGATAGGGAAATTCAGGAATTTATTGAAAAATTAGAAAAGAAATCAAATAAAATTGCAATTAGATCAAATCTTCAAAACCAACAAACTGAGAAGGAATCCTCCACAAAAACGATTGAAGATTTTGATAATATATTGGGGAATATTGATGAAAGAAGATTACCTTGGCCTGGTGGCGTAAAACAAGGCTATGAAAAGGTTGAGACCAAAGAAATAGACTTAAATGAGGAATACTTTAAGAAAAAACCAATTGAGTTTTATAATTTTTTAATTGAAAAAATTGCTGTATTAAAGTTTAGTTTTGGGGAATTCTTAAAGGATAAAGAAATAATTAATCGGTCGCCGTATTTAATTTATATCTATGCGTTTTTGATCTTATTTGCATTTGGTATTGGTATTGGATTTTTAAGAAATAATTTTAAAAAATCAATTCAGGACGAACCTATTGCTGAAAAACCTTTAATTGCAAAAGATAAAAATCAAAAGCTTAGTGAGATAGATATTATTCAAGAAATAAAAAAAAATCCTTCAAGTAAATTGAATTCTATTTCTGAGAAATCTACTTCAATTATTTCCGATGAATTCAAAGAACTTAATACTGCTTTACCTTCTTTGGGAGATATAAGGAATTTAATTAATGGATGGCTTCTTAATAAAAGTAATTACTTAGCTGGAAAGGGTGAAATTAATCTTTCTAAGATTGTTAGTAAAGGTCTAATTGATCGAACAGTCGAAGAAAGAAAGAACGATATCAAAAAAGGAATTTATAAGGAGATTAATTCCCAAATACTTAAAATTGATTTGGAATCGCAAACTTCATCCCGGATAGTTGTTCTAGTAGAATTGAATTATCAAGAGAGGTTAGTAAAGAATTCTGGAGAATTTATTAATGAAACATCTTTAAATCCCCTTAAAGTTAAATATATTTTAGGTTTTTCAAATAAATCGTGGAGATTGGTTGATTTCGTGAGCGGCTTGTAATTACAAACTTCAAGATCATCTATAATAATTAAAAATACTTTTTAATAATGTTTGATGAACTCTCGTCACGCTTTGAAGACGCAGTAAAGGGTTTAAAAGGCGAAGCAAAAATTAGTGAAAATAATATAAACGATGCCTTGAAGGAGGTAAAAAGAGCACTCCTTGATGCAGATGTTAGTTTGTCTGTAGTAAAAGAGTTTATATCAGATGTCAAAGATAAAGCTATTGGAGAAGAAGTAGTTAGGGGTGTAAACCCAAGTCAAAAATTTATTGAAATTGTCAATAAAGAATTGATTAACATTATGGGGAACGAAAATTCTCCATTAAACGAAAATGAAAATGGTCCTACAGTCATTTTGATGGCTGGACTTCAAGGAGCCGGTAAAACAACTGCAACAGGAAAATTAGGACTTTATTTGAAGGAAAAAGATAAAAAAGTTCTTTTGGTGGCTGCAGATATTTATCGACCAGCAGCTGTAGAGCAGCTTAAAACATTGGGAAGTCAATATGAATTGGAAGTTTTTTCAGCTAAAGAAAAAAATAGCAAACCAGAAGAAATAGCAAAGGAAGCATTGAATTTTGCTAGTGAAAATGATTTTAATTCGATAATTATTGATACCGCAGGAAGACTGCAAATTGATGATTCAATGATGAATGAAATGGTTCGAATAAAAGAAGTTTCTAATCCTGATGAGGTTTTGCTTGTTGTTGATTCAATGATTGGGCAAGAAGCTGCTGACTTAACAAAGTCATTTCATGAAAAAGTAGGAATCACAGGGGCGATATTAACTAAGTTGGATGGTGACTCAAGAGGCGGAGCTGCTTTGTCAATAAGAAAAATAAGTGGTAAACCAATCAAATTTATAGGTGTAGGTGAAAAAATTGAGGCACTGCAACCATTTCATCCAGAGAGAATGGCTAGCAGAATTTTAGGCATGGGAGATGTATTAACACTTGTTGAAAAAGCACAAAAAGAAGTTGAACTTGCAGATGCAGAAGCGATGCAAAAGAAACTTCAAGAAGCGACTTTTGATTTTAATGATTTTGTAAAGCAAATGAGATTAATTAAAAGAATGGGTTCACTTGGTGGATTGATTAAATTAATTCCTGGAATGAATAAAATAGATGATGGGATGATAAAAGATGGAGAAAATCAACTTAAGAAAATAGAATCTATGATCTCGTCAATGACTCTGGAGGAGAAACAAAAACCCGAAGTTCTTGCCGCTCACCCCTCAAGAAGACAAAGGATCGCTCAGGGTAGTGGTTATGAAGCAAAAGATGTAGATAAAGTATTA
>CACFAG010000031.1 GCA_902564235.1 uncultured Prochlorococcus sp. | reverse complement strand
AAATCACTTAACTTATTGAAGTCAATGTATTCCATGTATCAGGAAGTTTTTCACCTACCAAACAAATTTTTAATAGATTTGTTTTAAAACACATTATACAATCAGTGGTAGGTGAGTGGTAGGTGAGTCAGGCAATTCTAACAGTATAAACCCTTGCAAATACTTCTTTTATATTATCGTGTCCCCTATTCAAATCTGGGTCCTAGCACCTTTAAAAACTCTTCTTTGAGGGTGTTTTATACTTTTAAAATATTAAGAACTTGTTATTTTTTCGTATTTTTTTATAACTTAAAATTTTTAGTTTTCGACTCTGCAGACTTGACCAATAACACCCAAAATCAGTTTATCTCCGTTTGGATCTTGCCAATTAGCTAAATCATTGAAATTACTATTTGCTTCATCTATTGAGACATCAACATCTCTAAATGATTTTTCAAAACAATTTATATCCATTGTATAGAGAATATCCTTAGTAATTTCACTTTTTGTTTTAGGAATAAATTTACTCAAAACTCTTACAGAACCATCCTCATTCCTTTTTATACTTTGCCTATCCCATAACTGCTCTCCGTATTCACTTTTAGGGACTCCAACCCATTCATGAGGCATAGCTTCTGATTTTTTTATTGCAATACAAAAGAAAACGATAATCGAAAGGACTAAATTAATGGAATTTCTAAAAAATATTGAATTAACTTTATTCTTAGAATTAGTCATGACTACTTATTGAATACAAAAATTTGTTATTAGTAGGAAATAAAAGATTAAAAATTTGTAAAAATTTTAATTGATTAGTATTTCTATTATAGATAGAATCAAATATTAAAATTAAGAATTTACTTTCAATAAATTTATTAGAAAAATAATGAATAAAATACAGAAATTTCTCTCAGTAGTTTTTTTTATAGCAATATTTGTTGTATTGATTTATTTAATCCAAAATTATGGGATTGAACCTCTAAGGAACAAAATAGAAAGTATGGGGATTTGGGCTCCTTTTGGAATATTCATACTCAGAGGAGTAAGTATTATTTTACCTGCCCTTCCAAGTTCAGCTTATTCTCTGCTAGCAGGATCGTTACTAGGATTTCAAAAAGGTTACATGACAATAATCTTTTCTGATATCGTTTTTTGCCAAGCTGCTTTCTTTATCGCAAGAAATTATGGTCGAGTTCCTGTTCGTAATTTGGTAGGGCCGAAAGCAATGCAAAAGATTGAAAGTTTTAATCAAAACCAGCTAGAAGAAAATTTCTTCCTTATGACAGGTCTTCTAATGACTGGCCTTTTTGATTTTCTAAGCTACGCAATTGGTATTGGAGGAACTCGATGGAAAATATTTACTCCTGCATTATTAATAAGTCTCCTAATCAGTGACTCTATACTAGTAGCAGTAGGAGCTGGAGTTAGCCAGGGAGCAGGACTATTTCTAGGAATTGCTCTATTAGGAATGTTTGCTTTAGCGACTATTTCAGGATTGGCAAAAAATAAAATGCCTAAATAACAAAATGGTTGATAATTATTTAATCAAAGAAGAAAGATATGACATTTTCGCAAACAATAACTATATAAATAATGATTCATGCAAGAATAGATATCGATTAATTTTTAAAGTTATTAGATGACTCCATTTAGACCAACTTCATATGATCGCCCAGGAGAACAAATATCAACTACTCCTTCTGGATTAAAAGTAACTTCTGCAAAGAGATTAATGGTGGATTCAATGGTAAGAATGATACAAAAAGCAGAAAATCATTCCGTAGAAGATAAACTTGACGAAGAATCTAACAATAATTAATCAACTAATTGATAAAAGTATAGGAGAGTGGAAATCTATTAGAAGTACTCACACTTTAGCTTTTCAGGAATTTGAAAATTCAACTAGTAAAATATATATAAAACATATCAACAAAAAAAATAAAAAAGTCGTTGAAATTTTAAAAAATTATAAATTCAGTTTAAACTTACAAAGTATAGCCATTTCTATAAACTGGCAGGCTATTAGTGATTGGGACAATGGTGATATCGGTGAGAGATATGAAACTATTCTGATTTTTTTACCCAAAGATGAAAATTCAGGAATTGTTTTAAGAAATAAAGGTTATACAGAATCCTTTATTTCATCATCCAATTATTTTGTTGATGAACAAAATAATTTACACATTAAAACTATTTATAAATCAACAGTTTCCGAAGAAAGAATTTCTTTTTTATCCACTCATGTAAGATCCAGATTTTCTACTATTAGAAATCTGGAAAATAACTCAGTTATTCAGACTTCCCATACTTCAGAGATAAGGAATTTAGCTAGTTTAAAAGATTAATTATCCTTTCAAATTGAAACTCTGTTTCAGATATTAATTTTGGAAGAAAGCCTTTGTTTCCACGCATATTTTTAACTGTTGAATTTAAATCAGAGATAGTTGCATCTCGCATTAATTGAAAAACCCTTCTTGCATTTCTTAAAGGTACCCCAAGAGCAAGATAAGTATTTTTAAGATCCTTCAAACAACTTTTTTCTAAAACTGATTCGTCATTAGAAATTAAAAGATAAGCAACAATCCTTAGGATTATTTCTCCATCTCTTAAACAAACGGACATCTTGTTAGTTGTATTTAAAGATATTTTTGAATTAAGTGAATCTTGATTTTCGCAAATCATTGCCGTTACAGCGTCGGCTGCGATTGCATGTGAATTATTGGTTATTGAGGTTATTGCATCTAATCTTGAATTTGCACTATTAATAAATTCTTTTATATTGCTTAAATCATTTAATTTCTTATCGGCTAACAATAGTTGATTATTCTTTGAAACTGACATTCCTGAAGTAAAAATTTATAGACCGATCTTAAGAATAATACAAAGCTAGTAAAAACAATACAATTTCAAACTTAACGCAACGCTTCTTAATTAATAACTTCATTCCAAAGTGATAGTTGAAATAATACAAATAAAAATTTTTTTTCCGCTAATATAAAATTACATTTTTAATAAAGTTTTGGATCAACAGGATTTAAAATTATCAAAGAAACTTATTTCCTCATATAAAAAGAGATTGGAGAAAGAAATTCTAGACAGAAGTATGAAATTAAAGATGCCTCAAAATAAATTTGAAGAAATAATTAATAATAATAATGAACTTATAAATTTAAAAAAAGCGTTAAAAGATCTAGAAACGGAATCTGAATCTCGTAGTAAAGTCTGATTTTTGAAAAACCCTTCCAAAAGTGCCTCAAACCAACAATTTCCTTTTTAAGTCCCTAAACAATCAACAACTTCAAGCAGTAAAACATGTTTATGGACCACTATTAGTTGTAGCAGGTGCGGGTAGCGGAAAAACTAAGGCTCTTACTCACAGAATTGCAAACCTTATTGAGGGTAACTCTATAGATCCCTATAACATTCTCGCTGTCACTTTCACTAACAAAGCTGCTAAAGAAATGAAAGCAAGATTAGAGGTTCTTCTAGCCCAAGAATTAGCTTTTAATCAATTTGGTCAGCCTTGGACAACTCTTAAAGAAATTGATCAAAATCAATTAAGAGCAAACGTTCACCAAGAGAGGCTTCAGAACCTTTGGATCGGTACTTTCCATTCCTTATTTTCAAGACTTCTGAGATACGATATTGAAAAATATAATGATCCAGAAGGCCTAAAATGGACAAGACAATTTTCAATTTATGATGAAACAGATTCTCAAACATTAGTAAAAGAAATTATCAGTCAAGATATGAATCTTGACCCAAAAAGATATGATCCCAAAAAGATTAAAAGATTAATAAGTAATGCTAAAAATCAATGCTTAACTTCTAATGATCTTTTAGAAAAAGCAGATAATAATTTTGATAAAACAGTAGCAGAGGCCTACAAAAGATATAGGATTTCGCTCTCAAAAAATAATTCTTTAGACTTTGATGATCTTCTACTTTTGCCTGTTTTCTTATTGAGGCAAAATGATATAGTCAGAGATTACTGGCATAAAAGATTTAAACATATCTTAGTTGACGAATATCAAGATACAAATAGAACACAATATGAACTTATAAAATTAATTACTGCTGGAAATACTGAACCAAAAAAATTCTTCAATTGGGAAGATCGGTCAATTTTTGTAGTTGGGGATGCTGATCAAAGTATTTATAGTTTCAGAGCAGCTGACTTCAGAATTTTAATTGGTTTTCAAGAAGATTTTAAAACTTCAATCAACGACGATACAAAATCATCTTTAATTAAATTAGAAGAAAATTATAGGTCATCTTCAAATATCCTTGATGCTGCAAACTCACTAATTGAAAACAACTCTGAAAGAATTGAGAAAGTTTTAAGAGCTACTAAAGAAAAAGGGGAGCTTTTAAAGTTACTCAGCTGTGACGATGAAATTTCTGAGGCAGAAGCAATTACCAATAAAATAAAATCACTCAATAACTATAATCAAAACCCAGTTTGGAAAAATTTTGCAATTTTGTATCGAACAAGAGCCCAGTCAAGAGTATTAGAGGAATCTCTTGTAAGATGGCGCATTCCTTATACAATTTTCGGAGGATTGCGCTTTTATGATAGAAGGGAAATTAAAGATGCAATAGCATATTTGAAAGTTCTGGTTAATTCTTCAGATAACGTTAGTCTTTTGCGTATCATAAATGTTCCTAGAAGAGGGATTGGTAAGACTACTATTCAAAAACTTAGTGAAATATCTAACAGGTTAAATATTCCATTATGGGAGGTTCTAAATGATAAGCAAAGTCTTGAAGAAACAATAGGCCGATCATCCAAAGGAATTAATAAATTTACTGAAGTTATGAATGAACTACTTTGCTATCTTGAAAATTCAGGCCCTGCTCAACTACTACAACTAATCTTAGAAAAAAGTGGTTATTTAAGTGACCTACTAGCTAGTGGGAGTGAAGAATCTGAAGATAGAAGAAATAACTTACAAGAACTAATTAATGCAGCTACTCAATATGAAGAAGAAACAGAAAGCGGAGATGTAGAAGGATTTCTCTCTACAGCAGCCTTAACTACTGATAATGACACGAAGAAAAATAATCCTAACTCTGTAACTCTCATGACTCTGCATAATAGTAAGGGTTTAGAATTTCAAAATGTTTTTATCACTGGATTAGAACAAGGTCTCTTCCCGAGCCATAGATCAATAGATACTCCCTCACTTCTGGAAGAGGAAAGAAGATTATGCTATGTAGGTATTACCAGAGCTAAAGAAAGAGTTTTCTTGAGTCATGCCAGAGAAAGAAGATTATGGGGTGGAATGCGTGAAGCAACAATTCCTTCAATATTTCTTTCGGAAATACCAGAAGATTTAATGGATGGTGAATTACCCCAAACTGGTGGTGCCTCAATTAGAAGAGATTGGCATCTTAATCGTTTAACTAGAGTTGATCGAAACAATCCAAATGAATTTGTTAA
>CACFAG010000030.1 GCA_902564235.1 uncultured Prochlorococcus sp. | reverse complement strand
CTTGGGTAATAAGAGATCCTTCAGATATCGGGAAGGTAGTTTCAGAAGCTTTTTTTATCGCCTCTTCTGGTAGACCTGGCCCTGTTTTAATTGATATACCTAAGGATGTTGGTCAAGAATTTTTTAATTACAAAAGAGTTTTGCCAGGAGAGATTATTCCTAAGGGATTTAAAAGAAATGGAGATATAAATGATTTTGATATAAAAAAAGCGATTAAATTAATAGAGGAGTCTGAAAGACCTCTTCTATACGTAGGAGGTGGGGCAATATCTTCAGGGGCTCATGATGAAATAAAAACTTTGGCAAATAATTATCAAATACCAGTTACCACAACCTTAATGGGGAAGGGCGCTTTTGATGAAAAAGACAATTTATCAGTAGGGATGTTAGGAATGCATGGAACAGCTTACGCAAATTTCGCTGTCACAGAATGCGATCTTTTAATTGCTATTGGAGCTAGATTCGATGATAGGGTGACAGGAAAATTAGATACTTTTGCACCTAATGCAAAGGTAATTCATATAGATATTGACCCAGCAGAAGTTAATAAAAATAGACGTGTAGATGTTGCGATTGTTTCTGACGTTTCAAAAGCTGTTCTCAAAATTAATGAACAATCTCTAAAAAACAAATTTACTTGTCAGACGAAAAACTGGTTAGAAAAAATTGATTTTTGGAAAAATAAACATCCTTTATATGACCCGCCTAAAGAAGGAGAAATTTATCCTCAGGAGGTTCTTTTAAAAGTGAGGGAACTTTCACCAGAAGCTTATGTAACTACAGATGTAGGACAACATCAGATGTGGGCTGCTCAATACCTTAGGAATTCTCCAAGAAAATGGATTAGTAGTGCAGGCTTAGGAACTATGGGTTTTGGATTGCCAGCGGCAATTGGAGTAAAAGCAGCCTTGCCTAATTCAGATGTAATTTGTATTGCAGGTGATGCAAGTGTCTTAATGAATATTCAAGAATTAGGAACTTTATCTCAATATGGTCTAAAGGTGAAATTGATTATTATCAATAATCGCTGGCAAGGAATGGTAAGACAATGGCAGGAAAGTTTCTACGATGAAAGATATTCCTCATCTGACATGAGTTGTGGTGAACCTGATTTTGTAAAACTTGCTGAGTCTTTTGGAGTTAAAGGATACTTAATTTCTGATAGAAAACAATTACAGAATGAATTTAAAAATGCCCTTGATCATGACGGCCCTGCTTTGATTAATATCCTTGTCAGAAGAGGTGAAAATTGTTATCCAATGGTTCCTCCTGGTAAAAGTAATGCTCAAATGGTTGGATATGTTAATTGTGAAGACTAATTTTTTTAAATTCGTAATTATAAAAAATTAACTTTAAGATTATTTAAAAACTTAGATTTTTTTAAATTGAAAAAATTATCAAAAATTTTAATTATATTCTTCTTGATTGTTCTTAATCCTGTGATAGTTAACTCAGCCGAAATTCTTCAAATAAAAAGTTCAAATACTATTTTGGTTGGGGATCAAAATAGGAATTTAACAATTGGACTATTTTGTGTAGATGTAAATGAAAATGATGAGCTTAAAGCAACTAATTTACTAAAGAGTGAATTCCCAAGGGGAAGCAAAGTGAAAATAAAACCTTTTGGTTTCAAAGACAATGTTTTGTTAGCCAAAGTTTTTAGTGTTAAAGGTACTAAGGAGATGACTAAATTATTAGTTGCCAAAGACTTAACTAGAGAAATTTGTCCAAGTTAACTATCTCTTTGAGCAGATAAAATTCCATTGTCTCGATAATGTTTTGCTCCTTCTCCAGGAATTAAATTCATTTTTTAATTTGTATGTGCATAAATTTGAGATGTCTATATTTGTATTGGGAATGCTCTCCTTTAATAGTTGTCTATAAGCCGATCTTTTAAGATCAAGTTGATTTAAGTTTTGCTCTTTGAATTGAATTGAGTCACTAAAACAAAAATCTTTTTCAGCCTTAGTTAAATTGACCGTTATGTTTTTGTTTTCGGCCTTTCTATAAAAATCTTTGAGTGTCATTTTATCAACTAGATAATGATCCTTAGAAATCGCTGGTCCTATTGCAACAAGTAAGTTATCTCTAGAGCTCCCTAAATTATCGAAAATTTTAACCAGATTTTTTATTATTTTTTTTTCTAAACCTTTTCTTCCACAATGCAAGGTCGCTACATTTCTTGTCCTTTTATCTGCAAAAAATATTGGCATACAATCAGCTGTGTAAACCCATAAGTTTTGATTGTATTTATTACTAACAATACCATCTGCATCAGTTTTAATCCCTTCTTCAGAATTTGAACCAAACACTATCAAATTACTGTGAATTTGATTGGAAACACAATTTATATAATTTTCATTAAAGTGATTCCCTAATAATTGAAGAAATTTCTCAGAGCTTGACTTCGTAAAATATGCATGTTCGAAATTATTTTGACTAAGGATAGGTGATGAATAATATTCAAATTTTTTGTTTTGAATAAAAATTTTAACTTTTGAGAAATTTATTTCTTTGTATGGAATAGTGCCTGCTCCTAAGCTGAATTTATGAAATTAATTCAATATCCCTCAAGATCCAGAATCCTGCAAATTTTTCGATGTATGGCGTTGACTGTATAGAAATAAATTGATAACCAAAAGAATTTTTTTTATTCTCTAAAAAATTTGTACTCAAAATGTTTGCATCTTTTTCTGGTAAATCAGTTACTAGCCACTTATCGTCTTCTGAAGCTTCAAGTATGAGTTGGTTCTTATTGATGACTAATTTAATAGGTTCTAAACAACTGAACCATGCAGAAAGTGCTAAAGATCTATCTTTGCTAAAAAGTCTTAATCCTGGAACTAAGTCATTATCATCTAAATCTTGCTTAATTGGGAAAATGTCTCCAAATTCAATAGGCCAATTTTCTGCTGATTTCAATTCTCCAATTGATATTTCAGAGATAGTTAAAGCATCACCCCTTACTTCTTCTGGTAGAGGTCTAGGAGGGTTTTCCAATTTAGAGGTAAAAGTAGGAGCCAATACACCTCTTACATAACCCTTTTCCTTGGGATAAATCTCTTTTTCAAGAAATTCGATTCTATCTAATAAATCGTAAGTTCTCCTACTTACAAGAGCCTCAATACTTACGGCCTCTAGAGATTTCTTAATGATCGATTTCATTGAAGACCTCCAGAATCTAACTATTGAAGGTTTCTCCCATCCTTGTTTTTTTGCTTCACTTATTGCTTCATTCAGTGACTTTGTAAGCCATTCTGAATTAACTTCATTCGCAGGGCATTTTTTATTCCAAAGAAAAATATCTTCTGTCTTATAACTTCTTGTAGAGCAGATAATTAACTCCCATCTTTTTTTTCCATTTGATTCAATAATTGGTCTTGAATAAAAGTCTAATTCCCAATCTGAAATTTTTAATTTAAGACTTGAATCCATTGTTTTATTACTGTTCATTTATCTTTTTCTTTTTTATTAAAGAGTGCTTTAGTTTTTAATGCTCTCTCTGTGGCTTCTTGCATAACTTTTTGCTTTTCTATAATTAATTCGCCCGCAGAGTTTTCTAGGAGTGCTGTATTGAGACCAATGCGCCCTTTTTCGAGATCAATTTCAGATATTAAAGCTTTTATCATTTCCCCTTCCCTAAAAACTTCTCTTAAAGAACGAATCGATCCGTTTGTTAGTGAGGATTGATGAAGAAGTCCACTAGCTCCACCTAAATCTATGAAGAAGCCATATGGTTTTACTGCTAAAACTTCTCCTTCAATTAATTGGCCTAATTCTAAACTAGTAAGCTTAGAGACTAATTTTGCTTTCTTTTCAGAGAGAACTAATTTTCTAGATTCTGGATTCACCTCAAGAAATGCTACTTTTAGATTTTTGCCAACAAAAGATTGATACTCTTGTCCATCTTCAAGTTGGGATCTTGGGATGAATCCTCTCAATCCATCTACATCACACGTAAGACCACCTCTATTAAATCCATTAATTAAAACGTTAATTATTTCTCCATTTTTTGCGAAACTTGATACTTTCTCCCAACTTTGCCTAAGAATTAATGCACGAGCGCTAACCGTAACCATCCCATCAGCATTTTGTTCTTTTATAACCAAAACTTCCATTTCAAGGCCTAAAGAAAATTTTTCTTTAAAATTAGTAATGACACCCAAACCACATTCTTTTTTGGGCATATAACCAGGTGCTTTTCCACCAATGTCAATGTATAGTCCGTCACTTTCGATTGCTATAACCTTACCAGAAATTGTTTCTCCCGTAGCCCCAATTGGCTCATTTTCATTTAAAGCCTCCAAAAAAGCACTTTCATCAAAATCGAATTCATCAACAGTCCTTTCTAATTGAAAATCTGTGTTTTCCTCAGAAAAATTAAGGGGTCTATTTAAGTCTTGTTGAGAAATATTAAAATCGTTGGTGTTTTCATTACTTTGCTCAATTTCTTTTACTGAATCATCTTTAATGATTTGAGGTTTGATTGCGATATTTTCTTTTTTAATTTCTTCTTGCGAATTGGTTTGCTCATTATCTATTTCTTGAGATTTTTTTTGAGTATTTTTCTTGCTTATGTGAAGTACCTGAAGAGGTTTTTTATTACCCTTTGATTGGATAATATCTTGGGCATTTTTATTATTGACTCCCATCGTAGGTAAAATAAGAATAATTAATTATTAACATACTCTAAATGTTAGTACTCAAAATTAAAATTAATGAACTTTAAACCAATACCTAATAAATTTGAATATTTAAATTGGCAAGAAATTGAGAGTGTCGCAAAAAATAAAAGATCTACAGTGATTTGGCCATTCGGTGCTGTTGAGCAACATGGACCTCATTTGCCTCTCGCTACAGATAGTATTTTTGTCGATGAAATTATTAGCGAAGTTTTTAAATTATTTTCTGACGATATACCATTAAAAAAACTTCCAACTCAATATATTGGTTTTTCTCCAGAACATAAGGGTTTCGCCGGGACAATTTCACTTTCCTCAAATTTAATAACCTCAATGATTAAGGAAGTCGGAAGTCAATTATCTGAAATGGGTTTTAAAAGATTGATATTAATTAATGGACATGGAGGTCAAATTTCATTATTAAATACAGCTGCAAGAGAGTTAAGAAGTTTCGCACCGGGGATGTCAGTTTTTCCTTGTTTCTTATGGAGTGGTGTTAATGGATTAAGTGAATTGTTAACAAAAACTGAGATTGAGGATGGGCTTCATGCTTCTTTAGCTGAAACAAGTTTGATGCTCGCTTTAAAACCAGAATTAGTAGGGGATGAACGACCAAATGAGGTCAACAAAGTACAGATCCCAGAAGGTTGGAGTCTAGAGGGCAATGCGCCTACTGCTTGGCTTACTGACGACTTAAGTAAATCAGGTGTTATTGGAGATAGTAGAGGAGCAAATGAGTCTTTAGGGAAAAATTTAAAGGAATTATTGATTAATCATTGGTTCAAATTAATTATGAATCTGATGCAATCAGATTGGCCAAACAATTCTTAAATAAGTTTAAGTAAAAAATGTGACTTAACAATTGAAACTATTTTCATGATATTTAAATAAACTCTCTATAATCGTGTAATATTCATGCATAATGAGCTAAAGATTACTGACATGCAAACTCTAGAGTCAAATAAAAAAACTATTGAAGAATCGACTAATCCGATTTCTTTAGATATGCCCGACTTCACTACAGATTCTTATAAGGATGCATACAGCAGAATCAATGCAATTGTTATAGAGGGAGAGCAAGAGGCTCATGATAATTACATTTCAATAGCAACTTTAATTCCAAATGAGTTAGAGGAGTTAACTAAATTGGCGAGAATGGAAATGAAACATAAAAAAGGCTTCACTGCCTGTGGAAGAAATTTAGGTGTAGTAGCTGATATGGAATTTGCTAAAAGATTTTTTTCTAAATTACATGGTAATTTTCAAGTTGCTCTTGAAAAAGGAAAT
>CACFAG010000029.1 GCA_902564235.1 uncultured Prochlorococcus sp. | reverse complement strand
GGATGTGTTAGGGATTATCTAAAAGTTGTGTTAGTGACTTTAAAAGAAAATTTTTATTTAATTTAGATTTTTCTGATAATTCTCATAAAGTAATTTGAAAATAAAATTCTTTACTGGTTCATCTCCACTAATTTTTTTATAAAGTTCCGCACTATTTTCTATATCATCAATAATCATATTTTCACATCTCTGTGAAAAGAAGTTTTTCTTATTATCTTCAGAATTATCTCCTTGCATATACTTTTTAACTTCCTCATCTAATTCTAATTTTTCATTCAAACGATGTAATTGCACTTTATCTTCATCATTTAAATTTCCTCCATAAGTTCTATTTACCTGATCAATAAGTTCAGATAGGAGATCATATTCTGGTTCTTGATTACATCCAGTACCAAATCTTGGTGGTGTAACATATTGAGTTTCAGGAACTGGGGATTCAACTTTTTCATATATTTTTTGAATTCTTAATGACTCTATATCTACCGAATTATCAATATAAAAAGGAATCGTACTTCTTTTTGGAAGATCTTTGTTTAAAAATTTAAGGAACAAGAAGTGTTTCTCTAATTCAATATCTGTAAATTTGATAATTTGAGATAAGTAACCATAAACATGCATATAAGATTGAATTTTTGATTTAAATATTGATTTTTCTTCTTCAGTTTCAAGATTTTTAAAATCATCAACTACTGGGTCTGTAATCTGAGTTAATTCTTCATCTCCTTCTCGATATGGATTAAGAAAACTTTTACAGAATTGATTTGTATCCTCAGAAGTATAAAGATTAAATTCTTTAATTTCTCTCAGATAGTCATAGAGAATATTTGGATCAGTTTCTCCTTCAAGTACTAGAGATTTATAAAATCTCTGGAATGAATCATTAATATCTTGAGGTTCATTTTTAAAATCAAGAACAAAAGTACGATTCTTCCCACGAGTAGTTCTGTTTAAACGAGAAAGGGTTTGAATACATTGAACACCTCCAAGTTTTTTATCAACATACATTGATTGGAGAAGAGGTTCGTCAAAACCAGTTTGAAATTTATTCGCAACAACTAAAAGTCGATACTTAGGATTTTTTAAACCAAGAGGGACATCTCCTTCGTGTCCAACTTTTAAATTACAACCTGACTCTGTGTATTTATCTCCCTTTATAGATACTTCTCCTGAGAAACCTACTAATGATTTAAAATCCAATCCTCTCTCAGAAAGTTGTTTATTTATTTCCTCTGAATACCAAACACAATGTTTTCTTGATGAAACGACAATCATTCCTTTTGATTTACCTTGAATTTCTTTTGAACCTTTATTAATCCAATGATCAAGAATAATTTCAACCTTAGTCCTAATTGTCATTTCGTCTGAGTCAACATATTTTATAAGTTCTCTTTTACCTTTACTTGTTGGAATCTCAATATCTCCTTCACGAGTTTGTTTTAATTTAAAAAACCTTTTATAGGTGGTGTAATTTTGCAAAACATCTAATGTAAAACCTTCATGAATTGACTGATACATAGAGTATTCATGAAAAGGTTTGAATTCTCCATTAGATTGTTTTGTTCCAAACAATTCAAGTGTCTTCTCTTTTGGAGTACCTGTAAATCCAAAGAATGAAATATGTTTTTGACGTCCTCTATTTTTTATTTCTTCTCGAATCATATCTTCAAAATCAAATTCATCTTCATCAACTTCTTTTGTAAGTGATTTCTTTAATTCTTTGGATAATTGACCAGATTGACTTGAATGAACTTCATCAATTATTACCGCAAATCTTTTATTTCCTAAGGAAGAAATCGTATCTGATATTTGAGGAAACTTTTGTATCGTTGAAATAATAATATCTTTACCTGATTCAAGAAATTTTTTAAGATCACTAGATCCTTTTTCAACTGGATAAACTACACCTTTATTCTTCTTTAAATCATCAATAGTTTTCTGTAATTGATTATCGAGTACTTTTCGATCGGTAACAACAATAATTGAATCAAACATTCTTTTTGTATCTCCATCTTTTTGATAAAGAGAAGTCAAAGTATGAGATAACCAACCGATTGAGTAGGATTTACCTGATCCAGTTGTATGTTGAACTAGATAATTATTACCCACTCCATCTTTTCTAATTTGACTACGGAATTTTTTAATCAGATTTAATTGATGATATCGAGGGAATATCAATTTTTCTGATTTTTTAGTATCAATTTTTTGAGTTTTCTCATTGAAAAAATATTCTTCTTCATTTGCAAGATGAACAAAATTTTGAAGTATATCAAGAATAGAATTAGGAGTTAAAATTTCTTCCCATAAATATTTTGTTCTATATCCCTTATCAACTGGGGGATTTTCAATATCACGATTGTAGGGAAGGAAAAAAGTCTTTCTTCCAGACAATCTCGTTGTCATTGAAATATTATGTTTGTCTACACAGAAATGAACCATGCATCTTTTAAATCTTAAAAGTGGTTCAATAGGATCTCTATCATTTTTATATTGATGTTCTGCATTCTTATAATTTTGACCTGTGTACTCATTTTTGAGTTCCATCGTTATGAGTGGAAGACCATTTAGAAAAAGAACAATATCAATTGAATTTTCATTTTTAATTGAGTAATGAAGTTGTCTTACTAAAGTGAATTTATTAAAGTCATAAAGTTTTTTTAGATCTGGATTTAGGTCACTTTTTGGTTGGTAATAACAAAGATCAAATTCAATACCAAGATCAACAACTTTATTTCTTATGACATCTATAATTCCTCTTTTGGATATTTCCGATGATATTCTTTTAAGAAGTTTTTTCTCTGTTTGTATTCCATTAATTTCAGTTAATTTATCCCATTTTTCTGGTTGAGTATCTTTTATGAAATCTATAACTTCATCTTGAATAAGACATAATTCTCTATCGTAATCTTTGTAATTTCTTGAACAAAAATTTAGAGAATTAAGTTCTCTTTCTATATGATCTTCAAATCTTTTTTCATTTGGTGAAATCGGACTCATATCATGTCCTCTTTTATTCGGGTTTGACCAGTAACTACTGAAGAGATTAATGACTGTCGATATTCTTTAAGTAGAGATATTTTTTTAAAGTTTAATTCAATTAGTTTTGAAATGTTTTCAAATTGTAGATTTACCTTTCTAAAAATTTCTTTTTGCTCTTCTAAAGGTGGAGTTAAAATAAAACAATTCTCAAGTTTTTCTTTTGTTAAATGTGGAATACTAACTCTATTAACAACGGAGTCATAGTAACCTCTTATAAAACAGAGATAGACTACTAAGAAAATATATTCAGGATAATCATTGCTTACTCGAATCCTATTGATAGAATTTTGAAATCCAGTTTCTTTTATATCATTTTCAAGAAAGCAAGGACGTCCAACTTCCCCTCCTTCATTGACTAAAATATCCTTTTCTTTAAGAGATAATTTATCAATTTCTTTTTCAGAGAACCACATATAATTAATATCATCAAGACAAATATTATTCTCTTGAACATTCAAACTTCTTAAATATGGTCTATGAATCATACCCTCTTTTTTGTTTGGAGTTAACATTTTCCCTAGGGTTATTTCTCCAATATACTTAATAGGTTTTATTTTCCAATGTTTAGGAATTTCTCCAATACAATCAATTCCACTATCTTTCTTCTCTACATTTTGGTCTAAACCTTTTGTGACAAATTGATTAATTAATGCAGTCTTTTGTTCTTTAAGAAGTTCAATTTTCTTTTCTATCTTTTCAATTAATGAGTCGATATTTTTAGTCTTTTTATCGAGGTATCGAGATATGATTTTTTGTTCTCTAAGAGGAGGAATTAATAGAGAGTATTGATCAAGATCCTCCATTCTTAGTGATGGTTGAATAATACAAGGTAATAATTCTTTCCTATAACTAAAATCAAATAAAATAAAATAATTAAGATATCTAATATCTATATCTTTTATCTTTGGTATTAAAATAAGACAATTTTGACTAAGTGAAAACTTTCCATTTATTAATCTAGTAGTCATCAATTTTGCACCTACTGTTGTACAAAAAATAACCTCGTTTTGGAAATCAAATTCATATTCAGACCAGTACCCTAAGATTCCATTATTTTCTGTCTGTCCACTATAAACAGGAAACTTTCCCTCATTATCCGTAAGGAATGAAGAAGTAAGTTTTTGTCCCATAGATCCTTTTTTATAATTAAAAAAATATTTTAATTTCTTTAATTCCCATTCTTCCGGAATATTTGTTATCCATTTAATGGAATTTTGTTTCGAATCAATTGAGGTAATCATTATTAGAAAATTTCTTTTTTAATTTCTTCTATATCAATATCTAGTTCTAATAATTCTTGTTTAATTTCATCAACTGATCTCAAAGATTTAAATTTATAAAAATACTTTGAGAAATTTATCTCATAACCAACTTTATCTTTTGATCTATCAATCCATGAGTTTTTCAAATGAGGTTGAACTTCCTTTTTGAAATATTCATTAATATCATCGGAAAGTGGTACTCTTTCGTTATCTCTTTTAGATGAATCAGGTTTAAGTTCCCCTTTATTATTTGTAACCACCTCACCATTTTCTTTTAAAGGTTGTTCTACAACTAATTTCGTATATCCAAAGAAATTATTGGAGTAGATTTTAGAGAACTCTCCTTCTTCAAAACTTTTATAGGTATTAAATAACTGATCAGATTGTTCAATAGATATTTCCTTTCGTTTACTTCCAAGAGACTTCTTCATTTCTTTATAAAAAGAAGACCCATCAATTAATTGAACTTTACCCTTTCTATCCTTTGACTTTTTGTTTGTAACAATCCAAAAATAAGTTGTAATTCCAGTATTGAAAAACATTTGATCTGGAAGTTGAACAATACATTCCAACCAATCATTTTCAATAATCCACTTTCGGATTTCAGATTCTCCACTCCCTGCATCTCCAGAAAACAAAGGAGACCCATTAAAAACAATTCCTATGCGAGATCCTTCTGGATTCATTTTATAAATCAAATGCTGTAGAAATAAAAGTGATCCATCAGAAGTTCGAGGGGTACCAACGAAAAATCTTCCATTTGGATCTTTTGACTCTTCATCAACAAACTTTTTCTCATTTTTCCAACTCACACCAAATGGTGGATTAGTAATCATATAGTCAAATTTATTTCCTTTGAAACAATCTTCTGAAATTGAAGAAAGATCTGGACCACAAATATTTTCTGGATTCTCATCCATCATCAATAGATCAGATTTACATATTGCATAAGTCATATCATTCCATTCTTGTCCATATAAATCAATTTTTAGATTTGGATTTATATTTTCATGAACCCATTCTTTCCCAATCGTTAACATTCCTCCTGTTCCACAACATGGATCAAATATCGATCTGATTTTCCCTTCTCCAGATAAGTCTTCAGTATCCCCACCAAATACAAAATTGACTAAAAGTTTGACTACATCTCTTGGAGTGAAATGATCTCCACTCTCCTCATTTGACATTTCAGAGAATCTACGAAGTAATTCCTCATAGATAGATCCCATTTGATGATTATCTATTTTTGAAGGATGAAAATCAAACTCGGTAAACTTTTTAATAAGGAGATATAGACATTTATTTTTATTGAGTTTTTGGATAAATTCATCAATTTTAAAATTTTTAATTATGTCTAATACATTCTTTGAATATCCTTGAATGTAATTATTGAAATCTAGTAAAACTGATTCATCTGTGATTCTTGATAAGTCGAATTTAGAAACATTAAAGAAAGGAAGACCTATCTGACGAAGGATCACGGGAGAAGGATCATCAAATTGATCTTTATATTTCTGATATAAGTTGTAAACTTCATCCTTCTTAGACTCCAGAACACAGTCTAATCTCCTCATTACCACAAAAGGAAGTATGACTCTTCCATACTCATATGGTTTAAATAGTCCCCTCAAATCATCATCTGCTACAGACCAAATTAAAGATGATAATGATGAAGTGGACTGCAAGAAATTAGTTCTTTATTAAAAGTAATTTACATTGTATTTTTAAAAATTTCTTTGAATGTTTTAAAAAATTGATCTCCAAAAAATATTTTGGTGTTAGGGATGTGTTAGGGATTTATATGAAATTACGATATTATTGTGGTCAGGTTAGGTCACAACTAGACGATTTAAACTGAGTCTAAGGACACCCTCTCCGTTTATTAATAAAAATTAGGTGTCGTCAGATTTGGTCAAATAAGTCCAGAATGACTACTATGACGTAGATATTTAAAGAAATTATATAAATCAAGACTTAAGAAATATACTACAATGTTCACAAATGTCTCTGTGATATCTCTGTGATTTTTAAGAAATAGTCTCTGTGATGTCTCTGTGATTTTTAAATTAATCTTTGAAAATAATGCATTCTTTTATGGATTTGAATAAACTTGAAAAATTCATATCTTAAGAAATGACTTCAAGGATTCAAGGTTGGTCTAACAGACAAAAAGATACAGGATGGGGTTATGCATATGCTCATTTGATACCTTTTGTAGGGTTATATTATTCAATTACCAGGAGAACAATAACTAATTTAATATATGTTTCTTTTGGTTTGAAAGGAATTGAAACTATTGCTGTTGCTTTATTAGAGTCTAAATTTTACGTTCCAAGTTTTTTTGATGAAGGAAATTTAAATGAAAGTACTGAAATTGTGCTACTTCTTCTTAATTTAATTCTTACACCTTTGGTCGCAAAATATGCAATTTCAGAAGCACGTGAAGATGGTAAAAAAAGATTAAAAAAAACAAAGGAGGAAGTAGAGAAATTAAAAGAGGATGAAAACTAATTTATTTTTGGAAATAGTCTCTGTGATGTCTCTGTGATTTATATGAAATTCTTTATTTTAAACTAGTCAGATAAGGTCTCAACTGGACTTTAAGAAACACCTCTATGAACACCCTCTCCGTAATTCTATACAAATAAGGAATCGTCAGATATCGTCAAAAAGTCCAGTATGACTGGTATGACTGAATAATTTGTCGTAAAGTTTAACCCTAAGACAGAAAAACACTACCACAGAAAAACGGATGGTGTTAGGGATGTGTTAGGGATTTTAAATTTGTGTGTTAGGGATTCTAGAATTGCTTTTTTGAGTTTCGAAGTAATCTAATGAAATTTTATATATTTTAATTAGGCATATTTCTACACCAAGCACCCTCATCGCTTTTAAGATATTTTTCTCTTTGTTTATACCCATTAGCAATAGCATTTTTGTAATCACTACAAGCACCTTTTTTATCATCTAGAG
This sequence comes from uncultured Prochlorococcus sp., assembly GCA_902564235.1. Classification (GTDB taxonomy): domain Bacteria; phylum Cyanobacteriota; class Cyanobacteriia; order PCC-6307; family Cyanobiaceae; genus Prochlorococcus_A. Next base: position 512 of record CACFAG010000029.1, on the reverse strand, counting down.
CAAAATTAACATCTCCGCGAGAATCATAAGTGTTGCCATCTTTTGGATTTATTAATAATGATTTATTGCAATCTGGAAGTGCGCTTTTATATTTCCCCATTTTATATTTTGACCAACAACGATTGTTATAAGCAATTGCGTCTTTGGGGTCTATTTCTATTGCCCTTGTAAAATCATAGATTGCGCCATAAAAGTCTTCTAAATTTTGTTTAGCATCGCCTCGAGATCTGTACGCCCATGAATCTTGTGGATTTAATTCAATTAATCTTGTGTAATCATAGATTGCTCCAAAATTATCATTAAGATTTTTTTTTGAATACCCACGATTTGCATATGCTTGAGTAAGTTCTGGATTAAGTTCAATTGCTTTTGTGTAGTCCTCAATGGCACCTTTATAGTCTTCTAATTTTTCTTTAGCAACACCGCGATTGTTGTAGGCATATGCATATTCAGGGTCAAGTTGAACTGCTTTTGTATAGTCCTCAATGGAACCTTTATAGTCCTCTAATTTG
>CACFAG010000028.1 GCA_902564235.1 uncultured Prochlorococcus sp. | reverse complement strand
ACTTTTAAAACAATCTAACTCAAAATTTATATTAGAAACCATCGTCTCTTTAGCTTTACTTTTATTAGTTATTTTTAAATCAATAATTAATTCGTTTAAACCATCCTTTTTTTTTACTTTGTAATTTATAGGTGCCAGATTTAACTTTGATTTGGGTGAGTTTTTAATATATAAATCTGAAATAATTAAAAAAATTAAAAGAACTAAGAAGATATTTATTAATATCATTTTTTTTAATTAATTTTTGTTTTTATTTTTTTTTTCAGAAATGATGCTGTTGTACTCATTAAAACTTTCTACAGAAAATGTCGTTTCTTCTATATCAATTCCCTTTAGTTCTCCAATAACTTTGTTTAATTCATCGATATTAATCATTCCATTTTTATCAAATTTAACTTCACCATCACTATTTAAAATAATGGTTTGTGGAATTAATCCGTTCCAATAATAATTAGGTTCATTTCTAAGATCAGACTTTTCTTTATCCTGTAATTCATCAGTAGTTAGAGCAATGATATCTATATTATTTCTCCATATCAAATCTAAACCGGATATTATCGGAGCCATAGCTTTACTATCCGAGCTGTCGTCAAGATAAAAAAATAAAACTGCAACTCTTTTATTTTTTAATGATTCCTGAAGAGTTGTCTGGGGAGGAACTATAGCCCCATTACCTGCGTATATTGGGAAAATGTTGCCATCGTAACTATCAGTATCTCTAGAGGCATTTGCTTTAAAAGGGCTTAAGAAAATTAATGCTATCAGGAACCATTGAATTATTTTCATTAAAGTTTAATAACTTACTTTGAACTTGATCTTCCTAATCCTTGAAGGATTCCTTTCCCCACTAAACCGATAGCTTTACCAACGACCTTTGTAAGGAAAGTTACGAAAAGATTACCGATATATTTTACAGCAACTTCTAACTGCGGTGCTACGGCATCTCTTATCTCAACTAACAATGTAACTTGTTTTTGTAGCCATTCTAGATTCTCTAATTCTTTCTCCCTATTTTCATTTTTAAAGTAACGGGTAAATTTTTTGTCGATAATATCAATATATTCTCTTTTACTCTCATACAAGTAGATAGGCATATAAATATAGTCATGCCAGCGATTGTAGTTATTAATATTATTTCTAAATCTTTCAAAATTTCTTGTCGATTGTAATTCGGGATTTATAAGTACAGTTCTTAATTCAGGCCAAGAAGAACAAATATTAAAGATTTCAGAAGCTAATAAATTACAGTTCCTTATTGTCCAGTTTGAAATAATATTTTCAAGGATCAAAAACGATTCTGTTTCATATAGAGGGAGTAATTTCCCATCATAGTCAAGAGCTTCATTTTTAATAATTGGCTCAATAAACATAATTGATTCATGTGATTCTCTATCTATCTCTTCGCAAATTACCTCACTATAAATAAAATCATTTATTGAAATAGATTCGCCTCCTTTTTTTAATCGAAAATAACTGTCTGTGATATTTGAAATTGTATTAACTTTAAGTTCTTTTATAAGAGATTTTAAATCATCTTTAAAATCTTTCTCCTTATAGTTTTCCTTTATATTTTTGACTAAATTATCTAACTCATCTAACATTTTGCAAATTAGTCGCGAAATGTATTCTTTCTTTATTCCAGAGAGAATTATTGATGAATTATTAAATTCAACCTGTAAGTTAGTTGAGCTATACCTTTCTTTTAGTCTATCTAAAATCAAATTCCATATTTCTGCGGTGTTTTTATCTTTAATGAAAACAGTGTTCTTATTTTCAAGATTAATTTTATTTTCAGTGTAAACTGCCTCTGTATAAAGTTCTAGTGAATTACCCCATAAGAAAATTAGAAAAGATTTTGCAGTAATAAGTTCTCTTAATCTTCCTTTTAAAATGAATTTATAAAATTCTGGTGTTGAATCAGAGTTGACATATTTGAATATATAGTTAATTTCAGAATCTATTTGTTTAAGACCTGAAGTTAGAATTTTTTGACTAAAAGAGAGAGGCTTATTTTTGTTTAATTGAACTCGGGAATTATTTTCAATATCAAATACCCTTCCTCCATTTAAAATGGTATCAATAGATTCAAGAACTTTTTCTGCACTGGGATTTAAAAGAAAACCTTCAGCATTTAACGATGGGGGGGTATTTGCTTCATAAACAAATTCACCAGAGAGAATTATAAGAAACTTTGACTCATCATATCGTTCTCTTAATTTTAATAATTCTAACCTTATAACATCTTCTGATTGGAAATTAAGAACATTCCATATAACTAAATCAGGAGTTTTATCACCTGTTCCATTATTAAAATTAATTTCTAAATTTTGGTCTAGTGATGTTAACTTAAGCGATAAAGATTCCGCTATTAAGCTTGGAGCAATAATCAATATCGATTTTTTTGAAATTAATTCCAAGACTAGATTTCTTATCTCTTATACAAAATTAACTAACAATTACTGCAAACACCAGCCTTAAATCAATTTTATACGCTTTTAAGCGTAGTAATTTGTGTTTAAATCAATGTCATTTAATCGCTCTGCTGACAATACATTATTCGCTTCGTTTATCGTGAATTTATTTTCATATAGAGCTTTACCTACTATTACTCCAAATAGTCCAGAGTTTTCAAATTTTACTAAGGATAATAAATCAGAAATTGAACCAACACCTCCTGAGGCTATTACTGGAATATCTGTAATTTCAAGTATGCTTTTTATGAATTCTTCATTTGTCCCTTCTAAAGTCCCATCTGTATTTATATCTGTAACGATAAAACTAGAAATTTTAAATGAAGAAAACTCCTTTACTAGATCTGTGGCAAAAATATTAGATTGCTCAAGCCACCCTCTTGTACTAACTTTTCCATCTTTTGCATCTATCCCAACAATTATCCTTCCAGGAAATTTATTTGATAAGTCTTTAACAAGTTCTTTATTTTCTATTGCAGAGGTTCCCATGATAACTTTCTCAATACCATAAGAAAATAATTGTTCTATCCTTTCTTGAGACCTTATACCCCCACCTATTTGAATAGGTATGTTTACTGTTTTTGCAATCTTTTTTATTGATTTATCGTTTATTGGGGATCCAGTTTTTGCAGCATCCAAATCAACTATATGTATATATTTTGCTCCTTCGCTTTCCCAAAATTTAGCTTGCTCATGAGGCTCTTTTGTGAAGTCTTTTCTTTTATTAAAGTCGCCTTTAAAAAGCCTTACACACTTACCATTCATTAAATCAATTGCTGGTATTAGGTTCATAGAATCATCCTTTTCATTAATTGCTTATTAGTAGTACTATTCAATATGTAATTCTATTTAAGATTACTACTTCAGTTAAATATTTTTTGAATATGAAAATTCTTGTAATGGGTGGCACTAGATTTGTTGGCAAGTCTTTGGTTGGAAAGTTATTAAGTAAAAATTATGATATTGATATTTTCACGAGAGGTAATAAAAGTAATCCTGAAAAAACAAATTTAATTAAGGGTGATAGAAATAATTCAGAAGATATCGTCAAGCTAAGAAATGAAAAGTATGATGTTGTTTTTGATATTTCTGGACGAGAGTTAGAACAAACCAAACTTCTTATAGAAAATTTAGATAACTCATTCCAGAGATATATATATGTCAGCTCTGCAGGTGTTTATAAAGATAATTGTGAACTACCCTTATCCGAAGTTGATCCAATTGATCCAGAAAGTAGGCATAAAGGAAAGTTTGAGACAGAAAATTGGTTAAAAAACCAAAAAATTCCTTTTACAAGTTTTAGACCTACCTATATTTATGGACCAGGAAATTATAATAAAATTGAAAATTGGTTTTTTGAAAGGTTATATACTAAAAAATCTATACCAATCCCTGGGGACGGTTCTTTAATTACTCAGCTAGGCCATGTTTCTGATCTAACTGATGTAATGATTAGGTGCATAAATTTTGAGAATTCCAAAAATAATATTTACAATTGTTCAGGTGAAAAAGGAGTAACAATCAAGGGTTTAATTTATTTCTGTGCGAATGTTCTTGGATTAACCCAAAATGAGATTTCCTTAAGAACATTTGATTATCAAAAATTAGATCCTAAGTCTCGAAAGGGATTTCCAATCAGATTAAATCATTATCAGACTGATATCTCTAAGATAAAACGTGATCTAGAGTGGGAGCCAACTTTTGATTTACTTAATGGTCTAAAGGATAGTTTTGTGAATGATTTTAATAATAAAAAGAGTGAGGAGTTTGATGAAAATTCAGATAATATTCTTTTTAATTCTTAAATAGCCTAATAAAGTTACAAATGTCAGGATGAATCCTAACCAATAAAAAATTAAAGATAAATTATTCAAAAAGCTAATTTTTAATGGTGTAAAGAAGGTGATTACTGAAATAAAAAAGAAAAATGTTTTATATTTTCCTAACATTGATGCTGGTAAACCGTCTTTTGTAGAGTTCCTTAGACTAGAGATAATTAATTCTCTAAATAAAATTAATGACAATGACCAGAAGGGTATAAAATTATTTTTACAAAGGAAGGTCAAAGGAATTAAATAAAATACTTTATCGCTTAAGGGATCAAGGATAGCTCCTAATCTGGTTTTAAGATTAAATTTCCTCGCTATTAACCCATCAAAATAATCAGTTAAGCCTCCAATAATAATTAATATAAAGACATAAAAAGGTCTGTTAATTTCTAAAAAAAGTATTAATGGGAATACAAGGAAAAGTCGAGATATCGATAATAAATTGGGAATATTCAATGCCAATTTTTTAAGATCTTTTCTTAATAACAAATTAGTTTTTGTATATAAAAAATATATTACACTCTCAACAAGCTTAAATTTTTAGTAAATGTATTGATTGGTTTTTGATGCTAGATTCTAAAATTTAATTTAAATCTGAATCCTAAAGATTATAAACTCAACTTCTCTTTATGAATGATGATGTTTTATATTACAAAATTATTCCTTATATCTAATGCAGCCTCATAGCCTAAAGCTATCTCCAGAATCTGATTTGATAAATTCAATTAAAGAATATTCTTTATCGAATAATTTATACGGGTATGTTTCTGGAGTGGTTGGTAATCTTAGAACAGTTTGTATTCAATGCCCAGGTAATCAAGAGATAAATAAATTTGAAGGAAATCTAGAGATAGTTTCTTTAAACGGACATTTTAATAAAGGAGATGTTCATTTACATTTGAGTTTTGCAGATGAGGGATGTAATGTGTTTGGCGGGCATCTTGAGGAGGGATGTATTGTAAAAAAAGGTACTGATATATTATTACTTTCTTTTGAACAGAAAATTATTAATATCTCAAATCATGATTTAATTACTAATGAATCGCGGGTAAAAGCATATATTTTAAAGGATTGTCCTTGGTCTAAAAGAGCAATTAGGTTGCTTAATTCTTTATCTATTCCTCATGAAGTTACTCTAATAGACAATGATGAGAGCTTTCAAAAAATAATGGCTCAAAGTAGCCATAATACTTTCCCTCAAATATTTTTGGATAATAAATTTTTTGGAGGATATGATGAACTTTCAGAACAAGCAAAATTGGATAACTTAATTTCATTTAAGTAATCTAAATTTTTTAACTATCACGATTAGTAAGCTTTTCAGCAACCAATTCGTCCTCTAACTGCTTTATTAATCTTGATACAAGACTTTGAAATTCTGGTTGACAGCCTTTAAATGCAGCTTTATGTCTTATTGGCTCATTTCTAGTTCTTAAATCAGTAAGCATTAATTGTAATGCGTCAATTTTGGGATTTATTTTCATAGTTTTAATTTATATATTTACATCTTTTAAATCATTTGCATAGCTTTTTTAAAAGATATCTTTTTATTATCATTCGAACTTGTAACTTCTATTAATTTATTTATGGATTCTTTGTTTTTTAAAGAATCTATACAACATTGCGCAACTAATCTTCTTGGGATTGATCCATTAAATTGAGTATCCTCTTTTGAATAATTTATATTTTCTGATTTAATATCTTCATTTTCCTTTAATCCTCCAGGTCTAATAATAGTCCATTCAAAATTTGAATTGCGTAGAAAGTTTTCACCTAATTTCTTCCAAATAAGAATTAAACCAAATAAGTTTAATGGGTGAAATAATTTACCAGTACAAAGGGAACTAACTAAAATAACTCTTTTAATACCAACTCTTTTGCAACTCTCTAATTGCCTGTATACACCTAATGCATCAACCTTTGCAGGACCAGTTAAATCTAATGATGCTCTCGCTCCAGTCGCAATTATTAAAGCATCAATATCTTTTAAAGCTGCATCAAGTTCTCCTTTTTTGTCTAATGAAACCCTAATTGTTTCTAAACGCTCTAATCCTGCTGAGACTTTTGAATTCTTTCTGATGATTTGCCTTACTTTATATCCTTTTTTAACTGCTTCTTCGGAAATTCTATAACCTGTTTTCCCCGATGCACCAGTAATTGCTATTTTCATGATAAAAAAACTAATTTAGATATTATATAAATTTCTTAAGGCTTTTTACATATAAATTTCTTTTTTCTTTTGGGATAAAGAGTGCGACATAAATAACATTTTGTTCCATCACAGCCTCTTGCTGTGCAGAATTCTCTGCCATAAAAGATTATTTGCAAATGTAAGGTATTCCAATCATTAATAGGAAATATTTTTTTAAGGTCTTTTTCTGTTTGAACTACGCTATCTCCATTTGATAGCCCCCATCTTTGTGCCAACCTATGTATATGAGTATCTACTGGGAATGCGGGTATTTTAAACACTTGAGACATTACAACTGATGCTGTTTTATGACCCACCCCTGGAAGAGATTCAAGCTTCTCAAAAGAATCTGGGACTGTACTATTATGCTTCTCAATCAATATTTTAGATAAGTTATAAATGTTCTTTGATTTTTGATTAGATAGACCTAAAAACTTTATGTATTTGTAAATACCATTAATACCTAGCTGCATCATCTTTTCTGGATTATCTGCAACCTTAAATAAGCTTTTTGTTAATTCATTAACCTTCTTATCTGTTGATTGAGCACTTAAAACTACGGCGACTAGAAGTGTATATGCATTTGTATGATCAAGGGGTATTGGAGGCGATGGATATAGCTTTTTGAGTTCCTTGCGTATTATTTCTGCTCTTTCAGACTTTCTCATTAAACTTGAAAATTAAACGGTGTATAAAATTATACAAGGGATATTTTTGGTGAATATTTTCTGCTAACTTAATATATTTGAATAAGAAGAACTTAGTGAAAAATGATGCGTTAATAATTGATGATTTGCATCATAAATATGATAAGCAAGAATGTTCAAATTGGATATTAAACGCAATTAACCTGAAAATTGAAAATGGCGAATTATTAGGATTGCTTGGTCCTTCTGGTTGCGGAAAAACTACTCTTTTAAGATTAATCGCTGGGTTCGAATATCCCTCTAGAGGGAGGATTTCTCTAAATGATAAGGAAATTTCAAGTGAAAAAAAAATTCTTAGTCCAGAGAAAAGAAATATTGGTATGGTTTTTCAAGACTATGCACTGTTCCCTCACTTAACTGTTTTGGAAAATGTAATTTTTGGTTTAAAAAACAAAAAAGATAGATCTAGAGTTGACTATTTATTAAATGTTGTAGGTCTTGATAGCTTTATTGGAAGATACCCACATGAATTATCTGGAGGCCAAAAACAAAGACTAGCAATTGCGAGAGCTCTTGCTCCTGGTACTAATTTTATTTTATTAGATGAACCATTTTGTAGTCTTGATATGCATGTCAAACTAAAATTGAGAAGTGAACTCCCAAATATCCTAAAAGGTTGTAATGCAAGTGGATTGATGGTTACTCATGATCCGGAAGAGGCAATGTCAATTTGCGATAAAGTTGCCGTCATGAATGAAGGAAAAATACATCAAATTGATACACCAATTAACCTTCTAAACAATCCCAAGACCCTATTTGTTAGTAGTTTTATATTGGGTAATAATATTATTAATCTTCAAAAAAATGGTAATTCATATATGTCTTGTTTAGGTGAAATAAATAGTTCAGGGGTTTTACAAAATGTAAATATTAGAAGTATGTCAATTTCTCCTAAATTTATTTCAATTAAAAGATCAGAATCTGGAAATGCGAATGTAATATCTAAAGAATTTCTTGGAGAATTTCTTATATATAAAGTAACTATTAATGGAAACATATTGCGGGTTAGAACTGATATTAATAATCTCC
>CACFAG010000027.1 GCA_902564235.1 uncultured Prochlorococcus sp. | reverse complement strand
TTGATTCTTAGTAATGGACTTAATGCAGATTATGTTTATCTTAAAGGACAAATTTTAACAGGTATTTCAGTGGTGACTCATAACTTAAAAAATAACAAAAAACTTCCTATTGTTACTCATCCTGGAAATATTGGCACTAAAGATTCACTGGTTAATATTTGGAAAGTTTTTGAAAATAAGAATAATTTTTGAAATTAGAAATTTGAGATAATTTCTTCAGCAAAACTGCTGCAGGACAAGGGTTCTACTTTTGGTTCCATTAAGCGTGCTAGATCATAGGTGACTTTTTTTTGCTCTATTGCCTTACTTAAACCATTAGTAATTAAGTTAGCTGCTTCATCCCAACCAAAATATTCAAGCATCATTACACCACTGAGAATTACTGAGCCTGGATTAATCTTGTTTAAGCCTGCATGTTTTGGAGCGGTACCGTGCGTAGCTTCGAAAATTGCTGCATTATCTCCAATATTTGCACCTGGAGCCATTCCAAGGCCTCCAACAATTGCTGCAGCTGCATCAGAAACATAGTCTCCATTTAGGTTTAATGTTGCAAGAATTGAATATTCTTGAGGTCTAGTTTGAATTTGTTGAAATATACTATCAGCTATACGATCGTCAACAAGAATAAGTTCTCTCCATTTTCCATCTCCGTGAGAATTTGATATTGATGCCATAACTTCTTTAATTTCTTCGCAAATGAATGCTTTTTTGTTATTTGTAAGCTTGTCAAAACCTGGTTCAATTTTTCGAGCATTATTTTCAATTGTAATTTCTGGATTTTTCTGAATATTATCTAAAATCCAGCTTTCTCTCTCTGTAATACAATCTTCTCTAAATTCATTTACTGCTAATTCATAACCCCAATCTCTAAATGCACCCTCTGTATATTTCATTATATTCCCTTTATGTACAAGAGTTACATGCCTTTTATCTCCTGATAATCTTTTAGCATGTTCAATAGCTTTTCTAATATGCCTTTGGCTACCAGATTTACTAACCGGTTTAATTCCAATACCTGATCCTTTTGGTATAGATCTATTTTTTAAATTTTTACTTTTTGGTATGACAACGTTATTTAAGTAATTAATTAATTCAAGACAATTATTATCCTCCGCTTCCCATTCAATTCCCATGTAGATATCCTCAGTATTTTCTCTATAAACAATGACGTCTAAATTTTGGGGATTTTTGTGAGGGCTTGGGGTTCCCGAATAATATTTGCATGGTCTAACACAACTGTATAAATCAAAGATTTGCCTTAATGCAACGTTAAGAGATCTAATACCTCCACCGATGGGAGTCGTTAAAGGACCTTTGATGGCTACACCAAAGTGTTTGATTGCTTCAATAGTATCTTGAGGGAGATAGTTATATGTTCCATAAAGTTCACAAGCTTCATCGCCTGCATAGACTTTAAACCAATTAATTTTTCTTTCATCTCCATAGCTTTTTTTAATCGCAGAATCAAGAACGATTTGAGTAGCAGGCCAAATATCAACTCCAGTACCATCACCCCTAATATATGGGACAATTGGATTATTAGGAACATTAGGTTTGCCTTGATTAAAAGTTATTATTTCGCCTTCATTAGGTAAAATTAATTTTTCAAATTTTGGCATAGCATTGAATTAATAAAAGATAACTCATTGAAGTTCCTCGTATTGTAATTTGCTATGAGTTATTTTCTTTAAAACCTAGAAATTTATTATTCAAATGTGAATAGAGAATACTTTATTGATCAGCATTTCAACATCTTTATTAAAAGAAAAAGTAGTTAATAAGCAAGTTAAAGCAAATTATGTCATTTTCAATAAAATAGTCGGCGACTTATGAATGCCAGTTCAAATGTAAGTAACGTTGAAATAGCTAATAAAATTGCTTCTACTGCAGCTTTGTTTCGCAAATATTTTCCAGATGCAAGCGTAAACTTTAGTCCCTGGGACAATTCAAATAATGAATCCATGCAAGATACTATTGATTTTGCGTTTCATTTTCCTGGTTGGAGTCCTCTTATTGAATGTAGAGCAATACTCTTACAATTGAGAATTGAAAATGATAATAGGGACAGAGTTCCGAAATTGTTGGGAATAATAATGCGAGGCATGATTGTTCCATCTGAGAGATGGAGGGTAGCTACCATCGGTGATTGGGAAATGACTGGCACTCATTTACCGCAAAAGGAACAAAAAGATAACCTTTTCTTGGTTTGTAAAGAACTTTATAAGCTATTCTCTACAACATCCGCTAGTAACAAAAATTAGCTGTTTTATGTATTTTCCTTGTAGATTAAATACACTTACAAAAATAAATCAAAATATATGGCGGTCGCTCTTGCAGGACAATTAAGAGAAGGGACAAAAAAATCCCACACCATGGCAGAAAATACCGGCTTTGTGGCTTGTTTTTTAAAAGGAGTTGTTGAAAAAAAATCCTATAGAAAATTAATAAGTGATTTATATTTTGTTTATGAAGCTATGGAAGAAGAAATTGAAAGACTGGTCAATGAGGAACATCCCGTAATAAAACCCATTGGTTTTAAATCATTATTCAGGAAAGAAACTCTTGTAAATGATCTAAAATTTTATTTTGGTGAAAACTGGAAGAATGAAATTAATATTTCTCACTCAGCAAAAGAATATGTTGAAAGAATCCGAGATGTCGCAAAAAATTCACCAGAGCTATTAGTGGGTCACCACTACACTCGCTATATAGGAGATTTATCTGGGGGACAAATTTTGAAAAGGATCGCTAAAAAAGCATTAAATTTGAAGGGAAATGATGGTTTAAATTTTTATGAGTTTGAATTAATTACTGATGAAAAGAAATTCAAGGAGGAATATTCCCTTACTTTGAATCAACTTCCAATAAATCAAAAGACAGCTGATCAAATTATTGATGAGGCTAATCAAGCTTTTACTTACAATATGAAAATGTTTAAGGAGCTTGAAGGAAACTTGATTGCTGTTTTAGGCAAGATTGTATTTAATTACATTACAAAAAAAGTAAGGAAAGGAAGCACCGAGACCTAGTAATTTATGTTTGATTCATTAGTTGATTTCCTTAAAACCAATATTGATGAATTAAATGGTCATGAAGTACAAATATCTAGCGAATTCAAAGAACATCACAATGAAGACTCAAAATATATTATTAAAAATTGGCTTTTTTCATCTCCCGAATATAGAAAGTGGCGAATAACAAGATTAGATGGTGGCAAAAAACTGCAAGTGTTTAATACTGTCGCATATCCAAATTTTGATAGTGAAATTCCTATTTTAGGAGCCGATATTTTATGGTTTGGAAATTCTCAAAAGTTATTAGCAATACTTGATTATCAACCTTTGATTCAAGAAAGCAAGTATCTTGAAAAATATTGTTCTAGTTTAGGTAGTATCAAGAAAAAATTTTCAGAATTTGATAATAATAAAATGAAGAATATATATGACTCAAAAAAGTATTTTTCCCCATGGGTGATTATATGTCGAGGAAATAAATTAAATCTTGATAGAGATTTAAATAATATATTCTATTCATTTGTAAATAACTATTTGAACATTTATAAATCGAATCCTGCTAATCAATTTTTAAAAGCAGAAGAAATAAAGATTAATCAAATTAAATATGATAAGTACAGTTTTGAAAAAGACCCTTCAGATAAATTGTTTAAATCTTTTTTTGGAGAAAAATGGACAAAAAAATTTATCAATAAATTTCTTTTTACATTAAATAATGAGATTATTCATTGAATGTTAATAGAAGATACTATTTTTTACAGGCCAGATTGGAGATGGCATAATTTTCTAAAATACTTAACTAATAATTTAAGTAAATATAACTGTTTAGAAAAAAAAATACCCTCGGAATATTCTTATAAAGATTCAACTTATGGTTCAAAAAAATCAAAAAATGTGAATCTCTCTACTTGGGGTGTTACGCATAAAAAAAGAATTCAATTCGCAAGAGCAGTGTGTATTAATAGTCCAAATTATTCTGTTTTAAATTTTTTAATTATTCCTAATACTATTTATAATGTCCCATTTTTTGGAGTAGATTTTGTTTCTCTACCTAATAGTCATTTATTAGTATTAGATTTTCAGCCTTCATTGAAAATACAAAATCAATACAATAATGAGTTATTAGAAAAACTAATAAAACTTAAAAATAATTGTCATTCATCACTACCATTAGCTGAAAAAATGTCAGCAGATGTAGCTAGATTTTTTTCTCCAGGAGTAATCTGGTCAAAATTACCAAAGGAAGAAAGTAGTGATTTTTTAATTGCTAATCAGCTTTATTATTCATTTAAGGAATATCTTGATTTGTATTTAGAAATTCTTTTCGAAAGCAAAGAAGTCAATATGGAACTGCAAAAAGAATTAATAAATGGTCAAAATAATTATTTGAAATATAGAAGAGATAACGATCCAGCTAGGCCAATGTTGTCAAGTTTGTTTGGTAGAGAATTTACTGAATCTTTAATTAAAGAAGTTTTATTTACTACTTAAAAGTCTTATAATTCATAGAAATTTGAAATCATATGCAAAAAATTTCTGTTCTTTTTGTATGTTTAGGAAATATTTGTCGGTCTCCTGCAGCAGAAGCAATCTTTATAAGTCTACTTCAAAGGAAAGGATTAACCGATGGCTTTATTGTAGATTCTGCTGGCACTGGGAGTTGGCATATTGGAAAAAAAGCTGACTCTAGGATGAGAATTGCGGCAGATAGAAGAAATATAAATATTTTAAGCAGGGCTCGTCAAATTACTAGCAAAGATTTTGATGAATTTAACTATATTCTTGCGATGGACGACTCAAATTTTAGAAATATTCAAGATCTTAAAAATAGAACAGCTTCAACTGATTTTTCATCAATTAAAAAAATACAAGATTTTAGATCAGTTTTTAATGAGCAAGAAGTTCCTGATCCATATTTTGGAGGTGATGAGGGTTTCGATTATGTCCTTGATATTTTAGAAGATTCAGTAAACGGTTTTTTGGAAAGTATTTCTTGAATTTAATTGATCTCAGTATCTTTAGGAATCTTGTCATTATAAAGATCAATAACTTTATCTACTACCTCATCAATTGAATATCCATCCGTAATAATTTCAATTGCGTCATTCGCTTTTATTAGAGGTGAAATTTCCCTGCTGGAATCTTCAAAATCTCTTTTCTTTATAAGTTCTTTTAATGTATGAAGGTCTATTTCTTGAGAGTCTTTACTATTTTTATCAGATTTTCTTCTTTTTGCTCTTTCATCGATGCTAGCAGTTAAAAATATTTTAAGTTCTGCATGAGGAAAAACAGTAGTTCCTATATCTCTCCCTTCAGCTACAAGTCCGCCTGATTCTCCAATTTTTCTTTGTTCTTCTACTAAGTATTTTCTTACTTCTTTTATTGAGGAAATTTCAGAAACGATGGAACTTATCTTTTGCGACCTAATTTCATCAGTAACACAGTAGTTATTAACATAAACATCCTGATGTGAATTTTTATTCGACTTGAAAACAATAGATATATCCTTAAGAATATTTTGTAATTTTTTTTCTTTTTTATAATCAATACTTTCTTTTATCATAAGCCAACTCAATGCCCTATACATTGCTCCAGTATCTAAATATAAAAGTTTAAGTTTCTTAGCTATTAACTTTGTTACAGTACTTTTGCCTGACCCTGCAGGACCATCAATTGCAATGATCGGACTTCTTTTCATTAGAAAAACGTGATCAATTAATCTTGTATCTCCACATCTTATCGCACCAGCCAGTAACGAAATATTATCCTCAAGTCTTGCTTTTTGGAGTGTATGAGGGTGTAAATGTTCTAAATATTCAATTGAAATTTTTTTTGCTGATAACTTTTTAATTATTTCGTTTAAATTGATTTCTTTTTCATGTTGAAAAATTTTTTTTGCTTCTAATAACTCACTTGAAAAAAACCTAATCAATTCCCTTTCTTTTTTTGATAAATGCACATTACGTGAACTTAGAGGAATTCCATCAAAATCTCTTTGTGTAGGAATAGATTTAATAGCAACATTTAATTTCTTTCTTAGGACGAGATTTTTTAAAATTAAAAGTTGTTGCCAATCTTTTTCTCCTAAGTAAAGATTTTTTGGCTTGATGAGATTAAGTAATCTATAAACAACAGTACAAACCCCATCAAAATGTCCAATTCGATTTAATCCACATAATGCAGAAGATAATTCTATTGGAGCTTTTAGGAATTTAATATTTTTCTTATTAGGCGGATATATATCTTCATTACTTGGGATGAAGATGGCATCTGCGCCATTTGAAAAGGAGATTTTTATATCATTATCAATTGTTTTAGGATAATTCTCTAAATCTAACTTATTATCAAATTGAAGTGGATTAATAAAAATACTTACTAAATTAACATTAGAGTTGTCATTTTTTGCTGTTGATAATAGTTTTATATGTCCATTATGAAGATTACCCATTGTTGGAATGAAGTTAATTTCACTATTTATATTTTTCCTCCAATTTTCTATTTCTTCAGTTTTCCTTATTATTACTTTCTTCACTTTGTTTTTAAAAAATAAATCTATTTGATAAATAATTACTGGACAAAAGCAATCTTAGGAGGAATATCTATATAGGAAAGTCTATCATTTTTATTTCATGGATTACAAAACATCAGGTGTTGATATTGAAGCTGGCCGAGAATTTGTTTCCGAAATTAAACAGGCAGTTGAAAGAACTCATACATCTGCTGTGATTGAGGGTATTGGCGGGTTCGGAGGTTTGTTTAGAATTCCTATCGATAGTTTTAAAAAACCAGTTCTTGTTTCAGGAACTGATGGTGTTGGAACAAAATTAGAATTAGCCCAAAGTAAAAACTTTCACTATGAGGTTGGTATTGATTTAGTTGCTATGTGCATGAACGATATCATAACTAGTGGTGCAAAACCTTTATTTTTTCTTGATTATATTGCTACTGGTAAACTTGATAAGAAACAATTATTGAGGGTTGTGCAGGGAATTGCACATGGTTGCGGAGAAAATAATTGTTCATTACTCGGCGGAGAAACTGCTGAAATGCCTGGATTTTATTCAAAAAATAAGTATGATCTTGCAGGATTTTGTGTTGGAATAGTTGATGAGGATAAGCTTATTAATGGTAAAAAAGTGTCTGAAAATGACTTAATAATTGCTTTAAAAAGTAATGGAGTTCATAGTAACGGCTTTAGTTTAGTAAGAAAAATTATTCAAAACAATAATCAAATAGATAAAGAATTTGAAAAAGTTTCTCACTTAAATTTCTATGATGAGTTATTGAAACCTACAAAAATTTACAACAATGTAATTAACCAAATTTTATCTGAAAATATAGAAATTAAAGCAATGTCTCATATTACTGGTGGAGGAATTCCAGAGAATCTACCAAGATGTATGCCTTCTAATTTTATTCCTTATATAAATACAAATTCTTGGGAAGTACCTATTTTATTTAAATTTCTAAAAGATAAAGGATCGATTCCTGAGAAAGATTTTTGGAATACTTTCAACCTTGGAGTCGGATTTTGTTTAATTATTGATAAACAATTTAAGGACGCGATATTTAATATCTGTAAAGATCATGATATAGATAGTTGGGAGATTGGAAAGATAGTTCAAAAAAATGATTCAAAAATTAGTAAATTTTTGACGGAAATTTTAACTTAAATTTTTTCATCTTTGTAAAATGAATTTTAAAAAATTATTTTTTATACCCAAATGAAAAAGTTAGGTGTAATATAATAAAATTACCGCCGAATTATATCGGAAGTCTAAGTATTAAGATTTAACCTTTAATTCAATGCCCTTTGCTAATAATCATAGAATTACACGTAGACGTAGTTCAGCAGGTCCTACACCTCCAAAAAGACCAATAGGTAATAATTTGGAATCAAATGGTAGGCAGGCTCAAGGCCCAAGACCTACTTTTTTGACACTAAGGGATCATGGGAAAGTCTTTGTTGCTGATTTACCTAATTTGTCCGATGGTCAATTAGCGCATATTAGTAAAGAAGCTAATGCAGTTTTAAATAGTTTGGAAAAAAGGCTTAGTGATCTTGAAAATGAGCCCAATGTTAGTAATCCAGAAAACGATACGCTGATAAAAGCATCTACCAAAAAAGATGTCACACTGAGGTTTATTAAATCTATAGAAGAAGAACAAGAACATAGAAAGAATAATCCTGCTTTACGAGATGCTGCATCTGAATCGTTACCGAGAACTTTTCTTGAAGTTGCGAGACATAGATTGCCAGGGGCAACTTTTGACTCACTACTTCGAGAGGCTCTGGAAGCTTGTGCAGTTGATGAGAGTAATGAAGTAAATCAAGTTATTGATGAACCTAAAGAAACTGTAAAAATCATGGATATACCTTCTTCCAACACAAACGCTTCACTTGTTGTTAGTATCAATTCAAATGATGATTCTAAGAATGGCTCTATTTGATTCAACACAAGAGTTAATAATTTTCAAGAATCAAAATAATTCAAAAATTAATCTTCCTTCAGATAAGGATCCTATTTTATGTAATCATTGCAAAAGGACTGCATCAAATGGTGTTAGATGTTTAGGAATGTGTGTAGCTGACAATGATTACTGAAATATTTCAAAATTTATACATAAATAATCTGGTAAAAATTAATAAATCCATTTAATCATTTTATTAATGAATATATACGGTATTATTTACCAATAATAAAAAGATTATTTTTTTATATATCAACAAATAATTGAAACTTTTTATCCTTTATTTGAAATTGAAGTTCTTCGAAAATTTCATTGTTAAATGTGTAAAAAAATTAAAGAAGGCGGCACCCAGATTCGAAGAGGGTGGTAAATCTCTAAAACCCATCCATATCAAGGTTTCTTAATAGTGAATATGGGATGTTACCATC
>CACFAG010000026.1 GCA_902564235.1 uncultured Prochlorococcus sp. | reverse complement strand
AGAAAAAATTAATATTGGAATTATTAAAACAAAAGATTTGAATTTAATCTTTTGCACCTTAAGCAACTAAAAAACTATGTCCTATCGCTAAAGCTGTCACTAACATTCCTGTTATAAGAAACGGTTGGGCACTTGCTTGATATTTGACATCAAACTTTAAAGGATCTCTTAGTAACCACATATCTTGAAATGTAATTTGTGGAATTACCAATAAAACCAAAATTACAGAGGCTAAATGTTGACCAATAATGACTAATACAACAACCATTGCTAATTGAAAAATGTCAATTAGTCCTGCACTTATTCTACTTGCATTTTTAATTCCAAATACTACTGGTAGAGAATTTAAGCCTAGCTTTGAGTCTCCTTCAACACTTTTGAAATCATTAATAACAGCAATTCCAAGTCCTGAGAGGCTATAAGCAAGTGTTAGTAATGCCGTTACAATAGTTAATTTCCCAAACAAGGCTTGTCCTGCCCACCAAGGTAAAGCTATATATGATGCGCCTAATGCATAATTTCCAAGCCAACCATTCTGTTTTAATTTGAGGGGTGGAGCAGAATATATATAACTAACAAAGGAACCTCCTAGGGCTAAAATTAAGACGGAGGGGAAGCTGTGCTTAGCATATAAATCTAATAGAAAAGCAACTATTAAACCCGCTATAAGTAATACCCAGATTTGTATTTTTACATCTTTAATTGAAATTTTCCCAGAAGGAATTGGTCTATTTGGTTCATTAATTGCATCGATTTCTTTATCAAAAAAATCATTTATGGTTTGGGTATAACCAGCCAGAAGTGGTCCACTCATCAACATACATGCTAATGAAGCTAAAACATTACTAAATGTCCATTCAAAATTCCCACTTGCGGCTGCTCCACAAATAACTCCCCATATCAAAGGGATCCACGTTATGGGTTTCATTAACTGTATACGGAGTTTCCATATACTTGATGTTTCAGAGGCACCCTTAATTCCTAATAGTTGTTTTGGATCATTCACTTTACTCTTTAACCTTTCTCAATTTCTTCTGGGAAAAACCAATTTTGCTCACCATTCTGAAATTTTGCGGTGATTCCAATACTTCTACCGTCTGTCATCTTATAGCCTGTTATTACGGCTTTAGGATTCGAGGATATTTGATCGATTAATTTAGCTGGTAGTCTATCTTTTACTTGGTTAATGTTAATTTTGATTTTACTACCGATTTTGGGTAATAATTTTGTTTCAGCCATAAGAGGTAAAATGGAAACTATTATGCAAGATTAACAGCATTTGGACAATTTTTACTAAAATGGTAGCTCTTCGTTTAATTCCTTGTTTAGATGTCGCCCATGGCAGAGTGGTTAAAGGTGTAAATTTTGTTAACTTGAGAGACTCAGGCGATCCTGTTGAATTAGCTTGCAGATATTCTGATGAGGGCGCAGATGAATTAGTATTCCTAGATATAAGAGCTAGTGTAGAAAATAGAAATACATTAGTTGACCTTGTCTCTAGGACAGCAAAATCAGTAAAAATACCATTTACAGTAGGTGGAGGAATAGATTCTGTTTCTTCAATTTATGATCTTTTAAGAGCTGGAGCGGACAAAGTTAGTTTGAATTCTTCTGCTGTTAGAAATCCAGATTTAATTTCTAAAAGTTCTAGAGAATTTGGTAATCAATGCATCGTGATAGCAATTGATGCTAAAAGAAAAGTTAATAAGACTGATGAATGGGAGGTATATGTAAAAGGTGGGAGAGAAAATACTGGAATAGATGTATTAAGTTGGGCAAAGAAAGTTGAGGAGTTAGGCGCAGGGGAAATTTTGCTTACTTCAATGGATGGTGATGGCACGCAGAATGGATATGATTTAAATCTGACTGAATCCGTTGCCAATATTGTTAATATTCCAGTGATTGCTTCTGGAGGAGCGGGTTGTTTAGAAGATATCTATGATGTCTTCAATGAAGGCAGGGCATCTGCTGCACTTTTGGCATCATTACTTCATGATAAGAAACTTTCTTTAAGAGAAATAAAGACTTTCCTCCTCGAAAAAAAACTTCCTATTAGACCATATGAATAAAAAATTTAATTTAATACCAAAAAGAAATAAGTTAAAACTTTAAAAATGAAATTCACAAAAACTATCGAGGTCAAAAATATATTTAATAGAATTTCTCATAAATATGATTTTTTAAATAATCTATTAAGTTTTGGGCTACACAGATTATGGAAAAGGAAATTAGTTGATTTATTGGAGCCTTTAAATGGTGAAGATTGGGCTGATTTATGCTGTGGAACTGGAGATTTAACATTCTTAATTTCTGAGAGAGTTAGTCCAATGGGCTCAATTACTGGGATTGACAGTGCAGGGGATATCTTAAAGATCGCCAAAAAAAAATCAGAGCAAAAAAAAAATAAATTTATTAAGTGGGAAATTCATGATGTATTGGAAATTAATGATTATTCAAAAAATTTTGATGGGATTTGCATGTCATATGGACTAAGAAACTTGAATAATGTTGAAGAAGGAATAAAAAAAGTTTTTTATCTTTTGAAGAATAAAGGAAGAGCAGGATTTTTGGATTTTAATCACTCAAAAAAAAATTCTTTATCCAATATTTTCCAGAAAATTTATTTAAGATTAATTGTAGTAACCATTTCGCGTCTTTTTAATTTAGGTCCAGAGTACGCATATATTGAGAAAAGTATTAGAAATTTTCCAAGGAAAAATGAGCTTATAAATATTGCTATGGAAGTTGGATTTAAAAAAGCTGAATATAGGACTATTATGGGGGGGCAAATGGGAATACTAATTTTAACTAAATAAAGAATTTAGTTATTTATTTTTCTCCAACAAAAAGAACACTTTCCCCATCTTTTGATTTCGCCCTCAGGAGTTGGGGATTTACAGAGAGTACAGATGCACATATTATTTTGATGGATTCTGCTTGGATGATTTGCCCAAACTATCTTTGCATTATTAGCTTTAATATTTTTATTTTTAATTTCATAATTTTGTATTATTTTTATTTCATTCAAAGTTATTCCAATTTTCTCTATTCTCTCTTTTAATTTATGCTTGTTATAAATTAAAGCTTGACGCCACTGTGGATGATTTACTGCAATAGTAAGTATTTTTTTTTCAATATTTAATGGTTTGCATTCTTGAAATAGTTCCAAACCGATTAAGTTCTTCCAGTTTTCATTAATTTTGGAAAGTTTATCTAAATCTCCCCATGATTTTTTGAAATTATCAAGACAATTTTTTAATGGATGTGGATTCCTTTTATTCACTATTGGCAAATACTTTTTGTCCAATTTGTAAAATTTACTTATTAAGACTAAAGTTAATCTAATCTTCAAAAAGATGCTCGTTGTTTTAATAAAGAATTTGTGAAAGTTATTGGACCTGCAGCTAAGACAGTTTTTTATTTAAAAAAAATTCAGGGTCAATATCCAAGCTGGAGACTTCTTTACAAAATAAAATGTAAAAGTACCGAAAATGAGCTAACAAACCTTCTTGGTTATTCTGAAATAAAGAAAAATCAGCCAGTCGCCATAATCGCAAGAGAACAGTTTTCAGGGGTTGGCCAAAACTCAAAAACTTGGTTTTCTCCAAAAGGCGGGATTTGGTTAAGTGCAGCTTACCCAATATTTTCAAAAGAATTTGCATGTCAAATATTTAATTTGTCTTTAGGTATTAAGTTATGTGAAATGCTTAGACAAGATAATATAAATGTTTGTTTGAAATGGCCAAACGATATTTTTTTTGGTTCAAAAAAGTTGATTGGATTTTTACCAAGGGTTATAACAAGAGGCAAAGAAATTATCTATGTAAGAGTAGGACTTGGCATGAATGTTTTAAATTACACTCCATCAGAGGGAGTTTCATTATCAAAAGTACTTCAAACTAAGAATATTAATCAACATTATTGGACAGCCAAAGTTCTTAAAGCTTTTTATGATTCAATTGAATCTAATAAGAAGAAAGAATATGTGATTAAATCTGCAAATAAGTTTCTTACTAAAAGTTTTTTACCTAGTGGTTATTGTCCTAATACATGGAAAATTAAAGATATTGATTCCAATGGGAATTTAAGAATTGAAAATGAAACTCAAGTGAAAGTAATTAGAAGGTTTTGAATTTAATTTACTTTTAATTCAACTATTCTTCCATCTTTAAATTTGGCTATTTTTTTTGCACGATTTGCAACTTCATCTTCATGGGTAACTAAAACTATAGTTATTCCAGATTCATGCAGTTTGTCAAAAAGATCTAATACATCTTCAGTGGTTTTTGAATCTAGTGCTCCAGTAGGTTCGTCTGCTAATAAAATTGAAGGGTTATTGATAATAGCCCTCGCAATAGCAACTCGTTGTTGTTGACCTCCTGATAATTGGTTTGGACGATTATTCATTCTTTCTGAGAGGCCAACTTTTGTTAAGGCATTCCTACCTCGCTCTAATCTTTGCTCAGGATCAATACCAGCATAAATCATCGGCAAAGTTACGTTTTCAAGTGCAGTTGCGTCTGAGAGAAGATGAAATTGTTGAAAAACAAAGCCTAATTTTTGGTTACGTATTTCCGCGAGCTCATCATCAGATAAATTCTCAATAGGAATTCCATTTAATTTATAAATACCTTCAGATGGTCTATCTAGACATCCAATAATATTCATAGCTGTACTTTTGCCTGAGCCACTAGCTCCCATTACAGCTAAATAATCACCTTTATAAATTTCTAAGTTTATGCTGTCTAAAGCTTTAACAGTTAGATCTTCTTTCCCATATGTTTTAGATATATTTTTTAAACTCGCGACTTTCTTAGACATTTATTGAAGAATTCTTCTAGGAAATATGGTTTGCTGTAGCAATAATATCTTTTAAGAAAGGAGTTTCTGAAACAGCTGTGTTAGCTAATTTAAAAAGAGGGTTAGAAAGGATTCCGCCAAGAGCTGTTACTGCCACGCAAGTATAAAGTGCAATTCTTAAAGGAGGTAATCCAACAATTCCCCAATTAATTTCAGGATATGATTTTACTATTTCAGAAGCTTCCTGGGGTTCTTTAACTACCATCATTTTTATCACTGAAATGTAGTAATAAATAGAAATAACTGAAGTTACTAGTCCAACTATTACTAATAGATATTGATGATTTGCCCAACCAGCAAAGAATAAATATATCTTTCCAAAAAATCCTAACATTGGAGGTAAACCTCCAAGAGATAGAAGACAAAGGCTTAAGCCTAATGTAATGAGAGGATCTTTTTGGTAAAGTCCTGAGTAATCAAGAATCCTGTCAGAGCCTGTTCTTAGAGAGAAAAGTATAATACAAGAAAATGCGCCCAAATTCATAAACAAATATGCAGCCAAATATAAAACAGCTGCTGATAAACCATCTTGTGTTCCAGATACTATTCCAATCATTACAAATCCGGCTTGTCCAATAGAACTGTAAGCTAGCATCCTTTTCATTGAGGTTTGAGCTAGAGCTACAACATTTCCTAG
The DNA here is from genome assembly GCA_902564235.1 of uncultured Prochlorococcus sp. Classification (GTDB taxonomy): domain Bacteria; phylum Cyanobacteriota; class Cyanobacteriia; order PCC-6307; family Cyanobiaceae; genus Prochlorococcus_A. The sequence goes on along the minus strand of CACFAG010000026.1, from coordinate 3,700 downwards.
AGCCATGCTCAATATGGCCAAAATGGTAAATAAAAGTTTCCATTCTTCGTCAAAAGAAGAGAAAGTTGTGCTTAATATTCTTATTGCAAATGCAAAGCCGGCTGTTTTTGAACCAACAGATAAAAAAGCTACTACAGGTGTAGGTGAACCCTCATATACATCAGGAGTCCATTGATGAAAGGGAACAGCAGCAATTTTAAAGGCAACTGTTGATAAGACAAATACAAGAGCTAGTGAAGTAATAAAGGATGGCTTATTGATAATTTCTAAACCTATGGTCGCTAAGTTTGTTGAACCACTTAGTCCGTAAAGAAAAGAGGATCCATACAAATAGACCGCAGCAGCAGCTGATCCAACAAGGAGGTATTTTAAGGCCGCTTCTGAACTTCTTGGATCTCTCTTGAGGTAACCAGAAAGTAAGTAACTTGCTACGGATAGAGTTTCCAGAGATATAAATACACTAATAAGGTCAGTAGATCCACACAAAAGCATTGCTCCAAGGGTGGCCGAAAGAACTATCGCAGCAAACTCGCCAATTGGGCTACCACTTTGTTCTGTATACCGCCAACTTATAAGTAAAGATATTAAGGTTGATAAAGAAATTATTGCTCTAAATGCGATTGCCAAATTATCTGAATTAAAGGACCCTAGGAATGCGCTTTCTACAGGATTACTCCATTGCAATGCCAAACTGAAGAGAGAGCTGCCTATTGATAAATAGCAAATTATTGGTGCCCATTTTGAGGCGGTTTTTTCTCCAGCTAAATCTACAAGAAGTGTTCCAATAATACCTAATAAAATAAAAGCCTCTGGAATAATGGCTTGAGCATTTAAGTTAATTGTAAAGATTTCGTTGGGCACTTTATTAAATTGGATTAAATTAGATGTTTGATTGTAAGGGTCTAAGAGTTAATCTTAACTTGATTATAATTTGTGGGTATGATTTTTGAAATTTTAAGAAGAAGTTACTTGAAAAAGCTTCAAATAATCATAATATGCCTTAACTGAACAAAAACACCAATTTTTGAAATAAACCTTGGATCACACACTTGTTATTGTTGAAAGTCCCACCAAAGCAAAAACTATAAGAAAGTTTTTGCCTTCTAATTTTGAAGTTCTTGCTTCAATGGGACACGTAAGAGATCTTCCAAAAGGAGCTGCTGAAATACCAGCTGCGGTTAAAAAGGAAAAATGGTCAAGGATAGGAGTTAATACAACAGAAGATTTTGAACCACTTTATATAGTCCCAAAAGATAAGAAAAAGGTTGTTAAAGAGTTAAAAGATGCATTGAAAGGTGCAACCCAGCTATTACTGGCAACTGATGAAGATAGAGAGGGAGAGAGTATTAGCTGGCATCTCCTGCAAATACTGAAGCCTAAAATACCAACTAAGAGAATGGTTTTTCATGAAATTACGAAAAAGGCAATTAATAAAGCTTTAGACCAAACAAGAGAAATTGATATGGAACTTGTTCAGGCTCAAGAAACGAGAAGAATCTTGGATAGGCTTTTTGGATATGAATTGTCTCCTTTACTTTGGAAGAAGGTAGCCCCCCGATTATCTGCTGGTCGTGTTCAATCAGTTTCAGTAAGACTCCTTGTTAGGAGAGAGAGAGAAAGAAGATCCTTTAAAAAAGCTAGTTATTGGGGGATTAAAGCTTCCCTAGTAAAAGATAATGTTACTTTCGAAACTAAATTATTTAGTTTAAATGGTCAAAGAATTTCTAATGGTTCCGATTTCGATGAACAGACCGGCAAATTAAAACAAGGAAATAAATCTTTAATAATTGGAGAAGAAAAAGTAAATGGTTTATTGAAGACTTTTTCCTCTGAGGATTGGTTAGTCTCGAAAATCGAAAAAAAGCCTTCCACTCGTAAGCCAGTCCCTCCATTTACAACTAGCACATTACAACAAGAAGCAAACAGGAAGCTTCGTTTGTCTGCAAGAGAAACTATGAGATGTGCACAAGGGCTATATGAGAGAGGTTTCATAACATATATGAGGACTGACTCAGTTCATCTTTCCGAACAAGCCACAAGAGCTGCTAGAGAATGTGTCAGTTCTATGTATGGAAAAGAATATTTATCTAACTCACCAAGACAATTTAATTCAACTGCAAGAAATGCTCAAGAAGCACACGAAGCTATTAGGCCTGCAGGTGAGGTATTTAAAACCCCAAAGGAAACTAATCTAACTGGTAGAGACTTATCTCTTTACGATTTAATTTGGAAAAGAACTGTAGCTAGTCAAATGGCGGAAGCTAGGCTAACAATGATTAATGCTGAAATTAGCGTGGGGGATGGAATATTTAAATCGAGTGGGAAAAGTATTGATTTCGCGGGATTCTTCAGAGCTTATGTCGAGGGGAGTGATGACCCAAGTTCATCCCTTGAACAACAAGAAATTATTCTCCCAAACTTAACAACTGGAACATGTCTTCAAGTTACTAATAAGGAGTCTACTTTTCATGAAACTAAACCTCCTGCAAGATATACAGAGGCTGCATTAGTTAAGGTTCTTGAAAAAGAAGGGATTGGAAGACCTTCTACCTATGCAAGCATCATAGGGACAATAGTGGATAGAGGTTATGCGAATATATCTTCCAATACTTTGGCTCCAACGTTTACAGCTTTTGCTGTTACCGCTTTACTAGAAGAACATTTCCCTGATCTGGTTGATACTACTTTTACTGCAAAAATGGAGTCTTCCTTGGATGAAATATCTTCAGGTAATCTTGAGTGGCTACCATACCTAGAAACTTTCTATAAAGGTAAAAATGGTTTGGAGGTAAAAGTTCAGAAAACAGAGGGCGATATTGATGGCAAAGCTTATAGACAAGTTGATTTCGAAGACCTTCCTTGCGTAGTCAGAATAGGCTCTAACGGACCTTGGCTAGAGGGTACAAAAATTGATGAATCTGGTAATGAAATTCAGGCTAAAGGTAATCTTCCAATGGATATTACTCCTGGAGATTTAGATATAAAGCAAGTTGATCAAATTTTAAGTGGCCCATCAGATCTTGGAACTGATCCAAAAACTGGGGAAAAAGTCTTTTTAAGATTTGGCCCTTATGGACCTTACGTACAATTGGGCAATAATGATCAAGATAAAGCTAAACCAAGAAGAGCTTCATTACCCAAAGAGTTGAAAACTGATGATCTAACTCTAGATGAGGCTCTTGTACTTTTAAGTTTGCCTAGATTGTTAGGAGTTCATCCTGAAGGAGGAGTTGTTGAAGCTGATAGAGGAAGATTTGGCCCTTACATCAAATGGATTAAAAATGAATCTGAATCTGAAAATAGATCCTTAAAGAAAGAGGATGATGTTTTTACTGTTGATATAAAACGAGCATTAGAAATTCTTGCGATGCCAAAAATGGGTAGAGGTGGTCAAGAGGTACTTAAAGACTTTGGAAAACCGAAAGAATTTAAAGAAAAAATCCAAATATTAAATGGAAGATATGGGGTCTATCTAAAATGTGGCAAAACTAATGTTTCGCTTGCAAAAGATACTGACATAGAAAAAATTACCATAGATGATGCAGTATCTCTTTTAGAAGAAAAACTAAAAGATAAAAAAGGCGCGATTTTAAAAAAAACAAAGATTAGTAATAAAAAAACTATAAGGAAAAAGAAAAGTTAAAAATATGATTTTAAAAAAAAAAGAATTTTTTTTATTAATTTTTTTAATTTTCTTGCA
>CACFAG010000025.1 GCA_902564235.1 uncultured Prochlorococcus sp. | reverse complement strand
TTCTATTCGCCAAACTTGCAATGCCTACTCTCTGCATTGTCGCCTCTAATTCACAACATTTATTTATCCAAGAATTAGGATATGCTAGAAGAGTCTTAATTTGAAATGGATTATTACTTCTTGATTTTGAATACTTTATTTGACCAAGAGATACCAACTTTTCAACTGTAATGGGGAACTTCCAATTCATAGAACTTCTTTGAGGCATAAGTGCCACAAGAGCTCTAGATCTATATAAATTTTCACCATCAATTTTTATTTCGCCTTTATCTGGAGTATTTTGTCCTTGCAAAATTCTCAAAAGAGTTGATTTACCTGCGCCATTTGGGCCAACTAACGCTGTTAGAGTTCCAGGTTTAATCTCAACTGATACCTTATTCAAAACTGGCTTACTTTTTTTTGCGTATGCAAAGGTTAAATTTTCAGCGACTAAAGTAGCCATTAATTAATCTTTTAAAAAAGTCACTTTACAAGCTTACCAATAATACAAGTTGCGTATTATTTTCATAACATTTGATACGTTCACTTGCCAGAGATAATGAAAATGATTATCATTTTTAAGTATTTAATTATTTTTCATGTCAATTTTTAAAAGACTTTTAACAAATAAAAAAGGTTCGAGTAAGTCAATTATTAAAAATTCCGTAATCGCAGGAACAATTATATTTTCTGGTTTTGGGCAGGATGTTATGGCTAAAGGAAAGTCATATGTAGCAGTAGAGCCACTAGTTTGTGATTTAGTTAAATCAATTGCATTACCATCTGACGAAGTTACATGCTTAGTAGATAGAAAACAAGATGTTCATGACTTAAAGATCAATCCAAGGCAAGCTCAATTACTAAATAGCGCAGATAAAGTATTTACTCTTGGTAAAGAAATGACTCCAAGTATGAGAAATTGGGAAAATAAAAAGAATACTGTTGTTGTAGGTGTTAGTGCAATAGACGTAGATGATCATTCTGATCATGGAGGTCATGATGATCACTCAGACCATGGTGGACATGACGATCATTCTGAACATTCAGCTAAAGTAGATGATCATTCAGACCATGGAGGACATGATGATCATGCTGAAGGTGCTTTCGAATGGGCAGGCAAATTTCAACTTTCTAAGGGTTCTTACAAATGGTCATTTGAAAAAGTCGATGGAGAATATGCAGATCCTGCAATGAAGATGGTGATTCTCAAATCTAATGACATAGAAGGGTCTGAAGATTTAGCTAAAGAATTATTAGGATCTAAAGACTCAATAAGCAGAAAAAATGATGGTACTTTGGTAGCAAGTAATAAAGCTTTTGTTCTTAACTTTGATCAAAGAAAAGAAAGTACTGTTTTTAACGTGGATATCAAAGAAGATGGTCAATATATATTTTTTACTGAACACATGCCTTTTGAGTTTGAAGCAACTCAACACTTTTTTAAAGACGTTTCAAATAGTGATGTAGAACCAATAGCACAAGTTCCAGACGAAGGTGAGGGGCATCATCATCATGACCATGGAGGTCTAGATCCACATGTATGGCATGATCCGCATAACATCATAAAAATGGGAGATCTTATAAGCAAAAGTTTAAAGAAAGATATTTCAGTTTTTAATAGAGGTGACAGAAAACTAATTAATGAAAGATTCGAAAAAGCTGATTCTCTCTTAGAAGGCTTAGATAGTTGGATCGTCGAACAAGTAAGTTCTATTCCTGAGGAAAACAGAGTAATTGTCTCTAAACACAAAGCGATGGAATACTACGGGGATGCATTTGGTTTGGAAACCATTAGTTTACTTGACTTTCTTGGAGACTCCTCAAGCTTAAGGCCAGACAACATAAGTTCTACTTTAAAAATGTTAGATGAAGAGAAAGTTCAGGCAATATTTCCTGAACAAATTCCAGCATCTAAGTTATTAAGGAACTTAAGTAGACAAAGTTCAGTTCCTTTAGCTTCTAATCAAATATTTGTTGATGGATTAATGATGGATGGTAATACGGTTTCAGTAGCTGTTCACAATACTTGTACAATTGTTGATTCATTAGGTGGAAGCTGTGATAAAGAATCTGGCTCCAAACTTGAGTCTGAATGGTACAAACTTTCAGATTAAATTTTTCTACTAAAAACGGTTTTCATTTCTTATTATTACTATTATTAAACTATTGTTTATTTAGTAAAAATCAGTAAATGAGCATCAAAGATAAAGTTCCCGTTACTATTCTCACTGGATTTTTAGGTTCAGGGAAGACTACTTTGCTTAATAGAATATTGAGTGAAGAGCACGGGAAAAGAATAGCAGTAATTGAAAATGAATACGGTGAAGTGGGTATAGATCAAGGGCTCGTAATTAATGCCGATGAAGAAGTGTTTGAGATGTCAAACGGGTGCATTTGTTGTACTGTTCGCGGCGATTTAATAAGAGTCCTTGGCAACCTTATGAAAAGAAGAGATAAGTTTGACTATGTTTTAGTAGAAACGACAGGATTAGCAGATCCAGGTCCAGTTGCTCAGACATTTTTCATGGATGAAGAGATTAGTTCTGAATTCACTCTTGATGGAATTGTGACTTTAGTTGATGCTGCCCACATTGATCAACAGTTAGGCAGGAGTGATGAAAGTTCAGAACAAGTGGCATTTGCAGATGTTCTTGTCCTTAATAAAACTGATTTAGTCTCTGATGATGCACTAAATACTCTTGAATCGAGATTGAGAGATATGAACCGAATGACCCGAATTATTAGAGCCGAGAATGCCAAAGTACCAATTGAAACAGTCTTAAATCTAAGTGCATTTGATCTTGATCAGATCCTTAAACGCAGGCCAACATTCCTTGAACCAGAATATCCTTTTGAATGGACAGGTGTTTACGATCTTGATGCAGGTAAATATGAATTAATGCTAGAAGAAGGACCCGATCCAGAAATGTCCTTAGTAGCCCTCGCTAACCAAGGAGAGAGTGAAGAGGAACTTAAAGATGGTGCTGAATCCTCCGTGAGACTTTATGCAGAAAAAGCTAATAGTTTAGATCCTGGAAATACCATCCCATATGGAGAACATATAAATCTCAAATTGGAGGATAAAGGAAATAAATCATTCATCCTGAACATAGAAAAACCAACAAAAATAGGTTTGTTTACACAGCACACTGCTGAAGAATTCAATATGAAAGTCATTAAAAGTGACGAAAATAAAGAGATTCCATTTAATACTGAAAGATTCTGGCAAGCAGAGCACGAACATGATGATGAAGTAGGCTCAATTGCTATAGAGCGTTTTGGAGATGTTGACCCAGAAAAACTAAATACTTGGATGGGAAGACTTCTATCAGAAAAAGGAGTGGATATATTCAGAACTAAAGGTTTCATAAGTTACTCAGGTAACCCAAGGAGAATAGTTTTCCAGGGAGTTCACATGTTATTTACTGCACAACCTGATAAAGAATGGGGTAACGAACCTCGTAGAAATCAACTTGTTTTTATCGGTAGAAATTTAAATGAGAAAGAGATGCAAGAAGGCTTTGATAAATGCCTGATATAGAACCATTTAGCCCAAGAGGCATGTTCCATGAAGGATGGACTGCTGAAGTTAACGATTACGCCATAGCATGTGGCTGGGCTCTTAAAGGAAAACAATTTATTGTTGGCGACGTAGCAGGAGGTCTTTTTTCGTTCGAAGGAGATACTGGAAAAATTATTTGGAAAAAAGAAAATACTCACTCTGGTGGTCTACTAGCAATGGCAATTCATCCAGAGGGTGAAATTTTTGCAACATCAGGTCAGGATGGAAATGTTCAAATTTGTAATTGCCATGAAGGTAAAGTTATTAAAACACTTGATCTTGGCAAAGGTTGGGTAGAACACCTCAAGTGGTCTAATGACGGTTTATTTCTAGCGATAGCTTCCTCAAAAAAAGTATATGTTTTTAATGAAATTGGTGAAGAGAAATGGATCTCAGAAGACCATCCAAGCACAGTAAGTGCAATAACGTGGTCAAATAAAAATGAGCTAGCAACTGCTTGCTATGGAAGAGTGACATTCTTTGACATAGTTAATAATAAAACGAATCAAAAACTCGAATGGCAAGGATCATTGGTATCTATGGAATTAAGCCCTGATGGAGATATAGTCGCCTGTGGGAGTCAAGACAATTCAGTTCATTTTTGGAGAAGATCAACAGGAATGGATGCTGAAATGACTGGATACCCTGGTAAACCAAGTCATCTTTCTTTTGATGACACCGGAAAATTATTAGCAACTAGTGGCAGTGAAAGAATTACAGTTTGGAGCTTTATAGGAAATGGTCCAGAAGGCACTATGCCAGGAGAGCTATGTCACCATACAGAACCCATTTCGAGCCTAGCCTTTTCAAATAAAGGTATGCTTGTAGCCTCAGGATCTAGGGATGGTTCTGTTGTCGCAAGTTTTCTCAAAAATGACGGTAATGGTGATCCCGTTGGGGCTGCATTCGCAGGAGATTTAGTAGGGGCAATATCTTGGAGACCTGATGATTGTGCACTTGCAGCAGTCAATGCAAAAGGTGTTGTAAATGTATGGAAATTTAAAGTTCGTACTAACCTTTTTTCAAAGGGATTTAAGTAAAAAGTAAAAATTTATTAATTACCAATAGTTAGCTTTTAAATGTCTTTCCATACATATAACCTCACAGTCATTATCTATCCCTTTTGGGTGAATATCGCAATATGAAAGACATTGAAAATATTCGTCTATGGGATTAGATTTATCAGTTTTACTAACTTCTTTCGAATGATTCATAAAAGATTTCCTCAATTATTTAAAATTAAGATAGACGAATTAAATATCAAAGGAAATAAGCAAAACTTACTAAAAATATCTCAAAAAAATTAGAACGATTGATTACTACTCTCGGACATTTTTAATTAAAAAGCAATGCGTATAAAAACGGATTGTCTTTAGAGAAATATTTTCCTAATTTTATATTGTTGAGTTCTAGGAGGTCTTTCAAAATGATCGATAGCCTGCCTGAAATTTCGGAATAAACCGAACTAATTTAATTAACTGCTCCAATTATTTTTTATTAATGTCTAAGCTTCCTTCTTCTGCATCGTTTAGGTGCCCTTTAAGAAACAAGCTTAATTCTAGAGTTTTTGCCCCAGTTAAAGACAATTAGTTAATTTTGGTGAGCATTAGCTTAATAGAAGTTAGCAACAAGGATCCATGATTTAGGTGCGTTATTAACTTCAGTAAAAAATATAAGTAAGAGATAAAAGAGGGCTTAAATGAGCCCTCTTTTTTTATTAAGATGACTTTCTTCCAGTTTTATAGATAATGATTAAAACAATAAAATTTAAAAATGGTTCGATATTATTGCCCATATTGCAATCCTAAATATCAATTTCAAAAACAATCCTTAAAAGGTAATTTGATTTGTGGATTATGCGGAGAGGATCTCGTAAAAAAACCATATATTAGGTTAAACCAGATAATCGCTTTAGTTGCTGCTTCATCATTACTTCTACCGTTGATTTATACTTTTATTTTTTTAATTAAAAATCAAATAAATCCTCCTAATAAAAATTATCAAGCAAATGGTAATTTAATGATAATTATCAAAGAACAAACTTCATAAAACAATTAAAAAAATCTAAAGAGGTCAACCTCTACAAAGTGATTTATTTAAACAAGAATTTTTACTTTCAATATTTATTTGATCATTAATATTTTTTAATTTGTTTTTATTACTTATTACTTTAACTTTTTGCCCACAATGTTCATTGCAACCACCATTAAATAAATTATGCGCATATAAACTGGAACTATTCGTAAGTAATAAAAGAAAAATTATTTTATAAATTTGATTAAAATAAGAATTCATTTTTTATTATGATTTTCCCAGAATTAGTAAATAAATAATATCAGTTAATTCCAAGGAGTGTTTATAAGTCCCCAGATATCGAAGAAGAAAAATAAAACTGCAATAACAACAAGATCCCATGCTCTTTCCCTAAAAGCCCAAGGCGCAATAAAAACTTCCCCAAGTCCGTGAAGTGCCGCCCCTACTGGTAGATGATCAAGAACCAGCAAACTATGAGAGAGGATAAAAAGAAAGCTTGCGAAATATCTAAAAAAAACAAATTGCCAATTGCTAGAACTCATGCTTTTTAGATTTTTAAGAAATATACTTCAATGATCAAAATAATGATATAGATCTAGTCAAGAGATATTATTTTTGGTAGCCATAAATACGAATAAAGATATAAAGCTAAAGTAAAAGTTACTAAACGATGAAATATATGTTTTCAAGTTATCAGCCTAAAAATAGCTTTGATGAATATTTTAAGGACAATGTTAACTCTGCTAGAGAAATATTGATTCCACTTCTTTCATCTTTAGATAATATGGGACTTGAAGAATTAAACAGGAATCACTCTGCCGCAAAAAAATTATTACTAAGACATGGTGCAACTTTTAGATTAAACGATACTGGTTTAAAAGGCACTGAGAGAATATTACCTTTTGATCCACTTCCCAGAATAATTAGTAAAGATGATTGGGTAACTTTAGAAAAAGGACTAAAACAAAGGCTTGAGGCAATTGATTTATTCCTAGATGATATTTATAATTCTCAAAAAATAATAAATGATGGAATAATTCCAAGAGAATTAATAGAGAGTTCAGACGGGTGGAGACCTCAGATGATAGGTTTCAAACCTCCACTAAATAAATGGTGTCAAATTTCTGGACTTGATTTAATAAGAGACAGAAATGGAGATTGGCATGTTTTAGAAGATAATTTAAGGTGCCCGTCTGGGGTTGCTTATTTTTTAGAAAATAGATTAGTTATGAAAAATATTTTTCCTAATCTTTTCTCTGGAAGAATAGTAAAACCCATTGATGAATATCCTTCATATCTTTTAAAAACTCTTCAAGAACTTGCTGTTTGGACAGATACTCCCAAGATAGTTCTACTAACTCCAGGTATTTTTAATAGTGCTTATTTTGAACATAGTTATCTAGCTCAAGAAATGGGAATCCAACTAGTTCAGGGTCATGACTTGGTTTGTAATGACGATTATGTATATTTAAAAACTACCTCTGGTTTAAAAAGAGTAGATGTCATTTACAGAAGAATTGATGATGATTTCTTAGATCCTCTTAATTTCAGAAAAGATTCCTGCCTTGGTGTTAGCGGATTACTTGATGTTTTTAAGGCAGGTCATGTTGCTTTAGCAAATGCACCTGGGACTGGAATAGCAGATGACAAAATGATTTATTCTTTTGTTCCAAAAATGATTAAATATTATCTTGATGAAGAAATTATTATTAAAAATGTAGAAACCTATATTTGTCATTATCAAAAAGATCGAGAATATGTTCTAGAAAATTTATCAAAACTTGTTGTTAAGTCTGTCGCAGAAGCTGGTGGTTATGGAATGTTAATTGGCCCTCACTCAACAACAACTGAAATAGAAGAATTCGCTAAAAAAATTAAAAAAAATCCTAGAAATTTCATAGCACAACCAACATTAGAGTTATCTACTGTGCCGTCGTTATGTGATGGAGAACTATATCCATGTCATGTTGATTTAAGACCATACGTCTTGAGAGGAAAAGATTCATGGGTTAGCCCAGGTGGGCTTACAAGAGTAGCATTAAAAAAAGGATCATTAGTCGTCAATTCCTCTCAAGGTGGAGGATGCAAAGATACTTGGGTTGTAGGTAAATAATATGCTTTTAAGTCGTGTAGCAGAATCTCTTTATTGGATCAATCGTTATTTAGAACGTGCAGAAAACATTTCTCGTTTTGTAGAAGTAAGTGAAGCAATGTCATTAGATTGTCCACCAGGAAGTGCAGAACCTTGGCTCCCGTTGATTGAGGCTTCAAGTGATAGAGAATTTTTTGATAAAAGATTCCCAGAGAAACAACCTAATGACGTTATTAATTTTTTAATAAGAGATCGTTTAAATCCGAACAGCATTATTTCTTGCATTCAAATGGCAAGAGAAAATGCAAGACAAATCAGAGACGTCATGACTACGGAAATGTGGGAACAAATTAATATCTTATATTGGAATATGCAAGAAGGAGAGGCAATATGGAATAAACCAAGGCAAGAACAATTAAGTGAAATAAGAAGAGAATGTCAGCTATTTTATGGAATTACAGATGCAACTCTAAGCAAAGACCTTGCCTGGAGATTTAGCATTCTTGGAAGATTAATTGAAAGAGCGGACAAAACATCAAGAATTTTAGATGTTAAATATTATTTACTTCTACCCAGCTTAGATGAACTTGGAGGAGTTCTTGATGAGCTGCAATGGATTGCTCTTTTACGTTCAGCTGGAGCCTATCAAATGTTTAGGAAAGCAGTGCAAAATTCTATAAAGCCTAATTCAGTTGCAAGATTTCTTTTACTTGATCCAATTTTCCCGAGATCAGTGAGATACTGTCTTGATGGAATAAGTACTACTCTTAAAACAATAGATACCTCTCCTTCAACTGAAAATCCTTCAGAATTAGAATGCATGAGAGGTTTGCTTCAAGCAAAGTGGAGTTATATCAGAATTGAAGATATAATCAATCAAGGTTTACATGAAGCAATTGATTCATTACAAATGGATTTGAATAAATTAAATGATCTCATTCAAGAAAAATATTTTATTAATTAAAAAGTTTATTAATGAAAATTAAATACATTCACAAACTTGAATATAAATACGAAGATCCTGTTCAATTAGGAGAGCATAGATTATGTATAAAGCCAAGGTCAAATGGATTCCAAAAGCTAAAGAATTTTGAATTAAAAATAACCCCAGATCCAGAAATTATTTATCCATTACTTGCTGCCAGTGGAGAAGAGATTAATAGAATAAGATTCAATGGATTAACAGATAATTTAATTATTGAATCAATAAGCGAAGTTGAAACTATTAAACATCCAAACATTGTTGATGGGGTTAAAAATAGAGATTTAACATTACCTTTTTGTAGAAGCATTATTAACAGAGATTTACAGGGAGCACTAGAGGGGTGGATGCCAAATGGACAACATGATCCCTCTGCAGTAGAACTTGCTCAAGAAGCTTTAGCAGGAAGCATTAATAACGCATTATCATTTACCTACCAGCTAATAGAGATAATTCAAGATCGGGTCAAATATACAAAAAGACATACAGGTCCAGCATGGCCTGCAAGCAGAACACTTAGAGAACGTATAGGTTCATGCAGAGATTTAGCAATGCTAATGGTCGAAGCTTGTAGGTCTATTGGTATCCCAAGTAGGTTTGTGAGTGGTTATCATTTTGAAGATCCGTTGCCGTCTGAATTAGATTTACATGCTTGGGCTGAATTATATATTCCAGGTGCAGGTTGGAGAGGTTTTGATCCAAGCGGGAAAGGTCTAATAGATGATAGATATTTAACATTGGTATCATCATCCAAATCAAATTTAACCTCTGTAATTACAGGAAACTTTATAGGAAAAAATAATTTAGAAAATACTTTATCCTGGGAAATAAAACCTCTTGAAATTAAATAAACACTAAATTTTTAATCTTTTAAATAACAAAAAAACATAAATAATAATATGTTTCTTTTTTAGTGTTAATTGATACGTTCTTAGATATATTTATCTGTTTTCATTTGTTTAATCTTTAAAGAAAATTGAACTCAAGTTTAGAAATTCCACTTATCAAATCAAACAAATCGAAAATGTTTGAATTGATAAGTTATGAAAAATTTCGCGATACAAAAGATGTAAGATTTTTTGATATTAGTGTTAATGATTCAAACTATAGAGATCTAGTTATTCACAATGGTCCTGCAGTTAGTCCGCCAAATGATGAAGAATTTAATAATTGGCAATTTTACATACATCACAATCAAGAAGATAATCTACTGGCTATCTCTGGGGGAAGAACATTTTTTCTTGTCAATTTTGGTTGGGATTATCCTTTTTATAAAGTTAGATTAGAATCTTGTGGATATATTCTAAGAATACCTAGAGGAACTTTTCATAGATCAGTATCTGACGAAAACGGTTCCATAGTTTTAAATCAAGCTATAAGAGATAAAGAAGGTACAGTTGAATCTGAATTCAAAGTTACCAATAGCAAAGATAACAAAAAACTTCTAGATTGTATAAATAATTTAGAGCCTAGATTTAAAATTTATAGTGTTAAATAATCTTAAAAAGGTGT
>CACFAG010000024.1 GCA_902564235.1 uncultured Prochlorococcus sp. | reverse complement strand
AGCTGGAATACCGTAACCATTCTCAGCAGCGTGATCTAAAAGTAGTCTTAGTGGAACGAGGGCCATAATTAAAATAAGTTAGATGCTATACAAAGCACTTGTTTCCGCGAGTTTAGTACAAAGAGGGATCAAATGTCACGTAATTAGATATACAAAATCTATATTTTTATATTTAACCCGCTCTTCGACGATTCTCTTATAGCTTCGCATACTTTATGACTTGCAAGTCCCTCGCATAAGCCTGGAATGATAGGTGTTTTATTAAAAATACTCTCAGCCCATAAATTTTGAATTCTCAAAACTGGAGCTATCCTCCCATCAGTCCATGTTTTTTCAAAATTAAAACTTGAATCTGCAGTTAGATTTTGTATTTTATTTTCGCTGTTTGAATATTTCAAATTAAAACCATGGACATAATCTTTTTGGTTCTCGCTTTTAAGAATAAGTGAACCTTCGCTTCCATATATTTCTAAACTAAATCCTCTACCGTTTTTAGAAATCGATGATAAAGATACCTGACATGGAATAAGATTCGAGCTGTAGTTTGATATTTCTATATTGGCTAAACATACATCTTCACTCGTAACATCATTTAAATCAGATGAATTAGGTAAAGGTCTTTTTTTTATTGATGTTGCTAACTTGCCAGACACGTTTATTGCTTCTCCAAAAAACCAATTCAACATATCGAATGCATGAGTACCTAAAGCGCCAATAACTCCTCCACCTTTTTCTTCCAACGAATACCAATTCCAGGATCTTTTGGGATCGGATCTACTGCCCATTAACCAATCTAATTTGACTAGAAATATATCTCCTAAGATATTTTCATCAATAAGTTTTTTTGTTTGAAGGAAAAGAGGGACTGCTCTATATTCAAAATCAACACATACGCTTAAATTGTTAATCAAAGAAATTCTCTGAAGCTCTTCAATTTCTGAGGAGGATATTGAAACAGGTTTTTCTAAGAGCAAATTTTTATTATTCTCAAGAGCTTGTTTTGCTAACTTAAATCTTGATTCAGGAGGAGTGGCAATAATAATTCCATCAATTTTTGGAGATTTAACTAAGTCTTACCAATTGTGAAAAAAATCTAAGCCCGTTTCTTTCTCTAATATCGATTTTTGCTTTTTCTCGTAATGATAAATTGCTACAGGAGTTAAGTGATCAGACTCTTTTAATGCCTCTAAATGAACTTTTTTTCCAAACCCTAGCCCAGCGATTGCTATTTTTAATTTTTTATTTTTAGTATTCATTCTTATTCATTAATAAACTCTGAACAGCTATTTTCAATAACAACATCTATAAGTTCATCATTATTAGTAGTTTGCCATTTTGAATTGAATTGAGGAATTCCATTTATTGATGTATCTTTGAACTTTTTTTCATTGCAATTAATTCTCATTACATAAAGTGATAACTCTCCATCATCATCAGAATTAGTTGGATTCTTAAAGAACTTTGTTAATACACTTATTTCACCATTTGGGAGCGACTTAATACTCCCTTTATCAAGCCATTCTTTCCCATCATCATTCTCTTTAAGGAGAACCCAATCAACATTTCCTATGGCATATGAATAGGAGGCAAAGTTTAAAATAAAGAGTAGAAGGCTTAAAGAAAAATAAAATAAATTAGCAATTATTCTCATTTTATATATTTGATTCTGCAAGTTCTTTTACACCATGAATTTTTAAAATTTTAGTCAGAGTATCCTTGAGATCTTTCCTTTTCACTATTACATCAACGAAACCATGCTCAAGCAGATATTCAGCTGTTTGAAAATTATCAGGTAATTTTTCTCTTAATGTTTGTTCTATAACCCTTCTTCCAGCAAATCCAATAAGTGCTTTAGGTTCCGCCAAAATTAAATCACCTAACATCGCAAAGCTGGCTGTTACCCCTCCAGTAGTTGGATGAGTTAACAAGGGCATATATAGGAGATTTTTCTCTTTATGTTTTTTTAGTGCTCCAGATATTTTTGCCATTTGCATGAGACTTAACATACCTTCTTGCATCCTTGCTCCTCCTGATGCGCAAACAATAAGAATTGGAAAATTTTCCAGAGTTGCTCTCTCAATTATCCTTGTAATTTTTTCACCAACTACTGAACCCATGGATCCTCCCATAAATCTAAAATCCATAACAGCTAATGCTAAAGGCATTGAATTCACAGAACAGATACCTGTTACGACTCCATCTCTTAAACCTGTACCTGCTTGACTTTCTTTAATTCGATCAGCATACGCTCTTCTATCTTTAAAACCCAAAGGATCTGTAGGACTTAGTGAACTATCAAATTCTTTGAATGAATTTTTATCCGCAATTATATTTATCCTTTCATCGCTATTAATCCTATTGTGATGTCCACAATTACTACAAACATTGAAATTTGAAATTAGGTCTTTTCTATAGGCTACTTGCGAACACTCTGAACATTTAACCCACAAACCATCTCCTTCGTCAGTATCTTGGGAAACTTTCCCAACAAATTGATCTTTACGCCTTGCGGCAAACCAGTCGATTAATGACACAACTTTTCCTGTTTTTTCTATTTAAATCTAAGTAAGGTACTTTTATCAAGAGAGATATATAAAAATTTGAGATCCTCTAGATTAAAAACTTCTTAAAGTTAAAAAATAATGATTCGAGTTGATAATCGAAAATTAATTATTATTTATTTTTCTCCTCAATCATTTTATGAATTATTGGAGTGAGAATTAGTTCCATTGCGAATCCCATTTTTCCTCCATTTACAACGATACTTGTTGGACTTGACATAAATGAATCATTAATCATTCCAAGCAAGTATTGAAAATCAATACCCCATTTCTCTCTTGCCCCTTTTCTGAAATGTATGATCACAAAGCTCTCATCAGGAGTTGGGATATTCCTGCATATGAAAGGATTAGAAGTGTCAATAGTGGGAATTCTTTGGAAATTAATATCGGTTTTGCTGAATTGTGGGCATATATGATTTATATAATCAGGCATTCTTCTCAATATAGTATCCACAATGGTTTCCGCTGAGTAACCTCTTTCTGCGTTATCTCTATGGATTTTTTGAATCCACTCTAAATTTGTTATCGGAACAACTCCAACGAGTAAATCAGCATAAGAGGCAACATTGTATCCATCACCTTCTACCCCGCCATGCAAACCTTCATAAAAAAGTACATCTGTTCCCTCAGGAATATCTTCCCATGGAGTAAATTGCCCAGGTTCTAGGGATGTCCCAAGTCTTGTATTATGTTCTTCTGCTTCTTCAAGACTGTGTAGATAATATCTTTTCTTTCCTCCTCCAGTTTCACCATAGATTTTAAAAAGTTCTTCTAGCTTGTCAAAAAGATTAGCCTCTGGACCAAAATGTGAGAAATTTTCACCTTTTGAAAGAGCGTCTGCCATAGCTTTTTTCATAGGCATTCTTTCAAATCTGTGGTAACTATCACCTTCAACAACTGCGGGAACAATATCTTCTCTGGCAAAAATATGCTCAAAGGCTCTTTTTACTGTACTTGTTCCTGCTCCTGAAGATCCTGTTACAGCGACTACTGGATGACGTTTTGACATTTTTTAAAAACAATATCTAATGATTCTGACAGGTCATATGCCAACTTTATGTTTTACTTAAAAATATTTTTTTATTTATTAATTTTTTTTTAAATTTCATCCATTATTTTATCTCCGATTTCACTGCAAGATAAAACTTCAGTAGACCCATCAGCTAAATCTGCTGTTCTAAATCCTTTTGATAAAACTTTATCAATGGCAGTTTCTAAATTTTCTGCAGCTTCTTCTTCATTTAATCCAATTTTTAACATCATCGAAGCAGATAAAAGCATTGCAATAGGATTAGCTATGTTTTTACCAGCTATATCAGGAGCCGAACCATGAACAGGTTCAAAGACGCCTGGGCCATTATTGTTCAAAGAAGCAGATGGAAGCATACCAATAGAACCAGTTAACATTGCGGCTAAATCGCTTAAAATATCTCCAAATAAATTACTAGTTAAAATCACATCAAATTGACCAGGATCTCTAACTAATTGCATCGCTGCATTATCAACGTACATATTGCTTAGAGATATATTTTTATCTTTTGAGGTGATATTTAAAACTGTATCTCTCCACAATTGACTAACCTCAAGAACGTTTGATTTATCAACAGAACATATTTTTTTATTTCTTTGGTTAGCAATTTTTATTGCTATTTCAGTTATTCTTTCTATTTCGGTCGAATCATAAACCATCGTATTGAAAGCTTTTGGGATTTTTGTATTTGTTATATGTCCTCTCGGTTTTCCAAAATAAATTCCTCCTATTAATTCTCTTACAACAATAAGATCTACATGCTCAACGATTTCTTTTTTTAAGGTACTTGCATTTAATAGAGATTTTCTTATTTTGACAGGCCTGATATTTGCGAAAAGGTTTAGGGCTGATCTTAACTTTAGTAACCCACTTTCTGGCCTTAATTCTCTTGCAAGAGAATCATATTTAATATCTCCAACACATGCTAAAAGTACTGCATCGCATTTTTTGCATTGATCTAGTGTCTCATCTGGAGCAGGAGTCCCATATTTTTCATATGCTATTCCTCCAAATAATTTTTCAATTATCTCAATATCGAAATTATGATTTTTTGAAAGCTTTTTTAAAACTTTTTTTGAAACTTCTGAAATCTCTGGTCCAATTCCGTCTCCCGACAATAAAACAATCTTATATTTCTTCATTTAAATTTTTGTTTAATAGAACAATAAATTATTGCTTGTCTAATTGTCTAAGTTTTTTTGCTAATTCTGGTAATTTTTTAAAAATACTTGAACTCCTTAGCCATGATTTATTTTCCATCGCGGGGAACCCACTGATTACCTTGCCATCTTCTATGTCACAATGGATTCCGCATTTTGAACTTGCAATGACATTATTCCCAACTTTTACTCTATTATTGACTCCTACTTGCCCTGCCAAAATAACACCATCTCCAATATTTGCTCCTCCAGCGATACCAACTTGTGCTGCAAATGCACAATTCTTTCCAATTTTAACTCCATGACCTATTTGTATTAAATTATCCAACTTTGTTCCCTCATCAATAAAAGTAAATCCAACTGCAGGTCTATCAATACAACAATTAGTTCCAATTTCTACAAAACTCATTATTTTTACACCTCCTTTTTGAGGCATCTTTACCCATTTGCCATTTTTAGGAATAAAACCAAACCCCTCTGATCCAATAACAGAATTTGAATTAATTACACAATAATTTTTTAGAGTGGTATTTTCGTAAATAACACAATTTGGGTGAATTATATTATTATTTCCTATTCGAACATTGCCTAAAATGGATGATCCAGGAAGAATATGATTATTATCTCCAATTACAGTATTTTCTCCAATATAGACATTAGGTCCAATATGGCAATCTGCTCCAATTTTTGCTGTTTTATCTATAACTGCTGAAGCATGAATTCCTGGTTTGAAATTGATAGTTTTATATAAACAATCCAATACTTCTGCAAATGCAATCCTTGGATTTTTAACGATTATGTTTGAAATATTGAGTTTCTTTAGGGCACTAACGATTTCATCGTTGTTAGTAGTTATTATTGCTGATGCTTTAGTTTGATCTAATTTTTCTTTAAGAATATTATTTTCTTCTAAAAAAGATATTTGATGTTTAACTGCAGCATCTAATGAGGCAGCATCATCTATATTTAAATCTTCGAAAATATTGGCACTAATAAAATTTGAATTTCCTCTTTTTATTAGATCAACTAAATCACTTAAAAGCATTTTTCAGTTTTAATTTTTTTCTAAGAGAGAGCAAGAACATCCCTATGTACGACAATTATCGAGGAGTTTTTATTTTCTTTATTATTTAAGATACTTCTTAATTTGTCACTACTTATTGATACTAAACCTTTTGCAACTTCTTTATCATTTGTATTTACGATTTTAACTGCCTGATTAATCGTAAAGTTTCCTTCTACATTTTTAACACCAACCGCTAAAAGTGAGGCACCTTTTTTTTTAATTGCAAAAGAAGCGCCATCATCTAAAGTAATTTTTCCTACTGTTTGAATTGCATGTGAAAGCCAACTTTTTTTGTTTCCAATAGGTTTTTCTACTGGATAAAATAAAGTTCCAATTTGATTATCATTAAATATTTCAATTAAGTTTTTTTTATTAGTTCCATCAACTAGTTGGACTTCGACTCCCCCTTTTGTTGCTATTTCTGCAGAAATTAATTTTGTAGAAATTCCTCCTGTTCCCCATTCATTATTTGAGTTTTGAATATTTTTATCTTTAATTTCCTTTAATTCACTATTATAAACTTCTTTAATAGGTTGCGCATCTTTATTATTACGTGGATCTTTTGAGTATAGATTTTCAATATCGGTTAATAAAATAAGCTTGTTAGCATTTATGGCCAAGGCAACTAAAGCAGAGAGGGTATCATTATCTCCATATTTAAGCTCTTCATTTGCTACGGTATCATTTTCATTTACTATTGGAATAACATTCAAATCGATTAATCTTTTTAAAGTTTTAGAAGCGTTATTAAAGGATTCTCGTGAATTGAAATCAGCTTTAGTTATTAAAATTTGAGCAATATTAAGACCTAATTTATTAAATACTTTATCGTATATTGACATTAAATTAACTTGGCCTACTGCAGCGGTAGCTTGAAGGGTACTTAAATCATTTGGTCTTGTTTTAATATTTAACTTTTGGCAACCTAATCCAACGGCTCCACTAGTTACTAAAATTAACTTGTTTCCTTTTGAAAGAAAACTTGTAAAGGATCTAGAAAGGTTTTCAATAACTTCTTCTGTAGATGTTTCCTCTGTTCCTCTTAAAATACTAGTACCAATTTTTATAACCCAAGTTTTCATTTTATAAAATGAGAAATTAATTTTTCTATTGTCAAAGTTAAATTAAATTTTATAGGCAAGCCATCTCTATTTAATCTCTTAACTAATATTGTTTTTATATCACATCTATTCCCAACAATAATATCTGTAAAAATTCTGTCGCCAATAATGGCTATATTTTTTGGCTCTCTGCCAATTTCTTTGATAGCAGACAAAGTTACTTTTTTTCTAGGTTTTGATGCATTGTATTTATACCTTAGATTTAATTCTTTCGCTATTTTTGCGATTCTTTTTTTTGATGGATTATTACTTATCAGATATAAGGAGAAAAGTTTTTTTGATTCTATAATCCAATTTTTTACAGCTTTTGGGATCATATTTGATTTTCTATTTACAAGAGTCCCATCCACATCTAGCAATAAAGAATTAATTCCTTTTTTTTTCAACTCAGATTGAGAAATATTATATATTGGTAATTTTGAATCCCAATTGACATTTAGGATAGATCTCATTTATTTTAAGAACTACTTTTTTCAAGCTCAGTTTCAATCAAAGGTTGAATTTTATCAAACTCATCATCTTCAACTAATAAGGCACCTTTATCTTTTAATTTACCAACAATAAAAAAAGGATCTAGTGGTATATATAAGCCATATTCTTGGTCAAAAAGATTAAAGTTAACGAGCAATTCATAACTCTCACTATCATCATCGACGTAATCTTCTTCTAATTCATCGTAAATTGGTTCTTCAAGTTCTCCTGATACTGTTAATGTAACTGCTGATCTGATAAGTCTTAAATCATGTTCTTGAAGGACTGCTTCAGCATTTTTTAGTATTTGTTCATTTTTATCTATTTTCTCAATTAGTTCAGGTTCATCTTTTTCATTTATCTTAAAAAGACTTACTGGTGTATCAACTGGCGTTAATAAAGCATATTCTTGGCCTTCAACTCTTACTAATTGTTCAAGATAACAAAACAGCTCGTTTCCATTTGAGTCATTTAATAAAAGAGTCTGTGCATCATAATTATCATTTGAATCGGCTTCTTTCATTTAAAAATTATCTATCCTTTTTAATACTAATATTTTATCTGACGTTTACCAGCTATTGCTTCTAATTCGGGACCTTCTTCGATCCATTGTTCAAGTATTATTTTTGCTGAAAAACTATCAATCAATCCGGATTTATCTTTTTTTATTCCAAATCTTTCTGAAGATTCCCAAGTTGAACTATGTTCGTTGACATAAGAAAATGGAAGCTTTAATTCATTTGAAAGTAATTGACCGTAATTTTTACAGTCAATAGCTTGAGTGGTCATTTTACCTTCCTCATCTAGCGGAATACCCACAATAAAACCAGTCAAATTAAATTCATTTATATAATTTCTAATGATTTTAATCTCTTGATTATTTTCAAATCGTTTTACTGCTGGAAGTATATTTGATGTTATGCAGAGGGGATCACAATAAGCTAATCCTATTCTTTTGGTACCTATATCCAAACTCAAAATTGACTTGGGTTTGGGTTTGCAAAATTTCACTTTGTTTTTAATGGAAAAGGAGATGGATATGGACTACCTTGTGGACTTAATTTTTCAAAGATTGATTCCAAAGATTGATTTATTATATTTACTTGTTTTGCTTCATTCTTAATTATTGTGTTCCTAATAAGAATTATTTCTTGATTTTTTTCTTTGATATTACACTCTTCAAGAAAAACATTTAATTGAGAATTTTCTTTATAGGTTTTTAAATATGAAACAGGTGATTTTTCAAAAAATCTTTTTATAAATTCTTTTAAAATAGAATTGAATCTCTTATCCCAATATCTACTTATAGTTAAAGTATAAATTTCCTCATTTTGATAATTAATATCTTTTAAAATTGTACATAAAACTGAATTTTCATAAATTAAGGCACCACTGTTAGAGTTATTTCTTTTAAGAATGTCGTCTTGATCAAAATCTAAAATATTTCTTATTAAGGGAGATTGATTTGATCTTATGAAATTAACTATTTTTAATATATTTTGTTTATTAATATTTTGGAATTCATTAATTAATGTATAGGAATTGGTATTTTGATTCTTAGGTTTATTTAGATCAGAACCATCCCAAAGGATTATCTCTCCAAAAGGTTGAAAGCCTAATTCTCTTGCGTTTGATATAAGGTCAACATTATTTATATCTGAATTAATTATCCAACTTGCAGTTTTGATTTCTTTTATTGAGATGGATTTTTTTATCAATCCTAAAGTTAATTGTTTATCGGTTAAAGAACACTTGCTATTAATCAACTTGGGCTTAGATATTTTTAAGCAAGTCTCTTTTTTGTTTAAAGGAAAAATATTCAAATAACCAATAATTTCGTTTCCATATATAGCAATTATGCATTTATTTTTATTTTTCTTAAGATTATTCAAGAAGATTTTTAAGTCATCAAAGGTATTGATAATTGCCATCTTTAAAAACCAATTATTCAATTCCTTATTTTTAATATCTATTAAAAGATTAATGTGCCGTATATGGAGTTCTTCAAAAGTTACTTCCATTCCTTTTTTAGGTTGAAAAGAATAAGAGGTATCTTTTTTCATTTACTTAATTTCTCTTATTAATACTATAGGGGTTTTTTCATCTCCATTGCCAGCTGGATTAGATAATAAGTTTTTTTTAAGTATTTTATTTACTTTTTTATTTGAACTTGCTAAGACTTTCACACCTCCAAGATCATTAACATCGACAACTGCAACATCTATATTTAGATAGTTCGAGACCTCCTTACAAAATAAATCCGCATTGAGAGGACCCATAACTATACTCTTGTCGTAAGGTGTAACTGTGCCGCTTATATCATCAATGAGGGATGATTCTGAACCAGTTAACCTATAAAACATACCTTTAATCCCAACTAATTTGAAGAGATATCCAACAAATAGTGCAAAGGTTATTCTTGTGACTCCGATTCTATTTATTAATAATTGCATCCCGCAAGCTGTTGCGAGACTGCTTGTAGGGTGAAAAAAATAACATAAAGCTTTCGAAAATAAACTATATTCTAAATTTTGAGGGGAAATATATCTATTTTGCATAATCGCTAGCGGACTCTCACCGATAGTTAAAATATCATTTTTTTCTACAATTCCTTTGCAGTATTCAATCACAGTATTTACTGGGTTATCAAAGCAACCAAGTAAATCAGTTTCAATAGCAAAAGCTTTATATTTATTATTTATTGGAATTTCAAAAACTTCTTTCGGCCTTTGTTTTTGACCATCTAAATTAATTAAGAAA
>CACFAG010000023.1 GCA_902564235.1 uncultured Prochlorococcus sp. | reverse complement strand
AATACTTTTCAAACATCTTTATCTGCAATTTTTTTAATTTTTGATTTTGGTTTGTCAAAGGAAGCATCAGCATATCTTTTGACAAATAATTTATTTTACTCTAGTCAATTAATATGTGAGTTATTTACAGAGCACTTCATTTATCGTTATGGACAAATAAAACAAAAATCATTATTTAAAGCAAAAGTTTTTTATTCAAATTATTTATTTATAGCATTTGCTATCTCTTTATTATTAGTAATATTTCTTTATTTTTCAATAAACCTATTCATTTATTTATTCCTAAATAGTATTAATAGTTTTGAGTTAAATCTATGTAGATCTTATCTTTACGCATTATTACCTTTTATATTTTTCTTTTTACCTTCAAACTTATCAAGATATTATATGGTTGCAAATAATAAATTAGAGATATCTTTTTTATATGTAATTTTTCCTAGTTTATTCTTATTAATGGGATTTATATATAATCATTTTTTTTATATTGGAATATACAAAATACTTATTTTTTATGTATTATTTTCTTCAATTACATTTTTAGCTTTAATTATTTATACCAAACCAATTTTTGTTAAATTTAATTATGAAAATTTTAATGAGATATTTATAGCTATAAATAAAAGCTTTAAGTTAAAAATGGCTCATAATATTCATAATATCGGATTGACTTTAATAATTTCTAATTTAGTATCTTCATTTTCTACTGATTATCGTTCTTTATTTTTTTATTCTAAAAAAGCATCAGATGCAATAGAGCATATAATTTATATCCCAAATATGAAAAACTTTTTAAGTCTTATAGGATCAATTAATTTTAGGCGAAATCCTTTAATTTTAAAAAAAGAGGCAATTAGAAATTATAAATCGTCAAGATTTTTTATTTTAATATTATTGATACTAGTTACTATTGGATATTCATTTTTAGCTTATATATTGAATTTAAAAATAAATTATTTTTCTTATACTTATTTAGTTTTTATTATTTTAATTTTTAAAACCTTTTTTATTGTAAAAGGAATACCCTGGGCAATATTTTTAATTCAAAATGAAAAGTTTTTATTTTTTTATAAATTAAACTTAACTTTTTTGATTTGCATAATCATATTAGAAAAAATACTATATCAATTTCAAAACTTTTCTTTACCCATTGCTATTATGATATCTCAAATTATAATTTCGACGATTTCTATTGAAAATTCCAAGAATTTACTTAATAAAATCTCAAAAAGATTGATTTAATTTCTTATGAAAAAAAACTGTAGAAATTATCAAAAAATAGCAATTTTAATATCTGGCCATCTAAGATCATTTGAAAATTGTATAGATTCGTTAATTCAATTAAAAGAATATTTTGATGCTGACGTTTTTATTCATACCTGGTCATCCGAAAATAAGGATGAAGAATGTTGGCATGTTATTGAGGATTTCACTATTAAAAAAAGTTTTGAAAGTCTCTTAAATTTAAGATTAAATCCAAAAGGATTATTGATAGAAGAACCAAACGAAGCAAGAAAAAAAATTTCAAATAATTTCAAGATTAATGAAAAAATATATGATTCAATTCCTGGGTTTTACTTTCAATATTATGGGATCATCGAAGCATATAAAATTTTTAATAAATATAAACTAAAGAACAAAATTAATTACGATACGCTTATTCGTTATAGGTTCGATATAGTACCACAAGATGTTAGTAGTCTGATTCTTGATATAAAAGATTCATTTAATTCATCAAGTACATATGTTTCTGAACACAATTGGGCACAAATATTAGGAATATATTTTGATGGGATTTTTATAAGTTCTTATGAAATTTACAGCCTAAAAATTGAGTTATTAAATAAAAATATGAAAAATGGGAAATATCAAAATAACATAGCATTTTTTCCAGAAATGTTATATTCATTCTCTTTTAAGAAAGTCACTAGAAATATAAAAATAATTAAAACTAGTATAGGAATAATGCGTTCTAATGGTACATTAATTCCTATTTTTTCTAAAAGTAAGAATCATATAAAAACATACTTTAAATCCTTAATTAAAGTTTTATTATTTATTTTTAAAAAAATATTTAAATTTAAGCAAAAAAAATATATTTTTTAAACTATTACAAAGTATTTTTTTCATATTTATAATAAATTTTTTCATTATTTTCTCGAGCTTTGATTGCACTTAAATAGCCTGTACTTAAAATACTAAAAAAGAAAATCCAAAATCTAGGTTCAGGAAATCCTCCTGAATAAATAGAATATAAAATTAAGTAAGGAAGCATTGGTAATATATTTTTAAATCTTTTTGGAAAATTTTTTATTATTATTAAAGTAAATATTATTGAACCGAATAAACCAAAGGCAATAAGAGGATAAAGTAAATTATTTCCATTGAAAGCTGCAGTTCCATAAATATCCCTACCAAAGAAAATTTGCTGTAAGTGATTATGTGCGCCATAACCTATTCCGAAAAAGGGATTTTTATCAAGAGTTACTTTAATAGATTGAATTGGTAAAACTATTCTTATATATTCGCTTGAATGCCTTATAAGATATACAAATGGGACATTGTTTTGATTAACTAATTCTACTAAATTTTCAATTCTAACTCTAAGAAAATTAAAACTAACAATAACAGATCCACTTAAAAAGAATGGAATAAAAAATCTTTTAAAGTTATTGTTATTGTTATTTTCAATAAAAAATTCGCTTAACAGAGCACAAGGCAAAATTAGTAGACAAGAAGGAGACCCAAAAATTAAAAAAGTAGATGTCATAAATATGCCAAAGATTATTCGTTCTTTAAATTTTTCTAATAATAAAATTAGACTGGAAGCAAGACAAAAAATGGTTCTTCCCAAAATTGAATTCTCTGGCGAGAAAACTAGGGGCCTTACAAATCCAATTAAAGCAATTGACCTATTCGAGTCTTGAACACTATCTAATACGTTATATCTATTATTTGATAATATGAATCTATTTATTTGTAAAACCAAATTTCTGTATGAAGGGATAAACCTTTCTAATAATCCTAAAAAAAGTAAACCTAAAATAATGTAGAAAATTACTTTTTTGAGGTTTTTTGTTTTATCAAGATTCTTATACAAAACAAATAAAGAAAAACCTCCTAAAAAAGAATAAAAGGTTTGTACTATATGTTTAAAGTGATTAAAATAAAGGTGCGTTCCTGAACTAAATAAGAATAATATTGATGCTGTTAAGAGTAGTATAAATATCCTCTCAAAAACAATAAATGAATATTCATTTTTATGCCTTAAATATACTATTGGGATAAATAATAATAACGGATAACATGTTAAGGGGAAATTAAATACTAATAGAGCAGGAGAAATGTGACCTGTTATTATTATTAAAACTGAAAATAGGATATCGAAATACAAAGGCTCAAAAATTATATTTTTATATTTTCATTTATTTTTATAATTTCAAGTGCCTAAAAATTAATAAGTTCATAATAAATTTTTAAAATGTTTTAATCAGCGATCTTATAAATTGCTATCGCGCTTAATATTCCACTTAGTGGATTTGTTAATGAAATAATGGTATCGCTTAACAAGCCTAATTTGGAAGTCTTAACCCTAATTACATCCCCACTTAATAATTTAATATTAGAGTTTTTAGAAAAACCTTTTTTTGTACTGTAAGAAAATTCTTTAATACTTAAAGAACCATTCTCTCTCATTCTTATTAATTCGATTTTATTTTTATTAGATTTCCATCCTAATGTGGAGCCTGCATTTAGTATGGCTTGTGTTAAGTTTGATCCATTTTTAATTTCAATTAAACCAGGGTTTTCAACCTCTCCAATTACAGTAATTTTTATAGTTTTTGCATTAAAAGAATTGATTGCATAATTTATATTATTCTCTTCTATTTTTTTTGCTTTATAAACAAATATAATATCAGAGTCGAAAAGTGTAGGATTTTCAATTTGACTACCATTAATGAACATTTTATGAAGATTTATATTTTTTGACTTAAATTGATTATTATTTCCAGGCATTAATCTTCGCAACTGAATATTTTTTAAATCAGCTGTAGGTTTAATACCCCCAGCAGCCTCAATAGCATCTATTAGTTTTGGTTGAGATAATTGTTTATAAGTTAAGTTTTCATCATTTTTAGTTATTTGATTTTCTACATTGAGAGTATACAATCCTGGGATCTCTACTTCACCAAGAACTGAAACTACCATAGGTCTTTGCTTTATAATTTTTAAATCAAATAGAGGATTTAAAACTTCTTTTTTTAATTCATTCTTTATCTTTTTTTCAGCTAATTTTAAAGTCAACCCTTGCAAATATACTTCTCCTACAAATGGAATATCTACAGTCCCATCGTTAAGAACTAAAATCTCTGAAGAGTATTCATTCATATAAATAAATTTAAGTTTAAGAAGATCTCCTGGGCCTAGTATGTATTTATTTTCCTTGAAGTTTAATTTATTATTTTCATCAAAACCTCTAGAGTTAATATCTTCTATCAAATTATTTTTTTCTATACTCAATGCTCTGTTATTGATAGATTGAATGAAAGCAAATTGAATAGTTAGTAAAATAAGCAAACATTTTCTTACAAAATAAGATTTTTTATAAAGTAAAAACATATATAAATTCAAATAAATGATTTTAGAATTCTAATCTATGATTTTTAGAATTTTAAATAAATAGTCTTTAAAAAGCTAGTAATAAAATGCGCGCAATAAAGTATTATTAATAACAATTACATTATAACCTTTTACATAACCTTAATATAAGATGAATTTTCTTATAATTTATAAATAAATATGCCAGATATTAATGAAGAGAACAGAGATGAGTTCCTTATAAAAAATTTTTTAAAAATAATTAAAAGGCAAAAATCTTTTGCGATAAAAATTTATTTAATTTCTCTATCATTAATTTTGTGCTTTTCTTTTATACAAAGAAGAATAAACCCTTTATATAAGGCAACTACAACACTTCTTATAAGGGACCCTTTTGAGGCTTCATTAAATGATTCTATAAATAAACCTGGTGAAAGATCAACTTTATCTAATGAGTTTATTAATTTAACTTTTAACAATAGAGAAATTAACGTTCCTACCTTGGTTGTTTTATTAAAAAGCAGAAAAATACTACAACCTGTTATTGATAAATATAATTTATCATACAGAAATTTGATTAGGGATCTTGAAATTACTTCTGGAGGAGATGGAGGTAATTTCAAGGAAGAGGCAAGCGGAGTTTTAGATATTAAATTATCTTTTGTAGACAAACAAAAGACTGAAGATATATTAAATGACATTTCTAAATTATATTTATCTTTATCTCTTGAAAATAGGCAAAAGTATTTATCAGATGGATTATCTTTTTTAAACAAAGAGCTTCCAAAAATAACACAAAAAACGAATATAATTCAAAAAAAGATTTCTAATTTTAGGACAAAGAATTTTATAGTTGTACCAAAGGAAAAAGCTTTGAGTATTAACTTGAGAGAAAAAAAGTTAGATGAGGATATATTTAATTTAATTGATGAAAGAGAAAGACTTAAAAAAATAAAAAAAGAAATTGAAACTGGCGAAATTACTGCTATAGCATTTCAACAGGCAATAAATAAATATAAGAGTAATTATTCCTCTTTTTTTGGAGAGGGATTATCCATAACAAATGCCGATAAAAATTTAATAAAAAAAATTATTGAGTTAGAAGAACAACTTAGTGATGCAAAAGTTCTATTTACTAAAGATTCTGAAATTATTCGCTCATTAGAAAAGCAACTGGATATATTAGGTCCTAATTTTTATGATGCTCAAATTAAATCTGTAGAAGCTGCATTGACATTAAATAAAGAAAATATCTCGATTTTAAATGAACAGAAGGAAATATTAAGAAAAGAATTCTCTAAACTTCCTGACTTGATAATGGAATATGATTCACTTGAACAAGAATTACAAATAGCACAAGATAATCTATCAAGGTTAGTTATTGCGAAAGAATCTTTTATGCTGGAACTTTCTCAAAATAAGATTCCCTGGCAAGTAATATCTCCTGTATATATTGAAGATTCCAATAATAAAAGTTTTTTTGGATATAGCTTTTTACTTGCAATTATTTCGAGTGCGATTATTAGTTTATTTGCAGGCTATCTAAAAGATGATTTCGAATTAACTATCCAGGATGAAGATGATATAAAGTTAGGTATAAATTTACCTATACTTTCGAGAATTCCTTTAATAAAAGGTGATGATATTTATGAGAAATTAAATAATTATTTTTCTTTATCAGAAAATTCAGAATTTAACAAAAATAAATTTTTTGATTACGAACCTTTTTCCGAAATAGTAACTTCACTCAAATTTTTAAATGATCAAAAAGTAAAAATCATTAGCATTTCAAGTTTCTTAAGTTCAGAAGGTAAAACTCTAATTAATATACTTCTAGCGCAAACTTTAAATATAATGGGATATAGAGTATTGCTTGTAGATTTTAATTTTAGAAATCCCAAAATTCATAAGATATTTTCATTAAAAAATAAATTAGGTTCTTCAAATGTATTAAGCGGAGAATCTATAAATTTTGATGAATTATGCAATGAATTTAAAGATAAAAATCAGAATTCTTTTAAGATTATCACCTCGGGAACAAAACTAAATAACCCAATCAAATTACTTAATTCTAAAGAGTTAACAAATTTTTGTACAGATTTAAGAAACAATGAGAATTTTGATTATATTATTTTTGATACCCCTGCGATAAATCAAGTTTCTGATTTTAACTTAATTGCTGAATATTGTGATAAGTTAATTCTTTTAATTGCTTTAAATAAATTACTTAAGAAGATTAATTTAAAAAATTCAGTTAAATTTAAAAAAATAAGAAGTAAGTTTATTGGTATAATTTTAAACTTAAAATACTTAAGTAAAAATAATTAAAAAATTTTTTAAATTATCAAAAATATAAGATTAATAATTTTAAGCTATTTTTTCAATTTAATATGCTTTCCCAGTTAGTACAGAAAAAAATGTTTTTATTAAGATAAAAAAATCTTTCATTAAACTCCAATTATTATTATATTCGATATCATATTTAATCCTTTTTTCCATCATTTCTAAATCTGATGTTTCTCCTCTAGCTCCCCTTACTTGAGCTAATCCAGTCATCCCAGGCAATCGCGAATGTCTTTGCATATAACCCGTTATTAATTCCCTATAGAATTCATTATGTTCAACAGCATGTGGTCTTGGTCCTACTAGACTCATCTCACCTTTTATTACATTAAATAATTGAGGAAGTTCATCAAGACTATATTTTCTTAGAAATTTTCCTAATTTCGTTATTCTTGAGTCATTTCTTTTTGCTTGAACTATATTTTTACATTGATTTTTGGTATTTGAATACATAGTTCTGAATTTGTACATTTTAAAAGAAACACCATTATATCCATACCTTTCTTGAATAAAAAAAATACTACCATCACTGGAGAACTTTATCAAAATGGAAATTAAAAATAAGACAGGACTTGATAAGATTATCAATAATAAGGAGAAGACAAAATCAAATAATTTTTTGATTTTTTCATCTAATATTGATTGCTCTGGATTCCATATATTTAAGCTGACAATATCTCCAAGAAATTCTTTTCTCAGGCTCATTGAATCTATATTCCAATCTATTAAGTAAGAAACAGGTATGCAAAAATCACCAAATATTTTTAAAGTATTATTTAGTGATATATCATCTCCCTCATCATGGCAAAAAAATAACTTATCAATTTTGTCTCTTCTAATAGTTTCAATAAGATCATTAATACCTCCACAACATGAAAGTTTATCTTCTTCTATGCCTTTATTTTTATAGTCAATTTTATTAGGACTAAACCAATAAATAATTTTATATCCAATCCAAGGATATTTTTCTAATTGATTTTTAATTAGTTTAAATGATTTTTTATTTCCAAAGAAAATTATATTTCGAGAATTTAAACCTTTTGATCTTAAATATCTAAAAAAAAGTCTTAAGAATATGTGATGTATTGTTAAATATAATAAACAACTTATAAAAAAATTTGTTATTTGATAAACAGAAAAATTTAAATTTTGCAGTCTACTTAAAGGAATAATTAAACTGGTAATGGAACTAGTTGATATGATAGATGGTATTAAATTAATTAATTTTCGGATCCTAAAACTACTATAAATCCCGCTAATACTTAGAGATGTCATAGAAAGTAAGAAGACCAAAAAGAACCCGGGATTTAAATATAAAAAATTTTGAAAAAATATATTGTTAAAAATGCAGGCTATTACCAATGGATCTAATATCTTCTGGAGATTATTTAGTTCAACCGATCTTTGCTGTAAAATGCCCCTATACATAAATAAATTATTAGTCGATATATTTTGTTTTTAAATCTATTATAAGTTTTTATACTAATAAGTATGTATGTACAAAATATTTTTATTCAAAAGCTAACTTTTTATTAAATATTTTTTGTTTTTTATTTAACTTGGAACTCATTTATAAAGTTATTAAAATTGTCTAATACAATTTTTTTATCAAATTGTTTTTCAGAAATTTCACGAGCCTTCTTGCCAAGGGATAATCTGATGTTTTCATTTTTAATTAGATACTCTATTGCATTAATAAATCCAATTTGATCTTTTGGATTTACTTGGAATCCTGCCCTCCCTACAATTTTCCCTATTTCGGTATTTTTGTTTGCGTTTGAAATTATTGGATTCCCACTAGCTAGTATTGTGATCAATTTCGATGGTAATAAAAGATCTTCTACTTCTTCATTTTGAGGAATAATGTGTATGTCGCCAGTATTAAGCCATTCGCTTAATTGACTAGATTTCTGGAAGGATAAGAATTTAATATTTGGTATTTTTTTTGTGGAAATAATAAAATCTTTTTTTGCCGGACCCTCTCCCCCAAAAAGCCATAATAAATTTTTATAATTCTTGAAATATTTAATTATTGGCAAAAGAAAATCAAAACCCTGCTTCTTATTCATAGAACCAGAGTATTGAATAATTATTGTATCGGGAGAAATTTTTAATTTTTTTCTATAGTTATTTGTATATTTATCTTTAAAAGTTTTTTGCTTTATCTTTTCTACATCAACCCAATTTGGAAAATAAAAAGTTTTTTCTTTATCGATTCCTTTTTCATGTAATTTTTTTTCCATAGTTTTACTTATAGTTCCTATTCTTTGAAATATTTTAAATAATATTATCTCCAACTTTGTGAAAATCTTTTTGAATAACCTACCTTTTATTATTTTAAGATTAAAAGCTGCATCAAATTCAAAATCTTGAATTTGCAGTATGGTAGAAACTTTTTTAAATGAAAAATATTTAAAAACTAAAATATTTGGGGCGCAAAGTAAAGTAGGTGCAACAAGGATTATCAAATCAGGCATCCATAATATATGTCTAAATAAAATTGGAAAACTAGTTATTGAAAATGATATTAGATGAAGAATTCTTTTGATCCCGTTTGGTGATTTTGGTACATATAGAGGACATCTGAATATCTTATAATCAGCATTCTTATCAATAGAAAATCTATTCTTTTCAGCCAACCATTCAGGATAATATTTTGGGGTAGTTATTACTCTTAAATTATGACCTTTTTCACTCAAGTAGTCTGCTAATTCTCCACTATATTTGCCAACTCCTACTATTTCAGGCTTAAAATTTAAACCATATAAAATTATTTTCATAATCAAATTCTTCTAAAGGAATTTATTTATAATAATAATCTCTTAAGCAATTTAATTAGTTTTTAATTTTTATAAGAAATTGAAAAACTTAACTTTCAGCAAAAATATTTTTTTATATGAATTCCAATAAAAATTAAACACTAATTATTTATATAAGTAATTTATTATTTTTTTTCTAAACTAAACCAAAATATCATTGTGATATGTGTATATAACTATCATTTTTAGGTTTTAAATCCTATAATAATCCTATTAATTTCAATTTTTTTTAGAAAAATTTCTGGTGTCCTCGACCTTTTTGAATAAAATTGATCTTGTAAATGCTATAAGTTTCTGGATATCTGATGAAACTTTGGCTTTAAGCTCATATGGGGACATTAATAGTTGGAACGTAGCTAATATTTCAGATTTTTCCAACCTTTTTTCTAGTGAAAGTACGTTTAACTCAAATATAAGTAATTGGGATGTGAGCTCTGGCATTGACTTCAGCAATATGTTTTCTGGGGCAAGTGCATTTAATCAAGACTTAAGTAATTGGGATGTAAGCTCTGGCACAGACTTCAGCAATATGTTCGCAAATACGGATGCTTTTGATATGAATTTAAGTATTTGGAATCTTAGTTCGGAATCAAACATCACGAATATGTTTCAAGGATCTTTGATGATTTCAAGTCAAGGAGTTT
Organism: uncultured Prochlorococcus sp.; assembly: GCA_902564235.1. Classification (GTDB taxonomy): domain Bacteria; phylum Cyanobacteriota; class Cyanobacteriia; order PCC-6307; family Cyanobiaceae; genus Prochlorococcus_A. Next base: position 1,262 of record CACFAG010000023.1, on the reverse strand, counting down.
CAGCTACTCCAAACAGAAATTATTTCTTCGCAACTGCTGGAAACGATTCAATTACAGGTGATTCGTCTGCTGGAGATTCACTACGAGGGCATAATGGAAATGATATTTTAAATGGGTTAGGAGGAGATGATTACATTTTTGGAGACGATGGTAATGACACCCTTATTGGAGGGGGTGGTAATGATGTTTTACGGGGAGGGGCTGGTGATGACACTTATATAGTTACTAATACTGGAGATACTGTTATTGAAAATTTATCAGAGGGGAATGATTTAATTCAGTCCTCTGTAAGTTTTACGGCTTCTGCTAATGTAGAAAATTTAACTCTTACAGGTTCTTCGAATATTAATGCAACAGGTAATTCTTTAAATAATACCTTAATAGGAAATAACTCAATTAATACATTATTGGGGGGGAATGGGCATGACATTCTTAATGGTGGTTTTGGCGATGACATATTAAATGGTGGCTTTGGAACAGACACAGCAGTTTTTAGTGACCAAGATAATCTAGTCGACCTTAGAGTAACAACTAGTCAAAACACTGGTGATGGAAATGATACTTTAACCTCAATAGAAAATATAAATGCAGGTGAAGGTGACGATACAGTAAATGGAAATACCTTAGCGAATAATTTAAGTGGAGAATCTGGAAACGATAGTTTAACCGGAAATGCCGGGAATGATATTCTTAATGGCGGTCTTGGAGATGACATATTAGATGGAGGAGATGATACAGATACTGCAGTGTTTAGTGATCAAGATAATCAAGTCGACATTAGAATAACAACTAGTCAAGACACTGGTGATGGTAATGATATTTTAACCTCAATAGAAAATGTAAATGCTGGAGGAGGTGCCGATACAGTAAACGGGAATAGCGAAGCTAATACATTAAATGGCCAAAATGGTGTCGATACTCTCTACGGCTACGACGGAGATGACACTCTAAATGGAGGGAATAATAATGATAATTTATATGGCGGCAATGGTAATGACACGCTTAATGGCGGGAATGATTTAGATACGATGCTAGGCGGAGCTGGAGATGATATATATTTTGTAAATCATGTCAATGATGTTGTTACCGAAAGTTCTTCAGAAGGAACTGATTTAATTAATTCATATGTAAGTTATACCGCTTCTAGTAATGTAGAAAATTTGACTCTTGTGGGTTCATGGAATATAAATGCAACTGGGAATGATTTGGATAATACTCTTACTGGAAATAGTAGAAATAACACCTTAAAGGGAGGGAATGGT
>CACFAG010000022.1 GCA_902564235.1 uncultured Prochlorococcus sp. | reverse complement strand
GATTTTTGCTGAACCAAGATTTGGGACGGCTATTCTTGAAGAAAAAGATCTTGCTGGTCTTGCTGACGCTCATGAAGAATTAGATCGAGTGGTAAATGATCTTATTGCGAGAAGACCAGAAATAAAAACACTTTTTCTAGTTGGATCTTGTCCAAGTGAGGTAATCAAATTAGATCTTGCCACTGTCGCAGAGAAATTAAATAAAAGATATTTAGGTCAAGTGCGATTCGTTAATTACTCTGGCAGTGGGATAGAAACAACTTTTACCCAAGGAGAGGATGGCGCCTTAAAGGCTTTAATTCCATTAATGGATTCATCAGATGAGGAGAAATTATTATTAGTTGGAACTCTTGCAAATAATGTAGAGGATAGGTTTAAAAAGATTTTTAAAAATTTAGGAATCTCAAATATTGAGAGCTTCCCACCCCGTCAATCAACAGAATTACCAAAGATTGGCAAAAATACAAAAGTTTTATTAACTCAACCTTATTTAAGTGATACTGTTCGAGACCTAAAACATCGCGGTTGTGAAATAATTTCGGCTCCATTTCCTCTTGGTATAGAAGGAAGTACTGAATGGTTTTTAGCTGCAGCGAAAGCTTTCAAAATTAGTGAACTTAAAGTTCATGAAATTATTTCGCCTTTAATTAATAGAGCAAAACTTGCTCTTGAATCTCACAAAGAAATACTTAAGGGAAAAAGATTATTTCTTCTTCCTGAATCGCAACTGGAGATATCTTTGGCAAGATTTTTGCATAATGAATGCGAAATGGATCTTATAGAGGTAGGCACTCCCTACCTAAATAAAGATTTAATGAAACAGGAGATTAATTTATTACCTGATAATACAAAAATTGTCGAAGGGCAACATGTAGAAAAACAATTAGATCGAGTGAGGGAATCTAATCCAGACTTAGTAGTTTGCGGGATGGGTTTAGCTAACCCTCTTGAGGCGGAAGGGATTAGTACTAAGTGGTCAATAGAAATGGTATTCAGTCCAATTCATGGAATTGATCAAGCCGCAGATTTGGCTGGTCTCTTCTCCAAACCTTTAAAAAGAAATCAAATACTTACTTCAAAAACTTTAGTAACTCATTAAAAACTATGGAATTAACTCTTTGGACATATGAAGGACCACCACATGTTGGTGCTATGAGAATTGCCTCGTCAATGAAAGACATTCATTATGTGCTTCATGCCCCCCAAGGAGACACATATGCAGATCTTCTCTTTACGATGATCGAGAGGAGGGGAAAAAGGCCTCCAGTAACTTATACAACTTTTCAGGCTAGAGACCTTGGAGGCGATACAGCTCAATTAGTGAAGAAAAATATTAAGGAAGCGGTTGAACGATTCAAACCCAAAACTCTTTTAGTTGGAGAAAGTTGTACAGCAGAACTAATCCAAGACCAACCTGGAGCTCTTGCTAAAGGGATGGGGTTTAATATGCCGATTGTGAATCTTGAATTACCTGCTTATAGCAAGAAAGAAAATTGGGGTGCCTCAGAAACATTTTATCAATTAACAAGAACCCTTTTAAAAGAAAAAGTAAGCTATTCAGAGAAAATAAGTCCTCAAAGGTGGAAGGAATTTGGGCGTAGACCAAAAGTCAATATAATTGGCCCTTCATTACTAGGATTTAGATGCAGAGATGATGTAATCGAAATCCAACGCATACTTTCAGAGCAAGGAATAGATACAAACGTAGTTGCTCCATTAGGTGCTAGTCCAGACGATATTGAAAGACTAATTGATGCTGAAATAAATATTTGTCTTTATCCAGAAATAGCAGAAGCATCGTGCGAATGGCTTAAACGGAACTTTGGAATGGAATATACAAACACAATTCCAATTGGAATAAAAAATACAATTGAATTTATAAATGAAGTTCATAAGAAATTAGATCTTCCTTTGACGAATAAAAAAGAATTAGAAAATAAATCAAAACTTCCTTGGTACTCAAAATCAGTTGACTCAAATTATCTAACCGGCAAAAGAGTATTTATTTTTGGTGATGGAACACATGCAATTGCAGCAGCCAAAATTGCTAAGGAAGAATTAGGTTTTGAAGTGGTTGGTCTTGGAACATACAGCAGGGAGATGGCCAGGCAAGTAAGAGCAACTGCAAAAGATCTAAATCTAGAAGCTCTAATAACTAACAATTATCTAGAAGTGGAAGATGCTATGAAAAAAGCCGCCCCTGAGCTAGTTTTAGGGACCCAAATGGAAAGGCATAGTGCAAAAAGACTCGGCATTCCATGCTCAGTAATTAGCACTCCAATGCATGTTCAAGATGTCCCTGCAAGATATAGCCCTCAAATGGGATGGGAAGGAGCAAATGTGATTTTTGATAACTGGGTACATCCCCTAATGATGGGCTTAGAAGAGCATCTTATTGATATGTTCAAACATGACTTTGAGTTTGTTGATGGTCATCAAAGCCATTTAGGACATACCGCGACAAACACAAAGGACATTTTAAATTCTGACGAAAAAAAAGAAAAAAATAGTAAAGAAGGAATTATCTGGACTGAATCTGGTAGAGCTGAATTAACAAAAGTTCCATTTTTTGTAAGAGGTAAAGTTAAAACAAATACTGAAAAATACGCAATCTTGAGAGGAATTCCAGAGATAAGCGATGAAACCCTTTACGACGCCAAAGCATATTTCAGCTAATTTTTACTAATAAAATATAATTTAGACATGAGTATTTTCACTCATAATCTAATAAATTTAATCCTAAAAATTCAGTTATAAGAACATATTTCCCGCTTTTAATACAATTAAATACATATTTGTTTAGAAATATATTTCATGTGTATTTGCGCTGCAAGAATATAAATAATAATGTGTTTTAAGCTTTAAATGACAAGTACTATAAATAGACCCCTTGATGGAGAAGGAAGTGTTCAAGTAAAGCAAGATCCAAAAATAAATATTGAGGAAGGGGCTTTAGTTATTGCCGTGTATGGGAAAGGTGGCATCGGAAAATCAACTACATCATCAAACCTTTCTGCAGCATTCTCAAAATTAGGTAAAAAGGTTCTACAAATTGGATGTGATCCGAAACACGATAGTACTTTCACTTTGACGCACAAAATGGTTCCTACAGTTATCGATATTCTCGAAGAAGTAGATTTTCATAGCGAAGAATTGAGGCCAACCGATTTCATGTTTGAAGGCTTTAATGGCGTAATGTGCGTTGAAAGTGGAGGTCCTCCTGCTGGGACAGGGTGCGGGGGATATGTAACCGGTCAGACAGTTAAACTATTAAAAGAACATCATTTATTAGAAGATACTGACGTTGTTATTTTTGATGTCCTTGGAGACGTCGTTTGCGGAGGATTTGCAGCTCCATTGCAACATGCAAATTATTGTCTAATTGTTACTGCTAATGACTTCGATTCAATATTCGCTATGAATAGAATTGTCTCTGCAATTAAAGCAAAAGCAAAAAATTATAAAGTCAGATTAGGTGGAGTAGTCGCAAATAGATCAAAAGACACAGATCAAATTGATAAATTCAATGAAAGAACAGGTTTAAAAACTATGGCCCACTTTAAAGATGTCGACGCCATTAGAAGATCAAGACTAAAAAAATGCACCATTTTTGAAATGGAACCAACTGAAGATGTTATTGAAGTTCAAAATGAATATTTATCTCTTGCCAAAAATATGCTTGAAAACGTAGAACCTTTAGAAGGAAATCCACTTAAAGATAGAGAAATTTTTGATTTATTAGGATTTGATTAGTCTAAATTAATCTAAACCAACCAATTGGCCTGTTAAATCATAAGTTTGTTGAGAGGTCTTCGTATCAATTATTCTTTTTGACAACTTTTGAGAAAAAGCTTTTCTGCCAGTTTTCTGACGATTTCCCCAGCTCCAATGGACTGATGGTTTAGCAAATTCTTTATAAGTTGCCACTTGAGCGACCCTCTCTCCTGCAAGTCTTTGTGAAACATATCCTTTTGTTATGAATTTTTGAAATATCGGGAAAAGGAATCTAAACAACCAAGGAGTATCTCTAAAAAGTTTTGTATCAGCAACACATCCAGGATATAGAGAATTTACAATAATCTTTTCTGCAGGATATCTTTTTGATAATTCCTGAACGGTCACCATATTGCAAAGTTTACTATCCTTATAAGCCTTACCAGGTTTAAATTTCTTTCCATTCGCCATACTTATTGGAGATAAAAAACCATTTTTGAATCCAGATAAATCTCCCAAATCAGCTGGAGCAGGGATGGGGATCCTCCCTCCAAGTTCTGAATAATTAGCCGTAACAGTCCCTAATACTGTAATTCTTGGCTTGAATACAGTTGATTTGCCATTTAAAACAATTTCTCTTTCAGAAGATAAAATATTCTCCATAAGTAGGTTTATCATAAGAAAATGCCCAAAATGATTTACTGCCATAGAGTTTTCAAACCCCTGAGCAGACCTTTCAGGTCTCTTTAGTCTCGGTTTATAAACTGCTGCATTACAAATAAGAGAATTTATTGGCTTCTTAAAACTTTCTAATATTTCATCACAACCTTTTCTCACTTCATCCAAGTTAGAAAGATCTATTTCTATAAAGTGAACATTTTTAACTTCCTCTTTTGTCAAGGATTCCTTAGCTATTTTTATAGCTCTTTTATTTGATCGATTAACTGCTATAACCTCCCATCCATATCTTAATAGAGGTTTCAGAGTATTTAATCCAACTCCTGAAGTTGTTCCTGTTATTAGGACTAAACCCTTAATGTTCTTACTCACTTGCAAAAAAGTTAATTGAAAAAAGAAAAGTAAAATGATTCAAGATCATCCTTATCAACGCCATATTACTCTGATAATGTCCCTAGAAATTATTTGATCCTGATCCTTCATAAATCTTTGCTCACCTTCAGAAGAGAATAAATCATCAAACTTATCTGTTAAAACATTAAATCTATATTTTTCGTATAAAAATGAGTCTTCAATTTCCCTTAGTCTGGTCAACCTTACTTTAGAACTATAGCCAAGCTTAATCAGACTTATTATTGCCAAAAGAGAAAAGCTAATTTTTATAATTAAAAAAATCAATGATACAAAATTATCCTGTTTCTGTTGTCTTTTTATAAGTACATCACCTAAATATTTGTTGTGGAAAATACTATTTTTATAAAAAGATTTTGACAAATTAAGTATTTGATGTTTTTACTGAATAAATCAATTCAGTCTTACTTTATTATTACCTTATAAATTTTAAATTTTCTAATTAATTTTAGTTCCTACCTAAACTAATTCCTAGTCTTAGTGCTAAAACTCCTGCATGCATAACAACTATGAGGCTTAATGCAATAAGATTTATTGTTTGAGTTGGCTCCATGGTAAAAAAAATATTTTCTATATTCTCCACCGAAAAGAGAAGATTTGAAACACTATTACAAAATGATGTTACGTAATTAACAAATTGAAAGAAAAGATTTATTGAAAATTATCATAAATAAAACTACAAAGTTAATTTTGGTAATAGAAAATCAGGCTTTAATTTTTTCGACAAATAATTTACCTGGATTTGATCAAATGGCATTAGATTTAAATTCTTTAGATCAGACAATTTCGAATCCTGAAATAATTCTCACATTGAGGTTCTACTATTGGACTGGGGATTGGCTTTCAATTGGATATCACCAAAAGGAAATTCCTCTTCATTGGGAAAATTTATTATCAAATGGGGAAATTAATATTGTTAGACGTCCCTCCGGAGGGGGGGCTGTTCTGCATTCAGGAGGCATAACATATGCATTAACATTTAAAAAAAATTACTATAAAGTCTTAAGTTATGAAATGGTTAATAATTGGTTAATAAAAAGTTTTAGAGAATTAGGTCTAAACTTACAATATGGTAATTTACAAAATTCAAGTATTAAAACAAATTGTTTTGGGACTTCATTAATTTCTGATTTAGTTGATCAGGATGGGTTTAAGAGAATAGGTAGTGCCCAATTTCGTAAAAAAGGTGCATTCCTTCAACACGGAGAGATACAAACAAATCCCCCAAGAGATTTGTGGTTCAAATTATTCAAAGAAGAAGCTCCACCAAAAGTAAATTTAAAACTAACAAATGATGAAATAGTCCAACATTTGATTAATTCATTCCTAAAAAATAAATCAAATATAAATTTCAAAAATATTGCTATAGAAAATAAAAAATAGAAAATTTTAATGACAAGAATTATTAAAGATCTCCTTTCTGCTTCATTGAATTAATTATTCTTGGCAATTCAATTCCTAAGGGATAATGATTCTTAAAGTTTAATTTGTTAACAATCTCTGAAGGCAAATTAAAACCTAATTTATTCAATACAAAGTTTCCAATTTTTGACCTATCAATTATCCCCAAAGGAATATCTGCAGCATTGAGAACCAATAAAAAACCTTCATTTGTTTCTTCAAGTCTTTCTATAGTTCTCCATAATTTATCGTTAAAAGATACACTTTCAAAACTACCAATTGGTTTCTTAAAATCTCCAACAAAGTTCCGTTCCCATTTTTTTAAGGAAACAGTTTTTAAAATATTCTCATCAACAAAACCAGTCCATCTACCATTATTCGTAACAAAAAAATATTTATCAGATGCATCCTTTTTATTTTTTATTAATGTATTAAACTCTGAGAAATTTGAATCGTATTCAATTTTCCTCAAAGGCTTTAATTTGATCTCAGAAATTTTACTAAATTTAAGTATGTTCTCAATTTTAAAAAATTGACTTTCAGATTTTGAAGAATTAACTCCAAACAAGCCCAAAAAAGAAAGAATAAAACCAAAGTAAAAATTAAATCTAAATAAGCAAACTATCCCAAAAAATAAAACAAAAAAAGATGCTAATAAATTTACTTTATTGAGGAAATTTCTTCCTTTATTTTTACTCCCTGAGAAATGCCAAATAACACTTTTTAATAAATTTCCCCCATCTAAAGAACCAATTGGAATCAAATTTAAGAAACCTAAGAATAAATTAAATATACCCACTCTAGAAATTACATTAACTGCTATTTGTTCTTGAGATGCACTGTTATTACTAATTAAAAGTAGGATAGATGCTGTAGCAAAACATAAGAGGGGTCTAACAATTGCAATTTTTATATTTCCTAAAGCAGTTTGGCAATACTTATCTATCTGTAAAATTGCTCCTAGAAAATAAAAAGTAATTTTTTTTATTTTTACACCCTGATTAAGTGAAACAAAAGTATGAAAAACCTCATGAAAAATAATTGAAGATAATAAGAAAAAAGAAGTTAAAAATCCTATAATCCAAGATTCTTTAATATTATAAATATCACCTGAAGTCAAATTAACCTGATTACTTATACTCCATGAGAATAAAAAGAGAATAGCAAACCAATAAGGGTGAACTTTAAAGGGGATTCCCCATATTTTAAAAATTTGCCAACTTCTCAAAAATAATCTCCGCTATATTTAGCAATAATATTAATTTTACATAAAGGCTAATGATATGCCCAAGAGTAATACTTTAATTAAAATTTGTGGCCTAACTTCAGAAGAACAAGCTCTTCAAGTCGCAAAGTTAGGAGCGCATGCTATCGGCATTATTTCCGTGGAAGAGTCACCAAGATATATATCAGCTGAAATTAAGAAAAATATTTTTATAACCTTAGAAAGGTTGTATCCAAAAATCGAGAGGGTATCGGTTGTACAAAATTGTCCAATAGACTTAATTATTCAAAATTTCTTAGGAAAACCAAGTGAAACTATCATTCAATTACATGGAGATGAAGATATTGATTATTGCAAAGAAATAAGGGAAAAAATTCCTAATATTGGGCTATGGAAGGCCTTCAGAATAAAAACGGAAAAGGACATTGATAAAATAAAACCTTTTGAGGATTTTGTAGATGCAATACTTCTTGATTCTTGGAATAAAGATACTTACGGAGGTTCAGGGAAAAAAATAGATCCTATTTATTTAAAGAATTTGCAATTTAGTAAACCATGGTGGTTGGCAGGTGGAATATCAATTGAATGGATTGATGAAATCCTCACTGATTTCAACCCAGATGGATTAGATATTTCGAGTAGTATTGAAATATCTCCAGGTTTAAAAGATATTAAAAAAACAGAGGATCTTATTAAGTTTTTAAAAAAAAATTAGTAATTATTAGTAACGGATTGCTGTTTTACAAGCTCAAAAAATTCTTGTTTTAAACTTAAATCGTGTCTAAAATCGCCTCTCACCACAGAATTAATCATACTTGTATTAGGTTCTTTGACTCCCCTCCACTTCATACAATAATGTTGGGCCTTTACAATAATGCCTAAACCTTTAGGTTCACAAAGTTTTTCAATTTCATCTGCAAGAATCATTACAGCTTCTTCCTGAATATGAGGTCTTGAAAAAACCCAATCAGCAACTCTAGCGAATTTTGAAAGTCCTATGACTTTATTGCCAGGTTTAATACCTATCCAACAATCTCCTAAAATTGGAACTAGGTGATGTGAGCATGCAGATCTGACCGAAATTGGACCTACTGTATAAATTTCATCAAGATTCTTGTCATTAGGGAAACTTGTAACTTTAGGTTGTTCATGATATCTGCCTTTAAAAACTTCATTTAGATACATTTTTGAAACTCTTTCAGCAGTTTCTTGAGTATTATGATCATTCTCAACATCAATTACGAGGGACTTTAGTAAGTCTTTAACTCTTGAGGCTACTTCTTTTTCTAAAATTTCTAATTCACCAGGATTTATAAATTCAGAAATATTATCATTAGCACTATATCTTGTACCAGAATTCTTAATTCTGTCTCTTATAATTTCAGATATTAATTTATTAGTTATCTGGTCGTCAAAGTTTCTAATATTATCGTTGGGTAATGTAGAGGTCATAAAATTTTAAACAGAAAATTGTATGCAACTTAATTAACTGTATCTTCCAAGAGCTTAATTGCTCATATACTATATCACATTCTCTTGTTCAATCGGGTTCAAATAGCACTAAAAAAAATCACTGTTTTAAGAATAATCAGATAAACAGAATGTTTAAAAGGCTCCGCCAGAAGGCATCAAAGTCAAGTCTTCGATCAATTGTGATTCAGGTTTTTGAGCCATAAAGAGAATAGTTTCTGATACCTCTTTTGAGGAGAGCATAGTTGTTCTATCAAAATCAGAATTGATAGATTCGGAGTCCCAAAGAGGGGTATTTACTGAACCAAGAGTTATTGTGCACGCTCTTATTGAATTAGATCTCTCCTCCTCCCTCAAGCATTTAGTAAACATAGATAGTGCAGATTTTGAAACACAATAAGCTCCCCATTGGGGGAATGCATTATAAGAGGCATGACTACTAACATTAATAACTAAACCACCATTTTTTCTCATTTTAGGAATTATTGAACTACAAATTTGAAAAACACTTGTGAGGTTTATTTGAATAGTTTGTTCCCATTGACCTAATTCCATTTCAACTAAAGGGCCATTAAATGCACAACCGGCATTATTTATCAATACTGAGGGGCACCCATACTTCTCAATTGCCTCTTTAACACAATGCTCTATTTCTAGAGGATTAGATAAATCACACTTTACTAGGTTAATTTTTGATTTAGTAGTCAATAGTTCGCTCTTTAGTTTATCCATTAAATCCATATTCCTGGAGAGTAAAATTAAATCCCAGCCAGCATTGGCAAAAGTAATTGCGGTAGATCTACCAATACCTCTCGTAGCACCCGTTATAAAAGCTAGTTTCAAGTTATTCAGTTTTTTGGGGGATTTCAGTATAAATCTCTTCAATATTATTTGCTTCGATAAATTTACCTAAAACCCTAAACTTTTTGTATCTTTCATCAATTAATTCGTCTTCAGACATTTGCAGTAAAGCGTTCAGGTGTTTCTCAATAGCCTCTTTTAGTGTGTTACCAGCATCTAAAGGAGCCCAATTATTCCCACCAGAAGGTTCTGGTAAGACCTCGTCTATTATACCCAATTTAAGTAAATCTTTACCTGTTATTTTAAGTGCTGATGCAGCTTCTGGTGCCTTCCCAGCATCTCTCCACAAAATTGATGCACAGGCTTCCGGACTAGCAACTGTGTAAACACTGTGTTCGAACATTAGTAACCTATCTGCAACACCTATTCCAAGTGCTCCTCCAGAACCTCCTTCTCCAATGACAGTAGCCACAATTGGAACTTTCAATCCAAACATCTCTCGAAGGTTTCTTGCAATCGCTTCACCTTGACCTTGTTCTTCAGCTTTTAAACCAGCATAAGCTCCAGGAGTATCAATAAATGTAAGAATTGGCAAAGAAAATCTATTCGCATGCTGCATTAATCTAAGAGCTTTTCTGTAACCTCCTGGTTTTGCCATCCCAAAGTTTCTTACTACATTTTCTTTTGTGTCCCTTCCTTTCTGATGCCCTAACATCAAAACTGGTCTATTGTTTATCGAACCTATCCCCCCAATTAGTGCCATATCATCGCCACCATTTCTGTCTCCATGTAATTCGATCCAGTCATCACAAAACATTTGAACAAAATCCAACGTACTTGGTCTTTGAGGATGTCTAGCTACCTGAATCTTTTGAGCAGGGGTGAGAGATTTAAATATTTCTTCTCTTCTCCTAGCAGCTAAGGTTTCAAGCTGTAGAAGCTGTTGACTAACATCTACTTCTGAATCTCTAGCTAATTCTTTAATTTGCTCTATCTGCTTCTCAAGTTCAACAAGAGGCTTTTCAAAATCAAGGAGGTAACGTTTAGCCATAATTTAAACAGTTAATACTTTAGGCTGCTTATCAAGTCCAATCGCAGAAAAACCATGCTTTAAAGATGCTGCTCCAATAAACTCCATCTTTTCAAGGGAAATGTTATTTCTTCCCCAACTAAAGTTTGTATGACACTTTTCAAATTCTAAAATCATAGCTTCTGCAAAGCAAGCAAACATCTCTCGCTGAGGGTTTTGCATTTCCGCAAGTTCCATCATGTTCCAACCAATATCATTGAAAAACTCTACTATACCTCCTTTTAAAACATGAATATTTTTACCCTGAAATTTCTCATCAAGATTTTTGGGGTATCCGCCATCAATCATTAAACATGGTTTTTTTAAGTTATCTGTATCAATTTCAATAGTTTTAGGCATACTTGCAACCCATACAACAATATCCGCCTGAGGCAATGCCTCATTTAAGCTTGTTACGGTGCCCCCATCTAATTCTTTTTGCAACAGCGCTAGTGGTTCTTGTTGTCTTGCTACCATAAGAAGTTCTGAAATCCCAGTTTTATTGATAAGCCATCTACAAACAGCACTACCAATATCACCTGTAGCACCAATTACAGCAACAGTTGCTTTTTTAAGGTCTATCCCAATGCTAGGGGCATTTATTTCTAGTTGCTTACAAATAACCCAGGCGGTATGAGTATTGCCAGTAGTAAACCTCTCCCACTCTAATGAAGTATTTCTAATTTGTTTATGCTGTAGAAGATTAAAATTCTCAAAAATAATAGAAGTAAATCCTCCTAAAGCTGTAATGTTAATCCCTTTTTTCTGAGCTAGTTCCATAGCATTTAGTACTTTTCTTCTAGCCGTTTTAAACCTAGAAAGCATTTCAGGAACAAAGCACGAATCTATATAAGAGCCTTCAATAGATATTCCAGTAGCACTCTTAACTTCTACATTTTCAACAAGCTGAGGAGGAGCAGTACACCAAACATCCAAGTCACCATCAGCAATATGATCAAAGCCTAGCATCGAAGCTTTTCTTTTTGCATCTTCAAAACTGGTTGAGTGGCCTATTAACCCAAACATTTAAAATTTATAAATGGTTTCTATACGATGTTATGAACAATAGCACAGAGGTAACTATTTAAATAAGATTGGTTAATTATTAAAATTCTT
>CACFAG010000021.1 GCA_902564235.1 uncultured Prochlorococcus sp. | reverse complement strand
TAAATAAGTTAGGAGAATGTTCACAAATAACTGTTGAATCTTTGTTTAAAAAATTACAATTGAATAATTGATTTAAAACTAATTCATGAAAATCCGCATCGTAGGGAGGATCTAGATAAACAAAATCAAATTTTAATTTGTTTAAATCCATATTTCTAGATGATAAGTTTCTCTCATAATTTGGTTTTGTCCATTTCAAAACGTCTTTACAAATAACTTCGATATCATTTCTCCTATTCTCTACATTGTCCAAGGAGAGTAAATTTTCTAAGCAAATTTTTGAGTTGATCTTGTTTTTTTCAATTGCAAGTATTTTGCTTGCTCCGTGATTATAGGCTTCGCAAGATATGGCCCCAGTTCCACTAAATAAATCTAACCAGTTACTATTTTCAACTCTATTGTTCAATATATTAAATATGGCCTCTCTAACTCTCAAAGTTGTAGGTCTGGTATAAGAATTACTTGGACTTTGGAGTTTTTTACCACCTATTAATCTTAAGTTAGTCTTCATCCCTAAGCATCTGTTATTGAATATTACTCAGCCATCTTCTCAAAAGTTTTTCACCGGTTTTTCCAGATTTTTCCGGATGAAATTGACAGGCCAATAAATTATCATTCTCAATTATTGCAGTTAATTTTTCAGAGCCATAATCAACCTGAGCTGCAATAATATTTAAGTCATCTGGGATTGCATGATAAGAATGTACAAAATAGACCCAATTATTTAATTCTTCAATCCCAAATAAAGTATTTTTTTTTGTAGGTAATAATTGGCACCAACCCATGTGTGGGATTCTTTGGTTAACAATATTGGGTATTTTTTGTATTTTTCCTTTTAAAATTCCCAGCCCTTGAACTATTCCTTCATCACTTGATTCAAAAAGGAGTTGGAGACCTAAGCAGATCCCCAAAAAGGACTTCCCACTTTTAATCCAATTTTTCAAATCAGTTATCAAATCAGTATTTATGAGATTATTCATCGCTGGATCAAATGCTCCAACTCCAGGAAGTATTATCGCCTTACAAAGATTGGAATCATTAAAGTTTTTTATTAATATAATTTCTTCTCCAAGACTTTCTAGAGATTTTGTCACGGAATGAATATTTCCCATTCCATAGTCTATTAGTCCAATTTTATACAAAGCTTTTAAATTTATAAATGCTTAGTTAAAGTGCTCGAAAGAGTTGCTTTTGGGACAGCACCAACAACGGTATCAACCTTTTGACCTCCTTTAAAGATCATTAATGTAGGAATACTTCTAATTCCATATTGACTGGCTACATTTGGATTCTCATCTGTGTTTAATTTAAAAACTTTAATTTTCCCTTCAAAGTCTTTTGAGATTTCTTCTACAACTGGAGCAACCATCCTACATGGACCACACCATGGTGCCCAAAAATCAACCAATACTGGTAGATCACTTTGCAGTACATCCTTGTCAAATGAAGAATCAGTTACGGCTGGAGCTGATGACATAATTTAAGTATTCCTTTTGAAAATTTAGCAGGCAATTCTTTTAAGTGATGATTTCATTACAGATAAAATGATATAAGTAACAAAATATCTAAAAAAGCCCGATTAATCGGGCGATTTAGTGTGTGAGGAGTATGGGGTTTCCCCCATCATTTCATAATAACTCCTAATTAGAAAATTTTTCAATTTAATACTTAATTCACTAAGGTTTTATAACTTGCTCTAGATGAACTACTTACCCATCCCAAGCTGCTGAGCTTTTTGATAAACCTTACCCTCTGTAAGAAGCGATGGTGCGATAACTATTTCAACTTCTTGCATTTCTTTAATATTTTTTGCCCCAAGAGTACTCATTGAGGTTCTTATGGCTCCTAATAAGTTATGTGTCCCATCATCAAGTAAGGCAGGGCCTTTAATTATTCTTTCCAAGGATCCTGTAGAACCAACTTCAATTCTCGTCCCCCTCGGCAATACTGGACTTGGAGTAGCCATACCCCAGTGAAATCCTTTACCTGGAGCGTTTGAAGATTTAGCTATTGGAGATCCAATCATTACAGCATCTGCTCCACATGCTAAACATTTACAGATATCTCCGCCCGTTACAATTCCTCCATCGCCAATAATAGGAATGTAACGACCACTTTCTTTAAAGTAATCATTTCTGGCCGCACTACAATCAGCAATTGCAGTTGCTTGAGGGATTCCAATTCCCAAAACTCCTCTTGATGTACACGCAGCTCCAGGTCCTATACCAACCATTAATCCTGCAACTCCAGCATCCATGAGAAGTTTTGCGACTTCGTAAGTAACACAATTTCCCGCAATAACTGGGACATTCATAGCTTGGCAGAGATTTTTAATATTTAAGGTTTCCTTACCTTCCATGCCAAGATGTTCAGTTGAAACAACTGTTCCTTGAAGAAAAAATAAATCTATTTTGGAGTTATTAAGTGTTTTTTTAAACTTTATAGCAGCTTGAGGAGTCCCACTAAATGCAGCGATACCTCCTCCTTCTTTGACCTCATCTATTCTTTGTAAAATTAGTCCCTCCTTGACGGGTTCACTGTATATCTTCTGCATTAATGGAACGAAATCATTCTTCCCGACTGATGCTATTTGGTTCAATATTTCATCAGGATTTTCATATCTTGTTTGGATACCCTCCATATTAATAACCCCAATGGAACCTAATTTAGTGAGTTCTACAGCAGTATTCACATCGACAACACTGTCCATGGCACTAGCTACGATCGGAACTTCTCTTTTGATATCACCTATTGACCAAGAAGGATCAGTCAAATCGTAATCAAGTGTTCTATTACCTGGAACTAAAGCTATTTCATCAATGCCATAAGCCCTTCTGACTTTTTTATTTAAACCAAGTTCAATATTCACGGAATTTTTCTCTTTATTTTGATTAAATTAACAACTAAAGGGGTAATAAGCCAAGGTTTATTCAAAAACAACAGGTTTTATTTTGATTTGTGTGTAAATGTGAGTATTTAGCAATTAAATAAATATTTTTTTTTATTCATTATGACAATCAGCGATTATTATTAAAAAAAGGATTTTTATATGTCTGATATTTTAGATTCTGATAACTCAGGATTAAGCGAAGATAACGACCGAATTATTCAGACTGACCTAAGAAATGAGATGTCTCGCTCATACCTTGAGTATGCAATGAGCGTTATAGTTGGTCGTGCTCTTCCAGATGCAAGAGATGGATTAAAACCTGTTCATAGAAGAATTCTTTATGCAATGTATGAACTTGGTTTAACTAGCGGCAGACCATACAGAAAATGTGCAAGAGTTGTTGGAGAAGTACTAGGTAAATACCACCCTCATGGCGACACTGCTGTTTATGATGCTTTGGTTAGGATGGCTCAGGATTTTTCCATGAGAATGCCACTTATAGATGGCCATGGCAACTTTGGTTCTGTTGATAACGACCCTCCAGCAGCAATGAGATATACAGAATCACGTTTACAATCTCTTACAGATGAAAGTTTATTAGAGGATATTGAATCTGAAACTGTAGATTTCGCAGATAATTTTGACGGTTCTCAGCAAGAACCAACAGTTTTACCTGCCAGGATTCCTCAACTACTACTAAATGGATCATCAGGAATAGCAGTAGGAATGGCAACTAATATTCCACCTCATAACTTAGGGGAATTAATTAATGGTCTTAAATCAATCATCAATAACCCTTCGATTGAAGATAGAGAACTTTTTGAAATAATTAAGGGTCCTGATTTTCCCACAGGTGGTCAGATCTTAGGCAGAGAAGGTATCAAAGAAACTTTCAAGACAGGAAGGGGTTCAATAACCATGAGAGGTGTAGCAAATATTGAGCAAATTAAATCCAGTGGTAGAGCAGAAAAAGATGCAGTAATAATTTCAGAGCTGCCATTTCAAACTAATAAAGCTGCATTGATAGAAAGAATTGCTGACTTGGTTAATGAAAAAAAATTAGAAGGTATTTCTGATATTAGAGATGAAAGTGATCGAGACGGAATGAGGATCGTTATTGAACTAAAAAGGGATGCCTACCCACAAGTAGTTTTAAATAATTTATTTAAGTTAACACCTCTACAAAATAATTTTAGTGCAAATATCCTTGCTTTAGTGAAAGGAGAGCCCACAACACTATCACTCAGGAAAATGTTAGATGTATTTCTAGACTTCAGAGTGGAGACAATAAGAAGAAGAACAGGATTTTTATTAAAAAAGGCTGAAGAGAGGGATCACATCGTAAAAGGTCTTTTATTAGCATTGGGTTCTATGGATGAGATTATTAATCTTATAAGATCTGCAAAAGATACAGTTTCAGCCAAAGAGAAATTACAAACTGATCATGAGTTATCTGCCACACAGGCAGAAGCTATTTTACAAATGCAATTAAGAAGATTAACAGCTCTAGAGGCAGATAAAATAAAAGGGGAACATGATGAGTTAACTAGAAAAATAAACTTATATCAGCAAATATTGAATAGTAAAGAAAGAATTTTTGAAATTATTCTTGAAGAACTTAATAAAATCGATGAAAGATTTTCCTCTCCAAGAAAAACAGAAATACTTGATTTAGGCGGTGGTCTAGATGATATTGATCTTATCGCTAATGACAGATCTGTAGTTTTATTGACTGAAGCAGGTTATTTAAAAAGAATGCCTGTTAATGAATTCGAATCTACAAGTCGTGGGTCTAGAGGTAAAGCTGGAACAAAGACGCAAGAAGATGATGAAGTAAAACTATTTATAAGCTGTAATGATCATGATACTCTTTTGCTTTTTAGTGATAGAGGGGTATCTTATGCTCTGCCAGCATATAGAGTTCCCATGAGTAGCAGAACAGCTAAAGGTACTCCATCAGTTCAACTTCTCCCAATACCAAGAGAAGAAAAGATAACCTCGCTAGTTGCGGTAGATTCATTTGATAACGATTGTTATCTATTAATGCTAACCAAGGCTGGATTTATAAAAAGAACTTCACTTTCTGCTTTCTCAAAAATTCGATCTAATGGATTAATAGCAATTAATCTTGAGGATGGAGATGCTTTAACTTGGGTTAGATTATCAAAAGAAGGTGACAGTGTTTTGATTGGATCAAGAACAGGAATGGCGATTCATTTCAGACTAGATATTAACGAATTAAGGCCATTAGGCAGGACGGCAAGAGGGGTTAAATCTATGAACCTTAGGAAAGGAGACAATCTTGTATCTATGGATGTTTTAACATCTGATTTGGTTGATCAATTAGCTAAAAGTGAAGATCTCACGAAAGAGTCTGATGAAAATCTTGAAGTTAATTCTTCAGAAGGACCCTGGGTACTAATAGCTAGTGCATTTGGACTAGGCAAAAGAGTACCTGTAACTCAGTTTAGATTACAAAAAAGAGCGGGCATGGGTTTGAGAGCGATAAAATTCAGAATTAAAGATGATGTATTAGTTTGTTTGAAGGTCCTTGGAGAAGGGGAAGAATTACTTTTTGTGACCGAAAAAGGCGTGATAGTTAGAACAAACGCAGATAAAATATCCCAGCAATCTAGAGCAGCTACTGGAGTAAAATTACAAAGATTAGATGAGGGTGATCATTTATCAGAAGTTGTATTAGTTCCTCATGAACAAACAGAAGAAACAGACCAATTCAACCAAGGCAAAGAAAATTAAAAGAAAATAATTTATTAGATGATATGGAAATACTTGATATTCTAATTTTAGGTTCCGGACCTGCAGCACTATGCTTGGCATCAGAATTAGCCAAGCAAGATCTAAATATTAAGGGCATATCAACTAGATCTCCAAATGAAAAATGGGAGAATACATATGGTATTTGGGCTTCAGAATTAGAGGAATTAGGATTAGAGTCTTTGTTATCTCATCGGTGGTGCAAAACAGTTAGTTTTTTTGGAAACGGCGAAAATAAAAAGGGAGATAATCCTACAAAACATAATTACGATTATGGTTTGATAAATCAAGAAGCTTTTCAAAATGAACTTTTAAAAAAGTGTAATGGGATTGAATGGTTGAATGAAACAGCAAAAGATATTAAAGAGAAAAATAAACTATCTGAGGTCATTTGTTTTTCAGGTCTAAAAATAAAGGCGAGGTTAGTCATAGACGCAAGTGGTCATAAAAGTAATTTCATAAAAAGACCAGTCCAAAATGAAATCGCTCAACAAGCTGCGTATGGGATTGTCGGTAAATTTTCATCGCCACCAGTTAATAAAGATCAGTTTGTTTTAATGGATTTTCGTCCAAATCACTTAAATAATGAAGAGAAGTTATTATCTCCTTCCTTTCTTTATGCAATGGATCTTGGAAATGAAACTTTTTTTGTTGAAGAAACATCATTAGCAAGTTATCCTCCATTATCCCAAGAGAATCTCAAAAAAAGACTTTTTAAAAGATTGAATAGCAAGGGTATTCAGGTAAGTGAAATTTTTCATGAAGAGAATTGCCTTTTTCCAATGAATTTACCCCTCCCATTTAAAAAACAATTTGTACTCGGTTTTGGAGGGTCTGCAAGCATGGTGCATCCTGCATCAGGATACATGATCGGATCTTTATTAAGAAGAGCTCCACTCCTTGCAAAAAAATTAGCAATCTTTTTAAAAGAACCTAACCATAGTTCTCTTGAACTGGCAACAAAAGGTTGGGAGATCCTATGGCCTTACGAGTTAATACAAAGGCATAAACTTTACCAATATGGTTTAAGAAGACTGATGAGTTTTGATGAAAGCAGATTAAGAAGCTTTTTCTCAAATTTCTTTAGATTATCCACCAATGAATGGGTAGGTTTTCTTACTAATACACTTCCACTTCCAAAACTAATTTACGTGATGAGTAAGATGTTTATAAATTCACCTCTAAAAGTAAAACTTGGAATGCTTAAGTTAAATTAGTATTTTTTTATTTGCGCCAATCATCAATATTAATATCTGGGAAAACTTTATCTTCTTCCTCAATATCTTCAAGAAATTTTAAATCTATGTAGGAATGATTTTTAATCATTTCAACTATTTTCCAAAACCTGAACAAGTGTCTTTCTATTCTCTCTTTTGCAAGCTCAGTTGTTGTTCCAGCTCTTAGGATAAAACTCCAATCAGAGGACTCAGAGAGAAGTAATTCTCTAGCTGCTTGCTTAAAAAGTCTTGGAGATAAGTCATTATAAAAATTTTTCGAGCATAAATCTACAAAAGTTGAGCCTGCTTTTGTAATCTCCGGAACAATCCATGCATTAGCATCATTAATCCAGTAATTATGGTAACCTCCTTGTCCCCAGCTTGATGGTGATGGATCGCAAATCTGAAGATTTGGCTTTTGAAGTAAGAATTCTTTTAAATTTGTAAGCTTAATTAAATATTTAGTAGAGTTCTTTAAAATATTTTCAATAAAAAAAGGTCCCTCATACCACCAATGACCAAATAACTCTGCATCAAATGGAGCCACCAATAAAGGCTTAAAGGATGAGGATAAAATTAATTTTTCTAATTGTTTAGATCTCGCGAGAAGATAAACATCAGCATGTTCTGCAGCCTTTTTTTTCGCTTCATTTTCTAAGTAAAACGCCTTTTCCCCTAATGGAACATTATCATCTGTAATCTTATGAAACTTCAAACCTAAAGGTCTTTTCGTAGAGATACCTTTTTTTTGTAGCTTGGAGATTGGTAATTCCCATCCCAAATCTTTGTGAAATTCCCTGTAAACTTTATCCCCCGGGAACCCATCTTTAGCCGACCAAACAGGCAAAGTTGACTCACTATCTCTGCCGAAGAAGGCAACTCCTTTTTTTGAGCAGATTGGTGCATACACACCATACCTAGGCCTTGGTGTGGAGTTTAGAATCCCATGACCGTCTAAGATTGCATATCTAATTCCGGAATTAAATAATATTTCGTCTAAATTTTCATAATAAGCACATTCAGGTAACCAAATACCTAAGGGCTTAGTTCCAAAAATATTTTCATGGTTACTAATGGCTGTATTGATTTGTCCTTTAACAGTTTCAGGATTCTCCCTCAGAATTGGTAAATACCCGTGGGTAGCAGCACAAGTAAGAATATCTAAATTTCCAGAGTTGTTTAAAACTCTAAACTTCTCAATTAAATTTCCAGAACATTTTTGCCAATACAAGTATTTATCATTAAGATTATTCATTAAAAATGCAGATGCATTTTTTTCTTCTTGAGGCAATTCTTCTAAGAAATCATTTCTTGTTTTAATCCAACTTGGAAAAGTTTCTTGAATTTTTTTATTATCAAGAAGTGATAATAACGTTGGAGACAAACTAATAGTAAGTTTGGTATTTGAAGGATTTTCATTTTTGGAAGATTCTATTGATTGAAGTAGTGGTATATAACATTCCAATATCGCCTGAAATAACCAATCCTCTTCTAAAGAATTTTTTTCATTTTTTCTGACATAAGGAAGATGAGCATGTAAAACTATCGCTAACTGCCCTAAAAAATTTTTTTTAAAGTATTGCCCATTCATACTTTTATAATTTATGCCTATAATCCTAAGTAATCAAAATTAACCTTTATAAAAAGGAAACATTAATCCTTCAAAGAATACTTTAATGATTAAAGAATTTTATTTTTTTTTTCAAAATTTTAACCAATATTATTAAGTAATAACTCTGCAGCAAGTTTTTATTCAATAAAATCTAGTCAATTTTTTTTAATTAGCTTAAAATAAGTTTAAACAGATATTTCTAATGTCCAAAGATCCTGGAAGAATTTTGATCTTTGATACAACTCTTCGAGATGGAGAGCAATCTCCTGGCGCAAGTCTAAATCTGGAAGAAAAACTTGCTATCGCCCATCAATTAGCGAGATTAGGGGTGGATGTTATTGAAGCTGGATTTCCTTTCGCAAGTCCAGGAGATTTTAAAGCTGTTAATAAAATTGCCAATGCCGTTGGGAAAGAAAACGGTCCCATAATATGCGGTTTAGCAAGAGCATCGATGGGCGACATAAAGGCATGTTACGAAGCGGTAAGTCCAGCTCCCAAGAAGAGAATACATACTTTTATTGCGACCAGTGACATACACCTTAAACATAAACTTAAAAAATCGAGAAAAGATGTTCTTCAAATAGTTCCAGAAATGGTAAATTATGCAAAATCATTGGTAGATGATGTTGAGTTTTCTTGTGAAGATGCCTCAAGAAGTGATCCCGATTTTTTATACGAAGTAATCAACTTAGCAATTTCTGCTGGTGCTACAACAATAAATATCCCTGATACTGTTGGATTTACAACCCCTAGTGAATTTGGCAAATTAATTGCCGACATAAATAAAAATGTTCCAAATATCAATGAGGCAGTAATCTCAGTTCATGGTCATAATGATTTAGGTTTAGCAGTTGCTAATTTTCTTGAGGCCGTAAAAAGTGGGGCGAGACAACTAGAATGTACAATAAATGGAATTGGAGAAAGAGCCGGAAATGCCTCTCTTGAGGAATTAGTGATGGCATTGCATGTTAGGAAAAGTTTTTTTAATAATTTTTTCCAAAGAAATCCAGATTCGCCAACTCCCCTTACAGCTATAAGAACAGAAGAGATAACAAAAACCTCTAGGCTCGTTTCTAACCTAACTGGAATGACTGTTCAACCAAATAAAGCAATTGTTGGTGCTAATGCTTTTGCCCATGAGTCAGGGATCCATCAAGATGGTGTATTAAAAAATAGACTCACTTACGAAATTATCGATGCAAAAACTGTTGGATTGAGTAAAAACAAAATATCTTTAGGAAAACTTAGCGGAAGAAGTGCGGTAAGAGCAAGGTTAGAAGAAATGGGATATGACTTGAGCAGAGAAGACTTAAATGATGCCTTTGCTCGTTTTAAGGATTTAGCTGACAGAAAAAGAGAAATTACTGATAGAGACTTAGAAGCAATTGTGAGCGAACAAGTACAGCTTCCTGAAACTAAGTTCCAAATAAGTCTTGTACAAGTTAGTTGCGGTAACGCATCAAAACCTACTGCCACCATTACGCTTCTAAACACTGAAGATAATACTGAGGATACTGCTGTAGCAATAGGGACTGGACCTGTTGATGCTGTTTGCGAAGCTTTAAATAAATTAGCTAAAGTTCCTAATGAATTAATAGAATTTTCTGTAAAGTCGGTAACTGAAGGTATTGATGCTCTGGGCGAAGTAACAATAAGAATAAGAAGGGATAATAAGATATACTCTGGTCACTCTGCTGATACAGATGTTGTCGTTGCAGCGGCGAACGCTTACGTTAATGCTTTAAATAGGCTTGTATTTTCTGAGAAAAAGAATTCACTTCACCCACAATTTGATAATTTAGAAAGTTCTGAAAAAACATTTCTAACCAATCCTACATAATAAATTACTTCTTAGGATTATTAAGCAGCCTTAAAAAAGGTCTCTTAATAATGTAGATTAATCATATAGTCAAAGCAGTAAATAATGAGAGAAAGGTTATTAGGATATTGGACTCTTTCATGGGTTGGGTTAATCAGCAATATAATTGCACTTCCAATAATTACATCAGTAATAAGTTTTGGACCTCCACTAAAAGTTGCAAATATAACTCTTGCAATAAGCCTTGGTTGGCCTGCTGCGATAGTTGGAATAATCTCTTCAGCTGCTCTTTTAGCAGAGAGAAAATGGGGAGTAACTCTAACTCTTGTATCCCTGTCAATGGTGATTTCTGGTATGGGTCCTTATGCAGTAGTTAGGCTAATAATTCTTAAAGACATTTTTGGAATTGGTGGGTTTGCTCTTTTAACGACATTATTAAGCATGGTGGCTCTTATATATTGGTGTAATCCAAAACACCGGAGAAGTATTAGGCTATAAATCTTTTTTAAGAAAATTATGAAAAAGTATTATGAAAAAGTATTATTTTTAGTTGTTGGATACTGAATTCTTCTATGTCTAATTCTTTTCCATACATTCAAAAACGCCCTTTTAATTAAGAAAATTTCTCCTTTCGATAAATTACTATTATCTAACTGGCCATCTTTTTGTCGAGAATTTATAATCTTTGATATAGTTTCCAAAGCTTCATCATCAGTTGCATTAATATTCATAGCTCTTAATGCAGCTTCACATCCATCAGCAAGCATTAAAATAGCTGTCTCTTTTGACTGAGGAACAGGCCCTTTGTATCGAAATTCACTTTCATTAATCTTGAGATTCTTCTCTTTAGCTTTATGTAAAAAATATCCCATTTTTAAAGTTCCTTGATGTTCTGGGATAAAATTAGCAATCGGTTTAGGTAGTCTATTTTTCCTTGCATATTTTAATCCCTCATCAACGTGGGCCTGTAATACCTCTGCACTTCTAATAGGATCATCTATTTCGTCATGTGGATTCTTTGAGCCATCTTGATTTTCAATAAACCAATTGGGGGCATGTAATTTACCAACATCATGATATAGTGCTCCAGTTTTAATTAGATCAATATCGCCACCAATCATTCTTGTTGCTTCCTCTGCTAAACCGCAAATCAGTAAGGTATGTTCAAAAGTTCCGGGAGCTTCAAGAGACAATCTTCTAATAAGAGGTTTCTCTTTATCAGCCAATTCGAGTAATCTGGCTTTAGTTAATAGTCCAAATATTGATTCAAAAATAGGAATAAATAAAATTGTAAAAAGCATTACTATTGCTAACAATAAGGAATCTGAAAAAATATCACTATTAGCAAAAACAAATTCTTGTTTACTTAAAGGAGTTAATTTATCTTTACCTATTAATATCCACTGACTTACGAATGCTCCAATGGGAATAAAAATTGATAGTTGGAGTAGTTGAGCTCTACTTCTTATTCTACCTCCAAGAAGAGATACTACAGAAGCACAAACTAATAAGACAAAAAACAAATTGCTATTGATAGCAATTTCTGGCTCAGGCCAACTAAGACTCGCTATAGAAACCCAAGCTAAAGCCGTTATGCTTCCCATTCCTTGAGATATGATTAACGCTGGTGGAATTATCATAGACAATGGACTTATATTTGATGCTAAGGCTAATTTTGAAGCCTGGACTACTAAAAGAAGAGTAATTATCAAGATAATCTGTCTGGAAGTAATTGTAGGATTCTCTTTTTTAGAAACAAATATCAAAATCCCAGAAATAATAAGTGTTTCAGTAAAGGTAAAAAACCAAGAAAAAATATCTGAGAGATTTAAAGGCAAAACAGTAAGTAATTTGAAAGACGAAATTATTGCAATTAGAATACAAATTAAGAAAATTATTAGATTATCAATTTTAGAAATACTATTTGGTTGTTTTATAGGAACTTGGCTCCTTCTCCACAGATAAAACAATTTTTTTAAGGCGGTTGTAATGTTTTGCACAGAAATATTAGTTA
>CACFAG010000020.1 GCA_902564235.1 uncultured Prochlorococcus sp. | reverse complement strand
GTGGTTGAACAACTTGTGAAGATGAGGGAGTGTTTATTTTTTCTCTTTTATAAGCTGTATCTCTATAATTTTTTATATTTTCATCCCAACTAACATTTAGAAAATTCAATATTCTTAAAATATGTTTATCAAAATCCTCTATCAAGTCTTCGTATTTTGAAGTTATGTAATCCATTTTTAATTTTGTTTTGTAGTCTAACCACATACTCATGGTCAGATCATAAATTTTTGATGCTGAATCTATACTTCGGAAGTTTGCCATTGCATTATTTGGTTCAAATGATTGTTGGAAGCAAGATAAGACAGTATCGTATGGATTTCTATGAGTGAAAATTATTTTTGAATTTGGAAATAATAAATTTATAAGAGGTAAGCAAACAGTTTGGAATGGGAATTTATCAACCAATATTTTTGCTCTTTTATCATAAGAACTTTTTTTTAATATATCTAAATAGTGATTGCGTAATACGTCCAAATCATCTGAGGTAAGTTTATGTAATTCATCAAGAGAATATTTGAATTTTGATTTTATAACCTCTTCTACAGAATTAATTAATGGTTTTTCTTCTATAACGTCAATTTCAGAATGACTTCTTAAAATTGTATCAAGAAGAGTAGTACCTGATCTTGGAAATCCTATTAAGAAAACTGGCGAAAAATTATTTTCCTTTGATGAATTGTTTTTAACAAAATAATTTTTATTATCTAGATTTCTTCTGTAAGTATTTATGTACTTATGAAAAATCTCTGGTTTGAAATTTTCATATTTTAAATTAAGTTGACTATTCTCAAAACACTTAAAGGCTTCATTATAATTTCCAACTTTTTCTTCAATAAATGCTCTATAAGACCAATAAAGGAGATTGGTTTGATGATCAGTATTTTTTATCCATTCATCAGAAACTTGATCAATTAATTTTTTGGCGTTGATGTAATCTTTTTCTCTAAAACAAATTCTCGCTTGAAACAAAAATTTTTCGTTAATAATGTTTTTATTCTCATTTAAAGTTTTTAACTTTTTCTTTAGGTTTTTTATATTGTTAGTCTTCTCATAAAGTCTAAAAAGGTTTCTGTACGCATAACTATTGTTTTCATTTATTTCAATTGCACTGAGAAATAATTTTTCTGCTTCTGCTAACTTATCAAGATCAATTTTAATTGATCCCAGATTTACATAAGCCAACTCAAATTTAGGATTGTAATTGATAGCTTTTTCAGTAAATTTTTCTGCCGCAATAAGATTACCTTGCTTTGATAAAAGAGAACCGAGATTATCATAAGCGAGAGAAAAATCTGATTTAAGTTCAATTGCCTTTCTATAAACTAGTTCAGCTTCACTATTTTTATTTTTCTTAGATAAAATGTTACCCAAATTATTTAGTGCCATTGGTGAATTTGGGTTTACCGTAAGTGCTTTTTTTAAAACTTCTTCTCCTTCATCAATTTTTCCCAATTCATTTAAAACTGCCCCTAAATTAATTAATGCAGAATCTGATTTAGGATTAATTTCAAGAGCATCTCTTAAGAATCTCTCAGCTTCATATGAATTACCCAAATCTTTTAAGACACAGGCTAAATTGACTAAAGTATTTATTTCTTTGGGACTTATTTCTAGACTTTTCCTCAAAAAGGATTCCGCTTTTTCGAAATTACCTTCTCCTACGAATATTCCAGCCATATTGGAATATGCCCTCAAGTAATTTGGATTCAATTTAATAACTTTGTTTAAAACCTTTTTAGCGATATCACTTTTTCCTTTAATTAACATTACATTGGCTAAGTTGATATATGCTTCAAGACTGTTTGGGAATTTTTTAATTGATTCATCAAATAATAATATTGCTTTATCAAACTGTTTTAAATTTGAATAAATAGTCCCAAGATTAATAAATATCCTAGGGTCATAAATTTTATTTTTAATTAAAAAATTATATATTTCTGCAGCTTGTTTAATTCTTCCACTTGAATGAAATGAAAATGCATTAGATATCAATTTATCTTTTTGCGCAGTAGTAATTTTTATTTCTTCTGATTTTTTTATCTTTCTATCTTTACTCCCAAATCCTTTCATTTACTTAGAATCTTGATGATTTATAACCTACTAGAAATTAACTTACCTCTGAATTACTCAATTTGTTAACTAAAAATAAATATTTCTTGTGAATTTCAACAATAAAACCAAAAAATTCTTTGCAAAAGGACACTAATATTACCGTCACATTTAAATTTGAATTATTAGATTTATTTTAAATTTTCCCTGAAATCCCTTTGAGACTATATGATCTTAGCCTTTTAACTTAAATTTTTTATTTAAAGTAATAAAAAAAATAAATACTTAATACAATTTGTATCGGTTGATACTTGAAATTATGCTATTTAGTACGTTATTTTAAGGTGTCCTTTAAATTTCGTGTGAGGAAATTTATGAAGCTTTTTAAGAGCTTATTAGTGGCTCCTGCAACATTAGGCTTACTTGCCCCTGTTGCGGCGACTGCTAACGAAGTCACTATTAATGACTTCAACGCTGCAGAAGAAATTGCAGTTACAAATAGCCGTTTAGACGGTTTAGAAGCTAGATTCAACAACCTTGAAGCTGGTTCATTCTCTGAAACAACTACAGCATCTTTCGGTGTTGATTTTGTTGTTGGTGCTGAAGACGGTGCGGCTTCAGAGGCAGCAAAATTTGGCTACCAAATGGGAATCGGTCTAGAAACTAGTTTCACTGGTGAAGATTCACTTAGCGCAACTATTGACATAGGTGATGGTGCTTCTGGCGCTTTAGCTTTTGATGATACTACTGATGTACTAACACTTGATGGACTTACATACACATTCCCAGTAGGTGGCGCAACTGTAATGGTTGGTGATTCAACTGATATTAGTGCTGTATATACTGGAGCTTGTGCCTATAGTTCTTTTACTGATTACATGGGCAACTGTGGAACAGGAAATACTGTTGGTGTAGGCGGTAATGGTGCTACTGCAGCAGTTTCATACGCTTTTGATAGCGGGTTCTCACTAGCTGGTGGTGTTTCATCTACTCCTGAAACAATTTTGACAGAAGAAGGTACTGATACCTTTGGTATTGAAGCTGCTTACAGTGCAGATTCTTACGGATTAGCACTTGCTTATACTGATGCGGAATCAACAACTGGATGGGGAGTTAACGGTACTTATGCCTTTGACTTCGCAACTGTAAGCGCTGGATGGGAATCTGTAGATGATGGTTCATCAGATGCTGATGGTTTCTTTGTTGGTCTAAGTTTCCCTGAAGTTGGGGCTGGTTCTTTTGACATAGGTATGGGAACAACAGGTAACTTCGCAAGTGGTGATACTGAGTACTACACCTACGAAGCTTCATACGCTTATCCACTAAACGATGGAGTAACAATCACTCCTGGTGTTTACATTGTAGAGGGTGAAACTGACGTAACTGGTGTTGCTCTTAAAACTTCATTTAGTTTCTAATTAAATTAATTTAATTATTAATTAAAACTACACACACAAAAGACCTACCTTCATGGTGGGTCTTTTTATAATTATTCTATAAAGTTTAAAAAAATTTTTATTATTTTTTATAATAAAAGTTGAGTGCATATTCTTAATTTGAAAAAATTAAAAGAGAAATTTTTTATTAATGACCCCGATATTTAAATGTTTAATTTGTAGAAAAGATATCGAAAGATCTACTAAGACATTTTGGAGTAAAAAAGGTCACTTATTATGCTCTACGTGCTTGGATAATATAGATAAAAAGAAAATTTAATTTGTTAAATTAAGAAACCTATCCTAAATAATAGGAGTTTTCAAATGATCTTTGGTCTATTTACCCAAATAATACATAATATATTTATGGCAAAAGAATTATCATTGCAATTACATAGATAACATTTTTGCTAACAGGTAATAATCATTGGGTTTGTTATTTGTACTTAAATAATATAAATTGCCAAAAAAATACCTCATTAATCTCAAAATTAAAGTTTTTAACTTTTATTTGAGAGAAAATGAGGTTATTTAAAACATGATTAATATCTATTTTTAAACATCGAATAATTGATGCAAATAGATAGGCTTTAAATTCTAGGTGAATAGATTTAAAACCAACCAGGAATGATTTGCCCAGTAGTTACGTATGCGCCAACAGCTGCAACGAAACCTAACATTGCTGCCCAACCATTAAAACGTTCTGCTTCAGGTGTCATAATTAAAATAATGAAGTATGTAAAATATTGTAACAGGAATTATGAAGCTTTGTAAAGTAATTTTTAGTATTTTATTTTAGTTTTAAGTATTAGGTAAAAATATTGATTTAAAATGACAATAATGCTACAAAAATGTGTTTAAGTTATTTATTTGTCTTGTTTACGTTCAAAGAAGAAATTTACGGTAATTCATGATTATTTAATTAAGGTTTTAATTATGATTAAGTTTTTTTTATTTAAAAAAAAATGATATATTTCTTTCCACAACTTTAGGAGATTAAGCCTATTTTCTCTTTGAGCTCGCGAATTAAGCTCCTAGATTAATTCTTGGGTGAATGTGCTTTAGTTTACTTTAAAACCTTAATGGCTTAAAGCTAGAGGACTAATAAATTATTTGAAATGTAGGATCTATTTTATTTCATTTTTAAGAGGATGAACTCAATTAAAAATGTGGGTCGCCTGAGATTCGAACTCAGGACCAGCCGGTTAAAAGCCGGATGCTCTACCGCTGAGCTAGCGACCCATTTTGTAAAATTGAGTACATATGAAATTATCGCTTTTTAAGGAAAAAAAAACAACTTTTTATCTCAAGTTGAACAATAGAAAAACAATTCTTAACTTATGAAATAAAAAATTAAAATTTCTCTCTAAATTTACAGTTAAAAGTTAAAATAATTCCATAACAACAGAATTTTTAAAATGCTCAGAACAATTGTCGTTTTTGCCCCCATTATTGCTGCTTTAGCTTGGGTTGTCTTTAATATACAAAAACCAGCTAGAGAGCAGTTCAATAGGGACTTTTTGGGCAAGGATTAGTCCGATTTGATATATAAAGAAGTAACAGTTATTGGAGCCGGTCTCGCGGGAACAGAAGCTGCTTGGCAAGTAGCTAATTCTGGGATACCAGTTAAACTAATTGAAATGAGACCTATCAAATCAACTCCAGCTCATCATACTGGTGAATTTGGAGAATTGGTTTGTAGTAATAGTTTTGGAGCTTTAAGTCCAGATAGGGCTGCAGGTTTATTGCAAAAAGAACTTAGAATTTTTAAATCATTGATAGTCGAAACTGCAGATAAATTTGCTGTCCCAGCAGGGGGTGCTTTAGCCGTTGATAGATCTAAATTTAGTAATGCTTTAACTAGAGCTTTATCTAATCATCCTCTAATTGAAATCAAGAGATTTGAACAACTAGATCTACCAAGCGAAGAAAACATAACTATTCTCGCAACTGGTCCATTAACTGCAGATGAGTTGTCCTATAAAATTCAAACTTTTACTGGTATCGATGGGTGTCATTTTTTTGATGCCGCTAGTCCTATTATTTATGGAGATTCCATTGATCAAGATATTGTATTTAAAGCCAGTAGATACGACAAAGGAGATCCGGCATATTTTAATTGCCCTATGGATAAAAATGACTATATTCATTTTAGAAATGAACTAA
Source organism: uncultured Prochlorococcus sp. (assembly GCA_902564235.1). Classification (GTDB taxonomy): domain Bacteria; phylum Cyanobacteriota; class Cyanobacteriia; order PCC-6307; family Cyanobiaceae; genus Prochlorococcus_A. The sequence goes on along the minus strand of CACFAG010000020.1, from coordinate 7,687 downwards.
TAGGAGGAGATCAAGCTAACTTAAAAGACTTTGAGAAAGAATCAGCTAATTTCTTTGAAGCTTGCTTACCAATTGAGGAAATTGCTAGAAGAGGTGTTGATACAATGAGATATGGACCCTTGAAATCTATCGGGTTGTGGAATCCAAAATGGGGAGATTTGTTTGATAGGGAAAATAGATTAAGAAACCGACCTCATGCAATCGTCCAATTAAGGAAAGAAGATTTAGAAGGGAAATTATTAAATATGGTGGGTTTTCAAACTAATCTTAAATGGTCAGAGCAAAAAAGAATATTTAGGATGATTCCTGGTTTAGAAAAGGCTGAGTTTGTACGTTTTGGAGTAATGCATAGAAATACTTTTTTAGAATCTCCAAAATTACTTTTACCAACTTTGCAATTTATGAAAAGAGAAAATCTTTTTGCTGCGGGCCAAATAACGGGGACGGAAGGTTATGCAGCAGCAGCGGCAGGGGGGTTGCTTGCAGGAATAAATGCATCCTTATTAGCCAAGGGTAAAAAAACAGTAAGTTTCCCTGTGGAATCAATGATTGGTTCTCTAATGAATTTCATCAGTAACAAAAATCAAATATTTTCTAATCAGAAAAAGAATAAATTTCAACCAATGCCTGCTTCATTTGGTTTAGTTCCTGAACTAACTAAAAGAATAAAAGATAAAAAATTAAGGTATAAAGCTTATCAAGAAAGATCAACAGAAGCTTTGAATAAATTTAAAAATATACACGATGCTTTTTTTGAAAAAGACCACTTACTAAGCAAAATTTACTAAGATTAATCATCAAGTTTCAAAAAATGGTATTTAATAAGAAAAATTTCGATGCAATTATTATTGGCTCAGGAATAGGAGGGTTAGTAACGGCTTCACAATTGGCGGCGAAAGGAGCTCATGTATTAGTTCTTGAAAAATATGTTATTCCAGGCGGGAGTGGAGGTTCTTTTAAAAGAAAAGGCTATACCTTTGATGTAGGGGCTTCAATGATTTTTGGATTTGGAGAGAAAGGTTTTACTAATTTATTAACTCGTGCTTTGAAAGATGTTAACGAAAAATGCGAAACTATTCCTGATCCTGTTCAACTGGAATATCACTTACCACATAACTTTAATATTTCTGTAGATAAAAATTATGAGCAATTTATAACCAAATTATCAACTAGTTTCCCCAAGGAAAAAAAGGGTATCAAGAAATTCTATGATACTTGTGCAAGTGTATTTAAATGTTTAGATTCAATGCCTCTATTATCAATAGAGGATCCTAGTTATCTTTTTAAAGTTTTCTTTAAATCTCCATTATCCTGTTTGGGGTTAGCTAGATGGTTACCAGTAAATGCAGGAGATGTTGCGAGGAAGTTTATAAAAGATCCTGAACTTTTAAAATTTATCGATATCGAATGTTTTTGTTGGTCTGTAATGCCAGCTCTAAAAACCCCTATGATTAACGCGGGAATGGTTTTTACGGATAGGCATGCTGGTGGGATAAATTATCCAAAAGGGGGAGTTGGGAAGATAGCAGAGAAGTTAGTTTCAGGTATTGAAAAATTAGGAGGAAAAGTTAGATACAAAGCCAATGTGACTGATATCCTTTTAAAGGATGAGAAAGCTGTGGGAGTTAAGCTTTCAAATGGGGAAGAGCTATATTCAAACATTATTGTATCCAACTCCACTAGATGGGATACATTTGGATTAAAAGATAATACTAAAGGGTTAATTTCGAGTAAAAACGTGCCAAAAAGTGAATATAAGTGGTCAGAAACTTATAAACCTTCACCTTCTTTTGTTTCGATTCACCTAGGAGTAGAAAAAAATCTAATATCAGATAATTTTAATTGTCATCATATAATCGTTGAAAATTGGGATGAATTAGAAAGTGAAAAGGGAGTTATATTTGTTTCTATACCCACTTTGCTTGACTCATCTTTGGCTCCAGAAGATAAACATATCGTACATGCATTTACTCCTTCATCAATGAGTGAATGGGAAGGTCTATCAAGGAAAGAATATTTGCAAAAGAAAGAAAAATATTTTTCATTTCTTGTTGAAAAAATATCAACTATTCTTCCTAATCTTGAACAAAATATTGATCACAAGGAAATTGGTACTCCCAAAACTCATAAAAAGTTTCTTGGAAGATATCAAGGTAGTTATGGGCCAATTCCCAGTAAAAAGTTGCTTGGACTTTTACCAATGCCTTTCAACACTACAGGAATTCAAAACCTTTATTGTGTAGGAGATTCATGCTTCCCTGGTCAAGGACTAAATGCAGTCGCTTTTAGTGGATACGCCTGCGCTCACAAAATAGGTGCAAAGTTAAATATAAACAGTTTTAAATTGCCCGACTAAAAGTATATTTCTGAAATGATAGAAAAATTTAAAACTCTTTTTTTTGTTAAAAGTTCGTTAATTTCTCTTTATTTAGCGCTTACAGTTCCTTTGCCATTTATTTCAACTGAAAAACTAAAAATCCCCTCTATTATAATTTTTGCTTTAGGACTTTATTTGATAATCAATATCACAAGTGATTATGTAGAAACTTGCAGTAATAAAATTTCATACAAAAGTAGTTTTATTTCTAAATTCTTAGGAAAAAAAAATTGGGATATTTCTTGGAAAGATATTAAATTAATCAAATCTTTACCTACTAGTCAGGGTAGTAAAGTTTATTACTTTTCTACTTATAAAGGTGAAAACTTTCTAGTCCCACAAAGAGTGGAAAATTTCGAAAAGTTCTTATTAATTGTTTCAAGGAATACTGGAATTGATATTAATGAAATATCTTACATATCACCACTTTGGACATATAAATTATTGACGTTACTATCATTTTTAATGATTATTGGTGAACTTTTTGCTTTTTTAAATTAAATATTATCAATACTGAATCGATAACCTTGTTGTCTAACAGTGGTTATTCCCCCACCTTCTCCCAATCCAGCCTGTTCTAATTTTCTTCGCAAAGTTAATACTTGGGTATCAACAGATCTTGGCCCGCCACTGAAAGGCGGCCAAGCCATCCTCAGAAGCTCTTGTCGGCTTCTAACCATGCCCGGTGGCATAAGTAAAGCACAAAGCAGTGCAAACTCTCTAGGGCTTAATTCTACGGGCTTCTCGCTAAGGGTAACTTGTCTTAATAGAAGGTGGACCTCTAAAGGTCCTACTTCAACTTTTTCTTGTAGTCCTATTCTCCCTCTTTTTAAAAGAGTTCTACATCTTGCTGCAAGTTCTTCTAGTCCAAATGGCTTTCTAAGAACATCATCTGCCCCTTCATCTAATAGATTAACTAAAGCTTCAACTCCTGATCTTGCTGTTAAAACTATGACGGAAGAACCTAATTGTTGGGCAAGTCTCATTGCAGTATTCTGCTCGAGGATTTCTGCGCTAACTAGTAGGTCAGGTGATTGTTCTCTGCATAAGTCAATTGCTTCCGCCGCGGAACCAACTGCAGCAGCTAGGTGGCCATCTTGGCGAAGCCTTTGAACAAGAACGGTTCTAAGTGTGGGGTGAGGTTCAACAACAAGAACTCTTGAAGGAGTTTGAGAGCTCGTAGGCAATTGTGAACTGCCAGGGGTTGAAGATAAGATTTGCTCAGTTGATTGCATTCTTAATTACTGTTTGGCCAGGCAATTTTTTTCATCCTTAATAAGGTATAACAAATGCTAAATAAAAATCAGAATCTATCGAATTATGACATCATTTGAAAATCCAATAGCAATTCGTCATTTCCAATCAATTTGCGATAGTTGTCAAGACTTAGTTACTCGTTTTCATACCCCATCAGAACTAAAAATTTATAGTGATGGTTATCTCCAAGCATTAAGGAATTGCAGTGCTTTAGAGCAAAGAGATCAAGAGAAATTAGAAAAATTAATTGAAAGATGGATCCTAGATCCATCGAGTTTTATTGATCCTGGAGATGAGGGAAATAAAGGTTTTTTTGATAAAAAAAGGATTTAAAATATTAATTTTTATTAACCAATTCAGTATTTATACTTATTAATTGTCTTAAGACGCTAATTCAATTTCTATTTTTTCTTTAAGAGATCCTGAGTTGTACATTTCGATAAGAATATCTGATCCACCCAGAAATTCTCCTTTTAAGTAAACTTGAGGAATTGTTGGCCAATCTGAATATTCTTTGATCCCTTCTCGTAATTCGAAATCACTCAAAACATCAAATGTACTAAAATTTACACCTAAGGAATTAAGTATTTGAACTACATTATTTGAAAAACCACATTGAGGCATTAATTTAGTCCCTTTCATGAAAACCATTACTGGATTGGAGTCAATCAATTTTTGTATTTTTTCTTTAGTTAAGTTGTCCATAAATTCAATTTGGTGTTTCTGTTTTTAATGCCAGTGCATGAATAGCTTCTGAAGCTAATTCTTCCTTCAAGGCTGAATAGACTAGCTGGTGTTGTTTAACTAATGATAATCCATTGAATTCAGATGCAATAACAGTTACTTGCAAATGATCATTTCCCTTAAGGTTTTCGACAAAAACTTGAGAACTTGGAATTTTTTTTGTGATTAAATTAATGACGTCTGTTTTAGTAATCATAATTAACCTTTGTATTTTGTCTCAACAAATCCTAGTTGTATCAGTCTTTCATATGCTTTTTTACCTTCCGGGCTATTAGGTGACATTATTCTAATTGTTTCAACAAGTAAGGGTACTGCAACCTCAGGTTCCTCAGTTTTTATATAAATTGACGCTAATCTTTCATTTGATTCTGCCAAAATTTGTAAAGTTTCTTTCCCTTTCATTTGCATTTCGTTGGGTATTCTCGCATCTATTCCTTTGAATGATGTATTTAGATCGGAATAAAATGAAGCGAGTTGTTTTGCTAATTTTCTTGCGTCTAGATAGGAACTCTTTGCTTTATCGAAATCACCGATTTGAGTATATTCATCTCCTTGTTTTATAAAATAATCTACATTTGAGATGGAGAGCTTTTTACTATCCTTTGAAAGGACTTTGTATTCTTTTGCATTCTTAATTTCTGCATGAACTAAATTTTTATAAGTAAAATTTCCAAAAAATATTAATAAGAATGGGATTAATTTTAAGAATTTCATTTTTTATTCAATTATTCAAATTATATTAACTTATTTTCGATTCATCTACCCACATTTTTTAAAGCTTTTTCTTCCTCTTGGAGCATTTTTTCATTAAGAAACATATTAAATTCCTTGATAGTAAGATTTAAATAATCTTTAATCGCTATTGGCTTTCCAAGGGATAAACAAAATTCGCCCCTGAAACTTGGAGATACTTTACTGTAAGCAATTCCGATTGGAATAATAGTTATGGAGGTTGTCTTTTTTGTAGCTAATCGAGCTAATCTATATAAGCCTTCTTTTAGAACTAATTTTTTACCATATTTATTAATTTTTCCTTCGGGGAAAACCACTAGTTGTTCACCTTTCTGTATTAGGTCAATCGCATATCTCAAGGCTGAGAGTGATGGAGATAATTGATTTATCGAAAAACATCCAAGTCTTTTTAAGAACCAACCTTGTATTCCTCTCATTTCAGATCTAGTAACCATAAATCTACAATCCTTTTTTGTTACCCTTCTACCCATTGCCATTGTGAGTATTAAGCCGTCCCATCTTGATCTGTGGGTTGGAGCCAAAATGATTGAGGAATTTATGGGAATCGAAAAACCATTTTTTAATATTTTCTTTTTTCTAAAAAAGAATCTCAAAGCGACGTCCTGGGTAACGAACATTGCAATAAATCCCAATAAAGGGTTAATTTTATGCAAAATATCTAAGGAATTCTTCTTCAAGTTCTATTTATTATATATTAATAATTTAAGTGGTTGCCTTGTTTTATTAGCTATTATTGGGCGGTTACTAGATTGTCTAGAAACTAAGATTTTCAAAATTATGGCTACTTTAGGAGTAAACATTGATCATATTGCAAATGTAAGGCAAGCAAGGAAAACTGTCGAACCTGATCCTGTGCAATTTGCTTTTTTAGCTGAATTAGGGGGTGCAGACTCTATAACAGTTCATCTAAGAGAGGATAGAAGACATATACAAGATAGAGACGTATTCCTTCTGAAAAAGACTATAAAAACAAAACTTAATTTAGAGATGGCTGCTACAGAAGAAATGTTAGAAATTGCAAAAAAAACTCTTCCCGATTATGTTACGCTTGTACCCGAGAAAAGAGAGGAAGTTACTACTGAAGGCGGTTTGGATGTAAAAAGTAATATGCAATACCTTAAGAATTTTGTAGGAAATTTAAAGAATTTGAATATAGAAGTAAGTGCATTTATTGATCCTCTTGGTGAACAGATAAATTATTCCAAAGAAATAGGGTTTGATTTTATAGAATTGCATACTGGAAAATATGCTGAGCTATCAGGATCTGATCAGTATAAAGAGCTCCAAAGGATTATAGAGTCTACACATTTAGCAAATGATCTTGGATTAGTTGTCAATGCTGGTCATGGCCTAAACTACAATAATGTAAAAAAAATAGCATCAATTAACAATATGAACGAGTTAAACATAGGTCATAGTATTGTTGCAAGGGCTTTAGCGATAGGATTAGAAAAGTCTGTACGTGAAATGAAGTCCCTTATTACATCAAATTAAATTTCAAAATGACAAAATATTTTTTCGTCGCGGCAAGTGAAAAGTTTTTAACTATTGAAGAACCAATTGAGGAGATTTTGAAAGAGAGGATGAGGAACTATAAAGAAAATAATAAAGAAATAGATTTTTGGCTTTTAAAAAATCCATCATTTTTGCAAACCACACAATTTGTTGATCTAAAAATAAAGATTCCATCGCCTCCTGCAGCTATTTTATCGACGGATAAAAAATTTATAACTTTCTTAAAGCTGCGTTTAGAGTTTGTTGCTGTTGGGGAATTCGAATGTCCTAATGCAGAAATAATTGATCCATTTAAAGTTGAGTAATATAACCATCTAGTAAATTGCTCAATCTTTATAAGTCAAATAAAATTGAAGTAATTAGTGAGCTGTTAGCAGAGGAATTAAAAATATGTCCTCCGCCTATAAATGAGAAATTAGAAATAGTAGTCCCCAATTACTTTTTGGGGAATTGGTTACGTGAACAAATAACTATAAAAAACAAAATTAGTGCTCTTTATGAATTAAAGACAATATCAACTTATACCGAATCTTTATTGACAAATTTTTTCCCTGCAATTGATATGAGCGCATGGAATTTTGAGTCAATTAAATGGGGCATTATTGATTCCTTGGAAGAATTAAATAGCTTTAAAGAATCATTTCCGCTTAGAAATTGGATTAATAAATATTTGGATAATAAAAAGACAATTGACGGAGACTTATATAATCTTACAAAAAAGATCACGAATAATTTTATTGATTATCTGATTTTTAGACCTGAAATGATTGCTCAATGGAATAGATATGAAATCAATTCATCTAATCTATTTAAGAATTTAAACTCAGATCAATTTTGGCAACCTATTTTATATAAATTATTAGAGGAAAAGATATCTGAAAAGCCGTCATGTTTATACATGATTGAAGTAATAAATAATTTAAGAAAGATTAAAAACGTTCAATTTCAGGTACCAAATCATATTTATATTTTTTCAGATAATAACTTATCTAAACTACATATTAATTTTTATTCAGAACTTTCAAAATTTATTAAGGTAAA
>CACFAG010000019.1 GCA_902564235.1 uncultured Prochlorococcus sp. | reverse complement strand
TATAGCGTTCCAGATAATGTAGAAATTTTAACTCTCACAGGATTTCGACATATAAATGGTACTGGTAATGCTGGTAGAAATACTATCAGAGGTAATAATGGTGATAACAATTTAGAAGGTTCTGGTGGTAGCGATTTGCTTTACGGCAATGCCGGTGATGATATTCTTAACGGTGGTAATGGTATAGATTTTATTAGTGGTGGCGGTGATAATGACATATTAACTGGGGGTATTGGTAATGACACTCTTACAGGTGGGATTGGAAATGATATATTCCAGATAAATACTGGTGCTGGGAGAGATGTTATTACTGATTATGGAACAGACAATGATCGTATAGAACTTTTAGGTGGACTAACAGAAAATGATTTAACTTTTAGGTATATAGGAGGAAATACAAGGATAAGTGATGACGAGGGTGATCTATTGGCAATCGTCGAAAATACTATCGCTGCTGATATTACTTTTATTTAGGACTAAATAAAAAAACGCTTACTACTTGCAATGGTTTTAAAAAAAACCACTTTAATAAAGACTGCCACAAACTGCCACAACTTCTGCCACAGACCAAACCCCAATCCTTAACTAGCTTTAGCTGGTTCTATCCACATGTGGCATATATTTTATATAAATAATAGATAAATAGATATTGATAGAAAAAGGGTAGGTAATATAGAAAACCCCTAGTGCCTCATATGAAGTAGGTCGATGAAATAATTTCATTGATCATCTTTTGGATTTAGATATTTTCTCCTCTTCTATATATTTTAGGTTTAGGAAAGCCTTTTTTTTAATTATGAAAAAGCTAAAGTTCTTAGTTGCATTATTTACCCTCCTACTCTTGCAATCAAATTTAAAAGCAGGAAGTCAATTAACTGGAGAAACTAAATTTAAGGATAAAAAAATAACAAATAGTTCTAATATCGTCTTTGAATTTGGTTCAGATTCTCTTGACTCTGACGAGGTTATTAGAAGTCAAGTTACAGCTGAGGATGTTAAACCTCCAATGTTAGTAGAAAATAGACTTATGGATTTTTCTGCAGTGCAAGTCTATGGGACTGCTGCTCCCGGTTCTGGTGTGATAATAGCCAAGAAAAATAATTATTATTATGTATTAACCGCCAAACATGTAATAGGCAAAATTTTAAAAGGTGATGAGATAGAAATAATGACTATAGATGGTATTTATCATTTGGCAGACCTTATTAAGGTGGATGAAAAAATAGATTCTGCACTCATTAAATTTAAATCTAAAAATAAATACTATCCAGCTTTTTTTGATGTAAAGACAAGAGCTATTAGTGGTCAAAAGTCAGTTGTAATAGGTTATGCATTAGCATCAAAAGAGACAAAAGTAGGCGGTCTTCGTAAATCTAAAGGTTCAATATTGACTGTAATAAAAGACAATATTGATGGTTACGATATTCTTTATAACAATGCTACTAATGTTGGGATGAGTGGAGGGCCACTTTATGCAAATATGCCTAAAGATTTTCTAGATAGGAATGGTGGTAATGGAGGTAGTTGTGGTTGGTTGATAATTCCACCATTAATAGGGTTACATGGCAGAGCAGAGTCTTATGTTTCTGGAGGAAAATCAGGGGCAAATATGGGTCTTTCAATTCACACTGTACTAAATAGTTTCAAAAATGAATTTATTAACGAAGGTGTAAAAAAATTACCAATGGAGGAAGAAACCCTCTTATTTAAGGATGGATGTCCGTTGTTCCCAAGGTAAATATCAGAAAAAATTAATTTATTTGTTGCGGATATAAATTAATTCAAGAACAAATGTAAAAAGTAAACCTTGAAAATAGTAATGTGCAAAGATATTTAAAGAGTAAATTTTCAAGTCTATAACTTGTATATCACATAACAAAGAAAATCTAAGCATAGCTAGGATTTTCTTGTAGTTGTCGGCTTTTTGTCGGCTCTTGCTGCCGACATAATTTCCAATAAAAAAGCGAGTCTGGGTAACTCGCTAGTATAACTTGGTTTTTAAGAGTCGGGGCGACAGGATTCGAACCTGCGACCTAGTGCTCCCAAAGCACTTAACAACCCTAGTAGGGCACTATGTCTACAGACCATGACTGAATAATTGCGGGGAATTGCAGACTTTGACATGACAAACTAGGATATATTTGACGGCAATTTGACGGCAATATGTTACAAAATTGTGGGTAGAAATCAATATTAATACTTAAGAATAATTTCTTAAAATTAAAAAATTGAGACTAATAAATTATTTTATAGTTTTTGGATTGATTTTAAAGAAAGTGAATATTCAACAGCATTCTGAATTATCATTATCAAATATCCATTTGCTAAAGATAGAGGGATAAATAAAGTAAATCCACTTATGAATGAGAGAATAGATATGAATATAGAACCATAAAGAACTAATTCTTTTATGTTTTTGGGTGGGGGGTTTAACTTTTTAATGTTAGTGTTCACATCGCCAAGTTCTTTAGTTAATAATTCAAATTCTTTTACTGTTTTATATGAGAAATAAATTGAAGCAATACCAAGAGAAATTACAGATAAAATTACAGCCAAAGTTGGGCTAAAAACTTCTTTATTTCTTACTTTATTAAGTGCCGTTAACCACCTGTAGAGCAAGACTAAACCATATATTCCAAAGGTAATAACGGAAAGAATGAAAACTTTTGCAGGACTTTGCTTCTTGAAACTAAAATCTTCAAAATTTATTTCTTCCTCCTCTGAAGAATAACTTTTAACGCCTTCAAGATCTAATCTACTTTGGCCTTTTTTAAATACAAACTTATCATCATTATTAATTTTTGCACCACATTCAGTACAAAATAAAGCCCCTTCAGCCAGTTTGGTACCACATTGTTGACAAAAAGCCATAATCACTTCATTTTGAGCTAATATTAAAGCTTTTTTGTTCGAAAATTAATAAAATGTTTTTATTCTGGTACCTAAATTGAGATTAGAAGGATTAAACCCACTTGAATATGAACATCCAGATGATGCAAAAGCTCTCGAAGCTCTAGAAAATATCCCAGGGGTGAGAGATGTGGCTCTTAAAATCTGGGAATTGTTTTTAGATAAAATTCTTTTTGTAGAATCAACCGGCAGTTTTGTTGAGATTAATGATAATAATTCAAGTAAGCTTTATGGTTTATTTCGAGATGCCTGTGAAATTTTAGATTTTGAGGATATTCCTCCTTTTTATCTACAGGGAGATCAAAAAGGAACTATTGGAGCGTTTGCAAGAGGCGTTGATAGGCCATTTGTTTCGATAACTTATGGATGTGTAGAGCGGTTTAATGATAATGAAATGCTTTATATTCTGGGACATGAATTAGGACATATAAAAAGTGGACATGTGCTTTATCGTTCTATAGCAAACGAGTTTAATGAATATTTCAAAGAATTAAGTACTTTGTCTTTTGGTCTTGCAAATCTAGTCTCTGTACCTGCTATGGGAATAGAGATTGCGATGAAATATTGGAGTAGGATGTCTGAATTAACCTGCGATAGAGCAGGGTTGTTGGTTTGTAAAGATCTAGACTCCGCAATTAAAGCAACTATTAAGTTAGCAGGATTCCCCTCGTCTGATTGCAGTCGTATTAGTTATTTAGATATATCCGCTTTTGTTGAAAGTTTTAAAAATCAGGCATTAGAGTTTGAAAAATTTGAGATGGATGAATTTAATAAATTGACAAGATACTACATTACAAAAAATAATACCCATCCATGGAATGTTTTGAGAGTTTCAGAATTATTGAAGTGGGTCGATTCTGGTGATTTTGATAGAATCTTAAAAAGAGAAAGGACTGTTTATAACGATCAAGATACTTATAAAATCCAATCAATTCCTAAAAGTTCAAAATTCTGTCCGAATTGTGGGGCCTCAATTTCTTCCACGAGTAAGTTTTGTTCAGGTTGTGGTACTCAAATTAATAATGGTCCTTGAAATAGTAAATCTTTTTTACTTTGTTGCACATATTTATAAAGGATTAAAAATTTAAAATCCATCTCCACATATTTCTCTAATTAAATTTGGGAGACCTCTTTCAGATCCATATCTAGGGATAGCAGGAATTAATTTCCCATCTATTGTCGATTTTGAACAATTTGCAAGCCTCCATCCAGACGTTTTGATATATTTTTTTTTCGAGTCGTCCATTTTTTCGAATTCAACTCTTGTTTTGAATTTATAAACTATATATTCAAGAAGTAGTTTTTCTGTTAAAAAAATTTTATAGTTTTCCCCCATATGAGTATTTGAATAAAAAGGTTCTTGCGCATAAGTACTTCTTGGAAAAATAAGAACAGCTAGAAATAGAACTAAAGATTTTTTCAATCAAAATCCTCATTTATTAAATAATCTAGACCAATTATAAAATTATCTCTCCATTTCCTTAATTAATTAAAACTTGATATTTGACGGCATTTTGACGGCAATCTCTGCCGTCAGATTTTCTAATAAAAAAGCGAGTCTGGGTAACTCGCTAGTATGACTTGGTTTTTAAGAGTCGGGGCGACAGGATTCGAACCTGCGACCTAGTGCTCCCAAAGCACCCGCGCTACCAAGCTGCGCCACGCCCCGCTATCTGAATAGTATAGACGACAACTAGCATCTTGGAAAATAGGTTAGTATTACTAGACAATTAGGTAGTCAAATATAGTGCAAATTAGTTTGAATTAATAAAGTTTTGTCGCTATTTTGTCACTAGAGATAATAGTGTTTTGTCGCTAAAATAGGACTAAATCAAGCGACAACCACAAAGCACCCGCGCAACTGTATGCCCTCAAGGAACCACGCTGAAAATTGGGTTAAGTTTTTAAGAGACTCCATCAAGATGAGGGTTGGCTCTTGGGTAAGAATTTATGAGCAAAATGCAAGAGTAAAAGTAGATATGAGATTTAAAAATGGAGAGAGAGCGTTTGCAACTCTTCCAATAGAGTGGGAAGAACATAACGCGTTGCAGATAGAAAAAATAGTTTTAAAAATAGCGGAGCAAGTTGGAAAAGGTAAAACATTAAGGCAAGCGGTTGAGAGTTTTTATGGAGTAAACAAAGATGCTCCAGAGGCGGTGCTTGCTCCAAGTTTTGAACAGTTGGAAAATACTTGGAATGAATTTGGAGAGAACAAGCTAGAGCTACAACAAATAAAAGAAAAGACTTGGAAGAGAGATTATAAGAAGAGTTGGACAAAGCTAGAGCAAGTTGTAGAAGAGAAAGACTATACAAATGCAAAAGACTTATTAAAGGCGGTAAGCAAGACTATGGAGTCAGGCTCTAGGAGTAGGAAGCAAGTAATCCAACACCTAGCCCAATGGCTTCGCTTTGCTGTTGAGAATAATTATTTAGATAAAAAACTATGGGAACCACCTAGAAAAGAATCAAAAGAAATAAGAGACTTAGTAGGCGAAAGTCTTACACAAAAGCAACTAACAGTTCCTATCTATGACACAGAGATAGAAGAACTATTGGAATCTATCTCCAAGAACAGAGAGACAAGGGCTGCAAATAGATGGATATTCGCGCTGCAATTACTCGCTTGCTATGGTTGTCGCCCCACAGAATTGAACTTCCTAAGAGTTGTTAACTATGGAGGAAGGAAAGCTGTTTATTGTGATTATCAAAAGAGAGGCGGAGGGGGTAAAACTGAAAAACGAGAGCTTTTTGGATTGCATCAAAAATGGGAAAAAGATTGGAATTTAATTGAAAAATTAGAGCAAGGTTATGAGCTTCCTCCTTTTGGTTCAAATGATGTTGCGGAGGCTGCTAGAAAGTTTTTAATAAGACAACCTTATTGGAAAAAACTAAGAGAGCAAAAGGATATTAAGGTTTACAGTTTTCGGCATGGCTACTGTTGGAGACTACATACCCACCCAGACTATATGAATAAGATAGATACAAGAACAGCAGCCCAACTTCTTGGTCATAGCCACGAGACACACCTTAGAGTTTATGGAGCTTGGACTCCTCAGGGTTCTATTAGAGAAAGACTTGAGAATATCCTTACACAAAGCATTTTGTAGGTAGTTAAAAATAGTAAAAATAAGTATAATTTGAGTATCAGCAGAAGTCTCCAACTAGGCTTCCAAAGTTTTCCCAAACTTTGCTACACCGCAAGACGCTTTTTGTATTAGTGATTGTTGTTTGTGGATTATGTGCGCAGAATATACACCCTTTACGCGAAGTTATGTCTCGTTCAAATGATCGCTACCGCAAACTTGATGACGGAACTATTGTGCTGTCAGAAAATAAGGTGAAGATTAATGGGAAAATATTGTCTATGCCTAGAGACTCGAAGGTTACAGCAAGTGAGGCTGTCCAACAGTTTGAGTCTATGAATAAGGGCAGAGATATTGTTTGGGAAAGTCCAGAGGGTTCTATTTTAGATAAGAATCCACATTTGAAAGAGATTGCTAGAGCGAAAGGAAAAAGCGCAAACTAAATCCTAATGCAGAAAAAGAAAATACTGAGTAGGGAGAGATACTCCTTGCCAGATGGAGCTTGGTTGAAAACCCCCCAAGCTGCGGAAGCGTTGAACATATCCCGAGTAACTCTTTTAAATCAAAAAAAAGAAGGCAAGTTCCTCTCGGGTTATCACTTCATAAGACTTGGAGACAAAGAGACAAGTCCTCTTCTATGGAATATTCCCAACTGTAGAGAGAGACAAGCTCAATTCGAGCCTCCCCAATTTATCCAAGAACCTAGCTAGAAGATGCTCGCTAAGAGTTGGAGAAGTAGGCTTCTAGGCTTCCAATGGGAATTAATTAGGGAAAGTTATTTCCTCAAATATGGAAGAGATAAAGAAGCTGAATACTGTAGGGAACTAGCAAAGCAATATCGCAAGGGAATGAATGAGGAAAATATCAAACTTTAAATTTTTAACAAAAAAAAGGACTGTTGATAGCAGCCCAAAAAACATTTATTTCATAGGTTAATTATGACACAAATTTCTAACAACAAGACTCCTTGTGGAGGTTATTGGAGCGAAGAAAAAGAAGAGATGATTTACGATCTCGTTGATTGGGGGGAAGCTGCTTTCTTTGTAAATCATCTAATTACCAACAAGCATGGAGTATGGGCTATCTTTCCACCTGAGGAGGGTAAGTATTGCCTACATCACAAACGGCAAGAAGGGGAAAGAATACCCTATGCAGCTATTGGCAAAGACCTGAGAAAACATAAAGGTTGGAGCTTGGGCTACATAGTTAATCCACCTAAGGAAGAGCCAAAAGGCTTCAAAGATGACCCCAAAAATAAATACAAATCCTATGGGGCAAAGAAAGACCACATACAAGGAGCTTATTGTTTATTTCTCGAAGGAGATGGAGGGTTATCTAAGGAAGAACAACTTAGAACTATCGCGGAAGCTATGCCAGTTTTTCAGCCTAGTTTTATTGTCGATACTGGCGGAAAGTCTTTGCATTTTTATTGGCGATTGGCTCGCATGATAACTCCCGAGAAGTTTGAGGAGATGCAAAAGAGGCTAGTAAAACTAATTGAAAAAGTTAATCCTAACTTTGGAGTTGATGAGTCTCTTTGTAAATCAAACCAAATTTTGAGGATTCCAGGCGGATTGCATGGAAAGACAGGTAAAAGATGCAAACTCTACAGAATAGGGGGTTGGCTACATAGAAGAGTTTTATGTGATGGAAAGCAACAACCTTATTGGGAGTGGAGTTTGGTTTATGGAGTTGAGTTCTTCGAGCAAGGTCTTTCCGTTGCGGAATATGTTTGGGAAGTTGATACAACACCCGAGCAAAAAACAATTAATGAAGAGGAATCTAGTTTTATTTCCAAAATAGCTAGAGAGGACTTGTCACAAGATGGGCAATGGTTCAGCAGATTAGACAAGGAAGTCCAACAACCTCTCGCGGTTGAGATGCTCCAGTTTGTACCAAAGAGAGAGGAAACTGGAAAAGGAGATAGGAGAGTTTGTATCTCTATTCTGTATGGATTAAAGAGACACTTCGGAGAGGCGGAAGCTGCAATTATTTGCGAGCAAGCTAAATGGAAGAGTGATTATTGGAACCCAACTGAGGAGCTTCCTTCCCTACAGAATCCAACTAACGACATAGGAACTCTTGTAACTCTCGCAAGGAAGGGAGGTTGGGTATATGAAACAAGCAAAGTATTGAATAAAGGAGGAGTTAGGTTAGAACAACTTTTCCCTAGTTCAATAATTAATTCTTTGAGAGTTATTACTAGGTTGCTTCCCTATCCTGACCACCTAATTGCAACTACTTATCTAGCGAGTATTTGTCCAACTTTGAAGCTAGGAACCTCGCTGAACTGTTACCCAGTAACTGACTTTGTAGTTAGCTTAAATTTATACATAGCTACAGTTGGAGACTCAGGTAGTAAAAAGACTCCACTTCTCAAGAATTTAATAGAGAATCCTCTTGCTCTTGTTAAAGCTGAGATGAAGGCAAGATATAAGAATGAGGTTGCTAAGTTTGCGCAAGCTGACCACGAGAATGAGGATATAGAAGCTCCTCCTCATAGTGTTCTCTACTTGCAAGACACAACTCCAGAGGCTTGCGAAGTGCAACTCGAGCAGCAAGAGAAAGCGGGTTTATCTGTTCTTTATTTGAAAGATGAGTTAAGCGGTTTATTCTCTGGGCTAGATGCTTATAAAGGTGGAAGAGGCTCCGCAGCGCAACAACTTCTCGAGCAATTTGATGGTAAAGGGTTCTCTACTATTCGGAAGAAAGAAAAAAGAGAATGTGATAAGACACAACTTTCTATCTATGGGAATATCCAACCGAAAGTCCTCGCAGATTTGCAAAAGGGTGGAGATAGCTCAGGGCAATGGGCAAGATTCTTATATAGTCCTTTACCCTCAACCCCAAAAAGGTTGCCCGCAACAATAACTCTAGATGCAAGGAAAGAGCATGAAGATGCAAAAGCACATCTCCAAGAGGTTGCTCTAGCTCTTACAAAACTCCCTCCTTTTGAATATCAACTAAACGAGGAAGCTATTAAGAGGTTTACTGAATACCTCTATGAAAAAGAGGAAGCTATGTTCAAAGCAAAAAATAGTGAATTAAAGGCTATTTTCGGAAAATCAGGCAACAAGGTTGGAAAGGTTTGCGGTTGTCTCCATGTATTGAATTGCTACGAGGAACCCCAAGAGTTTGTAACTCTGGAGACTCTCGAAGCTGCTATTAGGCTCGTTGATTATTTAGATGAATATGCGATTAAATTCCAAAAAGAATCAACCGAAACTGAGGAGGATAGAAGGTTGAGAAAGTTAATGGCAATAGCTTGGAAGAGTAAGAGGTTAATGGCATGGAGAGATATAAAGCAAAGACTTACAGAGGAAGAGAGAAGAAAGTGGAACCAAGAGACTTGTATAGATAGTCTCAAGAAGTTGGCATATATGGATTATGGAGAGATAAAAGAAGGTAAAAAGGGCGGGCTACATTTTAAAGCGGTTAAAGAATATAAAAAATAACTGTTGTATTTATGTTGGGGGTTGTTTTACAACACTAAAACAGTTGGGACAACTCCTAACTCCCCAAATGTTGTAATGTTGTTAGTCTTTTTGTTTTATTTCTCAGGTGCTAGTTGCTGGTTCCCTACTGACTTCCTTTTCTAAGGGGTGCAGCCAACACACAACAAATAGCCCTCCTTCTTTCTATTACTGGAGTTTAATGTTGTAGCCAGTTTTCACAACATAAAATTTTTGTACTGAGAAAGTTCCGTTTTTTCAGAGAAAAAAGAGTTAAAATGGTAGTAATAATTCTAGTTATACAAATGAATTTCAAGGATTTGGATAGATTGCAAAATAGATTAAACAAGGTACAAAGAGTCAAACAGCCGCCAACTCTCAAAATGTTGGTAATCCAAGCAAATGAAAATCCACCCGAACCAAGTGAGTTAGACGAGTGGACTATGTGTATTCAAGTAGAGCCAAAAGTTATTTAAAGCAAGATACAACTTCTTTCTTTTGTTTTTCGGTTGTGTGTAAGTAACGCTGCAAGCTGTTGAGACTTGTATGTCCGCTTATAGCCATTAAGTCAGGTAGAGCCATTCCCGAATCTTTCGCATTTGAAAGCTGAGTCCTCCGCCATGAATGTGTCGAAGCTCCATGAATCTCCAACTCTTTTAGAGTTCTTCTAAGAATCTTATCTACAGAGGCTCTTGTTAGGTGTGTTCCCCTCTTGCGCCCTTTAAAGACGTAATCCTCAGATGTGGGTTGAGGTATAACGTATTCTTTTAGTTCATTTAGTGTTGATACTTTTCGCGCCTTTAATGGATATTTATGCCAAATAGTGCGCCATTCAGCGAGAATTGCTTTTAGTTTTGGGTGTAATGGAATTGAGCGAGATTGCTTGGTCTTTGTATTAGTGCAACGGAACAATATTGAACTCTCGTTAATATCGGAGAATCTTAATTGCAATGTTTCACTAACTCTGGAAGCGCAATATCTCATCACACAAGCAACTGTTCTATGAGTTCCCTCTGGAAGGTTCTCTATAAGTAAATCGAGTTGCTCAGGTGTTAAGACTTCCGCCTGACCCATTCCGTTTGTCTTGGTCATAGTTTGGTGGTCTTGTGTAATTAAAAGATAAACAA
This sequence comes from uncultured Prochlorococcus sp., assembly GCA_902564235.1. Classification (GTDB taxonomy): domain Bacteria; phylum Cyanobacteriota; class Cyanobacteriia; order PCC-6307; family Cyanobiaceae; genus Prochlorococcus_A. The sequence continues at coordinate 3,839 of CACFAG010000019.1, read as the reverse complement.
TAGAGAACTAGCCATGTAGCTGCTCCAATGGATTAGAGCCTACTGTTTACCTTTTCTCTATTTTGTCAACTGTTGGAGTTATTTATAGTTAGTGTTATTAATTATCTATTTAGTATTACTTATTTATTATCTATTATTTATCAAGAATAAAAATATTATTATTAACTATAATTTAGTGTTAATTAATAACAAATAGTGATATTAATATTGCTTATTTGTAATACATAGGGGAGGGATTGCAAAATCTGCAAATTCTACTCGCCAGACTCTGAACCTTCACAAACAATATAACAATTAATTCCACAAATTGCAACCACTAAGTAATACAAATAGGACAAAAAATGTTATAATTAGGACAATTAATTAATATTAATTATGCTCGAAAAGGGTAATGATGACTGGGATAACGATAGTTGGGAGTTGTCCAACTGGTTTACCAAAGTTGCAAAAACTGTTAAACCTCATAGTTATTCTCAGATGATTGCTTGGGCGCAAACTGCTCACGATATTTGGCAGAAAAATGGTACTAGACCCGAAGAATTAAGGGCGAAAACTAAACCAAACTGGCGAAAAGACTTGCAAATTTATGAGCAAAGAATGAGAGCCAGAAAAATTAAACAAAATCAAATTTTCAGATAAAAATGATTAACCCACACACAAACGAATTTGCAGCATTTTGGGCAAAGAACTTCGATACTCCTTGTCCTCCAGTTCCAAAGAAGCTAGATGATTTGAACATCACAGCAAGAGAAGCTATGCGCATGGAGAATCCTGTCCTATTTCAAAATCTATTTAGGCAACAAGATATGAACCAGATGCCCGCAGATGTTGTCGGGCGTATGCAAAACCAAACCTTTTGGGCAAGTGATATTCCAATCCTGAGACAGTATGGCTATGAACACCAAGCTAGGGAATTGGAGAAACAAATAGAGGAGGGGAGGAGAGTAATAATGGAGCAAAAAATAGAGGCTAGTAGGCAAAGAACAGCAGCAAACGAGAAGAGACTAAAAGAGTGGCAAAATATGTCTCCAATGCAAAAAATGTTGATGAATCCACCTTCGCCCGAAGCTGTCCAGAGATGCCGCGAGCAATGGGGTATAGATGGTAGAGCGGATTGGGAAAGATAATGGGAAGTAAAGACTATATTATTGAGGAAATACCTCCGAAAGTTTACGCTGCGGTTAGATATAACGCTGAGGGAGAATCATGGGAGGGAGCTTGCAAAATAGTAGGAATCACTCCCAAGACAGTTAGAAAATATAGAGACTTGCCACAAGTACAAAACTATAGAGAGGAGTTAATTAAGGAGAAGTTATTACATAGTAAGCAAATAGTTATTAATGCTTTCCCTACTGTTTTAAAAGCACTTATTAAAAGAGCTACAAATGAGAATGAGAAAAAGGGTTATGTAGCTAATGGAGCAAGTCAAACTCTAGTGAGCTACATGATACATCTTGAGCAAAATATAGAGATGAGAAAGAAGTTAGAACAAATGGAGCAACAAATAGCAGCCCTCGAGGGTGGAAGAGTTATAGATATGAAAGATTAATGTATGAGAACTTACCAACAACAAAAGAACAAGCTAAAAGACTAGGCGCGAAGAGATACTTTACAGGCAAGTTATGTTGTCGAGGGCATTTGTCTCCACGTTATACCTATGGAGCTTGTGTTGCTTGTAAGAGTGAAACAAGGAAAAGACCTCCAAGAAAGTTGGTTCCTCTGGAGATAAAGAAAGCAAAGAAAAGGGAAAGAGATAAACTTTGGAGAGAAAATAATAAGGGGAAAATTAGACTATATAGAAGGAGATGGAAGTTAAAAAACAGAGAGAAATATCAATCTTTTTACTATAAACAGAGTTACCAAAATGCAATTAATCTCCTTATTAATAGGAGAAGGGTTGCTTATACAGGTACAGGGGAGAAGTGGGTTGGTTGTTGTACTGAGAAATTTATTGAATATTTAGAAGATTCTTTCCTTATTAATATGAATTGGAATAATAGAGACAAATGGGAGTTAGATCATATAAGACCTATTTCGACATTTGACTTATTAAATGAAGAACAAAGAAAACTTTGTTTTAACTATGCAAACCTCCAACCTATATGGAAAGAAGATAATAGAAATAAAGGAGATTCCTACTGTTTAAGTGATGAATTTAAGTGGGTTCATGTAATGAGAGAGTCAGGATATAAGGGAGAATTATTTACTAAATATTTGTCCAAAATTAACGTAATAGATCGGGTGCTTACACCGCACCCGCGCTTGTAAAGGTTCCTCGCTTTCCCTCGCTTTTTATTCTGTAATAAAACTAAGAAAGTCAGTTATTGCAATCGTTCTCGTTAGTAAAAAGGTATGCTCCCAAAGCACCCGCGCTACCAAGCTGCGCCACGCCCCGCTCATAAGATATTAGTTCATAATAGTCATCTATAAAAGACCAAACTGCTAAATATTTTATAACAAAATCATTTTTATCCTCATAAAATGAGTTTTTCGCTAATTTGAGGCTAAGCAAAGCAATGTTTTGTCGCTGGGATTTATTTATTTTCAAATATTTTTCTGTTATTAACCTCAGGACACATAGAACTCATTAAATCTAATAATAAAAATTGATCTGATTTAGAAATTGGGTTTTTAAAATTAGTCTTTAAATTTTTTTTTAGGTCTTCAACGTAGTATCCATTTCTTGCAAGGGCACACAATAAGGCAGATGCCTCAATATGTTTCCTTTCTCTCTTATGAACTTTTACCTCAACTCCGGAAATAATGCTTCTTTTTTTTGAAGCAGGTATTTCATTAGGGAAAAAGAAATTTAATAAAAGAAAAAATATTAAAACATATATCCTTTTATTAAAAGGATTTAAGGTTAAAAAATTCAAAAAATATTATCTAAAATTATTCACTAGTTTCAAAAGATACGCTGAAAGGACCTGAATCAAAACGTATTCCATCTGCAACATCGTCATATATTACTGTTGTCCCATTATCTTCGACTTTAAAAGTAGTCTTAACAGATGTAGTGGATGAGGTAATGTTAACAGCAGTACTTAACTCCATTATTCCCAGTAATTTTGTCACGCCGCTGCATTCGGCCACTGAGGAATCATCCGCGACTAAAGTACCAGATGAATCTAACAAATAAGCACGTATTGTTCCTCCAGTCACACTTTCACTTGCTGTTGCCACACAGACTTCTTCCCCCATATCTCCAAAAAATGTAGTTAAGGGAGCTGTAGTAGTTACATAGCCATCAGAAGCTGTGGGAGTGGTTGATGCCCCAGTAACTGTGCCAGCATCACTTAAAGTACCATTAGTAAAGTATGTTGTATTAGCACTATCTCCTAAAGGGCCGTATGAAGCTTTTATATCGAAGCTATTTTTGATTTCAATATATGCATAACTATAGGTGCCAACGTCAGGTCTAGAGGAATATGCTTCTGAAAGATCTACTTCTCCACCTGATGCAAATGAAGCCGCCTCTCCAACTCCATCATCTTTTTCAAAGTTAAATGAACACGAGGAAGTGTCTGGAGCACTACCGGCAGATGAAGGTGCAGGATTGCTTGTGCAAAGTCCCATTTTATAAATAGTTACGCCATATTCTTCTGGTGTTCCGTAACAAGCTCCATCAGTTAATGCAATAAAGCTGGTATCATCTCCAAAATCATTGGGACTAGTTATGGTTGAAGCAGTAGGGCATGCCTCTGCGTTAACAGGATTAGAATGGCTAAGTATAGTTAGGCCTGAGGTTAGAAATAAGGCAGTTGTTAAAAGTTTTTTTGATTTTAAGTTGAATTTTTTCATTTTTTTGTGGGTTAGGGACTTATAGAAATTTGAAAATT
>CACFAG010000018.1 GCA_902564235.1 uncultured Prochlorococcus sp. | reverse complement strand
GTTTATTCAACTTTATAGCACGATTTGAAGTCAATATTAAAAGTCAATATTAAATTGAGTTAAATAATTTCTTGAAAGATTGTTCAATATCAGTTTCTCTCATAAAAGTTTCACCAATTAATACTCCCTTGATTCCAATAGATCTAAGCGATTCTAAATCTTCGGCGCAATTAATTCCAGATTCACTTATTGGAATAATATTTTGTTTTAAAAATATATCTGCATATGTATGCATCAATTCTATTGATGTTTTTAAATCCGTTTTAAAAGTCTTTAAGTCCCTGTTATTTATTCCAATCAAATTAAAAGATTTTAACTTTAGAATCCTTTCTAATTCATGAGCATTATGGACTTCAACAAGAACACTCATCTTTAAATTATCAGCTATTTTCTTTAAATAAATTAAATCGTCATCACTTAAAATCGCAGCGATTAATAATATTGCATCAGCACCAGATACCCTTGCTTTATAAATCTGATAAGCAGAAATAATAAAATCTTTGCAGAGTAGAGGGAGATTAGTTGATCTCCTCACAGTTTCGAGTATTTCATAACTACCTTGAAAAAACCTTTTATCGGTAAGTACTGAGATACATGATGCACCCAATCCTTCATAACAAATTGCTATGTTTTTAGGGTTAAAATTTTTTCTAATAACTCCTTTACTCGGACTAGCTTTTTTTATTTCAGCAATAACTCCTGGTTTTATTTTTGACTCCAAAATATTTTTATAAAAATCTTTGGGAGTAGGAAGTTTTTCAATCTTTTTGATGAGATCTTCTAAAGAGACTATTTTTTTTAAATTCTTAATTTCAATATCCTTGTGCCATACAATTTCTTCCAGAATATTTTTTGCTTGTGCTTCTCTATGAGGTACAGCATATTCTAAATTTTCTACCCTTACTGTTGGATTTGGTGGCCTGCGTCTTATCTCCATTAATTTTAAAAATTATTTTATTTGAGAAGCCGCTTGTTTATATGCGACCTCAACTACTTCACTAAGAGTAGGATGAGTATGAACTTCTTTAGATAATTCAATTACATCTTGGTTCCTTGAAATAGCGTTCGAAATTTCTTGAATTAAATCAGCTGCATGTAACCCAAAAATATGAGCACCTAATACTTTCCCATTATCTTTGTTGAAAATCAACTTTAGCAATCCATCACTCTCCAATTCAGCCAATGCTTTTGAATTAGCCTTAAAGAAACTTTTGACAACTCCCAAAGTAAAATTTTCTTTTGTAGATATCTCTTTAGCTTCAACTTCAGAGAGACCAACTGAACTAATCTCTGGGTGAGTAAAGGTTGCTGCGGGGATACTTTTATAATTAATTTCGACATTATCACCGCAAATATTATCAACAGCAATAGTACCCTGCGCTGCAGCTGTATGGGCAAGCATTAGTTTGCCCGTTACATCTCCAACAGCCCAAATGTTAGGTATTATTTTATCACCATTCTTAACTCTCATTTGATCATCTACAGGAATGAAACCTTTTACTGTTTCGATACCAACCGACTCAAGATTTAAGTTATTACTATTAGGACTTCTGCCAGTTGCGACTAGTACAGCGTCAACTTCTAAAGTTTCTACAACTTCCTTAGATTTTGCATCAGTCAGTTCTATTTTTACAGGGCATCCAGGTGTTATTTTCGTCGCAAAGACATTTGATTTTGTATCTATATCTCTTGCTTGAATAAGGTTCTTCTTAGCAATTTTAGTTATGTCTGGATCAAATGTTGGCATAATATTCTCCAAAGCCTCGATCATGGTAACTTCACAACCAAGCGCGGTATAAACATCAGCAAATTCTAGACCTATATATCCGCTTCCAATAATTGCTATCCATCTTGGAAGCCACTCAAGTTTAACCGCATCATCGCTAGTAAATACGGTCCTATTATCCAAAGTTATTCCACGGGGAACAAAAGGAGAAGAGCCTGTTGCTATAACAATATTCTTACATGTGAAAATTTTATCAATTCCGTTTTTATCTCTTACACCTACTTTTTGATTTTCTTCAATTCTTCCAATGCCCAAAATAATTTCAACTCCACTTCTTTTTAGGGTTTTTGTTAAATTTTCTCTAACATTTAAAACTAAATTATTTGCATGATCTGCAATTTTTGATCTCTCGAACCTTACTGGTGAAGCATGTATACCAAATTTAGCTAAATGTTCATAATTAGCTATTTCTCTAACTTTTCCACTTGCAGCCAAAAGAGCTTTAGATGGAACACAACCCTTGTTAACACAAGTGCCTCCCATATCAGAAGATTCTACTATTGCGACTTTTAGTCCCTTACCAGCAGCATGTTTAGCGGCATCAAAACCTCCATATCCTGCTCCTATTACGATTAAATCAAAATCAAAACTTGAATCAGTCACTTTTATTTATTTATTTAGAGGTGTATGCGACTCTTTTTCGTTCTAGTAATAACGGTACTGCAACACAAGCCACATTCAATGATTCTACAATCTCGCTATGCGGAATTGTAATTTTTTCATTAAAAGCTTCTTGAATTTTTTTATGAATACCTTGGCCTTCATTACCCAAAATTAATGCTGTACGTCTAGACCAATCAACTTCCCAGTAAGGTTTTGAAGGTTTTTTTGAACTCTCATTATGGCTACTAGTAGAGAAAATCTTAAATCCTACATTTGATAATTCAGACAAAGACTTAAGTAAAGAATTTAATATTTCTTCTTCAATGCCATCAAATCTTAAAAATGGCAGATGAAAAACTGCACCTGAGGATGCTCTTAATACCTTTTGGCCTAATGGGTGCGCACCTCCAGCTAAAAAAATTGCATTAACACCCGCAGCTAAAGCGGTTCTAAATAGATTACCCATATTCCCAGGATCTTGAATTCTGTCGAGAACAAGAACAAAATCATCTTTTCTATTAAATTGATAATTAGGTATTGCTGAAATTTCTACTAAAGCTGCTATCCCATCTGGATTAATTGTTGAAATCGCAGATGCCAAGATTTCCTCTGAGACAACATTAATTAATGACTCATCAAATTTTTTTCTTAGATTTTGATTCTTTCTTAGCCATTTTTCGGTAACTAAAATCTTAGAGGGATTTTTTCCAGACTTCAGCAATTCTTCAATGAGATGAGTGCCCTCTATGCAAAAAAAGTCTTGATCTTTTGGAGATGACCCTCTTTTAAATGATCTAAATCTTTTAACTAGATTATTGTTTTTACTAGTTATTTTTAAAAAAGTATTTTCTATGAGTATTTTGAAAAATTTGTTATCAACTATATTTTAATTACATAAATATTTTGATCAATTATTTATTAAATTTTTATTTCCCAAGAAATCAAAAAATACATTTTCACTTTTAATTAATATTCATGACGTTACATAGGGTGGACTTAATATTATTAGTTTGTCATGATGAATCTAATAAATTAAGTCTTAATGATTTGCGGAAGCAAAACAAAGTCATATCTTAAATCGCAAAATTTAAAGATTCTTGGCCAAGGCAAGTTAAATGGAATAGTTGAAATAAGTGGTGCGAAGAATTCCGCCTTAGTTTTATTAGCCTCATCATTGCTAACTAATGAAAAAATAATTCTTGAAAATGTACCTTTTCTCACTGATATTGAAAAGATGGGAAATATCTTAAAGAATTTAGGAGTGAATTTAGTTCGTAAAAACAACCAACTAGAAATAGATCCAACAACTATTTCGATTAAAGAACTTCCATATGAACTTGTTAAAGGATTAAGAGCTAGCTTCTTTTGTATAGGTGCACTATTAACTAAATTTGGAGAAGCTCAAGTACCGTTGCCAGGTGGATGCAATATTGGTTCAAGGCCAATAGACGAGCACATTAATGGATTAATCGCACTAGGAGCAGACATTATTATTGAAGAGGGAATTGTAAAGGCAAAAACAAGGTGGAACAAAAATAGACTTCATGGCACTCATATTAAATTAAATTGTCCAAGTGTAGGTGCGACTGAAACTTTAATAATGGCAGCATCTTTAGCCAAAGGAAGAACTACTATTGAAAATGCTGCTAGAGAGCCTGAAGTTCAAGATTTATGCCAAATGCTGAATAAAATGGGGGCAAAAATTTATGACTCCGGTAAAGAAACAATTATTATTGATGGTGTTAATAAGCTTGGCGGATGTACCCATAAAGTAATTCCAGACCGAATAGAAGCTGGAACTTTTCTAATAGCTGCTGCTGCAACTTCCTCTTCAATAACAATTTCTCCAGTAATCCCTCATCATCTTGAAGCTGTCACTAATAAGCTTCAAGAGAGTGGGAGTAAAATTACGATTAAAGGTAATTCGATTTCTATCAAGAGTAAAGAGATTAAAGGAGTAGATATTGAAACAGCTCCTTTCCCAGGCTTTCCTACTGATTTGCAGGCACCATTTACAACTCTAATGACAATCGCAAATGGTAAATCAAAGATAACTGAAACAATTTTCGAAAACAGAATGAATCATATTTATTTTCTTAATGAAATGGGCGCCAGCATAAAACTAAACAAAAACGTAGCTCACATCAAAGGTGTTAAAACAATTAATGGGATGCATCTAGTTGGTTCAGATTTAAGGTCATCAGCTGCATTAATAATTGCAGGAATCATCGCAAAAGGTAGTAGTAATTTCAGTGGATTAGAACATCTAGATAGAGGTTATGAAAATTTTGAATTAAAACTAAAAAATTGTGGTGTAAAAATAATTAGAGAGATCAGTAATAATACCATTGAGGAGAATGGATATAAAATTGAACCAAAATCTGAGAATCTTTCAAAACTCGAAGCAGCTTAGTCTTTTCCAAATATATTTTTAAGCTTAGAAAGTTGATTCAAACGTAAGCAATATTGATTAATGAAATGCAACCCAAAAATAATATAAACAAAACTAAAAAGCGATTAGACCAAATTTTATTTAAACCATTAAATTTGTATTCTTTCATGACCAAGTTCCACTATTAGATCCGAATGTTGTAAGTATAGTTACTGCAATAAAAAGATAAGGAACAAATTTAAAGGATAATTTTTTAGCTTGAGTTTTAGACATTTGCTTTTTTTTTAAATATAACACAATATTACTAATCATGAAGCTATCTCCTTTCAAAAAAGACTTTTAAGCGCATTCAATCACAAAAATGTATCAGAAATGTTTAAATTTTCTTTTTAACCTCATTTCTTGTCAGCAAATGCAATAAATAATTCTATGTTTTTATCGAAAAGATTAACTATTAACAAACGTTTTCTTGATAACTGTTCCTTGACCAAAACAATAGTCAATAAGTTGAATTTTGTTATAATAAAAAAGTTCATTTTTTCAAAAGCCTTGGGAGCGTGGTGGAATTGGTAGACGCACCGCACTCAAAATGCGGCACCTTCGGGTATGTCGGTTCAAGTCCGACCGCTCCCACTTTGATGAATACCTATAGTCGATTCGATATATCTTTCAAAAAAGGAAAAGGTTGTTGGTTATGGGACAAAACAGGTAAAAGGTATCTTGATGCAGTAGCTGGCATAGCAACTTGTAGTCTTGGACATAGCGACAGAGTTTTAAGAAGAAGGTTATCAACTCAACTAAAAAAGATTCAGCACATTTCCAATCTTTACAACATTGAAGAACAAGAACAATTAAGCAGAACTTTAACGAATATGAGTTGTGCTAAAAGCGTCTTCTTCTGCAATAGTGGTGCGGAAGCAAATGAATCAGCAATTAAATTAATTAAAAAATATGGTAATACAACAAATAAAGGTAGAGAATCAATTATTCTCGCAGCAGAATCCAGCTTTCATGGAAGGACGCTTGCAGCCTTGAGTGCCACTGGACAGCCCAAATATCAAAAAGGTTTCGAACCAATGATTCAAGGGTTCAAATTTTTTAAATTTAACAATTTTGATTCTGTAAAAAAATTATTTGAAGAGTGTGAAAATAATGATCAAAAAATTGCCGGCGTTTTAGTTGAACCAATCCAAGGAGAAGGCGGCGTAATTCCCGGAAGTAAAATATTTTTTAAAAGCCTGAGAGAAATATGTGATAAATATAATTCTCTTCTCATTTTAGATGAGGTTCAAAGTGGAGTAGGTCGAACTGGAAAAATGTGGGGTTATGAGAATTTAGGAATTGAACCTGATGGATTCACCCTTGCAAAAGGATTAGGAGGAGGTCATGCAATTGGAGCATTATTAGTAAAAGAAAAAGCCAACATTTTTTCTCCCGGAGATCATGCAAGCACTTTTGGGGGGAACCCATTCGCCTGTAAAGCTGCCCTAACTGTATTAGAAGAAATCAATAGAAGAAATATTATCAATAATGTTTATCTAAGAGGGGAACAATTAAGTGCTGGGTTTGAAGAATTGTCAAAAAAATTTCCAAATATTATTAACGGGAAAAGAGGTTTAGGTTTAATACAAGGTCTTGTGATCAATGATGATTATGCTGATGCAAAAAAAATTACATTAAAAGCTTTTGATAAAGGATTACTTGTAGTTCCTGCAGGAGGAAATGTTGTAAGGATCGTCCCACCATTAGTTATATCTCGAAGAGAAATTAATATTCTTTTGAATAAGCTAAATTCAATTTTTGAAGAGTTATAGCAATTTAAATTTTGAAAAATGCAAATTTAAAATTTTTTGAATTATCACCCAAATATGAAAGGGATAATATCAAGTTAGGTTTATCAAGAATTAAAAAAGCACTTCAAGAACTTGGTAATCCTTGCGAGAATATCCCTGCGATACAAATTATTGGAACCAATGGGAAAGGTTCAATCGCGGCATATTTAGAAAATATACTTTTTGAAGCTAAAAGTAATTTTGGCGTAACGACATCTCCCCACCTTTTGGACGTATGCGAGAGAATTAGAGTTAATAAAAAAAATATTAACAAGACTGATTTTGAAAAAGTCTACAGATTGATAGAAGAGAAATTTTCAACATTTGAATTAACTCCTTTTGAAAAAATCATTTGCTGCGCACTAAATTTCTTTGACCATAAAAAAGTTGAATTGCTCATTCTTGAAGCTGGCTTAGGGGGACGATTAGACGCGACAACAGCCCATAAATCTAGACCAATAATTGCTATTGGGAATATTGGCTTAGACCATAAAGAATTTCTTGGAGATACTATTGAAAAAATTGCCGAAGAAAAATTAGCCGTTATTGAAAAAAACGCAATTGTCATCTCATGCAAACAAAATAGTCAAGTTGAAAATTTAATAACCAAAAAAGTTAAAGAGGTTGGAGCAGAAATTATCTGGAAAGATTCAATTTCAAACAGCTATGAGCTTGGATTAAAAGGAATTTTTCAAAAGCAAAATGCTTCAGTAGCCTTAGGAGCAATTGAAGCGTTGAATAATTTGGGATTTAATATAAAAGAAACACACATATCTGAAGGTCTTAAAAAGACATCTTGGCAGGGAAGGCTAGAAATAATAAATTTTTTGAACAAAGAAGTTCTTGTAGATTGTGCGCATAATTATCCTGCTGCAAAAGCACTCTCTCATGAGCGAAGTAATTGGGAGAATGAAGATAAAGGAATTTATTGGATTTTAGGTGTCCAAAGACAAAAAGATTTTTACGCAATATTAAAAACTCTTCTAAAGAAAAATGATCACTTATTACTTGTGCCAGTACCAAACCAACCTAGTTGGCAATTAAAAGATCTTTCTCAGATTAAAGAAATTGACCTTCAAAAAACAATTGAATTTAAAACATTTGAACTTGCCATTGATTATTTATTTTCCCTTGAAAAATGGCCACCTAATCGTCCTGTCCTAACGGGTTCTATTTTTTTAGTTGCTGAATTTATTAAATTTGCAAATAAACAGAAATGTTAAATATTAAATTGTTCCTTTACTTCCCATCCTTCTAATTTTCCAGGATTTAATAGTCCTTTAGGATCAAATTTTAATTTCGCTTTTACTTGATCTGCGTCAACCACTCCTAGGCCTCCGCCCTCTACAGTTAAAACATGGGGATTAAAAATAAACGCACCAAGTTTCCTGCTATCTTCCATTATTTCATTCAATTCATCTATCCCATTCCACCTTAATACAGGCAAAGCGGCTAATCTTGGTGTTCCTTGTTGAGAAACCGCCTCTAAATGCCAAAGAACTTTTCTACCCCATTTTTTTCTCAAAAAATTAATCAATTCTAGTTCATCATTAAGAGGCAAAAGCATTTGTAAATACGTCCAATTTTTGTCCTTAGACCTCATATGAAGAGTTGTATGATTCCATACGACTTCAGAAATTCCATTGACGAGTTTTTCTTCTTCCCCAAGGAGGGTAGATTCAACTTTGAATTTTTTACAAATTAGCTCGATGGTTTTTATTCCTCCAAGAGTAGATTGAATTAATATCTTGTGACTTCTAGAATTTGCTTTAAACCATTTCGGCATTTGATCTACAATTTCTTCTTCAAGAATTGCTCCTAGTTTCAGATCAATTGCTGCGCTGGTTAGAGTTTTTAATATTTCTATTGTTTTTTCAAATTCAATACAGTCGATAACTATTGAATACCAATTACGTTTGATATCAGTTGCAAGTAGTAAAGAAGTAATTATTCCATTAGTCCCGTAAGCATGATTCAGAGGTTCGGATTCTTCAGCATCAAATTTTAATAATTCAGGTTTTTCATTCATCGTTACTGCCTCTAAACCAATGAGATTTCCTGGATCTCTTAAAAATCCCCACCTAATTGAACCAATACCTCCTGATCCACCTGCAATAAAACCTCCAATTGTTGCAGTTTTCCAAGTACTAGGAAGCAACCTCAATTCCCTCCCATAGTTCTCTAATTGTTTATTTAAATCTCCCATAACACAGCCAGACTGTACTTTTACAAAGCCTGTATCTGGATCAAATTCTTCTAACTTATTAAAGTGACTCATTTGCATTACAACTCCTTTAAACAATGGGACAGCTTGTCCATAATTACCTGTACCTGAACCCCTTAAAGTAAGTGGGATAGAATATTCCCAACAAATTTCTGCTACGTCCTTTACTGCATTATGATCACTAGGTCTTACCACTAAATCAGCAATACATTCGTCTAATTTTTCAGTAAGGATTGGAGAGTAGTTATAAAAATCTTTTGAAAGTCTTTTTATGTCAGATTGGCTTTCAATAATCTCTAAGTTTTTAACTTCCCGAAATTTGTCTATAAATTTAAGAGTATTTGATGTCATTAATTAAATTCTTATTGTTTTGTATATAAATTAGCCGATTAGCAATGTAAATCGCCTTTTATAAACACTTTTCTCTTTAAGGAACTCGAAAAAACATCTGCCCATCTTTGTGCATCTAAAATCACAAAATCAGCAGGGCAACCCTTCTTAATTAAACCATCCCACTTTAAGTTTAATAATCTGCTTGGAGCTAAAAAAATAGAAGATAGAGTCATTCTCTCCCAAGGATTTAGTTGAAGCATAGGTATCGAGCAAGACAACATATAAAAAGGATCAAAATTACCATATGGGTACCAGGGATCTTGAACGTTATCACTACCTAGAGATACATCCACGTGTGATTTTTGTAATTGCTTTATTGGAGCAACTGGTCTTTTTAATGAGGTAGTTTTGTTACTTCGATTGAGCAGCCAAAAATTTGTTAGAGGTAAAGCAATAACTTTAATATTTTTCTCAGCTATTTTTTCTCCTAAATTTAAAATCTCTTTATGACTTAGAGAAATAAGACTACTTAAATGACTACAAGTGATCGGAATACTTTTAATTTTTAAATTTTCGATTGTCTCTAATAAAACTTTAATCCCCGCTCCAGGCTCAATGGTCGATTCGTCTATATGAAAATCAATTTCTAATTTATATTTACTAGCTAGAAGAAGCATCTTTGAGAGCAATTTACTTGTATCTTTTTTATTGAAAGGAGGAACAATTACACCTCCTAAAATACCTCCATTAGAGGATAATATTTTTGCCAAATCTTCTCCATCAGTTGTATCCCAGAATTCCAATGGAGCTAGAGCAACGAATTGTAAGGTCAACTCAGATGAAAATTTTTTTTGTAATTTAAAAAGTTCAATCCAAATATCAATAGATTGACTTTTGTAAGTATCAATATGACTTCTAATAGCTCGATATCCATTTTGTATGGCGAGTTTTAATGATTTCTCAACTCTTTCAAGAACCTTATCTGTAGTTCTAGTTTTATGTTCTTCAAGATTTACTGATAATGCTCCTCCATAGTTTGATTCCAGATTAGGAAAGTCTGCCCATGTAAAAGATTTATCAAAATGCGAATGCGTTTCAACAAATCTTGGGAATAAAATATTTTTTGGTTTTGTAACTTTATTTTTTAAGGGCTTTAACTCAGAAACAAATCCATCCTCCCAACAAATGGAAACTGAACAAAAATCCTCTACATCAATAATGAGATTATCAAAATCTTCTATTGAACAAATGCTTCTGGGAATAAGAACCTCAGCTGTGCCAGAATTACTCAAATTTTTAAATTTTCTTTTATTTTAAATCATCAGAAAACTTTAATGAATTAGAAAATAATTCAAATTTCGCCAAAAGATAAAAATAACTATGAAAAATTACCCTTGAGTTGTTAAATTTATAAATGTGAGGCGGGCGTCGCCAAGTGGTTAAGGCAGCGGCTTGTGGCGCCGCTATTCGGGGGTTCGAATCCCCTCGCTCGCCCTCAAAAAATTGCCCCAAAATTGCTAAACCTGTAATTTTGAATTAAAGAATCATAAAAAATTCCTAGCAAAGTGCTAACAAAAACCAAACAAGAAGAAAAAAAACTCCAGAAGGATTTAACTAATGGCAGCTATTGGATTACCACATTTGGATGCCAAATGAATAAAGCTGATTCTGAGAGAATGGCTGGAACTTTAGAGAGAATGGGATACATCAGAGCAGATGACGAATTAAATGCCGATTTGGTCTTATACAATACATGTACCATCAGAGATAATGCTGAACAAAAAGTTTATAGCTTTCTAGGAAGACAAGCAAAAAGAAAGCACAAAACACCTAACTTAAAACTTGTTGTTGCAGGTTGCCTTGCTCAGCAAGAAGGAGCTTCCTTACTCAGGAGAGTCCCAGAACTTGATCTAGTAATGGGGCCTCAACATGTAAACAACCTTGAGAACTTACTTGGTAAAGTTGATTTAGGTAACCAAGTTGCTGCAACTGAGGAAACCTTCATTTCTGAAGACATAACAAGTGCTAGAAGAGAAAGTTCTATTTGTGGTTGGGTAAATATCATATATGGATGTAATGAAAGATGTTCATATTGTGTAGTCCCTTCTGTCAGGGGTAAAGAGCAATCAAGATATCCGAATGCGATAAAAAATGAAATACAAAAATTAGCGGATGATAAGTTTAAAGAAATTACTCTTTTGGGGCAAAATATTGACGCTTATGGGAGAGATCTCCCAGGTACAACAAAAGAGGGGAGGAAAGAAAATACTCTAACTGATCTTTTGTACTACATTCATGATGTTGAAGGTATTCGTAGAATAAGATTTGCTACCAGTCATCCTAGATATTTTTCAAAAAGATTAATTCAAGCTTGTTACGAACTTGATAAAGTCTGTGAACATTTCCACATTCCTTTCCAAAGTGGAAATGATGAGATTTTAAAGCAAATGTCCAGAGGCTACACTATTAAAAAGTATAAATATATTATCGATAATATAAGATCATTAATGCCTAATGCATCAATCACAGCCGATGCAATAGTTGCTTTCCCAGGGGAAACCGAACAACAATATCAAGATACATTAAAGCTAATATCAGATATTGGCTTTGATCAAGTAAATACGGCAGCATACTCTCCCAGACCAAATACACCTGCAGCAGTCTGGTCGAATCAACTTTCGGAAGAGGTAAAGAAAGCTAGATTACGAGAAATTAATGATTTGGTTGAGAAAACTGCTAGGAGCAGAAATCAAAGATATATCAACAATATCGAAAGCATTTTAATTGAGGGTTTAAATCCAAAAAATTCTTCGCAAATTATGGGTAGAACTAGAACAAATAGATTAACATTCGTAGAGATTCCGAAAAACATTAACTTTAATTTTTCATTTGGAGATGAGATAAACGTCATAATAAATGAAGCGAGACCTTTTTCTTTAACAGGCGAACTTTATTTATAATTTTTTTAAATGATAGGAGGAAAGAAAAAATGTATTGGGTTAATATTTGGTGGGCATTCCAATGAACATGAAGTATCTATACACTCTGCAAAAACAGTTTTTGAAGCATTTAAATCAGAAGTAAACAAAAAACGTTTTACTATTGAACCCTTTTATATAAACAAATATGGAGATTGGCTTGATAGCGAATTTTCAGAAAAAATCCTTATTGGTGAAGTCAAAAACAATACAACAAAAAAACAAGGAATTTTAGATCAAGAAAAAATTAACTTCCTTGATGGAATTGAATTTCAAAATGTTGATATTTGGTTTCCTATTTTACATGGATTTAATGGTGAAGACGGATCAATTCATGGGTTACTGAAATTTACCAAGAAACCTTTAATCGGATGTGGAATTATAGGCTCAGCACTTGGAATGGATAAAATATTGATGAAAACAATTTTCTCAAACCTAAAACTTCCACAAGTTAATTATTTAGTTTTTCAAAATGAGAATCTCAACGATAAAGAGGTAAAAAATAAGCTAATCAATAAAATTAAAAAAAATTTAAATTTTCCTGTTTTTGTTAAGCCTTCGAATTCAGGATCATCTCTTGGCATCTCCAAAGTCAAAAATGAATCAGAAATATTACAAGCATTAGAAAAGGCTCAGAAAATAGATCCTAGAATTTTAGTAGAGGAAGGTTTGGAGGTAAGGGAGATTGAATGCGGAATAATTGGGAATTCAAAACTATTAACATCTGAGATAGGCGAAGTAAAGTACGAAAGTGATTGGTATGACTACGATTCAAAATACAACACAAATAATAAAATAATTATCCCAGCCGAAATAGATTCTAAAATTACTCAACAAATTAAAGAAATTGCTATTAAAAGTTGTAGAGCATTAAATATTTTTGGTTTTGCCAGAGTAGATTTCTTTTTAGAAAAAACTACAAATAAAATTATTTTAAATGAAATAAATACAATTCCTGGTTTTACCAAAAACAGTATGTTTCCAATGCTATGGAAAGCTTCAGGTTTAAATATTGAACAACTTGTGTCTAAACTAGTAGATATATCTTTAGAATTACAATACAAGTAAAATGTTGCATGGAATTCTTTGGCTACCTTTACTTTTTATCTTTGTTCTATTGACTGCTTTAGGATGGTTAGAAAGAAGAAGGCAAAATCTTTTTAGAAGTTGGGCAAATGGTTCTGAACTTTGTAAGTTAGATAGCTCAGGTGCAGCTTCCTTAAGAGATGGTGAATTGAGATGGAGTGCATTTGAAGCTGGCACATTTGAAGAAAAAGATAGTTTCACAATCAAAAAACTAGAACTAGTTGAATTAATGGCCCTAACTTCTGGAGAGGCTCCGCTCACAAATGAATCTCAAGGAAAGTGTAGATTGAGATTAGTAGGAGATGGTAAAGAGATGGATGTACCTTTTTCAGATGCAGAACAAGCGAGAAAATGGATGGACCAATTGATGGAAAAAGCTCGATGTGATTTGTGAAAAATCAAAAAAAAATCAAAAATAGAACCCTTTTTTTTCTAATTGCATTTTTATTTTTAACAAGCTTATTAAGTTTAAAAACTCTTAAAAAAGTTACTATGCAAGACATCAGAATTTCTGGTAGTACATTATTTTCGCAGAATGATTTGGTAAATAATTCATCTTTAAAATTTCCGATTCGTTTAATTTTTATTAAAACTAATTTTTTAGAAAAAGAGTTAAAACAAAATTTATCTCTCAAGAATGTTTCTGTCAGTAGACAAATATTCCCTTTTGGTTTGAAAATTTATGTTAATACTAGAACTCCAATAGCTTATGGGGAGATGATATTGAATGACAAAAAAAAATTAGGCTTTATTGATAAAGATGGATTTTTTATAGAAAAAAAAAATGCAGACAAAAAAAATTTGATCAAATTAACCATACAAGTTTTTGGATGGAAAGAAAAATTTAAAAAAATATTATCTAGAATTTTTATTGCCCAAGAGAATTATGAATTTGAGATTGTTAAAATAACTTTTTCTCCCAATGGGTTTCTAACTGTTGAAGAAAAAGATTTAAAAACAATATTCTTAGGATTTAATCCAAAATTAATCAACTACCAATTACAAATAATTAATAACCTAAAAAGTGAATTAAAGAAAAATAACTTTTCGAAAAAAATAGATAATATTGATCTTACTAATCCAAATAAACCAAAAATAAAAGTGTTCAAACCCTAATAATTAAAAATAAATTTTAAATAATTTTTTTTAATTATTGTAGTGTTGATGTGGGTTTTGCATTTAAAACAAAAAATTTTAAAAATAAATATTTTAAGGATTTTCCTCAACAAATTCCTACAGATGAGCTCAGTGAGTTCATAATGCACCCAATACTAGTATTAGATTCCTATTAAGAGATGAGCTTCGGTAACAATCCAAACTTTGATCAATCGAGAGAAATCCTTCCAAGCCAAAACGCCAAAATAGAAGTTATTGGTGTAGGTGGTGGTGGAAGTAACGCCGTCAACAGAATGATAAATAGTGATTTAGAGGGTGTATCTTTTAGAGTCCTCAATACCGATGCACAAGCTCTACTTCAGTCTTCTGCAGATCGTAGAGTTCAACTGGGACAAAATCTAACCAGAGGCTTAGGTGCAGGTGGGAATCCAAGTATTGGGCAAAAAGCTGCCGAAGAATCCAGAGACGAACTCCAACAAGCTTTAGAGGGATCTGATTTAGTTTTTATAGCCGCTGGAATGGGCGGTGGAACGGGTACAGGGGCAGCTCCAGTAGTCGCAGAAGTAGCGAAACAAAGCGGTGCTCTAACTGTTGGCATAGTAACCAAACCATTTTCTTTTGAAGGCAAAAGAAGAATGCGCCAAGCAGAAGAAGGAATAGCTAGACTAGCTGAAAACGTAGATACACTTATTGTTATTCCAAATGATCGATTAAAAGATGTTATTGCAGGAGCTCCCCTTCAAGAGGCATTTAGAAATGCTGATGATGTTTTAAGGATGGGCGTAAAAGGTATCAGT
>CACFAG010000017.1 GCA_902564235.1 uncultured Prochlorococcus sp. | reverse complement strand
GCATATCCGAAGAGAGTATCGCTACCACCAGAACCCATTAAATCGTTATCACCATTATTACCTCTGATAGTATTTGCAGCAGCATTACCAGTACCATTTATATCTCCAGATCCTGTGAGAGTTAAATTTTCTATATTTAGATTGCTAATTCTGAAACTTGCAGAAGACTGCACTACATCAGATCCCTCTCCAGAATTTTCTGTAACGGTATCATTGAAATTATCAACGATATATCTGTCATTACCACTGCCACCACGCAGATCATCTATACCACTGCCACCGTCAAGAATATCATCACCGGCATTGCCGAAGAGAGTATCGCTACCACCAGAACCTTCTAAAGTGTTATCACCACTATTACCTCTTATTCTATTTGCAGCAGCATTACCAGTACCATTTATATCTCCAGATCCTGTGAGAGTTAAATTTTCTACATTATCTGAAGCGCTATAAGTGACAGTGGAGTAAATCAAATCCGTTCCTCCAATAGAAGAAATTTCAAAAACAACATCAAAGATGCTGTCAACAAAATATTTATCATCACCGCTACCACCATTCATATCATCTGCACCACTACCACCGTTAAGAGTGTCATCACCTTCATTGCCGTAGAGAGTATCGTCACCACCTGCACCACTTAAATAGTTATCACCACTATTACCTCTTATTCTATTTGTATCAGCATTACCAGTACCATTTATATCTCCAGATCTTGTGAGAGTTAAATTTTCCACATTAGAAGGGGCGGTATAAGAGACCTCGGAGTAAATCAAATCCGTTCCTGCTGAAGAATTTTCTGTAACTGTATCATCGGTGCTGTCAACAAAATATTTATCATCACCTGTACCACCATGCATATCATCTATACCACTTCCGCCAAAAAGTCTATCATTACCATCACCTCCATATAATTTATCCCTACCATTAAAACCTTTAATAAAATCGTTACCAGCTAGACCAGTAAGAACATCATTACCATTAGCACCATTTATATTTTCTGATCTTTCATTTCCTGTTGTTGTTATTCCTATGAAATCACCATCAGTTGGGGTTATTGGCCAGCCATCTGCTTTCATAAAATCAGCAAGATCAAACATTTGTCCAAAATTAGTTCCAGAACCTACATTCCAAACGCTTATATCATAATTAAATGCATCTGCGTCATAGAACATTTTTCTAAAATTTCTTCCAAAACTTACATCCCAGCCACGTATATCCTGATTAAAAGCATCTGCTTTTGAGAACATCGACACAAAATTTCTTCCAGAACTTACATCCCAGTCACCAATATCCTGATTAAAAGCATCTGCTTCATAGAACATCGCCACAAAATTATTTCCAGAACTAACATTCCAGTTACCTATATTTTGATCAAATGCAACCGCTTTATAGAACATATATGCAAAATTAGTTCCAAAACTAACATTCCAGTCACCAATATCCTCATTAAATGCATCCGCGTTATAGAACATATATCCAAAATCATTTCCAGAACTAACATCCCAGTCACCAATATCCTGATTAAATTTATTTGCTCTTAAGAACATCCCATGAAAATTTTCTCCAGAACTTACATCCCAGCCACTTATATCTGAATTAAAAGTTGACTCATCTGAAAATAGGTAAGAAAAATCAGTGATTTCACTAACATCCCAAGTATTTATATTTCCATAATCATTAGTCGCTCTATCTGGATCAGATATCCATAAATCTACTGCAGTATCAAGATCTGATCTTGCGGTAAATTTGTGTCCTGAAGACATTAACTAAAGAATCTAATTTCACTTACTTTATATCATCTGGCAATTAAAAACTATCAGCGATTTGTAAAAGATAACCCCAATTAATAACTCCACCTTGAGTTTAAATCTCCATATCCATTCTTCGAAGATGGCTTTAGAGATTATTTTTGCAGAGATAATCAAGACTTCCATTATTTAATTTATCGATGAAAATACATTCATTAATTATTTTTTTAATTCTTTTAAAACATCCTCAAGTTTTTTTGTAAAAGTTTCTGTATTAAACAATTCTCCATTACTTTTCAATTTAAACAACTTACTTTTGAGAGCCTTGATTTTACTTGGATTTTTTGAATAAAAAATCACTTTTTGTTTATATTCATCAATTGAATATGCTATTAATTCTTCAAAACCAATTGATCTTAAAATGCTTGAACTTACCCTTGATGCAAAATTTCTGCCTTGAAGGGTGATTACCGGGAGTCCAGACCACAATGCCTCAATTGTGGTAGTGTGTCCATTGTAATTAAAAGTATCAAGCAATAAATCACCAACTCTGTATCTTGAAAGATGTTTTTCATAAGTTGGTTCTCTATCCGCAAAGATAATTTTAGAAAGATCTATATCTCTCATTTCAAAAAATTCTATAAGATTTTTCATAGCGTATTTATTTGGCTTTTTGATCCATAGAAAGCTATCTTCAATTGAATTTAGAATGTCACACCAACATGAAACAGTTTTTAAATTTAATTTTTGAGGTCTATGAAAAGCAACCATAATAAAACTCTCTTGTTTGAAATTATTAAAATGATTTTTAGTAACTTTATCCGAGATTTTTGTAGTATCGTCAAAACACATAAATGTTCCAGGAATACTCACTACTTTTTCAGTAAAATTATCGACTTCCGTTTCAGGGATAACATGATTATCAGCCAATAAGTAATCTATTTGATTAGACCCAGTAGTAGAAGGATATGCTAAATAACTAATTTGTATTGGTGCTACCTTTTTAGATAATATTCCCATTCTTGATCCTGCAGTATATCCCATTAAATCAATAATGTAATCTAATTTATCTAATCTAATAATATTTGCCGCTTCGTCATCAGATTTAACTGATACATCTCTGAAAACATCAAATAGGTTTGACATTTTTTTCGTAATTTGGTCTTTTTTTGTATTTATAGAATAACCAAAAATTTCGAATTCATTACGATTATGCTTCTTAATAACTCCTGATATTAGAAATGAAACTGGATGAAATACAAAATTGTTGGAAATATAACCTATCCTTAATTTTTTATTATTTTGAGATTTTAATTTTATTTGATCCCTTCTAAAATTTGAATTAAAAAAATTTATTGCTCTTAGTTTTCTTACGTGGTTTTCTTCATCCAAATAAAGAAAGGTTAAAGGCTCACCTCCTTGAAAAAACTTAACACCAAAATCTTTTAGTTTAGGTTCAAATTTATTAATAATCCTCCATTCAAATGTTTTTAATAACAAGTTATAAAAAGCAATTATTGCGTTGCCATATGATGGGTTTAGATTAAGTGTTTTTATATAAAACTCCTTTGCTTTGTTATAGTCTTCGAGTTCATCGAATAATTGAGCCAAATTATAAACTACTAAATAATTCTTAGGATTGACTCTCAAAGCATTCAAAAAATATTTGATGGCTAATTTATACTCTCTTTGATTCTTATATATAATACCTAGATTATTAAGTGAGCTAAATAAATTCTTGTTGAAATCCAAAGATTTTAAAAAATATTTTTTTGCTTCGGAAATTTGATTTTCTTTTAGATATAAACTTCCTAAGTCACTTAATGAATTTGGATAATTTGGATTTTTTTCTATAGATTTTTTTAAAAAATTTATAGCTTCTTTATTATTAGATCTAATGATATTTAAAAAAGCTAATTGATGTAACTGCAAATAGTCAATCTCATTTTTATCGTATAAATTTTTAAGTAATTTTTCTGCTTTTTGATATTCTTTATTTAGTATCAGCTCATTGATATTTTTTTTCATTGAATAGTTAATAGTCAATATATCTAGCAATTATTATTATTATAATTCTAAAAAAACATAACCTAATCTATGTTAAATTTCAAAAAGATATTAAAAAATCAGCCAAATCTTTCAGACAATAACAGTTTTAAATATGGATATAACTTATCAGCTAATATCTCATACGAATTTGTGAAAATAAGGGGAAAGGCATATTAAATACAATAATCATATGGTTAAAAAGAATAACTTCACTCATATCCGAATTTTTTAAGTAACGGGAAATTTATTTCATTAAATAAGTTTAATTCTTCACTTGAGATTTTTTCCTTCCAATCTGTTTTGGACTTGACCCATTTCCCATCAAAAGTAGCGACTGTATCTCTAGAGGGTAATTTTTTACTAATAACATTTTTTTCTAAAAAAGTTTCAATCGAGCTCAATACATATTCAAAATTAACAAGTATATCTTCGTATCTTACAAGAAGTGTATTTGGCCTTTTTAATGGATTCCATGAAATTAAATGATCCTTCCATATACCAAAAGGATGATTTCCAAGAATTATGTCTTTCATTGGAATATTTCTATTATAGAAATTCCATAAACTTACACTAGCTGCTCTTCCATCTCTAATTATGTAAATTGATCTATTATCGTCTTTATTTAATTTATGGGTTTTAATTATTGGGACAGCGCCTTTTGGAAATGTAATAGTTTTATTTTGACTATGTTCTATATGGCCTACAAAATTTTCTAAAATTTTATTTCCACCTAGATCTTTAGGATAAATACTTGCCGTCTTAATTCCAAAGCAATTAAATAAAATTGTTCTTAAGAAAGTATTGCCACTTCTTGGATATGATGCCAGCCAAGTAACCTTCATAAATTTCTTAAGAGATTTAAGTTTATTTTTAGCCTATCAAAGCAATGTTAATTGTTTTCAAAAGAAGTTTCTTCAAGAATATTAAGAATTTAAACTCTATTAAATATTATTAATTTCGTTAGGGAGTTTTTTATAAATTCAAGGGAGGGTTCTAGTTTCTTGTGCCTCCCATTCTTACTTTTTATTAGTTTGTGGCATCTTTTAAAACCTTATGAAGCACTAAGGCAACTTTAGGGGGAAATTAGGGAAAAATCCATTTAGTATTAGAAAGCCTTATAAGGTTTTGGAAGAAAAAGGGTCTTATAACTAGACTTATAGCTTAAAATCGTAGATATATGGTCTTCTGACCTCTTGATTTGGGAGCACTTGGTCGCAGGTTTGAATCCTGTCGCCCCGACTCTATCAAATCCAAGTCATACTAGTTAGTTACCCAGACTCACTTTTTTGTTGCAAAAATATAACCACTCGAAATGTGGTCAAATAGTCGTCAAATTTATTGACAGTCGATCTAAAATAAGGGGCAATTAGCTCCTTTTTTAATAGCAAAGTATGCTATCCGCTTTAATTGATTCTTCAACTAGAACATCTGGCATAACAAACTCTGCATTGTATCCATCTAGAAGCTTCTCATCGTAACCCCTAGATTTAGCAGACATTCCTGAGACATATATTGTAATTTTTGAATTCTTTAAATTTTGAAGATGTTCGTATAAATCTCCAGTACCTTGACCAACTATTTCACCAGCTTTTTTGCAATTTAATATTTGTACTCCGTCTCCTGCTAGAAAAAGTGTTACTTTATGATCGTTTTTTTCTGCAGTAAGGGCAACCAATAAACCTAAAGTTATTTTATTTTTGGATTCTAAACCGCTGTAAATATGTACTAACACTGTATTGTCGGTAATGATAGACATTTAATCTTCCCTAAACTTTATTTTTATATCCTAAATAAAATCTATTTTCATTAGCTGTTTTTTTATGAAACGCTTACTACTTGCACCACTAAAACTAATTAATTGACTATCGATCTAAAATAAGGGGTAATTAGCTCCTCTTTTATGGAAGCATTAATTATATTATTTTTTTAGTTACGATTTTTTTTATTGTTTTTCTTTTTTCAGACCCTTTTAAACGTAAAAGAGAATCGGCCGCTAATAGAAAGTGGCTGGTTAGAATAAAGGAGTTAAACGCTACCACAAACCCGACGGTGGCTACGGTTACTATGACCCAAATAGTAATGGTTTTCAAGATAAAATCCTTGGTTATGCCCTTTTGCTTGCGGGGATAATTTCGTTTACTGTTTTTATTGAGACTTTTCCATTACCTATTTTTTATAAAAAAACTTTTAGGATAGCTTCAACTAAAAGATCAATAACTACTAAGCTCACAGTGTAGTAATTCGAGGGGTTTTGGTGCAGCTTTACCCCTCTTTTATTTGTCTATAATTTTTTATGGAGAAGTTCACTTTAATAAATAAAAACAGGTCAAGAATTAAAGTCTTTGAACCATTTGAAGATGTTTCCAAGCCTTCGCCAAGCATTGATGCAATGATGATTTCCTATGGGTGTGTTTACAAAAGAAGTAGTAAACCAGTTATGAAAGGTAGCAGAGTAGAAACTATTGAGGCTGCAAGAAAAGAATATAAGGAACTATTAAACGAAGGGTGGAAGAAAACATCTATATTTAATAGTTATTTTTAAGCAGCATCATATTCATTTCTATCTTCAAGCTCTCGCATAAATCTTTTATCTAATAAGTAACTGTCTATAAGCTCTGCTGCCATCTGTATCTCAGCAGCATTTTTCCATAGTTCTTGTAGATCTTTGTCTAATAAGTAATTATCTATAAGCTCTAGATTGTTATTTTCTTTAATTTGTTTATCGCTGTTTAATAGTTCCCTTATGTAGTTATATACAAGCTCTTGATCGTATCCACTTTCTCTAATTTCTTTCAACATTTCGTCTGGAATTTGCATAATAGTCAACCCCTATGTGACAGTTTTTTAGAGGGTAATAAGCCTAAATAAGCCAGTAATAGAAGTATTTAGAGCAAATTAGAGCCTATATACGCATACTTACGAAGATATAAGAAAAAAGCAAGAAAAGAATATAAGAAACTCTTGGAAGAAGGGTGGAAGAAAACTAGTATTTTTAAAAGTTATTTTTAAGCGGTGCAAGTAGTAAGCGTTTCATTAACAATATAGAGCTACTGTTTGATCTAAATCTGCACAAGGTTCAATAGTAAATTCCAATAATTCTCTCCAAGGACACCACTGTTTCCAAATAGTTTCTAAAGTATCAGCTTCTACAACAGAGTACCCATTGCCATGTTGAGGTAAGAAAATCCAAGATTGAACGTCATAACCTTCTGGTCTATTTTGTGGCCCTCCTTTGTCGTACCATTCTTTTAACATTTTTGATCCCTTGTCCTGGGCGCTTGCATCAGTAAATTTATAAGAAATTAGAAACAGCATAAAAAAGGAGATAATTACTTTTAATTTTAGATTAACTGTCAATCATATATTTTATCTTGATCTAAAATTTCTCTTTTATATATCTCACTAAGTTCAACATTGTATTGAAAATCCTGAATTATTTTTACTATTTCATCGATAGCTTTTTCTTTATAGTTTGAGGATTTCATCGTCTAAAAGATCTGATGTTGGAATTGATTAAGTATCCTAAGAATTCAATCATTATTAACTTATAAACAGTGGCATAATTCATCTTATAAAGTAAATAATCCCACCAACAAAAGTGCTACCTAAAAGTAATAAAACCATAAAAAGAGCAATTAATTTAGGTAAGCTTCCAATCATTTTTAGAGTTCATTTTGAATGTTAAATAGGCAAAGCCAACTAGTAATAACAAACTAGCAACTGCATAAGTAATTGCTATGCCGTACATATTCTGAATATTAATTACTTGCTAAGCCCACAGAGACAGATCTGAATCTCCCGTTGATCTTTGCATCCAATGGATTTTCCAAATCCCATTAATCTTTTTGAAGATAGAAGTCACAGTTGGTAAATCATCATTAGGAGTTCCTTTGTAAGAGAATTTTGCCCCAAGAGTAAAGACACACATTGCTACATCGGCAGAAAGAAATTCAAACTTATGAATTTTTGTAATTTCTGCTTTTTCCTGAACAACATCGCCAGAATTCATCATTTCCTCGAATCCCTTTGCACTTATTGGATTCCCACTAGGTCTGATAAATAAAAAGTCTGAAGTGGCATTATTTACAAAAAATGAGCCCATTTTCTGCGGTGTTGCCAACTCATACAACATTGATTCAATTGTTTCTCTATCTGACATAAAAAAATAGAAACTAATTACCTCTTATTTTAGATCGATTATCAATAAATATATGTATCTGTTTGAGAGAAACTTATTAAGATAGAGGATTATCTATTAAGACGGTTTTTCTCCACATTTATTATCCATATACTTAAAAAGCCTATTTTGATTATCTTTTTGATCTGAGGAAGTTTCAAATAGTTTCATTTGGAATTCATCAAAAGCATCATATCTGCATGCTTTCCACTCCATGTCCTTAGGTAGGGTTGTTTTTTTCCATAAATATTTAGATCTATTTATTAAAGTGTCTAAATGAATTGTAAGTTGGGAACGATAAATTTTTTTTTCTGACAAAACGCCAAAGTTTGGTACAAAACAATACCAAGCAAAAGGTATTCCTGCAAAAAGATAAAAGGGAGCTAAAAATGAAAATAATTTATTTTTCAAGATAAACTAGAGAAGTTTCACTTATTTTAGATCGACTGTCAATTCTTAAAAAGGTATTTCATCAGGAGTTATTGATTCAGGATAACCAAGAACAGCTTTTCTAACTTCCTTTTTACCGCATCTGGGGCAAATAGTTGGTTTCCTATCAGTAATAAACCAATCTTCTCTTTCTGATATTGGATTACAGTTCATGCTGCCAACCTCTCATTAGCTTGCTTAAATGCGATGGTAGTAATTGCTTCTGAAGAATAAGGGTAGTTTCTATGATGGGCTTCAATAGAATTTCCCATGCTCTTTGCCATACTTCCATAATCAAGGCCAGCAATATGACCTCGAAAGCTTTAATAGTTACGGAAACTATAAGGAACAATATTTGCTCCTTCTTTTTTAACATCATTTCTTTTAAATCTTTCCATCCTTCCCTTCTACTTAAGTAGTCCTTACAAGATTCTCCATCCATCTTTTCTGACAATGGTAGGAAGTTGCTTCTAAATCTCTCTAATAAATTCCATTGAACTTCTTTTCCGTCTCTATAAATAAGTGGCAAAGGTTCGATTCTTCTTGGTTGTGTAGCACCACTACCAGCTTTTTTTATCTATTTCTTTCAACTATTCTAAAATTCATATCTATAGCTCCTTTTCTTAAAGGAATTAATTCTTGATATGGTCCTTCATAACAATCAATTACTGCTTGTTTACTTGGAAATTTTGAAAGCACAGAAAACGGACCATCATATCCCTCTCTAACATCAGTCTCAAAGTCAACTGATAATGTCTTTGCTCCGCAGCCTTTAACAACAACATCATTTACTGCTTCAAAATATTTACCTGCTTGTTCTGGATTTGTAATCCTGCCAGAAATCATTACATAACCAGCATTCTTGTCTTTTGGTACTTTATAACCAATTGCAAGCCCAGCAATGCCAGCAATCAAACCAATTAAAATAGTTTTTTTCATTAAAGATTTTGGTTTTTATAAATGGTATACGATTATTTCTAAGTTGGCTGTCATTTTTTAACTATCAGCAGTGCAAGTAGTAACAGTTTCATTTCTCATTTGATTTGATCAATAATATCTTTATTAAAAAAAGTTTTAAAATTATCAGTTATCTCTTCAAACTTTTTTAAAACAATCTCCTCATATTTTTTTGATACAGACTTACCTCCAAACTTTTCTAAGGAAAAAAAGAATAAACACTTACTACTAGTTAAGAAGTCATTATTTTTGACTTTTAATTCATTAATAAGGGTTTTAGAAACAATTTCTCTTAAGACCATCTCTTCATTTATAAGTTTCTCAACAAAAGATGGAATAAAATTTTTATTACGACTTAAAAGATTTTTACTTACTTCGTTTTCAAGTCTTTTGCAAAAAAAATAATTTTCTTTACTATTGCTCAATACATTAGTGGGAAATATCAAAGTCCACAAAAAAGTTGCAAGTAGTAAGCGTTTCATGAATAATATTGAACAACAAATAATTTTTAATTTTTCTAATAAGTAAGTTCTTCAAAGATATTGCTTATTCTTATAAAATCAACCCCGTTAAGATAAGAAATTGATTCAGATTTCACTCCCAAATAAGTCTCACACTTTACATTTATAGAGGTCGATTGAGATATATCTGAGCCAAATATTTTAATCCAATCATCAGTTTTATTACCGAGATTAACCTGATATCCATTTTGGGTAGTAATTTTACAAATTTTAAATCACATTTATCTAATGAAGATTTATAAGGTGTTATTACAGGTCTAAGTTATATACTCCCTGAGCATTTAATTTCTAATAGTTTGTGAAAAGTGGGATTAGGGATACTGCAAAAATAGAACTTATTAATCTTTTCATAAAAAGGAGCTAATTGCCCCTTATTTTAGATCGAATGCTAATCAAGTAAATGTGACTTCAAATTTTGCAAAAAATTACTGGCAAATTAATCTCTTTTGATAAGGTTTAGCCTCCATCTATTTGGCAACCAATCATCGCACCTGCAGCTCCTCCAGCAGGTACTGCCCACCACCTATCTTTCCCTCTTGTGGCTGACATGGTTACGCCAGCACCTAAAAGACCACCTATTAAACTCCCCTCCTTGCAGCTATTATCATCAATTTTGTTTGATGCCTTGCTACTAGAATTATGACTATGCTTATAATCATGACTATGATGACTAGCTGATCCACTGTGATTTGTGAAAGTACCTTTTTTAATAAAATGCGGAGTTTTTGCTTGAGGACATTTAACATCTTCAGTTGCAACTTTCGACAGGATCTCGCCTGATTTAGTTCTAACTGTTTTAACTCTCCTACAGTTTGTGGGATAGTAAATAGCAGTCACAGTTTTTTTAACGACATTGTGAGCAATTAAATTATCCTTCGCTAATACAGGTTGAACAGCAGAAGCAAAAATAAATCCTAAAGAAAAAATTGGCTTGATAATATTTTTTGCCATTTGATTAATTTTGATATTAATTTAAAGATAATTCTTATCTTATTAAAATGGTACAAATAAATTAAAAAATTAATCAAATTTCTTGATCTGGTTCACATTTAAATCTTGATTTCAATTAAATATTAACTACCACAAAAAAACTCAACCCCAATCTCTATACTTTGGGAAATCCAGTTCGCAGGTTAGAATCCTGTCGCCCCGACTCTAATTATTCAACTCATAGAAAGATTTCAAAGCCTGTATTTTTTATTGCTTAAATTCTGTCCTCACTGATTGCGAATAAATTGCGGACAAAAGATACTTAATTGAAAGGGAAAGTATTCTTAGTAGGTCAAATAAAAAGCACTTCAAAAACAATTCCAGTCAAAGCAATAGGCAATACCCAAATAGCGATGAATCTATGATCAAAAAATCTTAAATGGTCTTCTCCTTTAAAAACACCTTTTAAAGAGGTGTACAAAGTTTCTGGTCTTTTATAAGAAGTGCCATTTTCAATCGGAGAATATGGTTTTATAAATGCAGAGGAAGCTGCGAATTTAGCAATTTTTCCAATTAAATAAATAGGCAATACCCAAAGGGCTAAATATCTTCCACCTAACCACTGTCTCGCATTAGGGAGAGCATAGTCTTTAATAGATTTATTCTCTGGCATTCCAGATTCCAAATTCTTGTAGATCTTTTCTAATGAGGATACTTTTTGTGATTTATTGATCATTTGTTTTTAAGAAAAAATTAACCCTAAAATAAAAATATTCCTAACTACTAAAATAACTAAAACGTAGTTAAGAATATTTTCGTTGGCTAGGTTCAAAAATACGGAATCTATACCGTTGCAGATTCGCCAATTATCTACATATTCTTTATAAAGAAAAAACTCTTTTTTAAAAAGTAAATAATATACATAACCATGAATAAAATTTAATGTCTGTATTTATATAAAAAATTAACTTTATTATTCTTGACTATTAAAAATTATTTAAACCTCATTTTCTAAGATTGCGAAAAAGAAAATGAGGTCAAAGGGAGGTTCTCATTACGAACCGCATTATCAAAGCTTGCGGTTAGTAGATTGCCCTAATATCTACTTATATATTTATATAATGAGTTTTAAAATAAAGGAAGATTAATTTTATACAAGTAAGTGTTTTATTATGTAATTATTGTTTAGGAAAAACTAATTAATGCGCTTACTATGGTTATTGAAAGATAAAAAAATGTATAAAGAGAAACTGCAAAAAATAAATACTGTTCTATAGGAATCATGACAAGGTTTTAATTTAAAGAATAAGTAAAATTTGATTAATTTTTTGTTAAAAAGATATTTTCTAAAATATAACTTTGTTCTATTGATTCATTTTTTTGAGAAATATTTTTTGGCAAATTATTATTTGTAGAATTAAAAGCACCCCATTTTTTTAGCCAAAATAAAGTATAAAAAAATGCTAATAAAAATGGTGCTCCAACAATTAAAAATCTAATGTCCATCAAAATTTCCTAATTAATAAGATTTAAACTGCATTGCCAATATTGCTCCAAGGAAGAAAACCGTTGGAATGCCAAGAGCATTTACTGCTGCGGTTCTTACAGTAAATACTGGATAACCTTCTTCTGGTCTGCCAGTATCAGGAATTAATGCGGAATCTTCCCATACTTGATAATTTTTAAAAGGAGCTACTCCCTTCTTTGGCAATCCTAGTGGTGTAAATCTAAATACATCCCACCTACCTAACCAAAACACTGTAAATATCCATGAGAATATTATTGGTGTAATAACAAGTAAAATCCTGAAATCCATTTCTAAAAAGTAATAATAAATTTGATTATTATTTTGTCTTTTTTAGTTAAATAAATGATTTGATCATTAACTTATATTTAAAGAAAAACCCCTATTAACATTGTTTCTAATCATTAGTAACATCATGAAATGATTAATTGATTTATTTAAAGTATATTTTTTTGGATTGCGATATTTAGATATTTTTTTTGATGTAGATTTTAGTTAATTAAAAAACAAATATGGAAACCTTTAGATTCTTACTTTTTGGTTTTGCAGGAATTAGTGTGGTTTTTTGGGTGGCAATAATAGCTTTATGGCATGTATACATGTTTCCAAGATTCTTCAATGAAGATAAAGGTTTAAATTCTGTTATCAATCAAGAAATAAAAGTTTCTACAGATCCAATTTTAGGGAGCTTGGTTAACAGTAATAATTTCAGAAATAGAGATAAATATTCAATGAAAAATTTTGTTATCGCAGACTTTTCATCTGCAAGTAATGATTTCAAACTAAATAAACTCTACACAACAGTAATGATAGGAGTTACTTTTGTAAGTTTTATTTTTCTCACTTATGGATTAAGCAGTTCAATAACAACGGTAAATTAAATGGAAACTATATATGAAGTTGTTTTTATTACTAGCTTTGTTTATTTAATTTTTGAACAATTCAAAAATATAAATATCAAATAGACTGCTAATGTTTTTTGCCAGCTAACAAAATTTTTCTTCTTATATAAAAGAAAACTAGTATAGTTATTATCATTACAGGTGGATGAGATGATATTGAATTTAGATATTCGAAGTAATCAAATGATTCCAAAATTTTATTCGTAATTTCCTAAAACTATATTCCATCTCTCAAATTTTTATTGACTAAAATAGATCAATGTCTCGTATAAAATGCTAGTCAAATTTTTCTTAACTAATATTTTGTGGAAAATTTTATTGACAGTTGATCTAAGATAAAAGGAATTAAGCACACTCTTTTTTTTTATGAACACTCTCATCATTTCTACTTTTAGCTGTACATTTGAAGAATTTAAAAATGATGTAACGACATTATTTCTTGAAGAAATGTGCAAGGAGTTTGTAACTGATTATGAGTTTGTAAAAGTCAACGAACATAAATCTCATTTATTAATGAACTGTACTGACTTAGAAAAATTAGGAGCAGAGATGGAATCTCCTTTCGCAAAGGAATGGGATAAAAAAAATAATTGCAAGGATACTGTCTATTCTATTGAGCTGGTTGAATGATTAATAAATGGAATGTCAAATCTTGGCAAAAAGATTTCTTGAACATGAAGTCACATTCTCTTGCTGATGCAAAGCTATTAATGGGAGATGTTAAAGGATTGAAAGATGCTTGGCGTTTAGGTGTTTTACACGTTGAATACGAAAGACTAAAAAAACAAATTAAACAAGATCAATATTCTTAATGCTTGTAGAAGATCCTAATTGATATAAGATAAAGTTAATAGATATAAATAATGAAGGAATTAGAAGAAAATACTATTGAACAAATAAGAACTCTTCTAAATTATTTGGCACAAACAGACCTTTTAAAAAATAAAGATATTCTTAGGTGCTTAGATGTTATAGCAAGAGAGTATGGAGGAGAAGTAGTAAATAAAAACTAAATGGCTAATCCTGATCAAAAAACAATATTGCTGGAGCAAGCTTATGAAGAACTTAAGGCAATTTGCACCAAGTTCCAAGACGAATCTGGCGCTACAGATATGGAAGTAAAAACTTTACTTAGAGAACTTGCGAGGGTTTATGAAAAAAATATTAATGAAGATTATGACATAAATTGGGAAGTTTAAATAAGTTTATTTGAAATTCTTTTGCTATAAATTAGTTGAGGCCAAACCTCAATGAGTTCACACTTCGTTTACTCCAAGACATAAATTGACTTTATTATAGTTACGAGTCAATTTAATAACCTCTCTAGTAGTTGGAATTTCTGGAGGGGTTTCTTGTTTCTACCATCGACTATATACTTATTAACCATTGACAGTAGATCTACAATAAGGGGGGATTAGCTATTTTTAATATTTAAAATTAGGAAAAAATTAAATGAAATTAGAAAATGATATTGAAAAAGGAATAGTTACTGGATTGATCCTTTTTGCATTTATTATAGGTTTGAATTATTGGCCATATCCAATAGATTGGAGACTTATACTACCCTTTTTAGGAATTACAGTAATAATGAGAAATATTTGGAAAAAGTAAAATACATGAAATGCTTTCCATTTTTTTTGTGAAAAGTTATAAAATAACTAGTTTAGTAAATGAATACAGAATCAAAACTAATCTTTTTGCAATTTCGCCTAATCATGCAATAAAGTTTTTTCAAAAAAATATCCTAAAGCAGAAGATATTTATGTCATACAGAATTTTTTTTAAAAATGAAACGCTTACTACTCCATTCCTTGATATAAAATATAAGTCCTGATCTAATTTACTATAGATTAGGTGGATTAATTCTATTGAAATGGCAAGAAATAAATTTTTACTTGGAATATTATTATCGGTTTCAATAATTGATATTTTCAAAGTTGTTCATGCTGAAATAAAGAATGACATTTCAGCTATTGCAAAAAGTATTAATGTTAAAATTTATGGCCCTGCAAGTGAGGGTTCTGGAGTAATAATTAAACGTGATTTAGATAAATATTTAGTTTTAACTTCTTGGCATGTACTAAAGGATGTAACGGCAACAGATGAATTAAATTTAGAGACTAATGATAAGTTTCTCCACTATTACTCAAAAGGTTCCATTAAAAAAATTAAAGATGTAGATCTTGGCGTATTTAAGTTTGAAAGTGCCAATAGATATGAAATAGCAGAAATTGGAGAAGTTGCAAATTCAAAAATGTTAGATGAAATCTATGTTTTCGGTTTTCCATTACCAAATACATCTGTAGAAAAAAGTTTTGGTCGACTTCAACCAGGGCAAATTACTGCGAATGCAAACGCTTATAACAAAGATGGATATCAACTCCTTTATACCAATAAAACACTCCCAGGGATGAGTGGAGGTTCAATTTTAAATAAAAAGGGAAAGTTAATAGGTATTCATGGTAGATCTGAAATAGACGAAATTTATTCTATCGGTGATAAATTAGTTTCAACTGGCACAAATATGGGAATACCAATTAGTTATTTTGAAGATTATATTTCAAAAGGAACAAAAATCTCAGAAAATAAAAAATCTTCAGCAGATGATTTTTTAGTGGAAGCTTTCAATCTTCTTGACACTGAAGATAATGCATTAAAAATGTTAATTCTTGCTAAGAAATCAGTTGAAATAAAGCCTAGCGCTTTAGGTTATGCGCTGTTGGCTAGAGGACAAGAAATTTTAAATGATCAAAATTCTGCATTAGAAAATTATCAAAAAGCAATTGACTTAAATCCTAATATTGAATTAGCTAATAAATATTTGGCAAAAAGGTTACCCAATAAAGATGCGATTAAAATTTATGAAAACCTAACCAAAAATTTCCCCAAAAATAATATGTATTTTTATCTGAGTGCAAAAAGAAAACTTGATGTTGGAGATATTACTGGATCTCTAGAAGATTTAGAAAATGGTATTAAAATCTATCAATCATTAAAAAATGATTTTTGCAAAGATTCTTGGATTATATCTAATAAAAATGATGCAATCCGTCATAAAAAATGCATTGATCTAAAAGATACTCATCAGCATTTATTAGAAAGAGCTGGCAATACTTTGTTTGTCCTTAATAAAACAAAAAAAGGTTGTATGTACTGGAAAGATCGATTTGAAAATTATTTTTGGGGTTCCAAAATGTGGGAATACGATGGTTACTATGATAATTTTGCTTATTTAAAAAATGATCAATTTACTCTACCTAATAAATTTTATGCAAATAATAAAAGCTACAATATTGAACGAGCTAAAGAATTGAGTAATACTTTGTACTCTAGAATGGATCTAGAAAAATATTTATATAAGTATTGTTTAAGTTAATAGTAAATTATTTATGAGCCGTCAAATTGCCGTAAAATTCACACTGGTTTGTCTTGACAAATAAGTTGAATAATGAAAATAACAAATTATAACATGTAGATATAGCTTCCTACTAAGTTTGTTAGGTGCTTTGGTAGCACTAAGTCTCAGGTTCGAATCCTGTGGCCTCGATTAGTCATAGCAGTAAGTCTCAGCTAATACTTAATTTCTTCAAAAATTCTTTTACGTTACTTAACTATAGGGGAATATTATTTAAAAAATTTAAATATCTTTTAATTTAAAATTTCCTTAATTACATTCCTCAAAAAAAATTGACTAATTATTATCTTCCATGGACTTGAATTGTCTAATGTTCGAATCGATTTCATTTGGATTAATGAATTCAGGATTTTGCCCGGACAATTCAGCAATACGTTTTGCTTGAGGTAATAACCTCTTTTCATAGGATCCCTGAGCATCATTATAGGATTTATTTAACCTAGATATATTTGAACCTATTGCAGAAAACTTTTCTACAAAATTTATAAATCTCTTGTAAAGTTCAAAAGACATTTGCTGAATCTCATTTATATTCTTTGTCATCTCTGCTTTTTGGATAGTCATTGAAAATCCTTTTAGTATTGCAAGGAGACTTGTAGGAAAAGTAAGAATTATATTTTTTTCAAATGCGTATTCTAAAAGATAAGGATCTCGCTCTAAAGCCATTGATAATGCCCCTTCTACTGGAATATATAAAACAACTCCATCAACTACTTTGCCAATTTCACTTAATTGATTTGCATAATCCTTTTTTGCCAGTTGATCAATATGACTACGAACTTTTCTAAGATGGTCAATTATGGCCTTTTCTTGAACATTTTGATCAGTTGCTTTTATCGCATCTAAATAACTTTCTATAGGTGCCTTTGAGTCAACTATCAATCTTCTTGATCCTGGAATGCTAATTACACAATCTGGTCTTAATCTACCCTTCTCTTCAGTTTCAATACTAACTTGCTCATCAAAATCACAATAATTTATAAGTCCTACGAATTCTAAAATTCTTTTTAAATTAACTTCGCCCCACCTACCTTTAACGTTAGGGGATCTTAGTGCACTAGTTAGTTGCATTGCAGCCCCTTTAACGTCATCACTCTTTTTATCTAAATTGATAGTTGTTTGCCTTAGTGCACTTAATTTTTCTGTCGAATCCTTTGATAATAATTCAACTTGCTTTCTAAGAATTTCAACTTGCTTAGTAAATGGATCTGTTACTGTTTCTTTAGTACTTTTTAAAAGATCTTCTTTTGATCCTTTAAGCATTTCGGCACTTAGTGCACGAAATTGTGAAACAAGATCTACCTTAGATTGCTCGAGAAACTTAGCTTGAGTTTCTTGAGACTTTAACTGTTCTTTTATTTCAGCAAGTCTATTATTAAGTTTCTCCCTCTCAGTTCGAAGGCTTTCTTTATCATTGACGGTATTTTTAAAAAGCTCTTCTAATTTTTCTTTTTCAGATTCAATGCGAGTAATTTCTTCTGAAAGTGATTTATTTTGTTCTTTCAATTCTCCAATCTCAATACCAAGTGATTCCTTTTGATTTCTTAGATATTCAAAATCTTTTTTTAATTCTCTTTGATTATTCTCCAGCTTAAGCTTTTCCTCCAAAACAACCTTTAACTCGGTATCTTTTACTGCGGCTTTCTCACATAACTCTTGTAAATTTTGTTGGTAAATTTTTAATTCTTTTCTTTGATTATTAAGTTCTAATAAAGTTTTTTCCAGGTTCTTTTCAGCCTTATTTAGATTTTCCTCTAGAAAACTTTCTTTACTTCCATCATGAATCCTTGATTTTTTTGAATAGGAGCGACTAATTATAAAACCCACAATAATTCCAGATAAAACACCTGTTATAAAAAGAAGGACATTATCCAATTTATTCCTCAGTAATTAAAGTAATTGTATATTTAATGTCAACATAAGTTTTTTTCACTAATCGTTTAAATTTTTTTTATAAGAAAGTTTTAGACTTTGTTTCAGCTTTATTTTTAAAAAATTCAATTTTTTCAACTATTTTTGATAGTAGTTAATTCTGATTTAATTAATTTTTCCCCTAATTGGACCCAGTTCTTTTTTTACAAAAATAATAATTTTTTCATTAATAAGATGGAAGTTCAAATTCTTGATTTTTTAACCATTTAGGTCTATCTATCAACCATTTATCTTTATCTTCACTATTTACAGTACTCAAAATAAATTTTTCCCAATAATTCAAAGCAGTGCCAATCAAAACTCTTGTTTTAGGACTAATTGATATAAATCCAAATAATAGGATTATTGGAATAAGTGTTAAAAACCTCTTCATAAAAAAGGAATTAATTGCCTTTCATTGTAAATCGACTGTCAATCATATTTAATATAGAGGTGCAGTTGCAAGCGGAATAAACCATTAAATATTCATAAAATTCCTCAAATATATTTATAAATAAAAAAAAATAATTACAATTTACTAAATTTTTTTTTGCTTATCATGATTAAACTTTTTAAAAGTTGATTATTAAATTTTGATAATATAGATTCAAATATCAAAAGTTTAATTTTTTCCACCTAAATGAGTAGGCAAACTAACCCTCCAAATGAAGCTGGAATTTTCACATCTAATAACAGTTGGTCGAGTATTGAAGCAAATAATTATGTAAAAGGTTTACTTAGTGGAGGTAAATGGGGTAATAACGATCCTGACAATGGAATAACAACTGATCTTCTATATTATTATATCCCTGAAGCTAATTATTCAACGGCACTTGGAAATATTTATGCTTATGAATGGACAAATCCAGAGATAGTAGCAATACAAAATGCAATGGATGCGTTTTCAAATGTTGCAAATATTTCATTCACCGAAACAAAAGATCCCAATATATCTAATATTTCCTGGGGTTCTACAGATACTGAAGGATCTAATACCCTCATGTCAACTAGTGGAGAAGACATACTTGGAGTGGCTTTCTTACCTTTAGAAGGTGCTGGCATATATGCAGGTGTTACTACATTAAATTATGAAGCTTATAATCCCTACAATTACTCTATAGCCTTAAATCCTGGTAGTTTTTACTATTTTGTTTTTTTGCATGAACTAGGCCATGCTTTGGGGTTAGGACACCCTCATCATAATAATGATTATTATGGAACTTTCCCGGGCGTATCACAAAATGCCCCTTATGACGCAGGAGACAATAATCTAAATTCCGCTCCCTGGACTGTTATGACTTATAACGTCCATGATAATAATGTTGGACTCACTCCCTCTTTACAAGATTTCTCTGGATTTAGTTCAAGCCTAGGAGCTTTTGATATAGCCGCTACACAGTATTTATATGGAGCAAATAATAATTACAATACTGGCAATAATGTTTATGATCTTAATGAAGAAGATTTAAATGGTTGGAAATGTATTTGGGACAATGGTGGGACCGACAAGATTTCAGCGACTTCCTCAACAAAAGCCGTAAATATTGATCTTCGGAACGCATCTTTAAAAAATGCGTTTGGGGGAGGAGGTTTTGTTTCTCAAGTAGGCTCAGAATCATTAGGTTTTACTATCGCATTTAATTCAACAGGAAAATGTATTATTGAGGATGCTATAGGATCAAGCTTTAATGACATCATTACAGGAAACAATTCTGCTAACAATCTTAGTGGAGGCGATGGCAATGACA
>CACFAG010000016.1 GCA_902564235.1 uncultured Prochlorococcus sp. | reverse complement strand
AATATTTTTAGTAATAAATTTAATTTAAAAAATTAAAAAAAGTAATATACTTAAATTTAGCCAATATTATTTAATTAGACAATTTTTTTATTCGGATATAAAGATGTATATCCTTATACTAAATATTTGAAGATATATATTTAGTGAAAAAAAATATTTTATTCCTCAAAATAAAGTAGAGATGATAACTTTAGAAAAAGTACTCGAAAATAATGAATTTTTAAAAATTTTATTTATAAAAATTGATGCACAAGGGTTCAATTTTTATTGTCTTGAAAGTGCAGGAAATAATTAAATTAGATGCATGGTGGAATATTAAAAGCTTCTGCAAAAAAACTCGACTTGATAAGGATGAACATGTTTTACTGAATATTCTTTGGAAATTAGAGTATTTGAATTTTTAAGTAGATACCATTAAAACTAATGACTCTGCATTAAAAGAAATTAAATTGTATTTTTCTAGACACTATTAAGATCTTTATACACATTTTTAAAAATATAATTTATTAACAAATCCTATTACCAGTCAATAATTTATAAATTATTTCCGATAATACCCATACTCCAATTATTTTGTTTAATTCAAGGAAATATTTAAAAGTTAAGTGGTACAGTAAAAAATATACCTCAAAAAAGAACTTTAATGTTCAAAAAGATTGAAATCTGGATTCTTTACTTGGTACTGCTTTTAGGTATACCTGTATCAATTGGTTTTGGTGTGCTTGTAAGACAAGAATTAGTTGGGGAAATTAAATTAGGATGGCTTTCTAAAACTACGTTATTTCTCTCGGAAATACCTGTATCTATTAGAAAGGTATTAAATTCAGATCTAGAAGTTAAAGATAGATTTAATTTATTAAGTGGTTTTAAAGGATCTCCAAACTCTAAAGAATCTTATCTTCTTCTCTCAAGGTATGATGGAGATCTCAAAGAGGGAATAGTAGAACTTGTAGATTTAACTAACTTTAAAGTTTTGCATACTTGGAATCCTGATATAAATAAATTTAATAAATATGTCAAAAAGATTGATGAATTTAAGTATTTAAATAGAGATAAAAATAACTCTAGATTTTTACTAATGCATCCGCTATTACTTGCCGATGGTGGTTTGGTTTTTCTAGATCATTCACCTTTAATGAAAATCGATAACTGTTCTAATCTAATTTTTCAAAATTCAAAAGACGTTTTTCATCATTCAATAGAAGCAGATATCGATGGCAATATATGGGTTCCTTCTTATTTTTATCCTCAGTCGCTACCGATCAGGAAAGTTGGTAGAAATATTACAGAAAAACAAGGTTTTTTTGATGATGCAATTGTTAAATTATCTCCTGATGGAGAAATTCTATTTGAAAAGTCTGTTGCTCAAATTTTCTTAGATAATGGACTCGAGTATTTATTATTTTCTGTGGGAGATCAACTATTTTCTATAGACCCAATACATATAAATGATATTCAACCTGTGAATTTTGAAGGAGAGTTTTGGAAGAAAGGAGATGTCTTTTTATCTTTAAGACATCAATCAATGGTTTTATTGTATCGACCCTCAACAAATAAAGTTATCTGGAAGGGAACTGGTCTATTTTTCCATCAACATGATGTAGATATTTTAAATAATCATACAATATCAGTTTTTAACAATAATTCGAAGGACTTTTTAGGAGGTGATGTTGTTGATGGACATAATGAAGTAATAATTTATGATTTTAAAATGAATGGATACTCTTCTTATCTAAGAGATAGTTTAATAAAAAATGACATTAGAACTGTAACAGAAGGATCTAGTCAAATTCTTCAAAACGGGGACCTTTTTGTAGAGGAAACTAATTATGGTAGAACTCTATATTTTAATGCTGATGGTACTCTTAGGTGGACATATCTTAATCGTGCAGAAAATAATAAACCTTATAGGATTGGTTGGTCGAGAATTTTGTATAATGATAATGATATTAAGATTGTTAAAAACTTCCTAAAGAAAAGAAAAAAATGCAATAATTAAAGTTGAAATTATTTCTATATTATTGTCTTATCTATCTACATTATTGGCATATATAGGTCCGGGAATGGGTGGAGGAGTTATTGCTGCAATTTTTGGAATCATTGCAGCATTTTTTTTGGGATTATGGGGAATTTTATATTATCCAATCAAACGAGCTCTTAAAAATAAGAAAAAGAAGAGGGTATTATCTAAAAATAAAAATAGAAAGTGAATCATATAATTCTTTTAGTTGTTTGTTTATTATCTGTTGAAATATTTATCAGGTCAAATTACATTTTCTTATTAAAATCTACTATTAAATTAAGTAAGAAGGCCACTTCCACAATATTGAATAAAAATATTAGCGATCACTGGAAAGAAAATATTATTCCCAAATATTCATTTCAGATGATGAAGTATTCACTACAAATGTTATTGATTATATTTTTTATTATGTTTATTTTTGTCATTACAGATAATTTGTATAGTGGGATTCTGATTTTCACCTTGTCTTGGAATGGAATAATCGAATCTATATTGATTGCATTTATTTATGCCTATATTAGAAAACAAATAGTTAAATGAATAATTACTCTTGGTTAGAACAAAAGCTCCATAAATTTGCTCTTTCATCGCAATTTATGCGCGAAGCAACTTTTGATTTCGAAAGTAATAATATCTCTTCGCCAAGTTCAACTGGAGACCATATTTTTATTACAGGACTCGCACGTTCAGGGACAACCATATTATTAAATGCACTTTATA
The DNA here is from genome assembly GCA_902564235.1 of uncultured Prochlorococcus sp. Classification (GTDB taxonomy): domain Bacteria; phylum Cyanobacteriota; class Cyanobacteriia; order PCC-6307; family Cyanobiaceae; genus Prochlorococcus_A. The sequence goes on along the minus strand of CACFAG010000016.1, from coordinate 21,491 downwards.
AATCCAATGTTTTTGCATCTCTTTCTTATGCTGATATGCCATTTGTGCTCGCCCCAAATCTTTGGTCTAAATTGTCCTTTAAAAAAAAGGATTTAGAGTTAAAAGAAAGAGCACACGGAGATGGAATTAAAGTCTCTACAAAATCACCAGAAGCATTTGAGGAGGTGTTTTGGAAAACTTTTGCTGAGGAACAGAATGATGAATTAGAAGAAAAGTTTAGGATCTATATTAGTAATATTATTCATAAATATAAAAAAGAAAGATACCTCAGCAAAAATAATCAGAATATAAGAAGAATTGAATTGATCAAATCAATTTTTACTCAATCAAAGATACTCGTTCCTTATAGAGAACCAATTCAACATGCATTTTCCTTACAAACTCAACATAAGAAATTTATTGAAGATGCTAAAAAGGACAGCTTTATCGAAAAATATATGAAATGGATTGGACATACAGAATTCGGACCAAATTATATTCCTATTCAAAATCAGAATCTTAAATTTGATAATGATTTAGAAATAAATCATTGGATTGAACAATGGTACCTTACCTATACTTATGCTTTCCAATCTTTAAAAAATAGGAAGGATATCCATTTTATATCTTATGATAAGCTTTGTTTAAAAAAGGATTATTGGTTTCAAATTCAAGAATTAGTGAATATTGAGAAACCGTATGATTTTAAATTTAAAGAATCAAAAAAGGTAATTACATTGGATATTGATACAGGATTAAAAGAAAAAGCATTTTCCCTATATTTTGAATTAAATAACTTAAATCTTATTTAAAAAATATCTTTTCTTATACAAGAAAAAAAATTATAATTTGGTTTGAATTATCTTGAATTTCAAAGATTATGAATTGAAAAATATTTAGAATTTTTATAAAAAATAGACTTTATATTTTATGAGTATTTATTATTTAGATAATTTTAGAGTTCTAACTATAGCTTTAATAGTTTTTTCTCATAGTTGGACTGATGAATTTAAAGTTATTACTCTTTTTGACTTTTTGCAATTTTCGGAATCTCCTTGATAATAGCAATCTTCTTAAAATATACTTTTGGTAAAAATTCTAAATTTATATTAGGTTATTAATTTAACTTTATTTTACTCATTTATATAATTATTTAGTTCCTTAGATATTCTTTTTTGTTCAAAATATTTTTTTAAGAACTTTATTGATTCTTTACTTTTATAAAATTCTTCGTTAGTAATTTCAAACAAAGAATTTATTTTTGAAACCCATTCATTTGGGTCGTTACTAAATAAGCTTCGTGGTATTTTATAAGATTTTAAATAATTTAAATTTTCAGTACCTAATATTGGTAATCCGTAGACTATAGATTCAATAAATTTAATTTTAAAACCATTTGTATATTGAAAAGGCAATATGGCATAATGAGAATTATTATAAAAATAACTTAATTCTTTATCTGAAGCATTTGCGATTAACTGCAAATTTTTCTCTGAGCATAATTTTTCTACTTCATTAGATGGATTAAATCCTAAAATATTTACATTTATTTCTCTATTACAGTGGTTAATAATTTTAGGTAAAAATATTTCTGAGAAAAACTTTAAAGAGTCATAATTCATCTTTAAACTAAGATTTCCCACAAATAATAAATTACATTTACTTATTTTTTGAAACCTTTCTTCTTTATTAGGTTTAGTTTGTATGTTTTCTCTAATTATTTCATGACTTAATGATATAACTTTAGAATTTTTATTATCAAAATATTTCCCAAAATTAAGCTTATCTTGATCTGTAAGGAATATATATTTAACTTTAAAATCAATTTGTTTTAAATTATTTTTAATCCATTTTATTGAGTTTTCACAGATTATATTGAATAAGCTCTTATATAAAAATATAGAAAAATTTTTTGGTGAAATTAGATATCTTAATTTAAAATTAAAATTATACTTTAAAGAAGAAAACCAATTTATATCATCATTGTGTCTCTCACATAAATAATTTATTTTATTTGTCAAAAGATTATTTTTATGGAGATATATTAAAGGATATATATAACTAAAAACAATAGTTTTAGGATTATATTTTTTTAAAAGATGATTGTACTCATATAAAAAATTTTTCGAAACTATTTGTTTTTCATACAGATAGTTTTTACCAAGAAGTAGAGATTTCAGAGCTGGTATAATCTTATTATTAGAACTATTTTTATTTTTGTAAATGTATTTTTTGATCAATTCTTTTTTATAAAAAATAAGTATTTCAGATTTGCCAAGAAAAATTACTTTCTGCTCAAGATCTAATGTTGTATATCTATGCAAAATGAATTTACAATCAGTATTTATAGGGGGATATTCTAGGTGCGGAGCTAAAACAAATAAAGACAAAATAAAAAATAAACAACTATTTTAAGACTAATCCATAAAACATAAATAGGAAATTGTTAAATTTAAAATAATATTAGTAATTATTAAAAAATTCATAATGTAATTTCTTTCATGGATTAAAATTTTAAAAAAGTTCAAAAATTGAAAAAACCTATAATTATTGACATTGGTGCAAACTTCGGAGTTTTTGTATTTGATTCAGCAAAAAAAAATCCTGGTATTAATTTTATTGCAATAGAACCAATTAAAGAATGTGTTGATCATTTGAAAAAATATTCTAAAAATTACGCTATTGAAAATGTAGAAGTTGTTGAAAAGTGTATTTCAAAAGAAAATGGCTATTTTAATCTGAATATTAATTCAACAGCTTATGATATGGGACTAACTAGTTTATTAGAACTTAATGAAGGGCTCAAATATAATAAATATTGGAATTCTAGAATAGATATTATTAAACCAAAGATAAAAAAAAATCAAGTAGAGACGATAACTTTAGAAAAATTACTCGAAAATAAAAAATTTTCAGAAATTGTTTTTATAAAAATTGATACTCAAGGATATGATTTAGATTGCCTTGAAAGTGCAGGTAAATATTTAAAAAATATTCAAGCTGGCGTATTAGAAGCTTCTGCAACAAAAAAAACTCGACTTTATAAGGATGAACCGGTTTTACTGGATATTCTTAGGAAATTAGAGGAGCTCAATTTTCAAGTAGATGCTATTAAACCTAATGACCCTGCATCAAACGAATTTAATGTTTATTTTTCTAGACACGATATAGATCTTTTTTCAAATTTAAAAAAATATAATTTGTTAACTAATCCTATTATCAAGAAACAATATGTACATTATTTTTCAAGTAATATCAATCCACCAATTATTTTATTTAATACAAGTGAATTTATGAATAAGATTAAAACTAATAAGTTAATAAAATTTATATTCAAGAAATTCTTAAGAAAAATAAAATTTTGGTTTCGTTTCTGAAATTTTCTTAAAATTTATGAAATTAAATCAAAACTTTCTTTGTATTATAAGAAATATTTTTTATATAATTGATAACTTTAAATGCCTAATGATTTAAAAGTCAAGTGGAGCCAAGCGGATTCGAACCGCTGACCCCCTGCATGCCATGCAGGTGCTCTACCAACTGAGCTATGGCCCCAATTAATAAGAATTCTAATTTGTTCCTGAAGAGAAATTAATTATAAAGTATTTAAATTTAGATTTATTAATGAAAATAATACCTCTCCAATAGTTATCATACAAAAAAATTTTAGGTTGTAATTTAAATTTGTTGTACAATAGTAAAGATTAATAGTAACTGTTAATTTGAAATTTTTAAAGTACAATTTGGTTTTATCTATTTTTGCTCCTATTTTGAAGAATACAGAATTTATTGTGAATAAACTTTTAAATAATATATTTTCAATCTATCATTTCATATTTACAATTTTAGAAGATTTATTTGTAGTTTATTCTAAAAATATTGAGGAATTGTCAAAATATAAAAAAGTAATCTTAATATCTGAACATAGAGAGCAATAATGAAAGGAAATTTAAATATATTTAACAAATATCTTTTACCATACGAGAAAAATATTAAAGTCTCGCTTTACTTATCTTGAATTTTAAAGAATATGAATTGGAAAATATTTAAAATTTTTTATAAAAAAAAATCTTTTTTAATGGGATTTATTTTTTTCCCTTTATTTATAAATAGTTATATTTTAGGCAGCGAATTAAAATATAATCCAATTAAATATAAAGATGTAAAATATAATGCTAAATTTAGAAATAATGTAAAAAATTTAGAAACTGCTAAATTTATTTGGGGAAGAAAAAAAATAAATAAAAATTATAATTTGATCCAGGATAAATTAACTTTAAAAAATAATTATTCAACAAATGTAGAAATTAATTCTTTAAATAGATCTATTATTTTTGATAATAAAAAAATTGGTCCAGATGTAAGTTGGCTTGTACCTCCAGGTTTTAAATGGAGTTCTAGATATAAGTTTGATTTATCTGCAAGAGGACACAACAGGCGAGCAAAAGGCGAACCTTTTTTAGGTTGGAATGGAGGAGACGCCGTAGGTCAATTTTATTATCAACCAATAAATCATAAAAACTATAGTTTTGGTTTGAATATGGGAATGAGAAGTATTTATTCTGGTTCTGCATCTGGAGGGTCTACATCTGTTGGAGAAGGTTTATCTTTAGGATTTAGAGCTGATAAAAGATTGTCAGATAGAGCTGGAGTTGCTTTTGGAGCTGAACAACTAATTCACTTTGATGGGTTAACAGATACGGGTAGAGATTTATACCTTACTTTTTCAAAAGGATGGTGGTCCAATAACGAAAATGGTAAATTTCCTTTAAATACTGCAACTTTTGGCTTTGCTACAGGAAAAATGGCTGAGGGTAATGTAAAAGGATTATGCAGCAATCTTTTTGGGGGCTCTGGAACTGAAGTGTCACATCAAAGAGAGCTTTGCTGGGCACCAGTATTTACATTATCTAGAGTTTATAATCAAAAATTATCTAACTTTTTTGAATATAATAGTAAATGGTTTTTATTAGGTACATCATTAGCACCCTTTCAAGAAATACCTCTTAGAGGAACATTTGCAGTTCAGTTATCTGATCATATAGAGAATTACAGATTGAATAATTTCGATGATTTAAAGTGGGTATTTCGAGTAAGTTTGGGGTTTTAAAAAAAAATTAAGTTTAGAAAAAAAAAGAGTTTCATATAAAAAAATTTAGGCTTTTAATAATTTACTTTTTTTATATTTGCATTAAATACCGCTAGCTACAAAATGAGGATTCAATATATTAGATTTTCCATATTCAAGAATTTTTTCATTTAATTGCAGGACTTGACCACCTGCCCCTTCCAAAATTGCATGTGCTGCTGCAGTGTCCCATTCTGAAGTGGGCCCTAGTCTTGGATAAATATCTGCCAAACCCTCTGCAATTTTTATAAATTTGAGACTTGATCCAGCTTGTATTAACTGAACCTCGCCTTTTATTTTTCCGATAAATTTTTTTGTTGCTTCATTAAGATGACTTTTACTTGCAACAACTCTACAAATATTTGGTATTGACTTATATTTGATTTCTTTAATATTTCTATTTTTATCTATAACTTTAGAACCAAATTCCTTGCCTCCAAAGTAAATTAGTTCTTTGAAAGGAACACTTACGAATCCTAATGATGGAAAATTTTGTTCTATTAAAGCTAGATTACATGTGAATTCATCACTTTTCTTTATAAATTCCTTGGTTCCATCCAACGGATCTATAATCCAAAATACATTATTAGTACTAGGGATACTTAATGAATCCTCATCTTCTTCACTAACAATTGGGATTTCTGGGAAAAGCTTTTTTAAACCACTAGTTAATATATTATTTGCGGCTAAATCGGCCTTCGTAACGGGTGTATTATCTTTTTTAAGAACTACTTCGCTTGATGATTCTCTATAAATATCCATTATTGCTTTGCTGGATTGTGCCATTAAATTAATTAATTCTTCTTTAAACCTGATATTACTTAAAATTTCTTTTGCCTTATCCATAAATCTTAAGATCTTTAAATTAATAATTGACTTATGATACTTTAATTCAGAAATGAAATAAAAAATGAAAATTAATTTTTTTCAATATTTGAATTTTTCCAATAGATTTTTTCAAATAATTTGACGGTTTTGGTTATACCTTCATCTAAAGAAATTGTTGGTTGCCATCCAAGAGATTTGATTCTAGAAATATCTAATAACTTTTTAGGGGTACCATCGGGTTTTGAAATGTCCCATTTAATTTCTCCTTTAAATCCTATTTCAATGGCAATTTTTTTTGCTAATTCTTTTATTGATAAATCTTTCCCCGATCCAATATTTAAAAAAATTAGTGGATTACCATCTTTATCTTTTGGAGCAGATGTTTCATTCGGATCCCAATTCTCTAGAACAAATCTACAAGCTTTAGCTAAATCATCAACATGTAAAAATTCTCTTTCTGGTTTCCCTGAACCCCAGCATGTAACAATTGATGATTTATTGATTTTCGCTTCGTAAAATTTTCTTATTAATGCTGGTAAAACATGACTATTCTTAAGATGATAATTATCTCCTGGCCCATACAAGTTTGTGGGCATTAAACAAATAGCATCAAAATTATCTTGTTTTCTTAATGACTCACATAATTTTATTCCAGTTATTTTAGCCAAGGCGTAATATTCATTTGTTGACTCTAATTTCCCATCAAGAAGAGATTCTTCTCTTATTGGCTGCTTAGCAAATTTTGGATAAATACAACTACTACCAAGAAATAATAAACGTTTTACCCCTTTTCTATAAGATGTTTCTATTAAATTAGTTTGGATTTTTAGATTTTCTAAGATGAAGTCTTTTGGGTTTGTATTATTTGCTAATATTCCCCCGACTTTGGCTGCTGCAATAATTACAATATTAGGTTTATTTACCTCAAACCATTTTTCTATTTCATATAAATTTAAAAGATTTAGTTCAGACCTTGGTGGAGCTAAAATTTTATTTTTATGCATGCCATAACCAGAATTAATTAATTCTCTCCTAATGGCACTTCCAACCATCCCTGTAGCACCAGCAATAAATATTTTGTCATTTTTATCAATTTTATTATTCATATCAAAAAATTAAAAATATTTAAAAATATTCGTTTTTAAGATGCTTAGAATCTTTAAATGCTTCCTTAATGTCGAACTCAACCATTTCTGAAACTAATTCATCCAAAGATGTTTTTGATTCCCATCCTAAATCTTTTGAAGCTTTTGATGGATCGCCAAGTAAAGTCTGAACTTCAGCAGGTCTATAATATCTTGGGTCAATTCTTATGATTATTTCATTTGTGTCTGCTCTTCTTCCAATTTCATTAATACCTTTTCCCTCCCAAATTATTGAGGGTTCAGATGAACTTTTGTTCCAACCAATTTTTTTTGCCGTCAGCTCAACGAAATCTCTTACGGATGATTGTCGACCAGTTGCTATTACATAATCAATAGGCTTTTCTTGTTGAAGCATGAGCCATTGCATTTCTACATAATCTTTTGCATGACCCCAATCTCTTAGCGAATCTATATTACCTAGATAAAGACATTTTTCTAATCCTGCTTCAATCCTTGATAAACCTCTTGTAATTTTCCTTGTTACAAACGTTTCACCCCGTCTAGGACTTTCATGATTAAATAGAATACCATTGCAAGCAAAAATCCCATATGATTCTCTATAATTTACGGTTATCCAATAAGCATATAATTTTGCTACTGCATAAGGACTTCTGGGATAAAAAGGTGTTTTTTCCGTTTGCGGTATTTCTTGTACTAAACCATATAATTCACTGGTACTAGCCTGATAAAATTTTGTTTTTTTGGTTAAATCTAATAATTTGATAGCTTCAAGTATCCGTAAAGCTCCAATAGCATCTGAATTTGCAGTATATTCTGGAGATTCAAAACTTACGGCAACATGACTTTGTGCTCCAAGATTATATATTTCATCAGGTTGTACTTCTTGAATAATTCTTATTAAATTTGCACTATCAACAAGGTCACCATAATGAAGAATGAATTTTGCATTTTCATAATGAGGGTCCTCATAAATATGGTCAACTCTTGATGTATTAAAACTAGATGATCTTCTTTTTATTCCATGAACTACATAACCCTTATTTAATAAAAACTCAGTTAAGTAACTACCGTCTTGTCCAGTTACTCCTGTTATTAAAGCAACTTTATTAAGTTTGTCCATTTTTAGGGGTAGCTCCTTTTCCATTAAATATGATTTTTATTGTTTTAAAGAAAATTAGTATATCAAGCCAAATAGAATAATTTTTAATATAAAAAAGATCATAACTTAATTTTTTTATGGAGTCTTCTACAGAAGCTCCATATGGAAAATTTACTTGAGCCCATCCACTTAATCCAGGCTTTACTAAGTATCTCATATTGTAGCAGGGAATTTGAAATGACAATTCTTTATCAATTTCAGGTCTTTCAGGTCTGGGGCCTATTAAACTCATTTCTCCTTTTAAAACATTAATAAGTTGAGGTAACTCATCTATTCTTGTTTTCCTTATAAAAGAACCTATTTTAGTTATTCTTTTGTCTTTTGCCTTAGCCCATTGAACTCCGTCTTGCTCTGCTTTAGTATGCATACTTCTTAATTTATAGATCCTGAAATTAATACTCTTAAATCCAGATCTAAATTGAGAGTAAAAGATCGGACCTCCATCTTCAATCCTTATCATTAAGGCAACGATAATTAAAACAGGAAAAGTTGATATTAGTAAGCATAAACTTATTAAAATATCAAAGATTCTTTTAATTCTCATTTCTAACCCTATTTTTTTTATTTGAAAACTAGAGTGGTCAAATTCAAAAGTTTTCAGAATTTCTGGTGGAATTAAATTTAATTTAAACTCACACCATTCTGTCAATCTACTAATTTTCTTTTTTTTTGAAAGAAATTCATTACATACTTTTTCTTCTAATTCGTTAATATTTTTTTTCGCAATTATTAATTCCTCATGATTTTTTTGAATTATACTCTTATTAAATAAGGTAAAACTGTAATTTTTAATATGATTCATTTCATTTAAAAAAGAGATTAATATTTCAGAAAAGTTTTCATCATAAATAACTAGATAATTAATTTTTTTATCACTAAAAAAACTTGATACTTTTGATATTAGATATTGCACAAAAGTACTTAATGATATAAATGAAGAGACTTTATTAAGTTCAAAGATTATAGAATTAGTTTTAAAAATTAAGCCAATTATAATGAATATAATGAATATAATGCTTGATGTAATTAATGATTTGATTATATTTCTTTTAAAGTGATTTTTGAGGCTTATATTTTCTATGTTAGAGTATCTTTCGCAAATATAACTTAAAAATATCCATGAAAATAAGAATAATATGTTTGCATCTATGTTTGTTATAGTTTTAAATTGTTTGCTATATGAACCAAATATAAAATCATTTGAAAATATTATAAAACACTCTAGTAAGGCAATATCAATTAATATTCCAATTAAGATAATTTTTCTAATATTTAACCATTTATAAATGTTCATTCAAGTTTTAATTATAATTATTTACTTTATTTTATTATGTTTTCACTTCTAAGTAATATGTACACAATTTTTTAATTTTAAATTATTTTTAGATTCTTAAAGTGTTTTAATCTGATGTAAGATACAAAAATAAAATCATATATATATTTGAACAAAAGAAATCTAATTACTGGAGGAGCTGGTTTTCTTGGATACCACTTAACTGAAAAATTACTCAGTATGGGAGAAGAAGTAATCTGTATTGATAACTTTTATACAGGTTCAAAGAAAAATGTATACCAATGGTTATCTAACCCTAACTATGAAATTATAAGACATGATGTAATAGAGCCTATTTATTTAGAAGTTGATAATATTTGGCATCTGGCATGTCCTGCATCTCCGATTAGTTACCAATCTAATCCTATAAAAACCTCAAAAACTACTTTTCTAGGGACATATAATCTGCTAGATCTTGCTAACAAAGTAAATGCTAAATTTTTCATGGCATCAACTAGTGAGGTTTATGGCGATCCTGAGATTAAACCCCAACCTGAATCATATAGAGGTAATGTTAATCCTATAGGTATAAGAAGCTGTTACGATGAAGGGAAACGCATGTCAGAATCTTTATGTTTTGATTATTATCGCATGCATGAAGTTGATATAAGAGTGGCTAGGATCTTTAATGCTTATGGCCCTTACATGAGTGAAAATGATGGAAGAGTGGTATGTAACTTCATTGTTCAGGCACTTAGAGGTGATGAAATTACGATATATGGAAATGGGAGTCAAACGAGATCATTTTGTTTTGTAGATGATCTTATTAATGGATTTGTTAGTTTAATGGAATCTAATTTTACAGGACCAGTAAATTTGGGTAATCCATCAGAATTCACCATAAATGAACTTTCAGATATTATAAGAGATAAAATAAACAAAAATATTAAAGTAAAATATAAGCCTTTGCCCGAGGATGATCCAATTCAAAGAATTCCTGATATTAAACTAGCAAAAGATAAATTGGGTTGGGAGCCTAAAGTGAAGCTTAATGAAGGTTTGGATTTAACAATTGATTATTTTAAAAAAATCATGAAATAAAATTTTCGCAATTATAAATTATCTGAACCAACTCTCCAAAATTGAAACCCTTCCGATAAAACCTCCTTTTTTTTGATAATGTTTCTGGTATCAAAAATCCAGCTTGGTTTTCTCATAAGACTTTTAATATTTCCCCATTTTATAAATTTGAACTCTTCCCATTCAGTTAGAATTACTACTGCGTCAGCGTTTTTACAGGCTTGCTCTTTTGTATTACATAATTTCCAGACTCCCATTTCTTCATTAAAAACTTTTGATTTATTTTCAATTTGATTGAGTTCTTTTGTTATTTGAGATGAACTTACCTTAGGATCATAAATTAGTAAGTTTGCTCCTTCATTCAAAAGCTCTTTGCATATTTTAATAGAAGGCGATTCTCTTGTATCGTTAGTATTTTTTTTAAATGCAAATCCAAAGATCGCAATTGTTTTGTTGCTAATTGTGCCGAAAAGTTTCATGATAATAATCTCTGTTATTCTTTTCTGCTGCCAATCATTCATAATAATTACTTGTTCCCAAAAATCAGCTACTTCATTCAATCCATAATAATTACAAATATAAACAAGATTCAGGATATCTTTTTTAAAGCAACTTCCTCCAAATCCAGGTCCAGAATTTAAAAACTTTTGACCTATTCTAGAATCCATTCCTACTGCTTTAGATACATCAGATATATCAGCACCAGTTTTTTCACATAAAGCTGAAATTGAGTTTATAGAACTAATTCTCTGAGCCAAAAATGCATTTGCAGTTAATTTAGATAACTCTGAACTCCAAATATTCGTTCTTAATATTTTATCTTTGGGAATCCAATTTAAATAAAGATCTATTAAGAGATTAATTGAATCCTCATTATCTCCACCAATTAATATTCTGTCAGGATTAATTAGATTATCAATTGCTGTACCCTCAGATAAAAATTCTGGATTAGACAGAACATGAAAATTTTTTTTCTGGCTGTTGTTTTTATCTGATGTTTCAAGGATCTTTTTAATAGTCTCAGCTGTTTTAACAGGGAGTGTACTTTTCTCAACAATCGTTGCATTGTTTTTTGCATATTTTGCAATTTGTCTCGCAGATTGCTCAACCCACTTAAGATCGATTGCTTTTCCTGCTCCAAGACCCTTTAATTTTGTAGGTGTATTTACAGAAAGGAAAATAATATCTGAACGGCTAAGTTCTAATTTTATTTCAGTGGAGAAGAACAAATTTTTGCCTCTACATTTTAAAATAATTTCATCTAGTCCAGGCTCATATATAGGTAATAAACTTAAATTCTCATTATTCCAGGCTTTGATTCTTTCTTCATTTATATCAACTACAGTTACTTTAATTTCAGGACATTTATATGCTATGACAGCCATAGTTGGACCCCCTACATATCCAGCCCCAATACAACAAATTCTTTGCATCTATCTCTTATTTTTTGTTATTCAACAATTATAAATAATCAAAAATTTTAATTAATAATTATATTTTTAAATCTTCATTTTTTTTATTAATAAAAATATATTTTCTTGATATGAGACCTGAATCTTAACTTAACTTAAATTAGTTTTTGTAGATTTATAGAACTTGTATTTTCTAAAAATTCTTTATTGAATTTTTGCCATTGCCAACCATCTCTGCACATGTCCTCGAGGTTTTTTTGGGGCTTCCAATTTAATGTTTGTAAAGCAAGTTCATTGTTCGCAACAAGGTGATAGGAGTCTCCTTCTCTTCTTTCTGCAAATTCATAATTTAAATTACATTCATTTACTTTTATAAATGTTTTTACAAGCTCTAACACTGATGTACCAATACCTGTTCCAATATTCAAATTAATGAATTCCGAATCTTTTTTATTTAGATAATCTAATGCAGATTTATGCGCTTCAGCTAAATCCATCACATGTATATAATCTCTTATACAGGTACCATCTCTAGTAGGCCAATCTCTTCCAAATATTTGTAGTTTATCTATTCTCCCAGAACCTACCTCACAAATATAGGGAAATATATTATTTGGTATTCCTCTAGGCTCTTCACCAATTAACCCAGAAGAGTGGGCTCCAATGGGATTAAAATATCGTAAATTAGCAATTCTCCAATTTTCTTTGGAGCCATCAAAAATATTTTTTAATATTTTTTCAATAGTAACTTTATTTTCCCCATAAGGATTAATAGGATTGATAGATCCATCCTCTTTTATTGAATCTTCTATTTCTTGTATTCCATAAATTGTAGCACTACTACTAAAAACTATAGTATGGCAATTATGCTTTATCATGCATCTAAAAAGTTTTATTGATCCCCCCACATTTACGTCCCAATACTCCAAGGGATTATTAATTGATTCCCTTACGGATTTAAGGCCTGCTAAATGCAAAACAGCGTTTATGGGCATTTTTTTATTTTTGGCTTTTTCAAAGATTTCGTTAATCAAATTTTCATTTCTAATATCCCCTTCTACAAAAAAAAGTTGATTTTTAAAATTAAAACTTGATAATTTATAAATCTCCAAAACTTTTTTTAGTGCACGTTTCTTGCTATTAATATTTGAATCTAGCACTATTACATTAAAGCCTGCATTCAACAGAGTTAAACAAGTATGAGTTCCAATATAACCTGATCCGCCAGTTAGAAAAATAGTTGGCATTTATATTAAATTATTAAATTAAGATTAGCACATAATTTTTTTTAAAAGTTTTTCAAATTTGATAATTTAATTACTTGCTTAATTGGTTTTGTGGCAGTTATTTTTTTAAATTTTAAAAATGGGATTGATAGTAAAATTTATTTTGAGGCTTAAGACTTTATTAATTACTTAGAATCAAAAAATCACAATTTTGATCAAATAAGACTTAACGTTTGTGGAAAGAGAAAATCTTAAAAAAATAATTTTTAATAAATCCAAAAGAAATCTTGAATTTGTTGAGATCGATTTAAAAATACTTTTTTTAAAAACAACAAAAAATTAATGATTATTTTCCATTAATTCAACCTTCCATATTTATCTTCATATCTCACAATATCATCCTCTCCAACATATGAACCACTTTGCACTTCTATTAAAATCAAGGGTATTCTACCTGGATTAGTTAATCTATGCTTCGATCCCAGTGGGATATAAATACTCTGATTTTCTGATAAGATATCAATCTTTTTATCAATCTCGACCTTTGCAGTTCCTTTAACTATGATCCAATGCTCGGATCTATGATGATGCATTTGAAGCGAAAGTTTTCCCTCAGGATTAACTCTTATTAACTTTACTTGCCATCTAGAGTCTTCTGCCAAAATTTCATAATATCCCCAAGGACGATAAATCTTTCGATGCATTTGACCTTCTAAAATATTATTCTCTTTTAGTTTTTTTACAATATTCTTAACCTTTTGAGATTTCGATTTTTCTGAAATTAGAATAGCATCACTGGTTTCAATCGCTATTATATCCTTAAGACCAATACCAACCAATAACCTTTTTTCGCTTCTTAAATATGAATTTGTAGTATCTAATTCCATCACATTACCAATAATTGTGTTGCCTTGATTATTTTTATTGGCTGTTTCCCATACTGATTGCCAACTTCCTACATCACTCCAGTATGCATTTAAAGGAATCACAATTCCTTTATTAGTCTTTTCCATAACAGATATGTCAAAAGATATATCAGGGCATCTACTAAAATAATTATTATCTATTCTTTGAAAATCGAGATCATTTCGACTATTCTTCAATGATTTTTCACAAAGATCTAGAATTTCAGGACATAATCTATTCATCTCATCAAGGACCGTTTTAGCCTGAAACATAAAAATACCACTATTCCATGTAAAACTTTTGTCTTTAATAAATTCTTTTGCAGTATTAATATCAGGTTTTTCTACAAATTTTTCAATCCTCTCTCCCTTTAATTCATTAAGGTTAAATGGTTTCATAGCTTTTATATATCCATAACCAGTTTCAGGTTTTGTTGGTAAAACTCCAAATGTAACTATTTCCCCATTTAAAGCAAAATTAACTCCAGAATCTAAAACTTTTAGGAACTTTTTCTTATCTTTTATTTCATGATCTGAAGATAATACTATCAAAATTGGATTTTTATTAATCGATATGGCCTTTAAAGCTGCCAATGCTATAGCGGGCCCAGTATTACGCCCGATTGGCTCCAAAAGAATTGATGTAGGCTTAATCCTAATTTCTCTCATCTGTTCTGCAGCCAAAAACCTGTGCTCTTCATTACAAATCAATATTGGATTTAATACATCTTTTAAATCATTAATTCTTTCTACAGTATTTTGGAGTAATGATTTTTTATTCTCACTTAATTCAAGAAATTGTTTGGGAAAACTTTGTCTAGACAAAGGCCATAACCTTGAACCAGAACCTCCACACATAATGATTGGAATAATATTTTCTGCCATATTCAAGTTTTAAAAAAAATTATTCACTCAAATCATTATACATTTACCGTATATTTAATCTCTCTATTTTTGTTTTAACCACATCCAAGAATGATTCTAATAAAGGCTCATTTCTAGTAAAGATGTAACACCATAATCTTTCCATATAATGACCTTCAATTGGATTTTTACTTTTTTTTAGGATATTTAATAATTTCTTGTAAAAACAAACATCATATTGCAAAATTTTTTCTTTCTTTACAGCAAAACAACCACCATATGATGTAGAAACAAATAATGGTATTTTCGGAAACATTTTTATTGCAAAATTTCTAAAACCTAGATTTGATTTTGTTATTTCATTATTAAGCCATTGATTCTTATATCTTTTATCATTTTCTATTCCAATGTTCCATTTCCAATGAGAGGGACCTAATAACCCAAATCTACTAACTGAAAATCCATATTTATTTATATTTCTTAAATACTCATGAGGATCAGAATAAGCCATACATCCTAAATCATCAATTTTTCCTTGTAAAAAAATGTTTATATTATCCAGTTTTTTATAGTTTTGAACTATGTGATAAAGCCAAGTATGTGATTCCCTTCCTACATTTTCTATATTAATTATTTGAAAATTACTATTATTTTTTAGCATTTTACCTTTATTGTAAATAACTATTTTGAAATCTTTATATTTTTCAAGCCACTTTAAATCTTCATTATATCTAGCTATTATTAAACATTTATTCATCTGTTATTATTATTTTGACAATTATAACTCATGTTTAAATTTGATAGAAAAAAAATTTTAATAGTTGGTGCAGGATTAGCAGGAAGTACTATAGGAAGGGTTTTAGCAGAAAATAATTTTAAAGTAATGATAATTGATAAAAGAAATCACATAGCAGGAAACGTTTTTGATTTCATAAACAATAATAATGAGCGTATACATAAATATGGTCCGCATCTGCTTCACTGTAGAAAAAACTCAGAAGCATTGAAATTTTTGAGTAGATTTACAAAATGGGTGAAATATGAGCATAAAGTAAGAGCTCTTTTACAAAATGGCAAAACTACACCTTTGCCTATTAATAAATCAACTTTAGAAGATGTTTTTAATAGATTTTTTAAAGATGAGAATGAAACTAGAGAGTTTTTAGAAAGTATTAGAAATAAAGAATTAATTCCAACAAATACTGATGAATTTTTTGAATCTTCAGTTGGAAATACTTTATCTGATTTATTCTTTAGACCTTATACAAGGAAAATGTGGGGCCTTGAACCAAAGGATTTAAATATTTCGGTAGGTTCAAGATTGCCAGTAAGAACAAATAATGATGATAGATACTTTAATGATGAATTTCAAGCATTACCAGAAAAAGGATATTCGGAAATGGTAGAAAATATGCTTGATCATAAAAATATTCAAATAAATTTAAATACCTCTTATTTTAAAGGTATGGAAGAAAATTATTATCACTCTTTTTTAAGTATTCCAATTGATGAATTCTTTAATTTTAAATTTGGAAAGTTGCCTTATAGATCAATAATATTTGAAGAAAAGTTAGAAAATGGGTTTGATTTTGATGCGCCTGTAATAAATTTTACTGACAATTCTCCTTTTACCAGAAAAACACAATGGAACTTATTTCCAAATTCATACAACTTTGAAGGTAAATTTAAAACTGTAACTTATGAAAGACCATGTTCTATGCAAGTAAATCCTGGAGAATATTATTACCCAGTTCAGACAAAAGAATCGAACATTACTTATTCCAAATATGTAAAATTATCTAAACAAGAATCTTCTTTGACTTTTATAGGAAGAACTGGATTATTCAAATACATTGATATGATTCCAGCTGTAGAAATACATATGCGGATAGCAAAAAAATTTTTACAAGGCATAGATATCTCTAAGTGATAATGAATGTAATCAAAACTAAGATTCTACTAATTTCTTCTTCTGCAAAAACTGGTGGAGGTCCTTCACATATTTTCTTGCTAAATGAAGTTTTAAAAAATGAATTTGATTTTTATTTGGCAATGCCAGAATTTAAGCAAAAAATTAGAGGGTTTGATAATAAAAAATTTTTGAAGATTGCTGAAAGAAAAATCTCTATATTTGATATCATCCGATTAATAATATTTTCTAGAAAAAATTCAATAGATATTATTCATGCTCATGGAAAGGGCGCAGGTTTAATCGCAAGAATAATTAAAATATTTTTAAATAAGCCGCTAATTTATACTTTTCACGGTATCCATATCCTTTGTTTAAATAAGTTAAAAAAATACTTATATATTCTTTATGAAAACTCAACTGGGTGGATTGATGATGAAAAAGTTTTTGTATCTTCAAGTGAAAAAAAACAAGCAATAAATACGAAAATATTTATAGGCAAAAATAATCGTATAATAAATAATTCAACTAAAAATATGCTTTTATATAAAGCTGAAGAAGAAAAAAATAATTTAAAAATTGGTATTAAAAATCAAAAGAAAAATATAATATCAATTTGTAGATTAGTAGACCAAAAAAATATATTTGAAATTTTTGAAATAGCTAGATACTTGCAAAATTATAATTTTATTGTTTTAGGAGATGGATATCTTTTTGATAAAGCAAAAATTTACCTTAAGTTTAATAATATAAAAAATGTATATTTATATGGAAAGAAAAATAATATTTATAAATATCTTTATGAGTCAGATCTATTTCTTTCTACATCATTATATGAGGGACATCCTATAAGTATTTTAGAAGCCATGTCTATTGGATTACCAATAGTTGCTTCAAATGTTACAGGTAATATTGATACAATAAGAGATAAGTTTTCTGGTTTCTTATATAAATTAGGTGATATAAATGATGCAATAAATTGCATTGAAAGAATTATGAAAAATAGTAAATTAAAATCAAGATTTTCTAAAAATTCGTTTTCTATGCATAGAGAATTATTTACTACGAACATAATGAAAAAATCTTATATTTCACTTTATAAGAAATTTAGTTAATTTTTTAAATGGAAAAGAATAATCTTAAGGAAAAGAATTTAGCTATCTTAATTCTTGCTGGAAAAGTAAATTTACCCAACTATAATTTTAAATCTCAAGAGTATCTTTTTAATATCGGAAATTCTCTAGCCTTTGAGAAAATTTTGAAAAATTTAAATTTGAATTCTGAAATTCCGATATATATCGCGGTCTCAAAAATTAATAAGAAGTTTCAAAAACTTTTACCTTTTAAAGATGCAACTTTCGTAGAGGTAGGGAATACAGAAACTATATTAGATTCTATATCTAGAGCATTAGAAAAAATTTTAGAAAAATATGTTTCAATAATACCAATAACAACTATACCAGATTTGCCCAATCAAATTGATAATTGTTGTTTTTTTGGTTCAAAAAAAATTCCTAAAGAAAACTGGTCTTCGATTAGAGAATTAGATGATGAAAATTATAAATTTTATTTTAAGAATGATGAAAAATCTTTCGGATTATTATCTTATCCTTGTACTGGTAGATTACAAGCTCAAAAATTGCATTTACAGAATTCAATTAACGAAATTAAGGGCAAAAAAAAGGCAGATATATTATCTTTGGTTGAGATTTTAATAAAAAAGTATCACTATAAAATTATTTTTGAAAAATGGCTTGATATTGGTCATCAAGCAACCTATATAGATAGTAAATTAGCATCAATGACAAGTAGATTTTTTAATAATATTCTTTTTCTAAAAGAAAATAATACGATTCTGAAATCTTCAACTGATATTCAGAAAATAACAGGTGAGTATTTATTTTATAAAAATTTACCAGATAAATTAAAAAACTTTTTCCCAAATATATATTTAGGTAAAAAAAAAGAAATTATTAATAATATAGAAATAGAATTAGTACCTTATCCTAATCTTGCAGAGATATTTTTATTCAAAAATATTGGACCTAATTCTTGGATAAGAATTATTAATTCTATAGAAAATATCTATAAATCTTTTTATTTTGAACAAATACATAAAATCCAGAATAATGCGTCATGGCTATATTCCGGTAAACTTTTAGATAGGTTTGAGATGTCAATTAAATTTATCGAAAATTCTGATAATAGTAATTTAAAAAAACTTCTAAAAAAAGGTTTTTATATTAATAAAATATTTCACACAGGTAGTTTATATGAAATTTTTGAAAGTCTTTCAGAATTCTTAAAAGTTTATGAGCAAAATTTAAAACAATATTTTGGTCATGGTGACTTATGTTTTAATAATATTCTTGTGGATCCACTTTCTGGATGTATTAAATTAATAGATCCTAAAGCACATTGGGATAAAAAAAGAGATATTATTGGTTTAGTAGATCCTAATTACGACCTCGCAAAATTAAATCATTCTTTTAGGTATCTTTATGATTCTGTAGTGAATAATCTATATTCACTTAAAATTGATAATAATAATGTAGAAATTTCTATTTATGCTCCCTCAGAGTATGATTTAGTTAATAAATTATTTGATGAAATTATAATTAAAAATAATGTCGATGATATTCTTTTAAGAAATTTGACAGCAAGCTTATTTATTTCAATGTTACCACTTCATAAGGATGATGAAGATCGGTTTTTTATTTTAGGAATTTTAGGTAGCATAGTTTTTAATAATATTGACTTCAGTAAATTCATTCTCAAAATATGAATTATCTTATTACTGCTGCAGGCTTAGGTTTAAGATTTATTAAAGAAGGAATTAAACCTCCAAAACCACTTATTAAAATTAAAGGAATAGAATTGCTTTTATGGAGTTTGAAATCTTTTGAATTTAATTCAAATGATAAACTCTATATTGTTACTTTAAAAAGAGATAAGGTTAAAAAAAATCTATTTAAAAAAATTTCTTTAATTTATCCCAATGTTGATATTTATTGGCTTGAACTGGATAAATGCCTTAATGGTCAATTATTAACATCTTTAGAGGCGGTAAATTTTTTTAAAATAAAAGGTGAGATTTTAATCCATAATTGCGATACCTCTTACAAGTTGCAATACGATAATTTTAAAAATTTACTATCAAAAGATTTATTTGGTATTATTCCATATTTTAATTCAAAGGGTAAAAATTGGTCATTTATTAAAATAAAAAATGATTTAATTCTTGAAGTTAAAGAAAAAGAACGAATTTCAAATGATTGTTCTGTAGGTACTTATTTTTTTAGAGATTCAGAAAAATTTTATGATCTTGCCCATCAATATTTAAAAGAATTCAAAAACAATTTGCTTAATGAATTTTATATAGCTCCATTTTATGATTATGCTATTTCAAAATCATTAAAAATATATCCAATAAAATGTGAACATGTAAAGATTTATGGAACTTGTTATGAATTATTGAAAACCTTTGATGTTTCTTTTAATGAGCTTCTTTCAGAAAATGATTTTAACGGACATCAAAGAAAAACTTTAGTTGTAGATATTGATGGTACTATTTGTGATAAGCCTATTGAAGGAGATTATTCAAAATGCGAGCCAATTAAGGAATTTTGTGAAGAGTTAAGATACCAAAATTCCATAGGCACCTACATAATTTTATATACTTCAAGAAATATGCGATCTTTCAATGGAAATATTGGCTTAATAAATAAATATACATCTTCAATTCTTAATAGTTGGCTATTAAAACATGAAATCCCTTATGATGAATTATATTTTGGAAAACCATGGGGAAAAGATTTGGCATATATTGATGATAAATCTCTATCAATAAAAAAATTTTTAAAAATCTAATAGATAAATTTTATGAAAATAGCTTTTTTATTTTCTGGTCAAATAAGAGATGTTCCATTTGATTTGTTTAGGAAAAGCTTATCAAATTTAACTAAAGATTTAGATTATAAAATTTTTGTATATTGCTGGGAAGAAATGGGAGAGTCATTAAATCATAGAAAAAATGTTCCAAAATTAGGAGTTGTAAAAAATATTGACGATAAGATAAATTTTTTATTTAAAGACTTTAATTTATTAGATTATGGATATGAGAGCTTTAAAGAATTTGAAAAAACCCTAAAAGGTCAATATAAGAAAATATATAGTTCTAATAAGTTTGATTTTGGCACTGTTAATTCTCTACCTCAAATCTATACATTATATAAATCTTTTAAATTATTAGAAAATAGTGTTTATAAATTTGATTTAGTTTTTAGATGTAGATTTGATTCTATTTATGTTCATTCACTTAAACTTTTCCCATTGAAAGAGATTGCATCAAATCACAATATATATAATTTGAATTTTGGTAGAGCTTATTACCCAAAAAGGATTTACGATATATTTTTTGGTGGTTCAAGAAAATCAATGAATTTTATTTCAACAATATGGAAAGATATTCCTTTTTTGGTTAATAATAATTTTGATAATAAATTAGATAAAAGAGATAGTTGCAGGATTTTATATCTTGCATCATTTTTAAATAAGACTAAGGTTAAGAGTTTTCCATCAAGAATTTGTGATGTTTACAGAAATGATGATTATTTATATTC
>CACFAG010000015.1 GCA_902564235.1 uncultured Prochlorococcus sp. | reverse complement strand
TAGAATTACTATTTTTGATATCAACTTTTGAATAAAGAACAGCAGATTTATTTTTAATACTTTTTAGGTTAAAAAATTTTTTTGATATTTTCTCAAGTTTTTTACCATCAATTAAATGATTACTTATGATTTGTAAACCTCCTGATTCTATTGAATAGATATTTTCATAAGTTAATTGTTTTATAACATCTTCTTTTTCTTCAAGAATATCTTTAGAATATATCGAATAAATATCTTCATTTTGTTTCAAAGTATATTTGTTGAAATCTTTTAGTTTTTTAAAAGCGCTTAAATCAAATTGATCTTCATTATTTTTTTCAAATGTAATAAGCCAATCTTTATTTGAATTGAGAATTAAAATGTTTTGATTATAATTTTGATTCAACTCTTCAAAAAAATTGAGTTCAAAATCACTTATTAAAGGTTTAAGATATTTTTCAAAATTTTTAGTATCACTAAAAATGGAAATTTCAGGATTATCTTCATTAGTATTCTCTTGATTTATTAACTGGTCGTAAGTATGAATATCAATATTTTTTTTATTATTTAGTAAATAGGATTTTAAAATTAAATATTTATTTTTTAAATCAAATGTTGTAGCTATAACATCCTCTTTATTATCAGTAAAAATTTCTTTATCAAAAAATATACTTTCCCAAAATTTATTTGTGAATAATATATTTTTTTCGTTTTTTAGTCCAAAAAGTTCTTCCTCATATTGAAGTTTTTTTTCTTTAAAATTATTGCTGGAGTTAATACTATTTTTGATTAATTTTTTATCTGATGCGGCAATTATATAATTATCCTCGGTTCGGTACATATAGTTAAGGAAATTTATTTTGTTTTCTCTATTAATTGAAATTATCTCATTAATTTGATCAATTTTATTAGGCAAATTTAATAAATCGTCTATTGTTTTTTCTGGCTTAATTTTAAAAATAATCAAAATATCATCTTTAAGCTTTTTATTATTTTCAAAAAATGAGATTATAATTTCATTGTCATAGATATCTTCTAATTTATTGTTGCCTAGATCTATACCTAAGTAACCTAATATAGAGTCTTTTATTAAAACAAAGTCATCTTGGTTTGTTGAATTTTTATCTTTTTCATTATTATTAACAATATGAAAACTATCTAAATTTGAAATAAATAATAATTTATTGTTTTTAGGTATATATCTTAAGATATTTAGTTGCTCAATATTTGTACTTTGCTCCTTATTTCTATTTGCAGAAAATTTTTTAAAACCAAAAAAAATTAATAAAGATAATAATAGTATTATTGCTACTACTCTAAGTTTCATTATCAATGTTTATTTTTATTTTTAACAATAAACTTTTTACTGCAACTTAATTTATTAAATTGTAAATAACACATAATTTATCCTATAAGTTGGGAAGTTATCCAAAATCTATAAATGCTTCTAGTCTCAATGATTGGTTTAATTCTGAGAAAGAAGATCCAGTTTTGATTGATGTAAGAGAACAGTCAGAGCTTGAAATAGCTCGTTTCTCAAAAGAATTTTTACATATACCAATTAGTAAAGTCACTTCTGAATACGTTGAAGAAATATTTGCTGGTTTATTAGACAGAGAAATTGTAGTTACCTGTCATTCAGGAATAAGAAGTTATAACTTTTCTCAATGGTGCTTGGATAATAATTTTGTAAGCGAAATATGGAATTTGGAGGAGGGTATTGATGGATGGAGTAGATATATTGACCCATCAATCCCAAGGTATTGATTAAATATCTAATGAAGATGCAACAGTATTAACATCTTTGTCGCCTCTACCAGAGCAATTGATAACTATATGCGTATCTTTTTCAAGAGTAGGGCATAATTTATCTAACCAAGCAAAGGCATGGGAAGTTTCAAGTGCAGGTATAATTCCTTCTAGTTCACTAACAAGTTTTAAAGCGACTAAAGCTTCTTGATCAGTTACTGATCCATATTCTGCTCTACCTATATCTTTTAAATGGCTATGTTCAGGACCTACTCCAGGGTAATCTAAACCTGCACTTATTGAGTGAGCTTCTTGTACTTGACCATTATCATCTTGCAAGAGAAGACTCATTGATCCATGCAAAATTCCAACTGACCCTTTAGTGATAGTTGCAGCATGTTTGTCAGTATCAACTCCGCTTCCTGCAGCTTCAACTCCAATAAGACGCACAGAAGTTTCTTTAACAAAAGGATGGAAAAGCCCCATTGCATTTGATCCCCCACCTACACAAGCAAGCAAAATATCGGGCAAAGATCCAAATGATTCTAAACATTGTTTTTTAGTTTCTGCACCTATAACTGCATGAAAATCTCGCACAATCTTTGGGAAAGGGTGTGGGCCTGCAACAGATCCTAAAATGTAGTGTGTGGTTTCGACATGAGAAACCCAATCTCTAATGGCCTCACTAGTAGCGTCCTTAAGTGTTGCAGTTCCAGAATTTACAACTTTTACTTCAGCTCCTAAAAGTTTCATTCTGAAAACGTTAAGGGATTGCCTTTTTATGTCTTCAGCACCCATGTAGATAATACATTTCAAGCCAAATCTCGCACAAACAGTAGCAGTAGCAACTCCATGCTGACCTGCTCCAGTTTCTGCAATTATTCTTTTTTTGCCCATTCTTATTGCCAATAAAGCTTGTCCAAGAGCATTATTAATTTTGTGAGCCCCAGTATGATTTAAATCTTCTCTTTTAAGCCATATTCTAGGAGTTGCTTGTTTATTTTTGTAATGTTCAGTAAGTCTTTTGGCTTCATAAAGTGGTGTTTCTCTTCCTACATAAGTCTTAAGTAGATGATTTAATTCTTCTACAAAAAGTTTATCTTTCCATGCATTAGATGCAGCTTCTTCAAGCTCAAAAAGAGCGGGCATTAGCGTTTCAGGAACATATTGACCACCATATTTTCCAAATCTTCCCTTTTTGGAGGGTTGATTTAAATCTTCATTTTTATAGTTTTGATCTTTGTGAGAAAATGTACTTACCACTTTTTCTATAGAATAAGTATTAACTAACTATAGATTATATTGAAAATAATGGGAAAAAAGAATTGGATCGAATTTGATAATCAAAAAAAGAAATCTGAAGAAACAGCTAAGGTAGATACTTTTAATAAAAGATCAAAAATAAATATTTCAAAACAAAAAAAAGGTAAAAAGGGCAAGACTATAACTTTAATTGGAGGTTTAGGTACTGAGGACGAAATCTTATTAAAAGAATTACTAAAAAAAATTAAAGTTTTTTGTGGGACTGGAGGAACATTAATTGATAGAAATATCCAGTTACAGGGTGATATGGTATCGAAATCAATTGAGTTTCTTCGTAAAGAGGGATTTCATAATGTATGAAGCAAGGGTTAAGATAGGTTTTTATTTTGATGAAGTAAAAAATGAAAGAACAAAATCAAACAAATTCAACCAATATAAAGTGGCACAACTTAACTATCGATAGAGAAAAGTTAGAGAAAATGAGAGGTCATAAGGGTATGGTTATCTGGTTTACAGGTTTATCTGGTTCTGGTAAAAGTACTTTGGCCAACGCTTTAAATGAAGTATTACACTTAGATGGTTTTTCGACTTATGTGTTGGACGGAGATAATATTAGACACGGTTTATGTAAAGATCTTGGTTTTTCGGATGAAGATAGAGAAGAAAATATAAGAAGAATTGGCGAAGTTGCGAATTTATTTATGAATGCTGGGATAATAACCATTACAGCATTCGTTTCGCCATTTATTAGCGATAGAGATAAGGTGAGAAAAATTATTGGATCTAAGGATTTTATTGAAGTTTATTGTGCTGCTGATATCACAGTTTGCGAAAATAGGGATACTAAAGGTCTTTATAAGAAAGCTCGTTTGGGTGAAATTAAGGAATTCACAGGTATTTCTAGTCCATATGAAGCTCCTCTTAATCCCGAAATTGTTGTTGATACGGGTTCGTTAGATTTAAATGATTCCGTTGAAAAAATTATTAACTACCTTAAAAAAGAAAACTTTCTTAACAAGGCTTAATAGAAAAATATTAGTTCATTTATTTTGAAGATAATTGTCAGGTCCAATATTTAATAACTTACTATTTTTATTTCTTACCTGTGAATGTAGATTTTCTCTGAATTCTTTCAAATTTTTCTTTATGGATTCATCAAATAAACTGATCATCTCTATTGCCAATAATCCAGCATTCTGACCTCCATTAATTGCAACCGTTGCAACTGGAATTCCAGCGGGCATTTGAACAATTGATAAAAGAGAGTCAATCCCCTTAAGTGTCTTACTCTCTACTGGTACGCCAATTACAGGGATGCAAGTTATGGATGCCAGCATTCCCGGAAGATGAGCAGCACCCCCAGCACCGGCAATTATTACTTTTATGTTTTCTGATTCTGCATTTTTTGCATATTCCATCATTTCAATAGGTGTTCGATGTGCAGATAGTATACAAACTTCAGTTTTTATTCCAAATTCTCTTAAAATATCGATGGCTGGTTTCAATGTTTTTAGATCTGAATCACTACCCATTACGACAGCAATTTTATAAATATCTTTAGAATTCAATTCTGACAAAATAACAAATCAATTCTTTCCTATAATGGCGTGCAATTAATTTGGCGCCAGTTAGTTAGTATAAAAAGAATAAATTTTCATAGAATACTATGACGTCAAATAAGATTATCGAAAAAAGTGAAGTAAGAGAGTATTTTAATGGTACTGGCTTTGAAAGATGGAATAAAATTTATAGCAAATCTGATGAAATTAATACAGTTCAGAAAAATATTAGGAAAGGACATCAAAAAACCGTAGATGATGTAGTCTCATATATCAAAAATGATCCTGAACTAACAAAAAAAAGTTATTGTGATGTAGGCTGTGGTGTAGGAAGTCTTTCCATACCTTTATTAAGACTCGGTATAAAAGAACTACAGGTGAGCGATATTTCTTCTGAAATGATTAAAGAAACAAAAAAAAGAATTCATGAATTAGGTTTGAGTCAAGGTAAAATTAGATATGAAGTCTGTGATCTGGAAAAATTAAAAGGATTATTTGATGTTGTAGTTTGTTTGGATGTATTTATTCATTATCCTCAACCGGTCGCAGAAGAAATGGTTCAACATCTATGCGATTTAAGCAAAGAAAAACTAATCGTTAGCTTTGCTCCTTACACTCCAGTTCTTGCTGTTCTAAAAAATATTGGAAAATTATTTCCTGGGCCAAGTAAAACTACAAGGGCATATACACTGAAAGAAAAGGGTATTATTAATGCTGCAAAAGAAAAAGGGTTTAAAGTTGTTAAAAAGAAATTAAATCAAGCCCCTTTCTACTTCTCAAAACTAATTGAATTCGAAAAAATTAAATAATTTATTTTACTAAATGATTTTCAAGTGCATAACGAACTAATTCTGTTCGGCTAGATGTACCTGTCTTGATAAAAAGTCTACTTACATATTTCTCAACATTTCTAATTGATGTTTCAAGCTTTCTAGCAATTTCCTTGTTCATAAGTCCCTCTGCTACTAGTTGAAGCACACTTGCTTCTCTTGGAGTAAAACTTGGAATATTTATTTTATTTTCTGAATTAGTAGGATTTTGGTCTGTGAGCATAGATTTTATTTCGGTAATTTGCTTCGCCATTTTGCTTACATCAATATCTGCGAATCGTGCTGCTTCTTTTAGTAAACGTTCTTGTCTATTGATTACATTTTTTACTCGCGCAGCTAATTCATCAGGGTCAAAAGGTTTGGAAATATAATCATCAACTCCTGCAAGATATCCTTCTGTTCTGTCTAAGGTCATTCCTTTTGCAGTTAAAAAAATAACTGGAGTTCCTCCTAATTTTTCATCTTCTCTAATTTTTTCTAATAAGGCATAACCGTTAGCTCGGGGCATCATAATATCGCTAATTATTAAATCGGGAAAAACCGTTTGAGCTTTTTCCCAACCATCCTCTCCATCAACTGCAATAAATATTTCAAAGCCTTCATCTTCTAGAAAAGTTTTAACAGCTGTTCTTAAACCAGGCTCATCATCAACTAATAAAATTCTTGATTTTCTCACCGGTTCATTATTAGTTTGATTAATTTCATTCATTTTAGAATTTTTAATTGGATTTTCTAGTAATAAAGAGAATTTTATATAATAAATATAATGCTATCAACTCCCATACTACTAGACTATCAATCTTCAACTCCTTGCTCTAAAGATGTTGTTGATTCAATGCAACCTTTTTGGAGTGAGATATTTTCTAACCCTGCAAGCAAATCTAATTTGGCGGGGATTAACGCAAGCGCTATATTGGAAGTCTCAAGAGAAAAAATAGAACAAAATTTATTTCTTAAGAATAAAAAAGTTATTTTTACAAGTGGCGCAACAGAATCTAATAACCTAGCCTTATTAGGTTTTGCTAGAAATTACTACAAAAAAACAGGAAATTATGGACATATTATAACTTTAAAAACTGAGCATAAAGCTGTACTTGAACCTCTCAACCAACTTAAAAAGGAGGGATTTATGGTTACAGAAATTAATCCTGAGAACGATGGTTTAATTTCAGAAGATCAATTCAAAAAAAATATAAGAGAAGATACATTTATGGTTAGTATCATGTTGGCAAATAATGAAATAGGAGTTATTCAGCCTATAAAGAATATTTCAAAAATATGTAAATCGAGAGGAATAACTTTTCACTCTGATTTTGCACAATGTTTAGGTTACATCAAGTTAGACAATCTTTTATCAGATGTAAATATGATAACGATGAGTTCTCACAAAATATATGGTCCAAAAGGGATAGGACTTCTTTTAATTGATGAAGAAATTAATCTTGAGCCTTTAATTGTTGGAGGAGGTCAGGAATATGGTCTCAGGTCTGGTACATTACCTCTTCCTTTAGTAGTCGGCTTTGCTAAAGCAATAGAGATAGCGGTCTTTAATCAAAAAAATAATGCTGAGAAATTACTTTTGTGTAGAAATAACCTTTTAGATGGTTTGTTAGAAAATAATTCTGGTTTATTAATTAATGGCTCTATGGAAAAAAGATTACCTCATAATTTAAATTTGACTGTATTGGATTTAAACGGAGCAAAGTTTCATAAACTTTTAAAATCTAAAATAATTTGTTCTAGTGGCTCAGCATGCAGTAATGGAGAACCATCTCATGTTTTATTAGCCTTAGGTAGATCTTTTAAAGAAGCAGAATCTTCAATAAGGTTAAGTATTGGATTAAGCACTAATTTAAAAGACATAGAACAAGCAATTTATATTCTTACAAATACGATCAGATCTTTAAGATAGAAATTATTGGCTTTTAATTTAATTGAGCAATTCTTAATTTTCCACTTCTAGCTCTTTTATTTAGTTCAACTTCTTTTTCGGAGGGAGTTATTGGCTTTTTTGTAAGGTTTTTTAGTCTTTGATCATTCTTAAAAGAACTTTTAACTAATCTATCCTCAAGGGAATGAAAACTAATAATAGAAATAATTCCCCCTGGTAAAAGCCATTCAGGGACAACTTGCAAAAATTTTTCTAATACGTCAATTTCTTTGTTAACCGCAATTCTTAGTGCTTGAAACGTTCTTGTCGCTGGGTGTATTTTTTTATATCTTTGTTTTGGTGGGAAGCAGCCGGCTATAGAATAAGCTAACTCTTTTGTCCCAGAATATTTCCCATTTTCCCTTAAATCCATTTTTATTTTCCTAGCAATTCTTCTTGATAATCTCTCATCTCCATATTTATAAATTAAGTTAGCTAGATCTTTTTCATTTAAAGCCTCAATTAATTTCTCTGCATCAACTTCAAGAGAAGGATTCATGCGCATATCAAGTGGACCATCTTTTTGGAAACTAAATCCCCTTTTAGGGTCATCAATTTGGTTACTATTTACTCCAAGATCTGCAATCACAAAAGAAACTTTTTCTTTTGGTACAAAATCCGCAAAATTTGAAGCCCTTATATCAATCCTATTTTTAAATTCATCAAGTTTTTTTGAGGCTGATTTTCTGGCGAACGGATCTTGATCAAGTCCAATTATATTTAAATCCGAATATTTTCTCAATAAATGATAAGAGTGCCCACCTCCTCCTAAAGTGGCGTCTATTCCTTTAAGTTGGTTGTTATGTATGAATGGGTAATGCTTTAAGGATGCCATAATCTCATCTGTCATAACTGATTTATGATAAAAAAAAGATGAATCAGATAGGTCATTTTGCATAACTTTCGACTAAGATTTATTTAGAAGTTAAATTTCGAATGGCTCAGCTAGAGACTAGAACAGAACCAATGGTGGTCAATTTTGGCCCCCACCATCCCTCAATGCATGGGGTTTTAAGGTTAGTTGTAACTCTTGATGGTGAGAATGTCATTGATTGTGAGCCAGTAATTGGATATTTACATAGAGGAATGGAAAAGATAGCTGAAAATAGGACAAATGTAATGTATGTCCCTTATGTAAGCAGAATGGATTATGCCGCAGGAATGTTTTATGAAGCTATTGTAGTAAATGCTCCTGAAAGATTAGCTAATATTCCAGTTCCCAAAAGAGCTAGTTATATCAGAGTTCTTATGCTCGAACTTAATCGTATTGCTAACCATCTTTTATGGCTTGGTCCCTTTTTAGCAGATGTAGGAGCTCAAACTCCATTTTTCTATATTTTTAGAGAAAGAGAGATGATCTATGATCTCTGGGAAGCTGCTACTGGACAAAGGCTAATAAATAATAATTTCTTCAGAATAGGTGGAGTAGCATGTGATCTCCCATACGGATGGTTAGAAAAATGTATAGACTTTTGCGATTGGTTCGGTCCTAAGATAGATGAATACGAAAAATTAATCACAAATAATCCAATTTTTAGAAAAAGAATTGAAGGTCTAGGAACAATACAAAGAGACCAGGCAATTAATTGGTCTTTGTCTGGGCCAATGCTTAGAGCTTCTGGGGTTTCCTGGGATTTAAGGAAAGTCGATAATTATGAATGTTATGACGATTTTGATTGGCAGATTGCTTCTGAAAAAGAAGGAGATTGTTATGCGAGATATCGAGTAAGAGTTGAAGAGATGAGACAATCACTAAGCATCATTCGCCAAGCCTGCAAAATGATTCCAGGAGGTCCAACAGAAAATTTAGAAGCTCAAAGAATGGCGACTGAAGATAAGAAAAGTGAAATATTCGGTATTGACTACCAATATGTAGCTAAGAAGGTTGCTCCAACTTTTAAAATTCCTAACGGAGAATTATATACAAGATTAGAGTCCGGCAAGGGAGAAATAGGTGTATTTATTCAAGGAAATAATGAAGTTACCCCATGGAGATTCAAAATCAGAGCAGCTGATTTAAATAATCTGCAAATATTGCCTCACATTCTTAAAGGTGCCAAAATCGCTGATATTATGGCAATCCTTGGTTCAATAGATGTCATTATGGGATCTGTAGATAGATAATTTCTCTAAATGAAACCCGCTGATTGGTTAATATTGCAGAAGAAGGTAAGATTTGGTGATTGTGATTCTGCAGGTGTAATTCATTTTCATAACTTATTAAAATGGTCGCACGAAGCTTGGGAAGAAAGTATTGAAATTTATGGGATTCCTTCCCAAGATATTTTTCCAGATTTTTCTACACGTAAAAGTCAAATTATTTTTCCCATAGTCAATTGTGAAGCAAACTTTCTTGCTCCTATAAAAATTGGAGATTTCTTAAAAGTAGAAATTGCCCCTCAAAAAATTAATACTTATTTGTTCCAAGTAAATAGCTTTTTTATAAAAAACGGAAATAAAGTAGCCGAAGGGAAAATTATACATTGTTCTTTAGATGTTGATTCAAGAAATAAAATTGAACTTCCCGATCAGTTAGAAAGATGGATAGAGGCTTCAAACGTGAGTACAAATTTAAAAGAATGCTAATTATTATTTTTTAAATTTATAGTTTATTTTTTCTGTAATGGTATTTTTGTTTTTAACAATCCACTTTTCAGGTTTTTCATGTCTAGGCCAACTTTGAGAAAATTTTTTTAATAAATTTAGAGAAATTTCAATATTTTTATTATTTGTAAGTTTTCTAAATTCAACAATTACTTCAATTTTATTTCCCCATAATTTGTTAGATACTTTTGAAATATTGAATCTATTAATTGGGATATTTTCTTTCATAATGAAATCATTTAATCTAGATTCAATTACTTCAGGGAAAACGATTTCTCCTCCTGAATCAAAAGCATTATCACTTCTTCCAAAAAATTTTAAATATAAAGAATTATTGATCTGATTAATTTCACCCAAATCACCAGTTTGCCACCAACCATTTTTATTTTTGAAATTTTCAGTTTTTGACGAGTCTATTATTTCGATTCCAATTCTGGCTGATTTTATCTCGATTAATCCTTGTGCGTTAATTCTTATTTTTGTATCAGGTAGTATTTCTCCAACATTTTTAAAACCCATTAAGAATTCTTTTGGTTTTAAACTCGTAACCATTGCTGCTGTTTCAGTTGAGCCGTAACAAGGGGCTAATTTTATTTTTTCTTTTATACATTGTTTTGCAGTTTCGTCTGAAATTGAAGCTCCACCAACCCAAATTAGATCAAAAATTTTTAGCCAACTAATTCCATCTTTTTGAGCTAAAAGTCTTTGTAATTGCGTAGGTACTAATGACGTAATCAAATATTTTTTGTTTTTTTTAGATTTAATTGTAAAAAGTAAAAGTTCTCGAGTGTTTTTTATCAAATTCGGAGAAATATTAATACAATCACATCCCCAAGTTTGACTTCTAAAAATTGGCATTAATCCACTTATATGGTTCAGGGGTAAAGTATTGAAAATTAAGCAGTTTTGCAATTCAAATCCTTGCTTTATTAGCCATTGACCCGATGTTGCTGCAGATAATTTAAGATTAACTAAATGGTGAAAACATTGTCTTGGTTTTCCAGAACTTCCACTACTCTTTAAAATAATTGCTGGTCCATTTTCAGTAGTTGAATCTAAGACATCTTTGTCTTCATAAAATTTGTTTTTTACATAAATAATTTTATTCTCTCTAATTTTTTCAATAATTTTCTCTACAGATTGAGGTTCGTTATTTTCAACTTCAATAGTATGAATTTTATTTTTCATAGTTGATCCCATATCTTTTTTGCTTCATTTAAAAATAGAAAAGAATTAGGGAATTTATTCATTGCTAAACCAGGAACTTTTGGAGTTGGTCCTTGTAATTGTAGAGACGACAAATGATAAAGCCATCTCTTCCCTATACCAGTTTCAAATGAGGTACTTATAGATATTAAAGCTTTTTTATTTTCTAATTCTCTTAAAAGCTTAACTGGATTAGTTTCTTGAGAAGGCCTTCTAATTTGCCAACCTTTCCACTCATCAATCAAACTTGGAAATTTTAAAAGTGATTCGTCTAAGGCTATAGGGATTTTTTTGTTGAGTTCTGTCAGTCCATCAATATCATCAACACAGAGAGGTTGTTCTAACCAATCTATATTTTTGTTATCTTTCAAAATATCAGCCCATCTATTAGCTATCTCTCTTCCCCAAGAACCATTAGCATCTATTCTTAACTTAATATTATTGCCTATTTGGCTTAAAATTTCTTCTAAACTTGCTTCTTCCTCACGATTATTTTTTAATGCTACTTTCCATTTTATGGTTAATGATTTTCTAATATCAGATTGTCTTTTTTTAATTTCATTTAGATCTGAAACTAAATTTTCATGATTTAACAATATGGCTGTTTTACCAATTTCATCAAAGTAGTAGTTTTCTTTGAAAATTATTTTTCCATTTATTTCAGCTAATGCACAATTTATTGCAGATTGAATGCATGGGTGAAAAATATTTATTTGCTCAGATAAATTAAATACTTCTAAATACGAAGGGATCATATCTAGTTGTTTCGCACACTTTTTTAAGTCTGTTTTATGAAGCGGTGAAACTTCTCCAAACCCAATTTTTTTATCATTACTTGTTAATTTAATTATCCAACCCGATTTTGTATGGTAAGTGGTTTTAGAATTTTCTACTTTGGCGGATAACTTAAAGCTATAAGATTTTTTTTCAAATATTAAGTTCATTTATTAAGCAAGTAATTAAATATTAATCCTGTGATTAAGCCAACTCCATTAAGAGTTTGAAATTTTATTGCGATGAATTTACAATTTTTTATTGCACTAGGGTTTTTATATGAAGATCCTAATAAATTTATAAGTCTTATTGCTTGAGGTAAACTAATCAAATAAAGGATACAAAACACTGGAATAAATTCATTAACTATAGTGAAAAGTTGAAAAATATATATTGTAAAAATTATCCAAGGCACAAATTGAGACCCTTTTTTTGCTCCTAAGCGAACTAAAGGTGAATTTTTCCCATGCTTTTTATCTTCAGAAATTTGATGAAAATGAGAACAAAATAATACGAGAGTTGTTGCCAAGGAAGGTCCTGAACCAAGTAATAAAGAAACTTTCCATGGAATATCTTCAAAGAAAATATTTGATGGATTTAACGCAATTAAGACTGCAGAGTAAGCAAAAGGTCCAAATGCAAGCCAGCATAGTGGTTCTCCTAAACCTTTATAGCCAAATCTAAAAGGAGGACCTTGATATAAATATCCTAAGAAGCAGCAAGCTGCCACCAAAATCAAAATGTTTATACTTGTTGATACTGAAATAATTGAAATTATTAATAAACCAATAATTAAAGATGCATATGCAATAAATGAAATTATTTTTTTATTTTTTACAAGATTTACAATTGAATGGAATTTAAATTCATCGATTCCTGTTTCCGCGTCGAATAAATCATTAGTTAGATTTTCCCAAAGTAATATCAAAATTGCAGCTAAAGAAAATGCAATCAGATTATAAATTTTTACCTTTTCATATTGATTGAGCAAATAAGCCCCTGTTATTAAAACTGGAAGTATTGCAACAGAATAAAGAGGCCATTTTATTGCTTGTTTCCATAATTTTTTTTTATCTTCTTCCATTTTTAATTAACACACAAAATTAGATAATTATTAAATGTAGTTTATAAATTGAGTTACATTTTTTACTTTATTGCATGATTTTTAGTTATTTTCAATAAGTAATGAAAAATGATTTAAACTTAACAGATTTTTTAAAAGATGTATTTTCCTCTTTTGATAAGAAAGTTGAAAATGCTGGATTAGTAAGTATTTGTGTTGAGATTCCTTGTATTGATTTATTTCAAGTTTATGAATTGTTAATAAATAAATATCCTTTTTCTTCATTTTGGGAGGAATCTGATGGCATTTCATATATAGCTTTCGAGAAGTGTAAATATGTTACTCTGGATGGCCCAAAAAGATTTGAGGTAGCAAAAGAGTTTAATTCTGAGAATTTTAAAAATTTAATTAACTTAACTAATGAATCGCATAATTCTGCACTTTCAAAAATAATTTATTTATTTTCTTTCTCTGAAAATTTGAATAATAAGAATTTATCTTCAGATATCCCTAGTTTGGAAGCCATTTTGCCAAAAATATTAATTACTAAAAGTGGCAAGAATTGCTGGTTAAGAATCAATGGTCATGTTGAAGGTAAATCATCATTAAGAACATTAATTGAAGAAATATGGACAATTAGAAATCAAGTTATTAATTCTGGTTCAGAATTAATAAAATCATCTGGCTTAAAAACTAGTTTTAATTCCCCTTTTATTGATGATTTCTCACGCTCCTTTGAAACTTCTAAAACAAACATGAAAAAAGTAGTAAATAGAGGAATTCAATTAGTAGATAAAGATATCCTCGAAAAGATAGTTTTAGCGAATAGGATTAAAATAAAACTTAAAAATAAATTAGATTTAGTAGAAATTTTAAAAAGATTCAAAAAGAATCAACCAAATACATGTAGATACGTTTGGAAAAGGAATAGTAAGGATATTTTGTTTGGAGCATCTCCAGAAAAATTATTTTCTTTCTCTAAACCTAATTTAACTTTAGAGGCTCTTGCTGGAACTATCTCTACTAATTCAAATTTTAAGAAACTCCTAAAAAGTACTAAAGACTTAAAGGAACATAATTATGTAATACAACATTTGATTAAATCTTTAGAAGTTTCAAAAATAACAAACTTTAAAAAAAGTGATATCAAGGTAAATTCATTTGGAGATATTTCTCATTTGCAAACACTCATTTTCTCTAAAGTTGAAAATATTTGTCCTTTTGAATTGCTTAAAAACTTACATCCATCTCCAGCTGTTTGTGGATACCCAAAAAATGCAGCATTGGATTGGATAAACACTCTTGAGTCTTTTCCTAGAGGAAATTATGCTTCTCCAATGGGTTGGGTTGATTCATCAGGCAATTCTTCATTTCTTTTGGCAATAAGAGGCGCAAGATGTATTGAAGAAAATATTGAATTTACTGCAGGTTCAGGTATAGTTTCTGGCTCCGTTTTAGAGAAAGAAATAGATGAGATTAAATTAAAATTTGAATCTATAGTAAAACAGATATTTTGCGCTAAAAACCCTAGATAAATTCTACTAATTTTTCAATAACTTCCTCTGACACATTTTTATTGGATAAATTTTCTATTTCTCTTAAACCTGTTGGACTGGTTACATTAATCTCGCTAAGCATTCCATTTATTACATCAATACCTACAAAAAATAAACCCTCATCTTTGAAGTGTTGAGATAATTCTGAGCAGATACTTTTTTCTTTTTCTGTTAATAATGTGGGTTCAGCCTTGCCTCCCATCGCTAAATTACTCCTGAAATCGCCTCCTTGAGGAATCCTATTTATTGATCCAATTGCTTCTCCGTTTACGATAATTATTCTTTTATCACCCTCTACGACTTCAGGAATAAATTTTTGCATCATAACGGGTAATTCTTCTTGAGAAGTGATTAATTCAATGATTGATTTAATTCCTGGAGAATTTTTATTTATCCTTATAACACCTTGACCACCTTTTCCTCCTAGAGGTTTTATGACTACTTCATTATTTATATTTGCAAAATTAATAAGATCTTTTACCTTACTCGCAACTATTGTAGGTGCCATTAAGTGGCTGTATCTTAAAGCACCTAGCTTTTCATTCCACGCTCTTAACGATGAGGGTTTGTTAATTACTTTTACTCCTTTTCTTTCGGCAACTTCTAAAAGATGGGTTGCATATAAATAAGCCTCATTTACAGGAGGATCTTTTCTCATCCAAATGCAATTAAATTCGGCAAGAGGTATGCAATCATTCTCTTTGAAAGAAATCCATGGAATTACTTCAACTTTTACGGAAGATGCCCAAACTTCATCACCTCTAGCTTCCAGGTCTTGGGGAGTACAACTCCAGATTTCAATATTTTTTTTTGATGATGCTTGCATTAAAGCAGCAGTTGAATCTTTTAAGGGATTTATATTTTTAATTGGATCTATTACGAATAGAAATTTCATAAGATCTAGTTTAATAATGCTTCTAATTTATTTTCATTTTCTAATGCGTAGAGATCATCGCAGCCTCCGATACCCTCATTATCTATAAATATTTGTGGTAATGTTCTTCTACCATCAGCTCTTTCAATCATCAATGCTCTGGCATCTTCGTCGCCATCTATTTTATATTCTGTAAAATTTACATTTTTTTTCTTGAGTAGTGATTTTGCTCGAATACAGAACGGGCAATATTGCCAAGTATAAATTTCAACTTTGGACATTTTTTTAAAATAATACTTAGTTTATACTATTAAACAAAAGTGCTTGTTAAATTATAAATAACGATTAAATTCTATTTTGATAGATATTACAAATTTCAAAAAAGATCTTTCGGAACTTACAGAGCGCCTGGGTAATGCTCAGGATTGTCTTTGACGTTCCAAGATTAAAAGCGAAAAGGAAAGAGTTAGAGCAAATTTCTGCTCAGCCTGAATTTTGGGATAATCAAGAAGAAGCTAAAAAGCAAATGTTAATCCTTGATGATGTCAAAGCCCAACTCGAATTATTAGATAAATGGAAAACTTTTATTTCTGATGCTAATGCCTCTCTTGAGCTTTATTCTCTAGAACCCGAAGAGGAAATGATTTTAGAATCGCAGCTGGGATTAAAGAAATTAAGAGAGTATTTGGATAAATGGGAATTTGAAAGATTGTTATGTGGTGAATACGATAAGGAAGGAGCAGTAGTTTCTATTAACGCAGGTGCGGGTGGAACAGATGCGCAGGATTGGGTAGAGATATTATTAAGAATGTACTCTAGATGGGCCGATAATAATCAAATGAGCCTTGTCATTAATGAATTATCTCAAGGAGAAGAAGCAGGTATTAAAAGTGTAACGTTCGAAATTGATGGAAAATATGCATATGGCTATCTGCAACATGAAAAAGGAACTCATAGATTAGTAAGAATTTCTCCTTTTAATGCCAATGGCAAAAGACAAACCAGCTTTGCTGGGGTAGAGGTTATGCCAAAATTAGATGATAATATTTCACTTGATATACCTGAAAAAGATTTAGAAATTACAACGAGTAGATCCGGTGGAGCTGGAGGACAAAATGTTAATAAAGTAGAAACAGCAGTGAGAATTGTTCATTTGCCTTCAGGGATTTCAGTAAGATGTACTCAAGAAAGATCTCAATTACAAAATAAAGAAAAAGCTATGTTACTTTTAAAGTCTAAACTATTAGTGATTGCTAAAGAACAACGAGCTGCTGAAGTCGCTGATATTAAAGGTGATATTGTGGAAGCTGCATGGGGCAATCAAATAAGAAATTATGTTTTCCATCCCTATCAAATGGTAAAAGATCTTAGGACTTTGCAGGAGACTAACGAGTTAGATAGTGTTTTAGATGGTGGACTTGACCCATTTATTCACGAATTATTACGTATGAATATTTCTTCTAATGAATCTATTGAATAACTAATGGAAAATAAAAACGATATTTTAGAAAAAAAGGTTTCTCCTCCAAGCTTTATAAAGCTTGCTATGAGAAATATGGTAAGGAAAGGCTCAAAAAGTATTTCTCATTTTTCAATAACCTTTCTAGTTTTAATTGGGATATTAATACTTGTGGCCACAATAGGTAAGCCCAATATTCCAGTTTAAGAATGTATGAAAGAAAAAATTATTTCTGAAATAAATTTAGATTTGGTTTTTCAATGTAATGATTTCTCTCAATTTTCAAATAAGTTAAAAGATACTAAAACTCATCTTATTTTTGAATCTATTTTTTGGGAGAAAGTTTTTTTATCTTGGATAAATACTATATTAAAAAAAGAGGATTATGAATTACCAAATTATATTTTTGAAAAAAAATCTTTTTCATTAGGCTTACAGATAATATCTAATCAAGAAATTGCTTCTTTGAATAAGAAATGGATGCAAAAAAATGGTCCAACTGATGTTCTATCTTTTCCAATTATTTCTGATGAATCTCTAAATAATTTAGATCATATAGAGTTGGGAGATATTTTTATATCATTAGATATGGCACTTGAGCAATCTTTTGAATATAAACATTCAATCTATAGAGAGATGATCTGGTTGGCTAGTCATGGATTTTTACATCTTTTGGGATGGGAACATAATAATGAGCATGATTTAGAAAATATGTTAAATTTCCAAGAATATTTAATTACTCGATTAGATTAAAAATAAATGGAAAAAAAAATAAACTATTTAGAAAATAGAAAAGAATCATACAAAACTTCTAGTAATGTATTTATAAGTTTTAAGTATGCTTTCAGTGGTATTAGTTATGTATTAAAAACTTCAAGAAATTTTAAAATTCAATTAATTTTTGCAGTTGCAAGTTTAATAATTGGTTTTTTACTAAAAATTAGTCTAAGTAATTATGTTATTTTGATTGCAACAATAATGTCTGTTTTAATATTAGAAATATTGAACACATCTATTGAATCAATCGTTGATTTAGTAGTGAAAAAAGAATTTAATATTT
The DNA here is from genome assembly GCA_902564235.1 of uncultured Prochlorococcus sp. Lineage (GTDB taxonomy): Bacteria > Cyanobacteriota > Cyanobacteriia > PCC-6307 > Cyanobiaceae > Prochlorococcus_A. Next base: position 6,692 of record CACFAG010000015.1, on the reverse strand, counting down.
TGGCTAAAATTTCAAAAGATACTTCTGCAGGAGCAGTATTATTAGCTTCCATTAATTCTGTTATTATTGCTGTATATATCTTTGTTCCTAAAATAAAGTTGTTATTTTAAATCCATATAAATATGTTTCTTGTTATTGATAATTACGATAGTTTTACTTATAACCTTGTTCAATATTTAGGAGAACTTTCAGTTGAGCATGAAATAACTAAAGAATTAATAGTTAAAAGAAATGATGAAATTACTTTAGAAGAAATTATCAAACTAAATCCTGGTGGAATTCTCTTATCTCCAGGTCCAGGTAATCCAGATCAATCTGGAATATGTCTGCCAATTCTAGAAAAATTATCAAAAAATATTCCGACCTTGGGAGTTTGTTTAGGTCATCAAGCTTTGGCCCAAGCTTTTGGAGGTAAGGTTATAGTTGGTAAAGAACTTATGCATGGTAAGACATCCAAAATATTTCATAATCAAAAAGGATTGTTTAAAGATATCGAGACTCCATTTGTGGCTACTAGATACCATAGTCTTATAGTTGATTCAAGTTCTTTACCATCTTGTTTCGACATAACTGCAACTTTAGAAGACTCAACAATTATGGCTATCTCTCATAAAGAATATAAACATTTACATGGGGTACAGTTCCATCCTGAAAGTGTGTTGACGCAATTTGGTCATAAATTAATTAGTAATTTTCTAAAAATGGCTGAACAAAAGTAAAATAAAAAAAAATAATATTATGATTTCTCAAATTAAAAACTTTTTATTTTTGATATTAGTTAGCTCTTTTTTACCTACCTCATTATTTGCAAGGAACTTAGGAATAAAAAGTTTGGGACATAGTAGTTTTTTAATTACTAGTGCAGATAAATCTATTCTTATAAATCCCTTTAAAGCAATAGGTTGTGCAAGTAATTTAAAGGAGCCAAAAGAAGTCAACGTAGATTTTATTTTGGCTAGTTCTAGGCTTCCAGATGAAGGATATAACCCTAATGATCAATTAATGTTCGTTGAGCCAGGAATTTATCAATTTGAGGATATTTTATTAAATGGAATTTCCGTACCACATGACAGAGTAGATGGAAGAAGATTTGGGATGGCAACTGTTTGGAGTTGGGAGCAGAATGACCTTAAAATTGTTCATATGGGAGGAGCTGCTGGTGATATTGATATAAACAGTCAAATTATTTTGTCTGGTCCAGATATATTGTTTATTTCAATTGGAGGAGGAATAAAATCTTACAATGGTAAAGAAGCCTCAAAAATAGTTAAGCTTCTAAAACCTAATGTAGTTATTCCTGTTCACTTTGAACGCGGCAAAAAAAATAATAAAGAATGTGATTTCTCAAATGCTGATTTATTTATCGAAAATATGAAAGATTTTAAAGTAAAATATGTTGGAAAAGATTTTCAAATAAAACCTAAAAGAATCGATCAAAATACAATTTATATTTTCAGTAATTAATTTTTTAAATCTAATATCTTGTAATTGTCCCAGAAAAAAATCATTTGTTCTTTAGTTCCAATACTAACCCTTATAGAATTACCGATATCTTTTTTGTTTTCCATACTTCTAATAAGAATACCTTTTTCTTTCATATGTTGTATTAAGATTTTAGGATCTTTTTTTGGCCAAATTAAGAAATAATTACCTCCACTAAAGTGAGTTCTGATTTTTGTTGATTTAAATTTATTTAAAATCCATTCCCTTGCTTTTTTTACTTCTAAAACATAATTATCAATATATGATTTGTCTTTAAGTGCTGCTAATGCAGCTATTATAGCAAAGCTGTTTACATCATATGGTCCTGTAACTTTATTAATGTACTGAATTAAACTTTTATTGCCAAAAGTAAAACCTATTCTTAAACCAGCTAGACCTGCAGTTTTTGAAAGAGATTGGATTATTAGTATATTTTTATTCTTTTCAAAATCTATCGATTCAAGAAGACTATCTCCATTAAATTTTTCATATAGTTCATCAACAACTATTAATGAATCTTTATTGATATTGGCTAAATTAATTATTTCATGAGAGCTTAGAACAGTTCCTGTTGGATTATTTGGATTGCAAATAAATATTAACTTAGGATTATGCTTTATTATTTTTTCCCTAAATTCTTCGATGGGGAATAGAAAATTTTCTCCAATGTAAGAACAACTTATTTTTTTCATTCCTCGGATTTCTGCACAAGGAGAATAGTAACCAAAAGTTGGATTTGTGGTTAGAAATATTTGATCTTTTTCTCCAAAGCAATTGAAAATTGCATTTATTGCTGCATCTGCTCCATTGAAAATTCCTATTTCATCATTACCAAATTTTCTTGAATCAAGATATTTATCACATAAAAATTTTTTTAAAAAATTATATTCTGGATAAATTGAAATCTCATCTAATTTTATCGCTTGTAATGCATCTAGAACCTTAGGACTTGGACCTAAAGTATTTTCATTAAAGTCTAAGCGGAGTAAATTTCTTCTATTTTCCAAAGGTGCAGAGTAAGACTGCATATTTATTATTTCTTCTCTTGGTTTTGGGAAAAGATTATTTAATGGATCAAAATCATTCATTACATTCTTTCTAAAGTTTCAATTCCTAAAAGCTCTAAGCTTAATTTTAGTGTTTTTGCGGTTAGGTCACATAAATTAAGCCTTGAAATTTTTATATTTTCTTCTTCTTTGAGGATTGGAACTTGATCATAGAATCTATTAAAAGTCTGACATAGCTCGAACAGATAATTGCATAATCTATTTGGCATTAAGTCTGTTTCAATAGAAATTATGACTTCATCGAACTTAAGTAATTTTCTGATAAGTTTCCACTCAGATTTATGTTCATAATTTACATACTGAAAATCTTTAGAGTCATAAAAAAAATTATTTTTTCTTTTAATTCCTAAAATTCTTACAAGTGTATATAACAAATAAGGAGCAGTATTACCATTTAGGGAAAGCATTTTATCAAAACTAAATTGATAATTGGTAATCCTATTTTGACTTAAATCTGCATACTTAACAGCTCCTAATCCAATAATTCTTGAAGTATTTGCTATAAACTCTTCGGTCTCATAACGATCTTCATCTTCTAATCTTTTCAATAAATCTTCTTTTGATCTTCTAACTGCTTCATTTAATAAATCTTTTAAGCGTATTGTTTCACCTTCTCTTGTCTTTAGTTTTTTGCCATCAATTCCTTGAACTAACCCAAAAGGGACATGGTCTACTTGACAATTTTCTGGGATCCATTTTGCTTTTTTTGCAACTTGAAAAACTCCAGCAAAATGATTTGCTTGCCCATGATCAGTTACATAAATAATTCTTGAAGCATCATCGCCATTAGGAGGTTTATTGAATCTGTATCTTATAGCAGCAAGATCTGTAGTGGCATAATTAAAACCCCCATCTTTTTTTTGAATAATTAGCGGTAAAGGTTTGCCTTCTTTATTAGTCATCCCATCTAAAAATACACATTTTGCTCCTTGATCTTCTACTAATATTTTTTCTAAATTCAAATCATCAATAACTGATTTTAAGAAGGGATTATAAAAAGATTCACCTCTTTCTTCTATTTTTATTTTTAAATTTTTATAGATTTCATCAAATTCTTTCCTTGATTGATCACATAATAATTTCCAAGCTTTAATCGATTTAATATCTCCACTTTGTAACTTAACTACTTCCTCTCTAGATCTTTTTTGGAATTCAGATTCGTTATCAAATCTTTTTTTTGATTCTTTATAAAATTCAACTAAATCACTTATTTTGATCTTTACTATTTCTTCTAGATCATTTGAATATAAATCTTTGAGCTGAGTAATAAGCATGCCAAATTGTGTTCCCCAATCACCAACATGATTGAGTCTTAATACTTCATAACCTCTTAACTCGAAAATTCTAGATATTGAGTCACCTATTATTGTTGATCTTAAATGCCCCACATGCATTTCTTTAGCAATATTAGGGCTGGAAAAATCTACAATAACTTTATTGGACAAACCACTATCTAAATCTTTTCTAATTAGAGGTATGCCAGCCCTGTTGCATTGAAGATTTGACTTAATTTCATTTATTAGAACCTCATCTTTTAATTTTATATTTATAAATCCAGGTCCAGCTATTTCTAGACTCTTACATAATTTTGATATGCTTATATTTTTATTTAAAAGTTTAATAAATTCATTAGAAATATCTCTTGGGTTCTTTTTATATATTTTAGATAAACTTAAACAAACATTACATTGATAATCACCAAATTCCTCTTTTGATGATTGTGTAATTAAATTTTTTCGAAGAATTTCGAATTCTTCTTTTTTATCATTTTTTTCAAGACTATCTAAAAGAGATTGTTCAAATTGTTTTGTTAATTCTTTAAAAATGATTAGCATTAATTATTCAATTATTTATCTATATAATTAATTAATATAACGCATACTCAAATCAATCCAATTACTTTTGGTGATTGAAGAACTTGTTGAAATCAAATCAATACCTTTTATTAGATATTTACTAATTTCTTCAGGGTTAATTCCAGAAACTTCTATTATCAAATTTTTATTTACTTCTTTTTTTAAGCTATTCATTGATAAATCTCTTAATTCTTGAACGTTTTTTTTGATTATTTCAGGGCTAAGTTCATCCAATAAGACACTATCTGCTCCTGCTAATACTGCTTCTTTTGCCTGTTCGATATTCTCAGCTTCAATTATGATATGAGTTGTAAAAGGCGAATTTAGTCGAATTTTTTTTACTGCATTATTAAGATTATCTGTCCATGCAATGTGATTTTCTTTTATCATAGCTGCATCGTATAATCCCATTCTATGATTGACTCCACCTCCGCATTTGAATGCATATTTTTCAAATATTCTTAAGCCAGGAGTCGTTTTCCTAGTATCTGCTAATTTTATATTTGTACCTTCTAACTTATTTACAAGATTCTTTGTGTATGTTGATATTCCAGATAAATGCATTGCTATATTTAAGCTTATTCTTTCACTAGCTAGCAAACTTTTTGAAGGCCCATATATTTCTAAGAGTTTTTGATCTTTAACAAATTGATCTCCATCAGAGATATTAAATTTTGGACTGATTTTTAAATCAATTTTTCTAAAAATTTCTTTTATAATTTTAACCCCGCAGAATATACCCTCTTCTTTTGCAATCCAATATGCATTACCATTCTCTTCTGTAATAGAGGAACTTGTAAGATCTCCCCTACCTATATCTTCATCGATCCAATTATCAATGATTTTACTTATTATTGGAGTATTTAAATCCACTAAACTAAGAAATAATTAATTAATAAAAATTAAACTGAAGTTAGAGAATCAACTATATATCACTATGTAATTTAACTCAAATTTATTTACCAATACAAAACTTAGAAAAAATATTATCTAGAAGCTCCTCTGTTAATTCTTGACCAGTTATTTTAGATAAGTTTTGAATTCCATCTCTCATCTCAATTGATAACAAATCAAATGGCAATTTATTTTCAATTATTTCATCAGTATCATTTAAATTAGATAAGCAAGCAGACAAATTTGTTAGATGTCTTTCGTTTAAAAATATATTGATATTTTCTACTTGTTTTAATCCGCATTTTTTTATAATTGTGTCTATTAATAATCTTTCACCATCATTATTCTTAATACTCATAAGAATTGTGTTTTTTAACTCATTTGACTTAATATTTTTGCAATCAATTAAATCTTTTTTATTTCCCAAAATAGTAATTAATTTTTCTTTGGGAATTTCTTGTATTATTTTTTCGTCTTCTTCATTAAATCCTTCTTCAAGACTATAAATATAAATTATAAAATCTGACTCTTTTATTTTCCCAAAACTTTTTTTAATTCCAATACTTTCAATTTGTTCATGAGTTTCTCTTATGCCAGCAGTATCAATTATTTTCATTGGAATATCATTAATAGTTAAATTAACTTCAATAACATCTCTAGTTGTTCCAGGAATATTAGTTACGATTGCTTTCTCTTTTTTTGCAAGCAAATTTAATAAAGAGCTTTTGCCAACATTTGTTTTACCTATAAGCGCAATGGATATTCCATTGTGAATATGTGAATTTCTTTTTGCATTTTCTATTAGTAATTCTATTTTTTCTTTGATTTTTTTAATGTTTTTTAGATATTTGGTGTAATCAAAATCTGTGAAGTCTTCTTCAAAATCAACTCTCGCTTCTATTTCGCAAAGTTGATTTATAAGGTCATTTTTAATATCATCAATTTTTTTCTTTATTTCTCCTTGAACCCCGCTAAAGGCTAACTCTGCTGATCTGGTATTGCTTGCATTAATTAATTGATTAATCGACTCGGCTTGAGTAAGGTCTATTTTCCCATTAAGAAAAGCTCTTTGACTAAATTCTCCTGGGTTTGCAAGTCTAACTCTAGAATTACTAGATAATAATGTCTTTAAAACTTTATTTACTATAATAATTCCGCCATGGCAATGAAGTTCAACTACATCCTCTCCTGTGAAGCTATTTGGGGATTTCATCACTAAAATTAAAACCTCATCTATAAATTTATTTTGTTTATTTTCCTGAATAAAACCACGAAAAACTCTATGTGATTCCCATGCATATTTAGATTTAGTTTGAACAATCTTTTTGCAAGAATTTATTGCGTCTTTCCCTGATACTCTTATTATCGCAACTCCTCCCTTCCCAATACTTAT
>CACFAG010000014.1 GCA_902564235.1 uncultured Prochlorococcus sp. | reverse complement strand
CAGGTAGGGCGAAATATGAGGCAAAATGATTTAATCAGCTTTAAGTTCTCAAAAAAAGGCGATTTATGGTTTCATGCACAGGAATCACCAGGCAGTCATGTAGTTTTGAAGTCTTCATCTCAAGTAGCATCTGAACAAGATCTTCAAATAGCTGCAGATTTAGCTGCTTTATTTAGTAAGGCAAAAAGAAATATTAAAGTTCCAATTAATTTAGTAAAGATTAAAGATTTGCACAAAATCAAACACGGAGGACCGGGTTGCGTTTCCTTTAAAAATGGAGAAATTATTTGGGGAAATCCTACAAGAGGAGAAGATTACATTAAAAAAAATCTTAAAACAGTAATTTAGTTTATAATAAAAAAAAATTTTAAATCTAAATGTTTGATTTTCTTTTAGGCACTCATGAATTTTTAGGAAATCATAGTTTTCCAGAATTTATTGTTGGATATCTGTTTGGTGCTGCATTAATAATTGGAGCTCCTACTGTTTTCTTACTACTTGCTTTCGTAAGCGCTTTAATGAAAACAAATGGGAAAATGGGTGGATATAGAGAATATGAAACTTATGGTGAATCATCTTTAAATGATGCCCCTCCTTTCTTATTACCAGATCCAACAAATCCTAAATTAAGCAAATAATTAAGTTTATCGAAAAATAAATTGGACTTTGACAATAATAGTTTTAACCCTTTTTAAAACAATTTTCATCAAATTATAATGAGAGGTACAGGTCAAAGTGAAAAAAAATTATCAGATTCGATGACTTTTAGTGATCATTTAGAGGAGCTTCGTCAAAGGATACTAAACTCAATTTACTCAATACTTATTTCAATATTCTTTAGTTTTCTCACCATAAAACCATTAATATCTTTTTTAGAAATTCCAGCTGGTGATATTCATTTACTACAACTTGCTCCAGGAGAGTTTTTATTTGTCGCTATTAAAGTTGCAGGTTACAGCGGATTGATAGTTTCTATGCCTTATATTTTTTATCAAATAATATTATTCATTTCTCCTGGTTTAACAAAAAAAGAAAAAAGCCTTATCTTGCCTGCAGTTTTTGGTTCAGGTCTTCTGTTTTTTTTAGGATTAATTTTTTCTTGGTGGATATTAGTCCCTGCGGCAATAAAGTTCTTCATTAGTTTCGGTGCTGATATTGTTGAACCAACTTGGTCTATAGAAAGATATTTTGATTTTGTTCTCTTATTAATGTCCAGCACTGCTATAGCTTTTCAATTGCCAGTATTACAATTTATTCTTGGTTCTCTTGGAATAATCACAACTGAAAAAATGATTTCGAATTGGAAGATAGTTGTAATTTCATCCGCAATATTATCTGCAGTGATTACCCCTTCAACAGACCCATTGACTATGTCATTGCTATCTATATCGATTGTGTTTTTATTTTTTGTAGGTACTGGATTAACTTACTTATCAGAAAATCTTAAGTCAAAAACTCTTTCATCTTCTCATTAAGATTTAATTGCAAGCTGACAGCTCTACCTAATCTTGGCTTAGCATTGACTTTCTTTAGCCATTCCCTCACCTCTTCTGAATAGCCACATCTATTTAAAATCTCGATTTTATCAGCTATCGATTTTTTATATTCATCTTCATTTAAAGGGAATGATTCCTGTCCAAGAAATCCCCACATCATTTGAAAATACACAAATTTTCCTCTTCTAAAGAGTCTAAAATCATATTTTTTTCCCCAGCGATGAATCAAATAATGTATAACTTCATCTACTAGCAATGGGTTCATTTAAATCAATTAATTAAGACTTCCTAAACTTTTACTTTAAATTATTAAAAGTCCTATCTATTTGCAACAGAAATTGAACAATTTGCTCCATAATAACTAATAAATAACAGAACCAAGTAGCGAATGACTCAATTAAGTTCCAATGATGTCCCTTCTATGGGTCGAAGGCAATTTATGAATCTTCTTACATTTGGTACTGCAACTGGTGTAGCTTTAGGAGCCCTTTACCCTGTTGCAAATTATTTCATGCCTTTAAGAGCAGGCGGGGGTGGAGGTGGAACTTCTGCTAAAGATGAATTAGGGAATCCAATAACTAAGACAGGTTGGTTAGCTACCCATCAAGCAGGAGACAGAAGTCTAGTTCAGGGTTTAAAGGGAGATCCAACTTATTTAATAGTTAATGAGGGTGGGGAAATAGGAGAATTTGGTTTAAATGCAATTTGTACTCATTTAGGTTGTGTTGTCCCATGGGATAGTGGCGCTAATAAATTCATATGTCCTTGTCATGGCAGTCAGTACGATACTAACGGGAAGGTAGTAAGAGGGCCTGCGCCTTTATCTTTAGCTCTAGCTCATGTCGATATTGAAGATGATGCTGTACTCGTCAAACAATGGTCAGAAACTGACTTTAGAACTAATGAAAATCCATGGTGGGCATAAAAAAATGAAAGGTCTTAAAAATCAAATCATGAAAAAAACAAGTTTAGTTATCTGTACTCTGCTTTTCATTTCAAGCATTGTATTTTATCCAGAGATCAGTTTTGCTTATCCATTTTGGGCTCAGCAAAACTACGAATCACCAAGAGAAGCCACAGGTAAGATAGTCTGTGCAAATTGTCATCTAGCTCAGATGCCTACAATTGCAGAGGTTCCACAATCTGTTGGAGCAGACAGTGTTTTCAAAGCTGTAGTCAAAATACCCTACAAAAATGATTTAAAAGAGATAGGGGCTGATGGTTCGGAAGTCCCATTACAAGTTGGTGCAGTTGTAATGCTGCCTGATGGCTTTAAACTTGCTCCACAAGAAAGATGGACCGAAGAAATAAAAGAGGAGACAGAAGGGGTTTATTTCACTAACTACAGTGAAGAGAAAGATAATATCATTATTGTCGGACCTTTACCTGGCGATACTAATAAAGAAATCGTTTTCCCTGTACTTTCCCCTGACCCATCCACTAATAAAGAATATCACTATGGGAAATACTCGTTACATATTGGAGGCAATAGAGGTAGAGGTCAGGTATATCCAACTGGAGACAAGAGCAATAATGTAGTATTCACTTCTTCCACCTCAGGAACTATAAATTCAATAGAAATAATTGAAGATGGTAGCTATCAAGTCAATATAGAAAACGATAATGGAGAAATAACTACTGAAGCAGTGCCTGTTGGCCCTCAACTTATTGTAAAAGCGCAAGATAAAATTAATGTAGGTGACCCTCTTACTAATGATCCCAACGTTGGTGGCTTTGGGCAATTAGATGCTGAAGTTGTACTTCAGAGCCCTTATAGAGTTATTGGATTGATTGCATTCTTCATTGGTGTAGGCCTAACACAAATACTTCTAGTATTAAAGAAAAAACAAGTAGAAAAAGTGCAAGCAGCAGAGGGTATCTAACTTTCTCTAAATGCTTATACTTCAAGCTTTTATACAATCTCCAGGAGAAACTTTTTTAAACTTAGGATTTATAACTATTAGATGGTATGGACTACTTATTTCGGTTTCAGTTTTAATAGGCCTATTTGTCTCAAAAAAGCTAGCGAAGGCAAGAAACATAAACCCAGACTTCATCAGTGAAATACTTCCATCATTAATAATTTCTTCAATAATTGGAGCTAGAGCTTATTACGTAATTTTTGAGTGGAGGCAATATAGCGGAGAGAACTTTTTTACTTCTTTTGAGATATTCAATAACATTATTCAAATACCTTCTTTTCTTGCAGTTTGGGAAGGAGGCATAGCAATCCATGGAGGTCTAATTGGAGGATTAATATCTATTACCTATTTCTGTAAGTCTAAAAAAATTAATTTAAAAACTTTTATAGATATCTTAATACCCTCGATTATTCTTGGACAATCAATAGGAAGGTGGGGAAATTTCTTCAATAACGAAGCCTTTGGAGTTCCTACAAATTTGCCTTGGAAATTATTTATACCTATCCAAAATAGGCCTTTAGAATTTATTAATTATGATTTTTTTCATCCTACATTTCTCTATGAGTCATTGTGGAATATTTTAATTTTCTTCGTCCTTATTATTATTTTTAATAAACAAGGTAAAACAAATTTTTTCAGGCCTGGCCTTATTAGCTGTCTTTATTTAATAAGCTATAGCTTTGGAAGATTCTGGATTGAAGGTTTAAGAACTGACCCACTATGCATTGGTGGACTTCCACCTTTTTGTGATGGCGGTATAAGAATGGCTCAGTTTATAAGTATTTTTCTATTTTCTTCTGGATTAATTGGAATATTTTTTTTAAGATTAAGAACATATAGTGGGGAAAATAGAAAGAATGGATAAAAAAATATCCTTTGTTGGTGTTGGTCCAGGGGATCCAGAATTATTAACTTTAAAAGCATTAAAAAAGATAAAAAATGCAGATGTCATTATTTGGACTGACTCTCTAATTCCTGAAAAGATTTTAGATTTTTCTAAAGAATGTTCTGAAAAAATAAAAACGAGTTCGCTCAACTTAGAGCAAATTACCTCAATTATGATAGAAAAATTTCAGGAAGGGAAGACTGTTGTAAGGTTGCATGATGGAGACCCTTGCCTTTATGGAGCAATTAGAGAACAAATCGAAATTTTAAAAAACGAAAAAATTGCAATCGAAGTGGTACCTGGAGTAAGTGCTTTTCAAGTTGCTGCAGCATATCATGAAACTGAGTTAACCATCCCTGACGTAACGCAAACAATAATTTTAACTAGAGCAGGAGGGCGAACAGGGATGCCCGAAAAAGAATCTCTAAAAAATCTTGCGAAACACAATTCCTCTATATGCCTATATCTAAGTGCTAGGCATGTGAAAAGGTCTCAAGAAACTTTACTAGAGTTTTACCCTCCAGAGACTAAAGTGATTGTTGGATTTAGAGTATCTTGGGATGATGGTTGGACATCATTAATAGAATTAAAAGATATGGAAAAATTTTCTATTGAGAAAAAACTAATTAGAACAACCATTTACATAATTAGCCCAGCAATTAGTAATTCTCAAAAAAGATCTAATCTTTATAATCCATCTTATAGGCATCTCTTTAGGAATAAATAATCTTAAAGTTGATAGAAAAATATTAATTACTATAATTAGTAAAAATTTATTTGCTTTGAAAGAAATAAAATCTGTTTCAGGAATCAACAATAAAGGAGGAGATTCCTCCTTAAAGAGAATCGGAAATTTTATTAAAGAGGCTAGGTTAAGTAAAAATCAATCTATTGAAGAATTAGCTTCTGATTTAAAAATTGGAGCTCATCAACTTGAAGCCATAGAAGAAGGTAATGAAGAAAAACTACCTGAAAAAGTATTTATCAAAGCAATGATTAGACGGATTTCACAGAAGCTGAAACTTGATACAGAATTTTTAATGAATGAATTCAAGACAGAGAGGAAGGAAGTGAAAATTGAAGAAATAGTTGAAGAAGTTTCCAAAAAAAATTATAAATCTAGGCAATCTAAGAATTCAAATCCACTAGGATTCCTAATATTTATTTTAATTTCAGGCTTTCTCGGACTAATCGCCTCGTCCTTAATTTTCAATTTATTTTCAGACTCTTCTCAGAATCAAACTCCAAAACAAGAACTTTTTAAAAAAACTAAATAACTTTTAAATCCAAATTCTTTAGTTCTTTTATTGCATTACGGCATAATCCCAAGTTCCATTTTTCAAGAAGAAGATCATGATTTCTATCTAAAGGTAAAAGTTGAAATATAAGATTATTTTCCTGCAATTTTATTTGAACTGAGGAAATCACCTTGTCAGGTCTTTGATCAAGAGATGCTGCTAGTCTCAGGATTAATGACATTTCAAGAACTAATGTTTTATCTTCTTTGGATATTAAATTTTGCCAAGACTCATGTCTTTTCTTGGGTAGAGTCTTTCTATGGTACCTAGCAATTGAAGCAATAATATTTGTTTCTGCTTCAGAATATCCCAACAACTCACAATTTTTTATTAAGTACCAAGAGTGTTTGTGATATGAACCAACGTTCACATATTTCCCACAATTATACAGATTTAAAGCTGCCCAAAGAAGTTCTTTAGCTTTAGGGTCATTATCGCTATGAAAGATATTTTTAGTCTGATCATAGATTTGAAAGGCAATATCAATAACTTTCTCAGTTCTTGTATTATCTACTCCAAACTTTCTGGCCTGATGAACTATGGTGGTTTTTCTAATATTTCCTTGAATATTTAACTCATTTTTAAATATCCCTTTACGAAGCATCCAATCCACAACTAAACCCTCTCGAAGCGCCCTCTCACTTATTGTTAATTCATTAAAGTCCAACATCTCCATTGCGGTGTTTAATATCAATGTTCCAGGAATAATTATTTCTGCTCTTCTCTCACTTAATGAAGGTATTTTCTTGATTTCCGAAACTGGCAATTTAATTAGTTTTTCCAATACCTTTTGTAAATTTTCCCTTTTAAATTTATAACCATGCAACTTTTGTTTAGATTCTCCCAAATCATCTGAAATCAAATTTCCTAATGAGGTTGCAGTGCCACTAGTTGCAATCATAGATAAAGGCTTATCTCCCTTAGATCTACTCTTTATTTTTCGAACTGATGGTTCTAAAGATCCTTTAATATAAGTTTTTAAAAAACTCGATCTTTCTGAAGTTATAGGCCCTTTATTTAAAAAATCATTTTTAAGTCTTACCGCACCAATTCTCGAACTGGTAAGAGCTATAGCATCTTTTTTATCTGCAAGTATTAATTCTGTAGATCCTCCTCCAATATCTATGATTACAAAAGACTGATCTTCAAAAGACATACCAGAAAGAACACCAAGGTAAATTAATCTGGCTTCCTCAGAACCACTTATCATTTCTATTTGAATACCAGTTTCATCAAGAACTCTTCTAATAAAATCTTGACCGTTTGGAGCTTCCCTAACTGCACTTGTTGCTGCTGTTACTATTTGTTCTACTCCATTACTTTTACAATATTCCTTAAATCGATTAAGAGTAACTAATGCTCTTTGGATTGATTCTTCAGTAAGATTACCCTCTTCATCTCTTTCTCCAAGACGAGTGGTTGATTTATCAGTGAATTTTATTGAAAATGATTTTAATTCTATATTAATATCTGCTACCAAGAGATGTGTAGAGTTAGTTCCTATATCTATAGAAGCTACTAAAATTTGCTTTTCTTGAAAATATCTTAAATCTTGTTTCTGTATCATTCTTTTTATAAGATGCAGATATCTTTAATCCATTATTAAATATACCCAAGATTGATTATTAAATAATAGAAATCATTTAATCCTAGTAAGATTATTTAAAGTTATGAAATATACAATAGGTCATATGCAAAATAAAAATCGACAATTTAAATTAAGTACTTTTTTTGAATTATTAAGGTGGAATAAGCCGACTGGAAGAATGATCTTACTTATTCCTGCTGGATGGAGTTTATATTTAACCCCAAATGCTAATCCAACATTTTTAATGTTGCTAAGAATAATTCTGGGGGGAGTACTAGTAAGTGGATTAGGCTGCGTGGTTAATGATATTTGGGACAAAAAAATTGATCAAAGAGTTTTTAGGACAAAAAATAGACCTCTAGCTGCAAATAAAATCGGTCTAAAAACGGCTTATTCAATTCTTTTCATCTTAATTTTATGTAGCTTCTTTTTAACTTTGTCACTACCTCAACCTGGAAGAATCCTCTCTATTTCACTTGCTTTTTTAGCTTTACCTATTATTTTAATTTATCCTTCTGCCAAAAGATGGTTTAAATATCCTCAATTAATCTTATCCATATGCTGGGGTTTTGCTGTCTTAATTCCCTGGGCAGCAAATGAAGGCAATTTAAATAGTATTGTTTTATTGTTTTGCTGGCTAGCTACCATTTTTTGGACTTTTGGCTTTGACACGATTTATGCTTTAGCAGATAAAAAATATGATATGAAAATTGGAATAAATAGTTCCGCTGTTAACCTCCAGAATAATACAAGAATAACTATTCAAATTTGTTATTTTTTAACTTCTAGTTTTCTTGCATTATGCGGATTTATTAATCAAATAGATTTTATTTTTTGGCCAATTTGGCTTACAACGTCAATCTTAATGCAGAGAGATATACTAAAAGTATTTCCTGAGGAAAAGCAATCAATAAAAAATATTGGGAATCACTTCAAAAATCAATCAATTTATGGAGGAGTCCTTTTATTGGGAATTATTATTGCCTCATAAATTCTAAATATGGTTTTTAGATTAAAAAAAGGTGATCTAATAGATATCTTAGCTCCAGGGTCCTTTATTGATGAAGACGAAAATTTTCAAAAAGGCATAGAAATCTTAAAAAACTGGGGCTTGGAAATTAATGAAAATAATTCTCTGTCAGAAAAATTTGGTTATTTTGCAGGTGATGATCTAACTAGATTTGAAGAACTTGAAAAAGCACAAAATAGTAAGCTAATCATTTTTGCGAAAGGAGGCTGGGGTTCAGCAAGACTTTTAGAAAAAGAACCCTCTTGGCAGCATGGTTTAATGCTTGGATTTTCAGATACATGTTCTTTATTACTATCTAAATACTCTCGAGGATTTATAGGTTCTATTCATGGCCCAATGGTTACTGGCCTTTTTAAAGAGCCAGAGTGGAGTCTTGAGAGATTAAGAAATTTACTTTTTGAGGGATATGTTGAGGACATAAGAGGAATTCCTTTAAGAGCTGGAAAAGCTAAAGGAGAAATTATCGTTTCTAACTTAACTATTGCAACTTTTTTAATTGGTACTAATCACTTTCCAGATTGCAAAGGGAAAATAATAATTTTTGAAGATATTAATGAAGATATTTATAAAATTGATCGCATGTTGACTTACCTCAGAATGACTAAAACACTTTCTGAAATTGCTGGTATTGGATTCGGAAGTTTTTCTAATGATTCCTGTGACCTTGAATGGAAAGATTTACTAAAAAACTGCATTATAGAAAGACTCCAAGAGTTTGATTTTCCTATTCTTTTTGAACTCCCAATAGGCCACATATCGGGAAATGCTTGCATTCCTTTAGGATACGAAGCCACCTTAAATGGTGATGATGGCATTCTTAGTATCGATACATCCTTTTAACTAAAGGTTCTTCACAAAAAGTTTTGCTATTTTCAAATCTATAGGGGATGTAATTTTTATATTTGAATAACTTCCTTCAATAATCTTCACTTTCCAATTAAGCATTTCGAATAGAGAAGCATCATCTGTGACTTTCCAGTTTTTATCAATTGCCATCTTATGCGCTTTTTTTAATCTATCTATTAAAAAGCCCTGAGGAGTTTGCGCCGCCCATAAATAATTTCTGTCTGGTGTTTCTTTAATAAAACCTTCACTATCAACAATCTTTATGGTGTCGGTTACCTTAGTCGCCAAAATTACAGCTTCATTTTCATCTAATTGCTTGGCACAAAGGTCTATCAATTCAGGATTAATTAGACATCTAGCACCATCATGTATTAAAACTTTCTCAGCATCTTTTGGTAACGCTTTTAAACCATTAAAAACTGATTGTTGTCTGGTGTCACCACCATTAATCCAATGAACTTTATGGGCAAAATCCTTGGCTGAATTTAATAATAAATTTTTATCTTTCGGTTGCCCAATTATTCCAACCCAATTTGTTGAGTTTGCAGAAAATACAGATTTAAGTGTCCAATAAATTAAAGACTCTCCCTCTAAATCAATAAGTAATTTATTTTTTCCAGCTTTCATTCTGCTACCGCTCCCTGCAGCTGGTATTAAAAAGTGCACAATAGAAGGTCTTAATATTTTCTAGACAATTATAAATAAAAGCAATATCTTTACACAAATAGTACTACGATTGAAAATTATAAAATTTCATAATGTCCAATAAAGATTTATTATCAGGCAAAATTGCTTTAATCACTGGAGCTAGCAGAGGAATTGGTAAAGAAATTGCTTTAGAACTAAGCCGATTGGGAGCAGAAGTTTTTATTAATTACTCTTCTTCTGATGAAAAAGCTGAAGAAGTTGTAAATTTAATAAAAAATTCAGGAGGTAAAGCTCATAAATTAAAATTTGATGTATCAAAAGAGGATTCTGTCAGTTCAGCTTTTGAAGAAATCATCAAAATTAATGGCACCATTGATATCCTCATTAACAATGCTGGAATTACTAGAGATGGACTATTGATGAGAATGAAATCGGAACAATGGGATGATGTACTAAATACAAACTTAAAAGGAGTTTTTCTTTGTACAAAATATGCTTCAAAATTTATGATGAAAAAAAGAAGTGGTAGCATCGTAAATATTTCATCAGTTGTTGGCATAATTGGTAATCCTGGTCAAGCAAATTATTCTGCAGCCAAAGCTGGAGTTATTGGATTTACCAAAACTTGTGCTAAAGAATTTGCCTCAAGAGGTATAAAAGTTAATGCAATAGCTCCAGGTTTTATAGAAACAGAGATGACTAAACAACTTAATACTGAAGAGATTCTAAAAGTTATTCCTTTAGGGAAATTAGGAAGTTGTACTCAAATTGCAAACTTAGTGGCATTCTTAGTTTCAAGTGATGCAGGAAGTTACATTACAGGGCAAACAATCAGTATAGACGGGGGTATGAGTATTTAGTTATGTACTTTCATAAGGCTGGCCTAATTCATCTCTCAACCTTCTAATTTTTTGTAAAAGTTTTAGTCTTCGACTTCTAGCAGTTAATGTCAAGAAAAATCTTAGAGGAAAGTATATCAGTGTCATAGCAATCGCGAAGATTGCGGTAAGAGTAAAAATAAGATTATTTGTTTCTTCCATAACCTAAAGATACTCGTATTTGAGTAAATTTGTATGTCTAATTAAAAGAAATTCGGCTTTCCCCACTTAATTAAATATCCCATAAAAATGATTCTATGGGAGATTAGAATAAGGTAAAAGATCGAGTAAACATGGCTAAACAGTTAAGTTTTTCTAATGAATCAAGAGAAGCGCTAGAAAAAGGTGTAAATTTCGTAGCTAATGCGGTAAAGGTTACTATTGGGCCAAAAGCAAAAAACGTAGTAATAGAGAGAAAATTTGGTTCACCAGATATAGTTAGAGATGGTTCCACAGTTGCTAAAGAGATTGAGATTGAGAACCCTATTTCTAATTTGGGTGCGAAATTAATAGAACAAGTTGCTTCCAAGACAAAAGAGAGTGCAGGAGATGGAACAACAACAGCTACCATTTTGACTCAGAAGATGGTTCAAGAGGGATTAAAAAATATTGCTTCTGGCGCCAGTCCTATGGAATTAAAAAAAGGTATGGAAGTAGGCTTGGCTTTTGTTCTAGAAAAATTAGGTTCCAAAAGTATTTCATTAAGTGGTTCTGATATCCAAAAAGTAGCAACAGTTAGTGCTGGAGGAGATGAAGAAATTGGATCTATAATTTCGAAGGCAATGGATATTGTTACTTCAGATGGTGTAATAACTGTCGAAGAATCTCAATCGCTAGATACAGAATTAGATATAACTGAAGGAATGTCTTTTGATAGAGGCTATAGTTCTCCATATTTCGTAACAGACCAAGAAAGACAAGTTTGTGAACTTGAAAACCCTAAAATATTAATAACTGATCAAAAAATTTCAACTTTAGTTGATCTGGTTCCAATACTTGAAGAAATTCAGAAATCAGGCTCACCTTTTCTAATTCTTGCTGAAGATATCGAAGGAGAGGCTTTAACCACCTTGGTTTTGAATAAAAATAGTGGAGTGTTAAATGTAGCTTCTGTAAGAGCTCCATTATTTGGCGAGAGAAGAAAAGCTGCCCTTGAAGATATTGCTATTCTTACTGGAGCTAATTTAATTAGTGAAGATAAATCAATGACACTTGATAAAGTATCCATTAATGATTTAGGCAAAGCAAAAAAAATAACTATCACTAAGGACAAAACTACAATTGTTGCCTTCGAAGACACTAAAGATTTGGTTAAAGCGCGAGTAGAAAAATTAAAGAGAGAAGTTGAAATAACAGACTCAGAGTATGATCAGGACAAAATCAATGAAAGGATAGCAAAACTAGCTGGAGGAGTAGCACTTATCAAAGTTGGAGCTGCAACAGAAACAGAGATGAAGTACAAAAAGTTAAGAATCGAAGATTCCCTTAATGCTACAAAAGCTGCTATTGAAGAGGGTGTGGTTTCTGGAGGTGGACAAACTTTAATTGAAATATCAGATGACCTTTTAAATTTAAGTCAAAAATCTTCCGATGATTTAAGAACAGGGATAAATATAGTTAAAGAAGCCCTTTTGGAACCTACTAAACAAATAGCAAAAAATGCTGGTTTTAATGGTGATGTAGTTGTCGCTGAAATTAAAAGACTTCACAAAGGCTTCAATGCTAATTCAGGAAAATATGAGGATTTAAAAGATTCAGGAATATTAGATCCAACTAAAGTAATAAGATTAGCTCTTCAAGATTCAGTGTCTATTGCAGCCATGCTCCTCACAACAGAAGTTGCTATGGCTGACATTCCAGAGCCTGAAGCAGCAGCCCCTGGAGGACCAGGTGGAGATCCAATGGGAGGAATGGGTGGCATGGGAATGCCAGGAATGGGTGGCATGGGAATGCCAGGAATGGGTGGCATGGGAATGCCGGGAATGGGCGGCATGGGAATGCCGGGAATGGGTGGCATGGGAATGCCGGGTATGATGTAAAAGCTAACTAGCTTTTTTATCGTTGTTAATCCACTTTCTTAAATTTTTTATATAAGGTAGGGGTAATTTTGGGGTTTCAGTAAATTGATTTATTTTATTAGAATTTTGATTTTTGCTAGATATTTCATTGCTTCTAGCAGTTTCTAAGCCATTAGATTCCATCTTTGTTTCTTCAATATTTTCAAAAGTTTTTGATAATTCAAGCTTAATTTGTTCTTGATTTTCTTCATGAATTTCATCAATTAAAGATATATGTTCTTGATTTTCTTTTTGTAGTGAACTATGGATTAATAAATCATTTAATGAATCAATCCCAAATCTATGGACCCACTTAATAACAACATTTTCTTTAAGCAAAAAATTATTTTCTAAAGAAGCTTTTTTAAAAACTTCTATTAAATGATTTTTTAAAAGCATAAAATTTCTAATTTAACTTTCTATTTAACAGAGGCCTTATTATAATCAAGGAAAAAACTGTTAAAGAAAATAAAATTGAGATACAACTCTTACAAGTTAAATCACCATATGGGGCATGTAAAGCCACTAATTCTAAATTCATAGTTTGTGTATAGGCAGTCCTAATAGGTTCAATAGCAAAAGTTAATGGATTTAATGAAGCTAACCAGCCCAGCCAATTCGGCATAAAAGAGATTGGAGCTAAAGCAGTACTCGCAAATAGAAGAGGTAAATTTATTACAAATATAAGAGCGATTAATTCAATATGTCCCGGCAAAACAAACGCTAAACATAAACTTATTGATGTCACAAAAAGAACTAATAAAATTAGTGTGGCAAATACAATTCCTAAACCATATAAGTTAGGCCATCCATAACCCAAAATGTATGAAACAATCATTATTACAATACTCTGAACAAAGCTCAAGATTGTTATGTAAAAAAAAGAAGATAAAACTATGGATAATCTACTGGTTAATGGAGCAACAAGTAATCTATTAAGAAATCCAAACTCTCTATCAAACATTAAAGGAAGACCAGAGTTTAGGGCTCCGCTAAAAGCAGTAAAAACAATAAGTCCTGCTCCTAAAAAATTCCCATAAGAATCAACACCTGGTAAAAAACCTTCAGGAGCTCTAGAGAATAATGCCCCAAATAAAAAAAGCCAAATTATTGGTTGTAATATTCCTGCTAAAAGAGTTGATGGTCTTCTTTTTAATTGAATAAATAATCTCTTTGTTAAGGCAAATGTTTCTTGATATAAAAAAAATAAATTATACTGTTGTAATTCCATAATTAGCAGTAATTAGTATTCATTATAGTTAGTTAACCAAAAGTTTTTTTATCGCATGGATTGCTTTGATTCTTTTTTTAGGTCTCTTTTCCCTGCCATAGAAATTTCAGCATCCAATAATGTTTTTCCAGTTGCCTGAAGATATACATCATCCAAGCTTGGCTGACTTTGGGTAAGAGAAAAAATTTCAAACTTTGAGAAAGCCAATTCCACTTTTAACTTCGTAAGTAAATCTTTTTGCTTATCTGCTACGAAATTTATCGAGAAACCTTGAGCTTCATTTATGATAATCTGACTAATTCCATCTATTGAAGATAAAATTTTAGATATATTATTTGCTTCTTCCTGATTACTAAATTCTCTTACTTTCAAAGTTACTCTATCTCCTCCTAATTTATTTTTCAGCTCTGAAGGAGTCCCTTTTGCTATAACTCTTCCATCATCAATTATCACTAATTTGTCTGCCAGTTTATCTATTTCATCAAGATAGTGACTACTTAAAATAATGGTCATTCCATTATTTCTCAAATCTTTCAAAAGTTGCCATATAATGTTTCTACTTTCAATATCTAAACCAACTGTAGGTTCATCCAAAATTAATACTTGGGGCAAATGTAAAAGTCCAGCTGCCAGATCTATTCTTCTTTTCATTCCCCCTGAATAAGTTCCGCACTTACGATCAATCCAATCATTCATTTCTAATTGATCTATTAATTTATTTATCCTTTCAAATTTTTTATTTTTGTTGATGTGATATAAATCTGATTGAAAATCCAAAAGCTCTCGTCCAGTTAATATTTTATCAAGTGCAATGTCTTGGGCAACATAACCAATTAATTCTCTAATTTTCCTTGAATTTTTTATCAGATTAATATTATTTATAAAAACTTCTCCACTATCAGGCTCTATTAAAGTAGCAAGTATTTTTATTAGTGTTGATTTGCCAGCACCATTTGGGCCTAGTATTCCGAATAATGTGCCAGCTTCAATTTCTATCGATAAATTTTTTAATGCCTTGATATCTGAATAAGATTTTGAAAGCCCTTTTACTTTTATATAATCCATCAAACTTACAATTTACTTAAAAAACATTTTACATCTAATTTAATTACTAAACAGGGATAATATAGATAAAAATATTTGCATAGATTGCTGCTCAAATTCTACAGATAGTTGGGTTCTAGAAATTAATAACAAAAGACAAATACCAAACATATAGAGAATAGACCATCTAAAGAGAGACTTTGCTCTTGAAAGATCATCAGGAGATTTCTTTAATTCATTTATTAATTGCAAAAGTCTTCCATTAAATGGCAATAACATAATTCCGTATAAAAGACCCCCTTCAGGTAAGGCAAAAACTCCCATAATACTCATTAAAATTGTTGCCCATCCATAACGAGAAATCGCTTTAGCAGTAAAAACAGATCCTTTAACAGAAGGGAGCATAGGAATACCAACAGATGCGTAATCATCCTTCAACAAAATTGCAAGTGCCCAAAAATGAGCTGGGGTCCATAACATTACTAAACCAAACAACCACCAACCACTAAGACCTACATGCCCTGTAGCAGCAGATGCCCCAACCAAAGGTGGTATCGCACCAGCAACTCCTCCGAAGACAATATTTTTTGTTGTACGAGGTTTCAAAATAACTGTATATAAAATTACGTAGCTAAATAAACCAAGAAGAGTTAATCCCGCAGCCAAATAATTTACACCACTTACTAAAAGCATCGAAGCTGCCAAAGTACATGATACGGCAGCTAAAAATACAGTCTCAGATGACAACTTTCCAGCTGGCAAGGCTCTTTTACTAGTTCTTGTCATCCTTTTATCTAATTCCATTTCCCACAAGCAATTAAGAGCTCCTGCTGCTGCTGCTGCCAAAGCTCCGCCTCCTAAAGTACAGATAAGTTTTGGAGAAGACAAAGGCCATTCTTCAGTTAAAGCCATTCCTCCCAAAGTTGTTGCCAGTAAAAGTGGGATTAATCTGGGTTTTGCTACTTCAAGCCAAGGCGGCAAAGTTATTTTTTTTCTTGAAGGTACAACTTCATCCCTAATTAAAGACTTATAGTTCAAGTTTTCTAAGTTACTACTGTTCATGAATTCATACCAACCATTTGAGAATTTAGGGAGTGGTTTAGACCTTTTTTGGTAAAAGGATTTCTAAAAATTAATGTTGTTAATATCGCAATAAATAAAGAGGCGTTAAGTTGATGACCGATAATAAAAATAGGTTCATTCAAATTTGTTTTAAGACTAAAAACACCCAAAGCAATTTGGGAAAACAATAGAATAATAAGTGCTGAGAGATATTTCCAATTTTCATTTAGCAAACTTCTCTTATAAATTGCAGTAGCAATAATCAATAGAATTGAAAAAGCAATTGGAAAAGCAAATAATTTATGAGTATTTAGAATTAGACATTGTTTATTAAAAGATAAACAAATATGTGCTGACCAGGTTGATGAAAGCCTTACTCCAATAAAAGATTGAATTAGAGTAAGTAAAAGAGGAAATAACAATAAAAATCTCCACCAAATTAATGGCTCTTCTATATCGTCATTTTCTAAATTTTGATTTATTGAAATTGTTGTGATGAGAAGTAAAAAAGCTATTAAAAGATGGCCAGTAACAGTATATGAATCAAGCAAGTTTATTACTGTTAAAGCTCCAAAAGATCCTTGGACAATAACGAGAAAAAGTAATAGTGAATAAGTTTTAGGTAACCAATTTGGAATTTCATTTTTCCAAATAATTGAAAGGGCAAATTTAAAAAGAATTAATATTCCAACCAGAAAAGCATCCAGACGATGAAACCACTCTAGAAATACTCTTAGGTTCATATGATTAAAAGGCAAAAAAGATCCATAACATAATGGCCAATCTGGACAGGCAAGTCCAGCCTCCATTACTCTAGTAGCACCTCCAATTACGATTAGTGCAATCAGTGCCAGTACACTATGACTTCCCAACCTTTTAAAAATTGTCAGATATTTTGATTTATATAATTGGTTATTAATCAAATGGATAAAACCTATTATTTTGCATAATAAATTAGATTTAAAAACCAAACATTAATTAAAAATTAATATGTTTAATTTAAAAAATAATTTACTAATTTAATCTTTTTTCCCTGACAATTAACTCTAAAAAGTTATTAATAATACGCCTTTTATTTCATAAATCTTAAGAAGTTGTGAATTTAAATGTTTTTCTTTTAACAAAGGATGCAGGATTAAGAAAATTGAATATCTTGAGGATATAAATACAAATTTTTAGAGATCAATTGTTAAATAAAAACTTTTATTTAATACTAATTATTTCACTCGTTTTTGCTATATCTTTTTGGATTGGTTTTAATGTAAATTTGCTCCCAGCTGAAGCAAGTATTAATGCACCTATTTACGATGAACTCTTTAAAATTCTTTTCATCATTGGATTAATCATTTTTATAGGAATGACAATAGCTGTTATTTATAGCTTATTTAAATTTAGAAAAAGAAATGATCAGATAGGCGATGGAATAGCTTTAGAGGGAAATTTAAGCTTAGAAATTGTATGGACAATTATCCCTTCAATAATTGTTCTATTAATAGGTTTATACAGCTACAACATCTACGATCGAATGGGAGGGATGAAAGAACTAAATCATAACCACGAAATGATGAGTTCTAATACTGAAAAAATTTGGGCTGGAATAAGTCAAACCTCTGAAAATGAAATATCAATAAATAATTTATCAATTGAAGTTTCAGCTATGCAATTTGCATTTCTATTCAATTATCCCAAGGGCAATTTCATATCAGGAGAACTACACGTTCCTGTTGATAAAAAAATATCAATGAAAATGGAATCCAAAGATGTGATTCATGCTTTTTGGGTACCAGAGTTCAGAATTAAACAGGATATTATTCCTGGACAACCGACTATTCTAAATTTCACTCCAACAAAAGTAGGAAAATATCCGATAATTTGCGCAGAATTATGTGGTCCATATCATGGAGGAATGAGAGCCTCGATAGTTGTTGAAGAAGAATCTGATTACAACGAATGGTTTAACAAAAATAAAAAACCAGAGGTAAATTTATGACACTATCAATTGATCCACAAAAAACTAATAATGAAAGTCTTCAACCTAAAGGCTGGATTAGATACTTTAGTTTTAGCCTTGATCATAAAGTAATTGGGATACAATACTTAGTCTGCGGATTTCTTTTCTATTTAATAGGAGGAACCTTAGCTAGCGCTATAAGAATTGAATTAGCTAGTCCGATGTCTGACTTTATGCCGAGAGATGTATATAACCAAGTTTTAACACTACATGGAACAATAATGATTTTCCTATGGATAGTTCCTGTAGTTAACGGTGCTTTTGGAAATTATTTAATTCCATTTTATGTAGGTGCTAGAGATATGGCATTCCCAAGATTGAATGCTGTAGCTTTTTGGTTAATTCCTCCTTCAGGTTTGATGCTGGTAGCAAGCTATTTTGTTGAGGGTGCTGCTCAGGCTGGATGGACGGCTTATCCTCCTTTGAGCATAACTACTCCTCAATCAGGACAAATTATTTGGATTCTGAGCGTTCTATTACTTGGAGGCAGTTCTATATTTGGTGGAATAAACTTTATCGCGACCATTATCAAATTAAGAAGGCCAGGATTAAAACTTATGCAATTGCCAATGTATTGTTGGGCAATGCTAGGGACAAGTCTATTAGTTGTTTTGTCAACTCCTGTTTTAGCAGGGACTTTAATTCTACTTAGCTTCGATATCATCGCTAATACAGGTTTTTTCAATCCTGTTTTAGGTGGCAATGTCGTAGTTTATCAGCATTTATTTTGGTTTTATTCTCATCCAGCTGTATACATTATGGTGCTTCCTGCCTTTGGTTTAGTTAGTGAGATACTTCCTGTACATTCTAGAAAACCACTTTTTGGATATACAACAATGGTTTTTTCAATAATGGGTATAGTAGTTTTAGGTTTAGTTGTTTGGGCGCATCACATGTTTACGAGTGGAACGCCCCCTTGGATGAGATTATTTTTTACTATCGCCACAGCATTTATTGCTGTTCCGACGGGTATAAAATTTTTCAATTGGGTTGCAACATTATGGGGAGGTAAAATTTCCATCAATAGTGCAATGTTATTCTCTTGCGGATTTATTATAAATTTTGTTTTTGGAGGTATTACAGGAGTTGCTTTGGCACAAGTACCTTTCGATATTCACGTACATGATACCTATTTCGTTGTAGCCCATTTTCATTACATAGTTTATGGAGGGACTGTTTTTATTATTTTCTCTTCAATTTATCATTGGTTCCCCAAAGTAACTGGGAAAATGCTCAATGAAAAATTAGGAATTTTACACTTTATCATTACTTTTATTGGATTTAACTTGTGCTTTGCTCCTCAACATTGGCTTGGTTTAAATGGAATGCCCAGAAGAGTTGCAGAATATGATCCTCAATTCCAGTTCGTTAATCAAATTAGTAGCCTTGGGGCTCTTTTGATGGCTATTAGTACAATTCCTTTCTTAATTAACGTATTCCTAAGTGTGAGAAATGGGAAAAATGCTGGAGATAACCCTTGGAATGCTCTTACACCTGAATGGTTAACATCTTCTCCACCTCCAGTTGAAAATTGGGAAGGAGAAGCTCCATTAGTTGAAGAGCCTTATGGTTATGGTAAAGAAATTTCTGAACAAAAATAAAAACATATGACAACACTAGATAGCTCAAAAGAAATTAAAAAAAATAATTCTGAAGATAATGAAAAACATGAAGACTTCAGAATGTTTGGTCTTATAACCTTCCTAATTGCGGACGGAATGACTTTTGCTGGATTCTTTGCTGCTTATTTAACTTATAAAGCAGTTAATCCATTACCTGATGGTGCTATTTATGAATTAGAACTTCCAATACCTACACTCAACACAATTTTGTTACTTGTTAGTAGTGCGACTTTCCATAAAGCAGGCAAAGCACTTTTAAAAGATAAAAACTCTGATTCCCAAAAATGGCTATTTATTACTGCTTTTCTTGGAATTATATTTTTAATATGTCAATTATTTGAATATTTTCATTTACCTTTTGGATTAACCGATAATTTATTTGCAAGTACTTTTTATGCTCTTACTGGTTTTCATGGATTACATGTCACTTTAGGCACCTTAATGATTTTAATTATTGCTTGGCAATCGAGAATCAATGGCGGAAGATTAACCAGTCAAAATATGTTTCCATTGGAAGCTGTTGAATTGTACTGGCATTTTGTAGATGGAATATGGGTTGTTTTATTTATTATTTTGTATCTTTTATAAAAAACTAAATTTCAAAAATTAAATATATTTTTTATTAATTTATATTGCCACTGTTCTCCTTTTTAGTAAGAATATATAATTATGAACTTGTCAGATAATGCTAGAAGGAAAAGAACTTCTTGAAAAAGCAAAGTTATTAAGTAAAAAATCTGAAGATGAGATAGCAAAAGGTTGTGGGTACGTAGGTCCAAGTGGAAGAATCTTAAGAAAAAGTTTTTACAGGGCGCTTATCGAAGCTAAGGGTTACAAAATAGGAAAGAGTCGTTTGGGGAAAAATGGTAATAGAGCTTCAAGAGGCAGGCAGACAGAATTCAAAACTAAAGTTCATGGCAATGGGAACCTATTAATTGGTCATGCCTACACCAAGAAATTAGGCCTAGAACCTGGTCAGGAATTTAAAATCGATCTTAAAAAAGAGTCAAAAACAATTTATCTGATTCCATTAAATTAAAAAATATATTTTACCAACCGTTTTCTTTAAGCCACTCGGAAGAAATATTATTAGAAGATAAATCTTGATTACTATTTTTATTAAATAAAAGTAATTTCTCTACATATTTAATTAGTGCATCTGCCTCAAGGTTTACGCTGTCACCGATATTTAATTTATTCAGATTTGTGTTATGCCAAGTATGAGGAATTATCGCAATAGTAAATATTTCTCCTTCCCCCTCATATTTTGCAATTGTAAGACTTATACCATTTACACAAATACTCCCTTTATTAACTACATATTTTGAAAAATTATTATTTTTCCACTTTATTGATAAGAGCCAAGATTTCTCTAATTTTTCTATATTCTCAACTGTTCCAAGGCCATCAACATGTCCGCTGACTATATGCCCTCCTAGACGGTCAGACACCCTAAGAGCGGGCTCCAAATTAACAATCTGATTCAGGTTCGACTTTACTCCTAAAGTTGTTTTTTTTAATGTCTCCTCACTAACATCAACAGTAAATTTATTTTTAAAAATCTCTTTAACTGTCAAACAAATACCATCAACAGCTATGCTGTCACCGATTGCCATGTCAAATAAATTATCTACAATTTCAATTTCTAAAATATTTTTTTCTTGTCTTAGTTTCCCAACTGATTGAATTATTCCTGTAAACATAGATTTAAGAAAAATATTTTTGCAAAATTTTGTATTTACTTTAATTTACTTTAAATGATTTTCAACTATAAATAAATTAAAGAGTAAATAAAAAGAAATTAATCATATTTAGATGATTATTAATTCACAAAAAAGATCATTTGGTAGAGGGGCGAAAGTGAGCTTATTCACTTTAGGGACAATGCGAGCAACTGAAAGTCTCGAAAAAATGTATAGCATAATAAAAAATGCATATTATGTAGGAATTAACCATATAGAAACAGCACCCTCTTATGGTGATGCTGAATCACTTATTGGAAATTCAATAAAAAAATTAGCAATAGAAGAGAATATAAAAGAAAAAAATTGGGTGATTACTTCCAAAGTTTTACCAAAGGGTGATTTTGACTTTTTAAAAAATAATTTTAAAAAGTCTCTTAAAAATTTAAATCGCGAGAAAATAAATAATCTTGCAATTCACGGACTTAACGTAAAACAACATTTAGATTGGGTTCTTGCTGGAGAGGGTAAGAAATTCATATCTTGGGTACTTGAGAAGAAACTAGTTGATCAAGTCGGTTTTAGTTCTCACGGAAGTTATTCACTAATTAAAGATGCAATTAACTGTGAAGTTTTTACTTTTTGTAGTCTTCATTTACATTATTTAGATCAATCTAAGATTGCTTTAGCAGAGGAAGCTATAAAAAAAGGTATGGGAGTTTTAGCAATATCACCTGCAGATAAAGGCGGTAGATTGTATTCTCCAAGTGATATTTTGATAGAGGCCTCTAAGCCTTTTCATCCATTAGAATTGGCATATCGATTTCTTCTGGCAAAAGGCATTACAACATTATCCTTGGGGGCGACAAACAAAAAAGATTTTGAATTTGCGCATAAACTTAGAAACTCATTCAAGAAGCTTACAAAACTTGAAAAAAGCGCCCTTAATAAAATTCAGGAAGTTTCTAATGAAAGATTAAACTCAACCAAATGTGAACAATGTAGATCTTGTCTTCCATGTCCAAATGAAGTGCCTATTCCAGAAATACTTCGTTTAAGAAATATATCTGTTGGTTATGGCCAATTAGAATTTTCAAAAGAAAGATACAACTTAATAGGAAAAGCTGGCCACTGGTGGGAAGAAAAAAATTCCTCATTTTGTCAAGAATGTAATGAATGTGTTCCTAAATGTCCTAGTAAATTAGACATACCAAATTTATTAAAGGAAACTCATAACTTATTAATTGAAAATCCTACAAAAAGATTATGGGGATAAGGACTCATTCCAGATATTTTTAAGATTAATTTTTTGTTCATTTGTTAAGACAGGGAAAGACCAACTATTTTCCCAACATTTCTCAGAAGGTCCTGAGATGGCTGGTATTTCAGTTTTATATTTACTTTGCAAATAATCACTATTGAATGGAAGATACCAACCCTGGCTTACTAATTTATCTACTATTGATTTATTTTCTAAAGATTTAATCCATTTAATTAATATTGCATTATTTAAATTTGATCGACTAAGTAGAAAATGCCACATCAAAGGTACGCCTTGGTTTGGGAAAACTAAAGAAAGCCTTGGATCTATTTTTAAATATTTTGAACAAAGACTATAAGGAACTATTGCGACACAAGCATCAGAATTAATCAACCAATTGAGCATATTTTTATCATCAAATATCATTGCTTGGCTTTTGAGTATTTTTAAAGCATTAGATGTATTAATTTTTTTAGCAATTGACAATATTATTCTGGGACTTTGAGGAAAAATAATTTTTCCAGTTAAATTCTTCGAAGTAAGAAAATCCCAAGAAATTCTGGCTGAATTTATTAAGTCTTTATTATTTTTAATTATAATTGTATATGGTACTACGCCAATAGGAAGTAATTTACTCCTCTGATTTTGATTAAAACTTCCCAAAAAATCTATCGATCTCTTATCCAAATTTTTGAACAGTGTATATTCATTTATTTTTTTAAATTCTGAAAAATCTATACTAGAAATCCATCCATCATTTATTAAAGTAAAGTCAGAATTGAAAATTGAGTTTCTATTTTTTTGTAGCCGAATATTTTCAAAATTAATTTTTTCCTGCTTCCAATCTTTTGGAATCGTATCTTTAAAAGATTCTGGATAAAAAGAATTTTGTAATGCAATTTTTACTTTATTAGGTAGATTACTGCAAGAGTTTAAGAAAAATAAAAGCGAAAGCTTACCACAATTTAAAAATTCTCTTCTGGTTGCAAATTTTGAAAACATTCAGCAATCCTTCTCTAAAGAAATTTGACCTAGGCACTTCATCATTTCCAGATTTTGTTGACACAATGAAACTATTTCTTCATTTTTAAATCCATCTAAGAAGGCAAGCAGAGATATTCCACCAGCACCTACACCTTCTTTTACATGACCCAATTCATAATCCTTCAATTCTTTGTATTTTGAAGATTTGAAATTTAAAGGACTTGCTAAACCTATTAATTTGACATCATATTTTTCATTAATTAGATTTACTAAATCATTTAGAGAATTATCTTTCACAAGCCACCCAGTTGTCGCAATAAAAACATCTTCAATAAATTCAACTTTATTTTTTTCATCTAATAATTCTAATACAAGCAAAATGACTGCTAACATCTGACTTCCGCCAGACAATATTACAGGTTGTTCTGCTAACCTTGCACCAATTAATAAACCCATTGAAAAAGCTTGGAAAGGATCACCTACTGCGGCGATAACATCAAAAGAGTCGAAATTAGCCTTAAAATTTGCATTGAAAAGTCCTCTTTTAACTACTTGTCTTCTCAGTTCTCTTGGAGCTTTAAATAAACTACTCCCAACTAAATTAGACACCTGCAACCCAAAAGCTTCCATTACTGCCTGAGCAGTTGTGGTGCCCCCCGGTACAGATTCAGAAATTAAAACTGATTGTTTTGAGGATTTTCCTATCGCAAGACCTTTTTCATAGAGATTTAAAACTCTCTCTTTAGTCATCGATTTACCAGTAGTAAGACAATTTGATGGGCCCATATCTCTATCTTCTACAACCAAATGATTAAAATAAGGCTTTGCTCCTATTCCCAGAGGGACAATAACTGGATAAATATTTATAAGTTTTGAACAAACATGACTGATTAGGGCAGGAGTTACTCCTGCCTTGAGAAGAGGCAATTTATATATATGATCTTTTGAAGCACCATCAAGCAAAAATTCGGCATCTGCGAGCGCAGTTGTTCTCCTTGATTTTGCACTTATACCTGCAGCGGAAATACCTGGAATTTGAGAAGTATTAGTGCCTGCAATTACAAGAAATATTTTTAAATTTTTAATATTCTTTTTTATTATTTCTATCTTATTTAATTGTCTTTTTTTGTTGGATTCATTTCCAAAAAAATTTATACCTAATTCTGTACTATACATATTTACTTTTTTCAATTATTTAAATCGACTAAGCCATTAAATAATCTTGGAGGATCTGGAATATTTAATTTAAATCTTGGGAAAAGAGAATATGCAACTACATGTACCGTTAAGACATAAACTATTTCTTGAAAAATTATTAAAAAAATTGCACCTAATTGGATACTTAAAATTGATGGGGAAAAAGGTAAATTTAATAATCCAATGAATTTTTCTAGTAGACCATAACTTGCTCTAGTAATTAACACCCAAAGATTATCACCAACCAACGTAGATAATGCTATTACTCGTACGAAAAAGCCTAGGGTTCCAATAAAAACTCCTACAGTTAGACTAAATCTCCAACTTTTTTCTCTAAACCAACACCAGCCCAACCAAAAAGCCAAGATCCCATAAGGAAATAGAAATAAAGTTCCTCTAATAGGACCCATAATTATGAATAAAAGTAGAAATTGTACTAGGAGTCCTTCCAATGCAGTTTTAGTTCCTCTTCTCAAGTGCAACAGTATCATTGGGAGGGGTAAAATCAATCTTAATAAAGCTCCTCCAATTGGCAAATAATATAATGCAACCCATAATAAAGAAGAAAGAGATGCTAAATAAGAGGTCTCGACAATATTTAATGCTTCAGTTTTTGTTGTTATTTTCATTTTTTGTTGCATA
>CACFAG010000013.1 GCA_902564235.1 uncultured Prochlorococcus sp. | reverse complement strand
TTTTTTCCAAAGGAATTGAATTTATATGAGCTGAATGCAAATAATCATTCTGAGGTAATTAGTCTTCTTGGAGAAGATTTAAAAAATGATATCCCAATTTTTATAAAATGTTTGAGTGAAATAATGGAAAATAAACCTAATAATTCCTGTTATATTGCTTCTCAACAATTAGGTGGCAAAACTAAAAAGTTAAATCATGGAGCAAGCTTTTTTGTTCATAGAAAAAGTACTTGGAAACCATGGATATATGCATCATGGAAAAAAAATGATCTTCAAGAAAAAGAAGTCGCTCTGAAATGGATTTATAAATCATGGAGCAAGCTAAAAAGGTTTTATCCAAATATTCACTTAGCCCAATTGCATAATCATTTGAATTCTCATGAAGAAGAAATTACATTAGCCTTTGGAAATAGAATGAACGAATTAAAAACTTTAAAGAATATTTTTGACCCACAAGGTATTTTGCCTCCTCTATGAGGTAACTTCTTAATTATAAAGAAACTTAAAATGTCAAATTTCTCAAGATATTTATCTAAAAATTGGTTAGATGATCCAAAGTCAAATATTCTCTCTGGCTTAGTTGTTGCTTTTGCAATGATCCCAGAAGCAATCGCTTTTTCAGGTATAGCTGGTGTAGATCCTAAAGTTGGCCTTTTTGGTGCATTTTGCTTATCTATTACAATTGCCATTGTTGGAGGAAGAAGGGGGATGATCACTTCAGCCACAGGTTCAACAGCTCTTTTAATGACTGGACTTGTTGCTTATGGAGAATCACAAGCTCCTGGATTAGGAGTCCCATATCTCATTGCAGCTGGAATATTAACTGGAATTTTCCAAATTCTTTGGGGATACTTAAGGCTTGCCTACCAAATGCGATTCGTTCCAACAGGAGTATTAAGTGGATTTGTAAATGCATTGGCACTTTTAATATTTCAAGCACAACTACCTCAGTTAGGAATAGGGATTAAAGAATCAAAAGGATTAGTTGAACAAACTATCAGTCAATATCCAATTAACTCTCAGATTCCAGTAGTTTGGATTCTTGTAATCCTAGGATTAGTAATTATATATGGGCTTCCCAAAATCACAAAAGTAGTCCCGTCTCAACTTGTTGCAATAGTAGTAATTACTCTTATTAGCATATTCTTTAATTTAGATGTCCCAACGGTAAGCGATTTAGGTAAATTACCTGATGGATTACCAAGTATTTCTCTGCCTTTTGGATCAATAGAGAATGGAAAAGTACCCTTTAGTCTTGAAACATTAGGGATAATTTTGCCGACCTCACTTGCAATATCTCTTGTGGGTTTAATGGAAACCTTTTTAACTCAGGACATTTTAGACGATGTAACTGATACAAGTTCTAATAAAAATAAAGAAGCAAGAGGACAGGGAATCGCAAATATTGTGGCATCTTTATTTGGTGGAATGGCGGGATGTGCCTTAGTTGGGCAATCTGTAATGAATACTGAAAATGGTGGGAAATCTAGATTATCAACCCTCTCCTCAGGTATATCTCTACTAATTATGATTATCCTGTTGAAGTCTTGGATTGGAGCAATACCAATGGCTGCTTTAGTAGCAATCATGATAACGATCGCAATAAGTACGGCAGATATAAATGGATTAAAAAATATTAGAAAGATTCCTAAAAGCGATACTGCAGTCATGCTTATGACTTTTGCAGTTACTATGCTTACAAAACCTCATAATCTTGCACTTGGAGTTATTGCAGGAGTTGCATTAGCTGCAATTCTTTTCAGCAGGAAAGTCGCAAAAGTTATAACTGTCTCAAGATTTAAAGAAAATAATCTGACTACCTACAAAGTAAGCGGACAATTATTTTTTGTAAGTAAAATTTATTTTTTGCAAGGATTCGATATTCATGAACATCCAGAAAATATTGTGATTGATATGTCTCTAGCTCATATTTGGGATCAAAGTGGTGTTGTCGCTCTTGAGCAAATAATTAGAAAATTTCAGAATGGTGGTTCTAAAGTTGAAATTGTAGGACTAAATAAAGAGAGTCTTAACTTATTCGAAAGATTAGGTGGCATAGAAAGCGCTCATTAAAAAAAGTTAATTAAGACTAACTTGTTGATAACAAAACCAAAGCCATTGCTGAAAAAGCAAATTCCTATGCGATCTCCAAGTGGTTTTTGAACTATTTAGTTCAAAATTTTCAGGAGGAGGGACATCTCCCTTTTCTTTATCTCTTTTAATTTCACTAAGAATTCTATGCACCGTATATTCAGGATGACCTAAATGCATAAGTTGTTTTTGATCTTTAGATTCAAATATTGTATATCCGACGTTTTCTCCATAAGCCAATAAATTCAATTTCCCATCTTTTTGGGCCTTCTCCATCTCAGAATCTGGTAATCCTGCGAATCTACTTTGAGGACAAATAAATTCATCATCTTGTGTGCCCATCAAAGGATGTCCAGGAACAAGACTTTTTAAAGGAAATACCCCAAATAATTTCCTATCAAAAACTTTCTTATTAATTCCTTCCAAATAAGCCAAAGCGAAGCCAGCCCAACATAATCCAAGAGTACTCGCACAAGAATTTCTGGCTTCATTTACAATTTTCACAAATTCATCCCAATATTTAACATCTTCAAAAGCTAAGTGCTCAATAGGTGCTCCTGTAATAATGATTCCATCTAATGGTTCTATATTATTTGCTTCTTCCCAAGTGATGTATAGATTATTTAGATGATTAATATCCCATGTTTTATAAGAGTGAGTTTTAAGTTTTATCCAAACTGGCTCAATTTGAAGAGGAGATAAACCAAGTGGATGTAGTAAGTTAAATTCATACTGCTTGCCAAGAGGCATGATATTCAAAATACCAATCCTAAGAGGACGTATATCCTGTCTTTTTGCCAATTCTGGTTCGATCCAAGATATATGATTTTTTTCAACATCACTAATCTTGTGATAGTTACTAGGAATTATTAAAGCCAATAAATCTTCTTTCCTATGTAATTTGTGAAAGTGCTTGTTCGAAATCTGCTTTTATATCATCAATATGTTCAATTCCTACAGAAACTCTTACCATCGTAGGAGTCACACCTGCAGATAATTGTTCTTCTTCAGATAATTGCTGATGAGTTGTTGAAGCAGGATGAATTACCAATGTTTTTGAATCACCCACGTTAGCAAGGTGGCTCGCCAATTTTAAGGAATCAATAAATTTTACTGCATTTTCATAACCTCCATTTAGGGAGAACATAAGCATGCAACCCATTCCCCTCCCAGTAGTATATTTTTTGGCACTAGAGTAATATGGATCAGATTCTAGACCAGGATAATTAACACTACTTACATTAGAATTAGAATCTAACCATTTTGCTAATTCAAGAGCATTAGAAGTTTGTCTTTCTATTCTTAAACTTAGAGTTTCCAAACCCTGCAATAGCAAGAAAGAATTAAAAGGACTTTGAGCTGACCCCCAGTCTCTGAGGCATTCAAGTCTTGCTCTTAACGCAAAAGCTATATTTCTGTTATCAGGTACTCCCAAAGATTTGCAGATATCACTACCGAAACCAAAAGCGTCCCAATGAACGAGCCCATGATAAGCAGCGCTTGGCTCACTCATTAATGGGAATTTACCATTTCCCCAATCAAAGGTTCCTGCATCAACAATAACCCCGCCGATGCTTGTTCCATGTCCACCAATCCATTTTGTTGCACTTTCTACAACAACATCGGCTCCAAAATCAATTGGTCTTATTAAAGCACCACCAGCACCAAGGGTATTATCCACTATTAAAGGAATTCCATTCTCCTTCGCCAAAGAGGAGAGTCCCTCAAAATCTGGAATGTTGAACCTAGGATTTCCCATTGATTCGACATATATTGCTTTTGTTTTATCATCAATTTTATTTCTAAAACTATCGATACTATCACCATCTGCAAATTTAACTTCTATTCCTAATCTGGGAAATTGTACTTTGAATTGATTATAGGTCCCACCATATAGAAAAGATGTAGAGACAAAATTATCTCCTGCTGTCATGCAGTTCACGATTGCCAAGAATTGAGCCGCTTGACCTGAGGAAGTCGCAAGTGCTGCCATACCTCCCTCCAAAGCTGCCATTCTTTTTTCGAAGACATCTGTGGTGGGGTTCATAAGTCGAGTATAAATATTTCCAAATTCTTTTAATCCAAACAGATTAGCTCCATGCTCGGCATTATCAAAGACATAGGAACTAGTTTGATAAATGGGTACTGCTCTAGAATTTGTAGTTGGATCAGGCACTTGGCCTGCATGTAACTGAAGCGTCTCGAACTTTTGGTTGCTCAAAATTTTAAAATAATCCTATTATCTATTTAACTTAAAAAAGTCCCAAAAAAAAACAAAAAAAAGATAAATATTTATAAATCCTTTTTTAATGAGGGGTAATTATCTTTCATATATGAACAAAAATTTTCTTTTATCGCAGATCTAAGTTTCTCAATATTTGCAAAATCAATTATGGGAAAAGTTTTATTACCCTCAGGATCTTTTTCAGTAATTGATTTCCAATTCTTACCTACATCTTTTTCAGAGTTGTTAACAACCTCATCAAAATTGAAACACTTATCATTGTTTTTAGCATCAAATTCGCTAAAAGCTTTATTTATAAGCTCTTTTCTATTTTCGAATAGATTCTTAGCTTTTAAAGTATCTGGAAGACCCATAACTGGTTGTAATTCCTTAAGAAGTTTTATTTCCTCTTCAATTAAGAGTGTCCAAACACCATATTTATTTTTTGGAAGATTAAAATTACTAAAAATATTAATTTCATCGAGGTAAAAATTTAACCATAGATAATAAGATTTTTCTTCAATTTTCTTTTTAACGGATATCTTTTTATTTTGGATCTTTGGGAGTAACTTTTCTGCCTTCTTTAAAAACTGTCTATCTTCTCTTTCTAAATTTATTAATCCCCATCTTTGACTATAGTCCCATAAATCTTCGTACCTTGTTAAATCTTCTTGATTCCAACCAAGAGCTTTAAGTTCATGAGAACGATGAGTTAATTCCTTTTTCAAAAAAAACCTTTTTAAACATAATAATTCTAACCCTGCAATCAAGATTAGTAAATAAATTAAGAACTTTGCTTTTTAGCAAATTAGAAAAATAATCAATTATTAAAATATTTATTAATAATTTTCAATACATTGATATAACTAGGATTTTTTTTAGAAATTTGATTAATATAATTATTTGTTGTAAGGGCGTTTTGCTCTTTGTCAATAAATAATTTATTGTAAAAGTTTTCAATATTATCAAAAAGATAATCTCCTTTTAATTTTTCATTTAGTTCGAAAGATAATTCAGATTTCACAGATTCTTGGCAAAAATTAGTGATTTCTTCTGAACTAATTAAAACCTTATAAATTTCTTTTTTTTCTTCTGAATTAGCATTAAAGCATAAATAAATCAGATTAATCATTGAACAATTGTAATTTTTAATTTTGAATTCTTTATAAATGTCTGGCCAAAATTTTAAAGATTTTAGACCTTCTAAACCTCCTTGACTGAGAGAGTATTTATTACACCAATTTACAAATTCTGAGACATCTTTTGGACATCTGTTGAGTTGCAAAAGCATATCTGATAAAACTTGTCCTGCTTGAAAATTCCGTGTTGGTTTTCCTTCAGTTGGTAGAGTCATACTCCCTAAGACATCAGCCTTAACAGCATTTAATTGAGAAAAAGTATAATCTCCTTTTTCACAAAATTTATCATTAATTATTTCCCTTGCACTAATTATTTCTTCACCATAACCAAGTTCTTTTAATGAAAGATATTTATTCTCTAATTTATTTTCTTTTCTAACTTTTATTGATACTGATGCCGCCTGATCTAAACATTGAGTTAACAAAATCGTATTAATGGTAGGCAGCATTCCTGGCTTATCGGAATGAAAGTTATTTACAAAACCTGCAAATATTGATGAGATATTTTTTATTGATTTTATATATTGACATTCAATATTGTGAACTCCAGGAGAAACTTGAATTTTCGGTGATAATTGATTCAAAATGCGTGCTCCTATTAATGCTGTTAGCGCATCAGGATGGCAGAAATTTGCAGTAAAACTATCATTAGGATTTCGTAAAGCTCCGTGACGATGAAATCCTGTAAAAAAAGCTAAATTTGGATATTTATTACAAAGAATAAAAGGGTTTTTATTTTTATTATCAATACAAAAAGAACCGACTAGACATCCAAGAACCACATTTTCTCTGTTTAAATTTTTTCTGAGTTCTAAAGCATTTTTAACATCATCTTGTATGTGATTACTATTTGAAGCAAGAATAACTATCTCACATTTCAAAAGAAGATCTTTTAGATCAAAAGACTTTATTTTTCCCTCTGAAGAATAATTTCCCATGCTCTTAATCTTTTCAATAATCTCATTATCCATATCAGAAATAACATCATTTGAGAAAGCACCTAACAAATCTCTATCTTCCCTAGGAGCCAAGAGAATATTATTTGATTTTCCATGCATAGCACAGTTATATGCTAGTGATGCAGGATATAAACCAACACTGTAAAATCCAACTTTGCTATTCTTTATATCTTCAATTAATGAATAAAAATATTTTTCATCTTTGATGTTTTCTACGAAATTATTCTTCATTTTTGGAAACTCTTGATAATTTTTTTAATTTTCTTACCCATACCAACATTTTTCTACATTAAAGCAATTTTTGACCATAGCAAATTATTTATTGAAAATATTGAGTTTTTTAATTTATAATTTCAGAGAAAGTGGAAATTAAAAGAAAAATAATTATAAATATGGAATATATGGCAAGTAATTTAAATGAACAAAAAAAATTAATATCTTCTAAAAATATCTTATTTATTCAAGACATTGACGGAGTTTGTATCCCTTTAGTTAAAGATCCAATGACTAGAGAATTAGAATCAAAATTTATCTATGCAGTAAAAGAATTAGCTGAGGAATTTTTTGTATTAACTTGCGGGGAACATGAAGGTCCAAGAGGAGTTAACAGAATAATAGAGAGGAGTTTAAGGAGCACTACTGAGCCTAAAAACAAAGAACTATATTTAAGAGGTTTAGCTGCCTGTGGAGTAGAGTATCAAGACAGTAATGGTGAAATAAGTTTCGAAGGAGTCTCAGAAAAAGAACTAAATTTTTTATCTAAAGTACCTAGTTTAATAAGACCAAAGTTTAATTATATAGTTAAGAATATTTTTCCTGAACTTAGCCAAGAGGATATCAATTTTCATTCAGTAAAATCAATATGTGAAACACGCTTCTCGCCAACGATTAATTTCAATAGTCTATTTGATTTGGTTCATGAAGATTCTGATAAAAGAAAGCTTATTCAAATTGGTTTTGAAAAAATGATGAATGAAATCATTTTAAAAGCTGAATCCGAAGGCCTCAAAAACTCATTTTTCCTTCACATTTCTCCAAATTTGGGTAATAAAAATGGTAGAGAAATAATTAAACTTTCTTCTCAAGATGATATCGGATCAACCGACATACAATTACTTATTAAAGGAGCAGTTAAAGATTCTGGAGTTTTATTTCTTTTAAATAAATTTATTGGGGATAAAACTGGTAAAGCTCCTTTTGGAAGAAATTTTAATTTTAGAAACTCTCCAAATTCTGTTACGGAAAAAATTGATTTATGCAAAAGAACTATTCAAAAAGAAGATATGCCTTTGATTGTAGGAGTTGGTGACACAATTACATCAAAAAAAAATAATGATGAAAAAAGTTATTCAAGAGGAGGAAGTGATAGGTCTTTTCTAGAATTAATACAAATATTAGGTAGAGAATTTGGGATTAAGAATAAAATAATTTTTGTAGATAGTAGTTCTGGTGAAGTTGAAAGACCCTCTACAAAAAAAACTGGTTTAATAGGGATCAGTGATGTTCATGACAATTTAAAATTTGACATAGTTTTTAAAAATGGTCCCAAAGAATATATTAGTTGGTTTATTGAACTTGCTAATGAGAGATCAAAATTTAAAAAAAATAGTTGACTTTTTTATTTTCGAATGACAATTTATAAATAATAGATTCATGAAAGAAAAATTTCCCTCAATATATAAAGAACCTATAGAAACATTGCAAATTAACATAGGTTATAAATGCAATCAGGCTTGTAAGCATTGTCATGTCAATTCAAGTCCCCTAAGGACTGAAAAGATGTCCAATGAAATGATATCTCTTATTCCAAAGATAATTGAAAAATACAAAATTAAGACTTTAGATATCACAGGTGGTGCGCCAGAACTTCACCCAAAATTTAAAAACCTTATAACCAGCTTGAACAGAAAACAAGTTGATATTATTGATAGGTGCAATTTGACAATTTTTTTTGAAGAAGGTTATGAAGATCTTCCTCAATTTCTTGCAAATAATAAAGTAATAGTTACCGCTTCGCTACCGTGTTATGAAAAAAATAATGTTGATTTTCAAAGGGGTTTTGGCGTTTTTGAAAAAAGTATTAATGCCATAAAAATTCTTAATGATTTAGGCTATGGAAAGAAAGAAAATGGATTACAATTAAACC
Organism: uncultured Prochlorococcus sp.; assembly: GCA_902564235.1. Lineage (GTDB taxonomy): Bacteria > Cyanobacteriota > Cyanobacteriia > PCC-6307 > Cyanobiaceae > Prochlorococcus_A. The sequence continues at coordinate 17,942 of CACFAG010000013.1, read as the reverse complement.
TTGTTTACAACCCTGTGAGCCCAATTCTTCCTCCTTCTCAGGAAATATTGGAGAAGGATTATAAAAAAATTCTATTCGAAAAATACAATATCGTTTTTGATAATTTATACACAATAACTAATATGCCAATAAATAGATATGAAGAATCTCTTAGAAGAGAAGGGAAACTAAATACTTATTACAAATTACTAAAAGAAAATTTTAATGAAAAAAATTTAGAAAATCTAATGTGTAAAAAGACAATTAGCGTAAATTGGCTAGGAGAAATTTATGATTGTGACTTTAACCAACAGATAAATTTTCGAGAGAATAAAGGACCAAAGACACTATTTGATCTGTTGGATGAATCATTTACTTTTGACTACGGGGTAGCTGTAAAAGAACATTGTTTTGCTTGCACTGCAGGTGCAGGTTCAAGTTGTGGAGGTTCTTTAAGTTAAAACCTGCTAAATACAATTAGGACAAATTGCTCTTACATTTAAAGATGATTCAATTAGTTTAAAACCATTAACTTTTGCTGCAACTTTGCCTGCCTCTAAAACCTCATTATTTTCGAATTCTTCTGTTCTTCCACACCTAATGCAAATCAAATGATGATGATCCGGTGTGTCGTTACTAAGCAATTCATATCTGTGTCCACCCTCACTGAGTTCTAATTCATGAAGCAAACCCATTTGTACTAAAAGTCTTAAAGTTCTATAAATTGTTGCAAGTGAAACTTTGGAGCTTGTTTTAACTAACTTTTCATGAACCTCTTCAGCACTAAGATGCTTTCCAGAGCCAATATTTTCAAATAAATTAAGAACCTTTAACCTCTGAGGAGTTAATCTCTTCCCGTCTTTATGTAATCCATCACCAAGAGGAGATGTTATTACTTTGTATTGAGAGGATAATGACAAAATTAACCCTTGGCTATTCTCAATAATAACTCTAGATGAGAGTAAAACAACTTATTTATTTAAAATGTTTACTAAAGTTCTTCAAAATATTATGTTAAATGTATCTTTATATATAAATAATGAATGATCAAGAAATCTCTTCTGATAAATTATCATCGAAAGTAAACGCCTTGATAATTATTGATATTCAGGAAAAAATAATAAGACCAATTTTTAATAAGGATTCAATAATCAAAAACATTAAAAAGCTAATAAATGCTTACCAAATTTTAGAAGAAAACATATTTATATCTGAACAAAACCCACTCAAATTGGGAGTAACGATGCCTGAATTATCACCCATAGCAGAATTTAGAAAATTTGAAAAAATGGAATTCAGCCTAGCTAAATTAGAAGATTTTTTGAAAGAACTTAAAGATAAGAAAATTACTAATTTGATAATTTGTGGGATCGAAACGCATATTTGTATTCAACAAACAGTCTTAGATTGTTTACAAAAAGGATTTGAAGTTTTTCTCATATCAGATTCCATGGGAAGTCGAAATAGGGTAGATCATGAAATAGCATTACAAAGAATGACTCAGAGTGGGGCGATCTTAACAACAACTGAATCAATAATTTTTGAATTATGCAAAACTGCGGATAGAGAAGAATTTAAAGAAATTAGAAAAATAATTATTAGTTAAAGAAAAATAAAGACTGGTTTGTTATTTAGAGATAATTTAAAATTTTATTAGAGATAAATTTTAAGGTTTTATTTAAATATGAAATTATTTACTGAAAACTTCCTTCTGGCAATATCTATTTTTTTTATTGGAACTTTATTGTCGATAATAATTTCAAAAGTTTCAAAAATATTTTTTAAAAAGATTTCCAAAACAACAAAAACAAATTTCGATGATTTTATTTTTGAGGTGATCTCTAGAATTATAAAACCTATAGGTTTCCTCCTCTCATTTTATTTTTCAATTGACTATTTTTTTGCTGATGAAATCACTTTCATCTCTGTCTTATTGAATATTTTGAAATTATTTATATTAATAATCATCATAAAAGCTCTCAACAAAGTTTTAATAAGATCTTTAACAGAATCGACATCGAAAATTAATGATTCCTCAATTAGTTCGATGGTATCTTCACTAACTCCATTGATAAAAGCATTAACATGGACTATTGGCTCAATTTTTTTCTTACAAAATATAGGTGTTCAAATGACTGCTATTTGGGCTTTACTAAGTGCAGGAGGTATTGGAGCAGGATTAGCTTTGAAAGATCCAGTTCAGGAGTTCTTTGAATACATAACAATTTTACTTGATAAACCTTTTCAAAAAGGTGAGTTTATAAAATCTGATGGAGTCCTCGGAATGGTTGAGAGAGTGGGAGTACGTTCATCAAGGATAAGAAGTATTAATGGAGAAGTAATAGTAATGAGCAATAGCGCCCTAACAAATGGAATAATTTCAAATTACGCACAAATGGAAAAAAGAAGGTTAGTGCATAAATTGGGAGTTGTTTATGAAACCTCTCCAAAACTTATGAAATTGATTCCCATAATAATTAAAAAAATAGTTGAAGAGACAAAAGATGCGTCTTTTGATAGATGTCATTTCACAGATTTCGGCGACTTCAGTCTTAATTTCGAACTTGTTTATTACATCCCAACAAATAATTATCTCGCTGCAATGGAAGCTCAACAATCTATAAATTTAAGAATTATTGAGGAATTTGCGGTTAATAATATAGAGTTTGCATTCCCAACACAAACCTTAAATATTGAAAGTAACAAATCCAAATGATCTACAAATCTCTTCACTTAAAATCCAGAGTTTTGAAGCCAACTCAGAATTTTTTGCCTCATCACTAACCTTACTCTCAACTAATTTATGTTTTTTAAAAGATATAAGTTTATTACTTAAATGAACGTAACCAATATTATTTAAATTTGAATCAAAAACAATTTCAGAAAGTATCCTACCAGCATTTTCTATGCTTTCAGAAATTCCTAAAATATTTTTTGCAGCATTAGAAAAAATTAAATATCCAAAGAGATTAAAACGCTTACTGTATCTAAAAAAACCAAGACCATCATTTGGTATTACCAGACCAGGAGCCCAAGTAATTACAGAAATTTTACTAGAGGAAATTTTTAATTTTTTTTCAAGTTCTTTAGCAAACAAAATATTACATAACTTACTATTTTTATAAGCTTCATCAGCATTAAAATTTAAAAATTGCCCAGTTACTTTTTTTCTTAAATTAACTAGGTTATTAAGTCCCGCTTTCCTTCCTATATTGCCACCTGAACTTTTGGGGTCGTGTACATCTGATGATGTAATAATGATTCTAGATTCTTCTTTATCTCTAATAAAATCTTTTAGGACATTTACCAAGTAAAAATGTGCAAGATGATTTACTGCAAAAGTTAATTCTATGCCTTGTTTTGATACTTTAGGGTAAAAAGAGCCTGTATATTGCAATCCTGCATTTAAAACAAGGACATCTAAAAAAATCTTTTTACTAATAAAGTAATCTTTAATTTTTTTAATATTCTCTAGATCTGAAAGGTCACAATTTTCGATAATAATTAAAAATTTACTAAGGTAATTTTTATCAAAATGTTTCTCGATTTTTCTGAGAAATTCATTCTTTCTAAATTCGTTTTTTATTACAACATATAAAATATTTTTCGTCTTCAGTAAATTAATAATGGCAAAAAATCCTATTCCTGAATTACCTCCAGTAATTAAAATATTTTTATTTTTAATCATTTAAATTCCTATATTTTTTTTATGATAAAAAAATAAATAAAGTTTTTTTTATTTTGTAATCTTATAAATTATTGTTAAAACACTGAAAACTTAGTCACTAGTATTTGAGTAATTTGATTAGTATTAATCTACTCTCATTACAAGTATTGGATGAAATATATAATTGTAGGCTCAGAAGTAATAATTTGTTCCATAAATTTCTTTAATCATAAGATTTATATTTAATGTCAAAAGAAAATATGCCAGATGTTCTTGTTTTGGGTGCAGGGCCTGCAGGTATGGCTATCGCCTCAGCTTTAGGGAAGGAAAAATTAGATGTTGAAGTGCTTTCTCCAAATGGACCAGATGAACCTTGGCCAAATACATATGGCATTTGGGGGAAAGAAGTTGACCAACTCGGGCTTCAGGATTTACTTGAATATAGATGGAAGAATACTGTAAGTTTTTTTGGGCATGGAGCTTTAGAAGAGCAGGACGACGAGAATAAAGCCACGGAACATTCACTAGATTATGGACTATTTGATAAGAAGAAACTCCACAATTATTGGTTTAACGAATGCAATAAGTCTTTTATTAAATGGCATCAAGGCTTTGCAAACAAAATACATTTTGAAAAATACAAAAGCAAAGTAACTACAAAAGATGGCAAAACTTACTCTGCAAGATTAGTAGTAGATGCAACAGGGTATGATCCTGTTTTTCTTAAATTAAAATCCTGTGGTCCCTTAGCAGTCCAAACTTGTTATGGGATAGTAGGTAATTTTAGTAAACCTCCACTTAAGAAAGGGCAGTTTGTATTAATGGACTATAGAAATGACCATCTTAACGATGAGCAAAAAAAAGAACCGCCAACTTTTCTTTATGCCATGGATATGGGGGATGGGAAATATTTTCTTGAAGAGACATCTCTTGGTTTGGTAAATCCTCTAACAATGGAAAATTTAAAAGAGAGACTAGAGAAGAGGCTTTCTTATCGAAATATATCAATCACAAGCATGCAGCACGAAGAGCTTGGCTTATTTCTTCCTATGAATATGCCAATCCCAGATTTCAAACAACAAATACTTGGATATGGTGGCGCTGCTTCAATGGTACATCCTGCATCTGGATATTTAATTGGTAATGTTTTAAGAAGAGCTCCACTTGTCGCAAAGGCAGTCTCAGAAGCAATTAAAAACAAAAATCTAAGTTCCTATCATATTGCTAGAAAAGGTTGGGAAACTTTATGGTCGAAAGAATTAATTAGGAAGAAATCACTTTACCAATTTGGATTAGAAAAACTCATGAGGTTTGATGAGAAACTATTGAGAGAATTTTTTGGCAGTTTTTTCCAACTACCTAAAAATCAATGGTATGGGTTTCTAACTGATACTCTTTCTTTAAAAGAGATTGTATATGCTATGTGCGTAATGTTTATAAAGGCTCCATGGAGTGTAAAGAAAGGTCTTATGATTATGCATGGAAGAGAATTTAAAATGTTACTTAGGATAATATTTCCAAACATATAGTTAAAGAATGAGAACCATATTAATAAGTGGAGCCAGTAGAGGTATTGGACTAAATATTGCTCATAAAGAATTAAAAGAAGGCAATAGAATTAGTGTTGGCATAAGAGATTTAGAATCATTAAAAGGGAGCGCTATTGATCCAAAAAAATGGCCAAAAGGGAAAATTATAATCAACCACTATGATGCTTTAAAAAAAATTACAGCCGAAAATTGGATAAAGAATACCGTAGATGAATTTGGAGGATTTGATTCATTAATAAATTGTTCTGGAGTATTATCGAAAGTACCTTTCTTATACAAAGATGGTGATGAAGAAGATATTTTAAATACATTAAATATCAATTTTTTGGCAATTTGGCATTTATGTAGGCTTTCTTGGGATCATTTATGTGCCTCTGGAAGAGGAAGAATTATTGTTTTAGTTTCAATGAGTGGGAAAAGATCCAAAGGTGATTTAGCCGCTTATTCATCTTCAAAGTTTGCTTTGATGGGATTATGCCAAACTATGAAAAATAAAGGTTGGGATAAAAATATAAGGATTTCTGCAATTTGCCCAAGCTGGGTTAATACAAAAATGGCCCAAAATATCTCTTCTTTAGACAAATCAAGCATGACACAACCTGAAGATATTGCTGAAATATGCTCAACTATTCTTAAGTTACCTACCCAATCAGTACCATTTGAGATCGCCTTAAATTGTAACTATGAAATTTAACCTAAATTAAAAATTAAGTAAGCCATTGAAAGCATTGCAATTGCAATAAATAAACCTTTTATTCGATTAGTTAACAATGAGAAAAGAGATAAATCTTCAGAAAAGTATCCGCCAAAACTACCTGTAATAAATAATATAACCATTGGTAGAGATGCCATTCCGAAAGAATAAGATATAGATCTTGCAAATCCAAAATTTAAATAATTAAAAATAAAAGAACCTAATGAAAACAATAAAAAAGATGCAAATAGAGTTATAGAAACTTCAGCATCTAAAGTGTGAGGTAAGCTACCTTTTAATTCAAATTGCTTTTTACATTCTCTAATTTGTCTTTTAGAAAGCTTTAAATAACCAGTTTCAGGAATTCTTTGCGACTTATATTTTCTTAGTAATCTTGCTTCAAGAGTTTCTGGCTCCTTAGTCATAATTGATGTTAACAATTCATCTGGCTTTAATTTTCTAATTTTCTTTTCAAGATTATCCGTTTTCCCAATCCTATAAAGGTCTCCTACTCTAATAAGGTAAACATATCCCGACATTTGCGTTGTAAAATTAATATTGTCCCTACTTAAATAATACTAAAAGAATTAGGGAAATTAAAAGTTTTTACAATATGAAAAACGATATTTTATATTCATTTCGAAGATGTCCATATGCAATTCGCGCAAGATGGGCCCTGTTAATTTGCGAAATAAAAGTAGAGATAAGAGAAATTGATTTAAAAAATAAACCTCTAGATTTTTTAAATAATTCAAAGTCAAAAACGGTTCCAATTCTTATAAAAAAAAATAGTGAAGTTATTGAAGAAAGTCTTGAAATCATCCTGTGGGCTCTCTCAGAGTCGAGAAAGGAAAACATCAAATTAATTTATTTTCCCGAGAACAAAAAGGAAGATATTTTTGAAATAATTAATGAAAACGATAACGAATTCAAATATCATTTAGATCGATTTAAATATGCCAAAAGATATAAAGAAAGTGATGAAGAATTTCATTTCACAAATGCTATTAAATTTATAAAGAGATGGAACGAACTACTTGCAGAAAACAAATATTTTTTTGGAGATAGCCCCACAATCGCTGATTGGTCTGTTTGGCCTTTTGTAAGACAATTTAGAATCGCTTGTGAAAGTCAAAAAAGGATAAATTATTTTGAACCCTCGATAAAAAACTGGTTAGATTCATTTGAGAAAAATAAAGAATTTAAATCCTTAATGTATAAATACGAATTATGGGAACCAAATTATAGAAAGAATTATTTTCCTTTTAATTAACTTTCTAACAACTTCCTTTTTTCAATTATTCTTGCTAACTCCAAAAAATATCCTGCAGTCCTAAATTTTCCAATATTTTTTTCCTTAAAATCAAGATCGCTTCTAATTTCTGCAGTCTCCGCCATTAGCAAATCTAAATCATTTGATCCAAGACTATACAATTCTCCTAGTTCTATTTCCCTTCCGAGTAAATGACTCCTAAACCACTTCCCTTTATTTTCTTGAGGTGGAATATCGTAGGGAGTAAATGACATTAAAATAAAATTTAGGTTAATACTATTCTAGGGTTCTTATTGAAACTTTTTCATCTCTACTTTATTAAAAATCAAAGCAATAAAAAGAATTGCAAATGTAATTAGGGCACAAATTTCTGTCCAATAATCTAACCCAATTTTAGAAATCATTAATGGTGCAAGAACTGTAAATAGTCCCCCAGAAAGAATTAACTGAGCGAATAGCTGTTTTGACGTAAAAATTGGTAATGTCTTAGAAATATTTTTAGGATCTGCAAGCCTTAAAAGAAGTAACCCAGAAGCTACTACACCCGTAGAATTTCCAAACTCTATCAAACTTTTTTCAAACCAATAATCATCAAAAATAAAGTATGCAAAATAAGCAATGCAGATTAGATTCCAAATTAAACCGAAAATAGTAAAAACTAAAATTAGTATCCAATTATCGAAAACAACTGCAATATTTAAACTCGACATAGCCGTAAAAATCAATAAGTCTGTGGATAAAATACCAATCTCCCTTTGCAGAATATTTGAAATAAATTCTGTATTTTTGGTTTTCTCTAAAATATATCTAATAAAGAGCGAACCCATAAGGATAAAAGGAAATACCGGTAGTGAAAAAATAATTTCCTTAGAAAAATCACCAAAATAACTTGAAATAAACCTCAAAAATTTAAGTAGCAAAACACCAAAAGAAATTGCCAAACCAGAAAAACCAAGATTTATAATAAAAATTCTTAAATCCGCAAAAATTCCTATCTTATTTTTTCCCTTTAGTTTTTCTTTTTGTTCAATAATTTCCTCAGTATCTGAAAGACCAAAAGTTCTACCAAGAAATATAAATATGCTACCCAATATTGAGGAGGATAAAAGACCCATTGTTGCCATAGCCAAACCTAGATCTAAACCATTTTGGAAACCTAGTTTGTTAAAACTTTCACCGATTATTGATGCAGCTCCATGACCACCTTCAAAACCGACCTCTATTAAACATCCCATTAGAGGATTTACATCCATAGATGGAGGCAGAAAATATTTAACAACTAGACCGCCAACAAAAAATTGTCCGAAACCTAGGGAAAGAGCTAATAGAAATTGATTAAAAATTGGTTTAACTAAACCATTTATATTAGGGATAGGTCTTCCCATCATTAAAGTTGCGAAGACTAATGATAAAAGTGGAGTAGGAAAATTACTCCAAACATTAATTGTTTCTTTTGGTAAAAAGTGTATCGCTCCAAATGGGCCTATAGATATACCTAAAATTCCTGATATAACCGCAATTGGCAATCCAAATCTCTCAAGTTGAACAGCTAATTTAAATTTCCTTCCAAAAATCAACAAAAAAAATATAATTAATAATCCAGAACAACTTATTAAAAGAGAATTTGAAAAAATATCTGTATTCTGTAGAGAAAAAATATTCAATGATTTCAAAAACATGTAGTTTTAAATCTAAATTAATAAACAAAATTTTTCAAATAAAAAAGGCCCTTTAAAGGGCCTTTAATTTAAAGATTAACTTGAGAATTTAATCCTTGAGGGTAATTGTGGCACTATCAATATTACTAATAGCATTAGTAACTCTCTTGAAATCAAAGCCTAATGCCCTTAGAGCGTGCCATAGGTGACCTTGAATAAAGAAGAAACCGAAGTAGTAGTGAACATTTGCTAACCATGCCCTTGATGTAAACTCACCATCAGGAAGATCAACAGTATCAATCCAATATGGAGAAATACTAAACTTCAACTCTAGTGGTTCACCAAAATATTCAACAGGATATACAGTTGTATTTGCTGCACTCCAGAAAGCTGCAATAATAGCCATCCAGCCTATACCTGCTAGTGACCAAGATAGAACAGCTTCAGCTGATAGAAGACCTTTACCTTTGAACTTGGTAAATTCTCCAACCTGCTTAGTAGCAATATGCCATGCACCACCTGTTATCTCGACAAAAGCTAAGAATGCATGACCACCCATAACCTCTTCCAGACTATCAATAGTCAAAAAGTCAGTTTGATGATTCCAAATTTTTGCTAAGTTTAATTCGTATTCAACTTGTCTAACAGCACCAATAGCTGGATCATAAATCCCATGGACTCTGGCCCATTCAACGAAAGCAATAACCGCAAATCCTAAGAAGAGGAGATGATGTCCAAGAATAAATGTCAATTTGTCAGGATTATCCCATTCAATATTGAATTTTCTTGCTCTAGCAATATCTGAATCTTCTAAATTTCCTGGAAGAAGTAAAGAGTGTAAAAGTCCTCCAGCAGCTAAAACCATAGAAGAAACTAAGTGTACTATTGCTATCGCAAGTACAGGTTTAGTATCTCCCATCGCAACGCCATTAGCGTCAAACCCTATCCCTAGAGTTGCTAAGTGTGGAAGAACAATTAAAGGTTGATGACCCATAGGAACACTAGGATCAAATCGTGAAAGTTCAAAAAGGGTGAAAGCACCCGCCCAGAAAACAATTAATCCTGCATGAGCTACATGAGCAGCGATAAATTTTCCTGAGCGATTAGCTACACCTGAATTACCAGCCCACCACCCGTAAGTGGTATCTGGATTACCGTAGGTTTGCATTTAGGAAATGATTAGCTTAAACGTTCTGAGAATACTTTAATTTTTATCAAACAGTTGAATTCACAACAAAATTGTAAAAATTAGTAATCCTAAGAAAAAAAAATTAATTAATTTATCAAAACGATTAACTATAAAAGAAGTTAGATTTCAACAGTAAACTTATTGATAGTGAATAGTTTTTATATCAAATAAAAAGAGTTTTAAGTTTAATTTATTTATATTAAATTTCATTTTGCTGACATTAAACGAAATTTTGTTTCATTAAACCATCCAATTTATTGCCTCATTCTCAAACAATTATTAAATATGGGATAAGGAATCTAATATTATGACTACTTCTCAAGAGTCTTCTAGAAAATTTTCACTAGAAATGAAATCTGAAGTTCATTACAAAAAGGCTGCAAAGTCATACAGAAAATCAAAACAATATATAGATATGATTAATTTATATCCAACTTTGCAAAACACTCTAATTGAGTGTAAAGATGAGAATCTAGTAGAATAGAGATCTTATACGTTTTCCAAATAAATAAGATATATATTAGTTTTTATGCTGCAATATTATAGTTTTCTTTGGAACAAGATTTATTAATTATTTTTCTGCACATTTTTATATTGTAAAGGGCTTTGGGTTTCCAAGGTTTTTTCTGACCGAGGGGAGAGCTTTTCCAATGAATTCCGGGCTTGAGTATTCCATTTTCACGTAAAAAAGAAAGTTTAATTTCAGTTATTCCTAGTTTCTCCGCGGTCAACTCTGATGAGCTCCATATATTTCCTAACATTGAATAAAGTAAATAATATTAATCCTTGATAACGTTAATTTTATTTTTTTGAAAGGGGTAAAACTTTTAAATAATTATTAAGTAACAAAAATCCTAATATTAATAAAGAAATGATATTTGAAAGATTTATGTCAAATTAAGAAATATTAAATAATGAATCTTCATTTATATATATCTCATCTATAGCTTTTACTTTATTGATGGATTTATAGTTAAGGTATTCTTCTGTAATCGATTGAAGCTTTGGAAGATTGATCCAACCCCTTTGCCAATTTCCACTATTTATTAATTCTTCGTAAGTAGTTTTTAAGTAAATTTCAGAATCAAGTACTGAAACCATTAAAAAAGTAATATTTTCTTGCTCTCTAGTCTCATTTACTAAAACAAAATGTCTCAATCCATTTATAGTTTTGTTAGAAGTCCAGAAATTTTCCATAATTATTTTTTCTTAATGTTCCCCTCAGAATTTTCTCTAGATATTTTTTTATATTCATTTCTAATTTCGTCTAATAAAATTTTTCTTTTTTTCATATATTTTAAAGAATCTTGTTTTGATAAGTTATATCTTTCTTTTTTAGTTAAATTCATCCAATTATTAAGATTTTTCTTATTGAAAGTTGTAAATTTTTTAGTCTTTAAAACTTTTTGTTTCCTATTTGATTTAAAAAATTTTTTTGAATTAAGAAAATTTTTTAAATTACAAAAAATAAATATAAAAAGAAAAATTATTACTAACTTTAAAAGCATCACTTTACAAGTAAGTTACTATTTATCCACTTTTCTAAGTCAATATCATTTTCAAAAGATATAACCTCTTCTTTATTACCATTACCTAATTGATCAAAAAGCCTTATGATGAATTCTCCATTGGCTGCCTCATCATCACCAATTACAATAATACTTTTAGATTTTAGTTTATTAGCCTTTTTAAATTGTTTAGAGAATGAGGCTCCACTTAAATCCAACTCAACTAATAAATTATAATTTCTTAATTTTCTAGATAAATTCATAGCTAATGATTCAGCAATTAAGCCTTGATTAATAATATAAACATCGGTATTCCTTGGAACTTCAAGCTGTTTTCCCGCTAGTAAAATTAATCTTTCTAAACCAATAGCAAATCCAATTGCGGGGGTATTTGGCCCTCCCATCTGTTTTATTAAATCGTCGTATCTTCCTCCTCCGCAGACAGTGGCTTGAGAGCCTAGAGCACCACTAGTAATTTCAAAGGCTGTATGGGTGTAATAATCTAATCCTCTTACTAGATTAAAATTTTCAACGTAAGGTATTTTTAAAACCTCTAAATGTTTTTTTAAATTTGAATATCTTTTATGACTTTTTTCAGACAAAAAATTAAATAATCTTGGGGCATTTTCAAGAACTTTTTTAGTTTCAATATTCTTAGAGTCTAAAATCCTTAAGGGATTTTTAGTAATCCTATTCTGAGAATCTAAATCTAGAGAATCTTTATTTATTTCTAGCCATTTTAAAAAGGATTTTTGAAAATTTGATCTATCATCAAGATCACCCAACGTATTTATTTCAAGGTTAAGTTCTTTTATTCCTAATTTACCTAAGATATCCCAAGCTAAAGCAATAATTTCAACATCACTTCTTACTGAATCGTATCCTATAAACTCAACACCTAACTGATGAAACTGTCTTTGCCTGCCTGCTTGAGGTCTTTCATATCGAAACATAGGTCCCATGTACCAAAGTTTCTGAAGAGGATTAGACGATATTCCATTTTGTATTAACGCTCGCGCAACGGAGGCGGTTCCTTCAGGCCTAAGAGTGCAGGATCTATTCCCCCTATCAAGAAATGAATACATTTCCTTACTGACAACATCTGTTCCTTCACCAATTCCTCTTATAAATAATTCAGTCATTTCCAATATTGGTGTTCTTATTTCTTTGATGGATGCTCTAGCAAGCTGCTCTAATAAAATTTTCTCAACGTTTTGCCACTTTATTAATTGATCAGGCAATAGGTCGACTGTTCCTCTAAGATTTTTTAGGTTATTCAAAGTTCTAGAAAATAATTCAAAATTTTTAATTCAAGTAGAAATTAATCTTTGATTGGGTTGTTTTGTGAGATAATTTTAATTTAACATTTAGAAAAAATATTGGAAATTAATAAAAATAAAGAGAATCAGCATTGCGGCACAAAACCAAAAAAAATTGCTTTTGGAATAGCACCACTAGGTATAGTTTCAATAGGAATAGTACCAATGGGAGTAATAAGTATTGGAATAGTCCCAATGGGAGTATTTTCTTTTGGGGCAGTAGCAATGGGAATAGTCAATTTATCAATAGTAGGGATGGGAATTATCTCATCCGGTTTAACGACTATGGGGATATGGGAGTATTCACCTAATACTAAATACAATCATCATAATTATTCCAAAAAAATTTCAAATTCAAGTGAAGAAAATATTATGTCAGATCTATTTAACACTAAGCAAGAAGCTGAAAAGGCTGCCTCAAAATACGGATGTATTGGAGCACATAAAATGGGTAATAAATGGATGCCCTGTAAGATGCACTAGATATTTTATTAGTCAAAAGTTTATTGAATATTAATTCAAAATCTCTACTCTAAAATCAAGATTTCTTGCCTCATCAGTAGTTAATTTTCTTGACCAAGCTCCTTGTACAGGACTATTCCATTTGAACCCAGCATTTTTAGCTAAAGATCTGTCTTCGTAACTAATAAGCGCCTTGTATAAAAACCTCGGTTCGGTAGCTTTAAGTAAAAGTTCCTCTAAATTATCGCATTTTTTGAATACCTCTGATATATAAAAACAGTCTGACAAAGCTCTATGCAAATTCCAAACTGGTATTGAAAAAGATAGAGCTAGATCAGTTACTGAAGGTCTTGTTTTTAGTGATTTTTGAGAAGACCAATTAATATCCTCTAAACTACATATCCATTTTTTGTTAAGCTTAGGCAATCTTCCTTTGCCAAACCATTTCTTATCAAACTCTACATTATGCGCAACAATGAAATCCGAACAATCAACAAGTTTCAGAAAGAAATTCAATCCATCTTCCCATGGTTGAGGGATATTAGTTACTTCAGCTGATATACCATTCACATGTTGGGCTTCATTATTATTGACTGGAAATAAAAATGAAACTTGTGAAAGCACGCACTTAAAAGAAACATCAAACAAAATACAACCTATCTCTATCACTTCATCTTTATTTTCGTCTAAACCTGTTGTTTCAGTATCAAGAATTAAAATTTTATTAATTTTTTTATTTTGATTAGCAACACTCTCTTCAGAGGGATGACTAACAACTTTATCCTGAAGAATATCCAATTGATTTAATTTTTTTTTGTTAGATAGTTCCAATTAGCTGAAAATACTTTCATTTATCTTGACGCATTTAATAAAAATTTCTCTTAAATTAATATAAATTTAGAAACATGATTAGAAAATAATTTTTGAAACATTTTTAGTTTATAAAAGATGACTTTTACAAAATATCAATTTAATAATTTTTGTTATTGGCCCTCAAAGCCTAAAAAAATAGTGGAATTTATTGGTGGAAGTTATCTAGCTTCTAAACCAGATTTAACTTATAAAAGATTCATAGAGAGTTTAATTAATAAAAACTATGCAGTACATGCATATAAATACACTCCACAATTTGATCACCAACAACTTGCTATTAAAGCATGGAGGGATTTCAAAAATTGCCGAATATCTTTATCCAAGAGAATAGGAGCATCAATTCCTTCAATAAGAATTGGTCATAGCCTAGGCTGCAAACTCCATCTAATTTCCCCTGACGGTGGAAGAAATTGCGAAAAATTCATATCAATTAGTTTTAATAACTTCAGTGCTAACAAATCAATTCCATTTTTGAAACAAATTTCTCAAAAATTAGAATTCAACAGTGAATTCAGCCCAAGCCCTGAAAGAACTTTGAGATTAATTGAAAAAACATATAATCAAAGAAATAATTTCCTAATAAAATTCAACTCAGACGAATTAGATCAAACAGATAAATTATTTTCATGTCTTAAAGCAAGAAAAGAAGATAATTCTAAGGGGGTAATGTTAAAAGGTACGCACACAATAATTGCAAGCGCAGGACTTAGAGAAAATTTTTTAGGAGATTGGGCCGATGATGAATTCAAAAGAAATACTATAAAGAAAATTTCCAATTTAATTGATGCATCTGATTAGGATAATTCTTTGAGCTTTTCCAAAACAGAACTATCTTCAAGGGTGCTTATATCACCACTAATTTTTTCTCCAGCAGCCAAAGATCTTAAAATTCGCCTCATAATTTTTCCACTACGTGTTTTCGGAAGAGATTCAGAAATTATAATTTTTTCAGGCTTTGCGATAATTCCAATTTCATTAACAACATGTTTCTTTAAATTCTCTACTAATTCTGAAGTAGTATTAACATTTTTCTCTAAAGATACAAAAGCGACGATAACTTCACCTTTTAAATTATCTTTTTTGCCAACAACTGCAGACTCTGCAACTAATTTATGACTTACCAAAGCAGATTCTATTTCCATTGTTCCTAACCGATGTCCTGAAACACTTATGACATCATCTACTCTTCCCATAATCCATATATATCCATCTTCATCAATACGTGCTCCATCTCCAGCAAAATAAACATTTTTTTCTCCTTTAAAGGAAATATATTCCCAATAACTCTCCAAATATCTCTCTGAGTTTCCGTGAATTGTTCTCATCATTCCTGGCCATGGTTTCTTAATAATTAAATAGCCACCCTCGTTCTCCTTAACCTTATCTCCATTCTTATCAACTATTTCAACTTCGATTCCTGGTAGAGGGAAAGTAGCTGAACCTGGCTTTGTAGCAACGACTCCAGGCAAGGGACTTATCATTACACCACCAGTCTCAGTTTGCCACCAAGTATCAACAATAGGGCATTTATTATTACCTATAACATCCTTGTACCACATCCATGCTTCAGGATTAATTGGTTCTCCAACTGTGCCCAAAAGTCTCAGACTCTCAAGATTATATTTATCAGGGATTTCTCGCCCAGACTTCATAAATGCTCTTATTGCAGTTGGTGCAGTGTAAAAAATAGAAACCTTATATTTTTGAACAATTTCCCAAAAAGCTCCTAAATTTGAGGGTCTTGGCACTCCCTCATACATTAAGGTTGTAGCACCATTAGATAAAGGCCCATAAACTATGTAACTATGGCCTGTAATCCAACCGACATCAGCAGTACACCAGTAAATGTCGTCATCTTTCAAATCAAAAATCCATTTAAATGTTAAATGGGACCAAAGATTGTAACCACCTGTAGTGTGAACTACACCTTTGGGCTTCCCAGTAGAGCCTGAAGTATAAAGAATAAAAAGTCTATCTTCGCTATTCATTACTTCTGGTTCACACTGTTCTTTTTGACCTTTTAATAATTCATGCCACCATAAATCTCTATCATTAACCATCGAAATATTTTTTTTAGTTCGTTGAACAACTACAACTTTTTCAACAACTTTATCTGCCCCTCTTTCAATTGCCGCATCAACTGCTTGCTTAAGTTCAATCACTTTATCTTTTCTAAAGCCACCATCAGCAGTAATAACAAATCTTGCGTTTCCATCAATTAACCTATCTTTTAAAGCTTCTGAAGAAAATCCTCCAAAGACAACCGAATGAGGTGCCCCAATTCTTGCACAAGCTAACATCGCAAACATCGCTTCAGGAATCATAGGCATATAAATACATACCAAATCTCCTTTTTTTATACCAATTGCTTTTAATGCATTAGCCGCTTTACATACCTCTTTTAGAAGTTCTTCGTAAGTATATTTTTTGCTATCCCCGGGTTCACCTTCCCATATAAGTGCAATCTTTCCTCCAAGCCCTCTCTTAATGTGTCTATCTAAGCAATTAAATGTAATATTCAGTTTCCCTTCTTTGAACCATTTAAAAAAGGGAGCATTTTCGTTATCTAATACAGTTTGAAATGGTTCAAACCAATCTAATTCAGATTTCGCAAAAGATTCCCAAAATTGAATAGGATTATCTGATGCTTGTTTTTTTAGACTAAGTAATTCTTCTTGAGTACTAATGTTGGAGTTTTCTGCAAATTTTTTTGATGGAGGGAAAATTCTCTTTTCTTCAAGAATGTTATTGATTGAATTTTTTTTATCTAATGACATTAAATAAATCCATAATTAAGTAAATTTAGTCGAAGAATTTATTGTTTTCAAAAATTTTTAATATTAATTTAGCTCGAGTAATTTATTTTGGTAGATCTAATAAATACGGCTTAGAACAAATTCTGGAAGAGCCATTAATGCCCTTTTATATTCTGAGTCAGGGAGCCAAACTAAAGCTTCTTTAGAAACCATTGCAAAATCCTCAGCTAGTTTTCTGGAACTTTCGATAGCTTTAGAATTCATAATGATACTTAGGGCATCATCTAAATCATCTTTTTCAGCAAGTTCTCTGTTAATAAGAACAGACAATTTCTTATTTTCTTCTAGCGCATATAAAACTGGTGCAGTAAGATAACCACTTGCAAGATCGCTTACTGCAGGTTTTCCAAGTTGCTTATCATTACCAGTAAAGTCAAGTATGTCATCTACAACTTGAAAAGCGAGGCCAATATTTTTCCCAAAATCGTACAAAGAGGTTAATTTTTCATCATTAAGACCGCTCAGAACTCCAGCTGCTTTAGAGCTGTTTGCTATTAATGATGCAGTTTTACAATAGCTTTTATTAATATATTTTGAGAAAGATTGAG
Organism: uncultured Prochlorococcus sp.; assembly: GCA_902564235.1. Lineage (GTDB taxonomy): Bacteria > Cyanobacteriota > Cyanobacteriia > PCC-6307 > Cyanobiaceae > Prochlorococcus_A. Next base: position 406 of record CACFAG010000013.1, on the reverse strand, counting down.
CAGAGTCAAATCTATTTAGATTTTGTTTAATTTCACCTTCTGCTAAATCCATTATTACTCTACTAAGTAATTTAACTACATTAACATTATCAAGATTTGCAAGGTGCCAACTTGCTTGAGCGAATAAGAAATCACCTGCCAAGACAGCCACTCTGGTATTAAATCTACTATGTACTGTATCTACTCCTCTTCTTGTAGAAGCCTCATCAACAACATCATCGTGAACTAATGATGCTGTATGAATCATTTCAGTAATCTCAGCAAGCCTTTTATGTTTACTAGTTAAAATAAATTTAGGGGAAATTGCTTTTGAAATTAATAACACTATACCTGGTCTAAGTCTTTTACCCCCAGCACTAAAAAGATGTTCTGCTGCGGCTTGAAGAATTGGATGACCAGCTCCAAT
>CACFAG010000012.1 GCA_902564235.1 uncultured Prochlorococcus sp. | reverse complement strand
CTAAGATAAATAATCCTCCTTGTATAAACATCCAGCTAGCAGGTAGAGCTTCACTAACTAGACTTTTTGCATAGTTGATGAAAACTGCTCCTAGTATGGCTCCCAATAAAGTTCCTCTTCCTCCAACAGCAACCCATATAACCATTTCTATAGAAAAGGGAACTGTCATAAATTGAGGCGATACTATTCCAGACTGAACGGTATATAACGCTCCCGAAATTCCTGCGAGACCTCCAGCAATAGAGAATATTATAGTCTTGAAAATAACTGGGTTGTATCCTGTAAACCTAACTCTTGGTTCATCATCTCGTATCCCTATAAGGATATTTCCAAATCTTCCTTTAACTACCCACTTTGCAAAAAACCATGCTGCTATTACTAGTATGGCGGTTATCCAGAAGAATATTCTTTGCATGGACTCAGAACCTACCATCTGACCAAATAGTTGTGTTACATCTGTTTTTAATCCATTAGTTCCATTTATAAGTTTTTGTTGTCCATTAAAAAAGTTAAAGAATACAAGAAGAGAAGCTTGAGTAAGTATAGAAAAATAAACCCCTTTGATTCTATTCCTGAAAACAAGAAATCCAATTAAACCAGCAACTAATGCTGGAATTATCCAGATAGCGAAGAAGGTAAAAACAGGCGATCTGAACGGTTCCCAGAAAAAAGGTAATTTTTCAACACCATATAAAGCAAAAAATTCAGGAATATTATTTGGAAATTCAGATGAGCTGGTTATTTGCAAATACATTGCGGCACAATATCCACCTAGAGCAAAAAATATACCTTGTCCAAGACTAAGTAAACCTGTATATCCCCAGATAAGATCAACACCAAGTGCAACTATGGATAAGGATAAGTATCTACCTAGGAGGTTTAGTCTAAATACAGGTAGTAGAGTGGGTGCTGCAATTATTAGGGCTATTAATATTATCCAAAATGATAATACTATTTTTTTATCAAATTTAATTTTACTAAAGGACATTAGTTTTCAACCATCCTTCCTTTTTGAGGAAATAAACCTGTAGGTTTAAATTGTAAGAATATAACAATTAGTGCAAATATCATTACTCTTGCCATACTTGTGGTTGCAAAAAAGTTGATTGTATTTGATAAAGGTAGAGGCATATCTGGCCATATTGATAAGAGCCTTCCAGCTCCAATTAGATCGGTCATTATTCCTATTCCAAATGAAGCAAGTACTGTTCCTAATAAATTTCCTACTCCTCCCAGCACTACAACCATAAAACAACCAACTATATAGTTTCCGCCAACATTTGGTCCTACAGAACCTAAAAGAGATACTGCTACCCCGGCAACTCCTGCTAAGCCAGATCCAATTCCAAAAGTTATTATATCCACTTTTTCAGTAGATATACCAAGGCAATCACTCATTTGTCGATTCTGAGTAACTGCTCTTATACGCATCCCCCAAGCACTTTGATTAAGAAATAATGTTATTGCTATTACAGAGATTAAAGTGATGACAATTATCATTAATCTTGTTTTAGGAAATGCAGTGCCAATAATTTCTATTTGACCTCTCATCCATGAGGGTGCTGTTACATCAACATTTCGAGCGCTTGCTCTACTAAGTTTGCTGACAGAGGATGAGATTACGCTACCTGTCAGTACCCCAGTTAAAGCAGCAAATATCCAAGAACTAAATTTAAAATATTTGAAATTTATTGATTCTTTTATTTTTGAAGGGAATGTTGTTGGCAATAGTAAACCAATTAACAGACTTATAACCAGACCGGTCCCATAAGCTAAAGGTACACTTCTGACAAATTGTTGAAGAATTAAGCTTACTCCCCATGTGGCTAGGAGTGTTTCTAGTGGACTTCCATAAAGCTTTCTTATAATAGTTTTCTCCAGAAGAATACCAACTACGCCACTAACAATAAAAGCAAGGAAAATAGAAACTATGATATACGAATTATAGAAAGGTTTTAATATAGGTAATTTGAAAATTAATTGTGTTACGTATGTTGTGTAAGCCCCAAGCATCATAAGTTCTCCATGGGCAAGATTAATTACACCCATAAGACCAAAAACTATTGCCAATCCCAATGCAGCAACAAGTAATACAGATCCTATTGCAACACCATTAAAAAGACTATCTAGAAGTAACTCCAATTTAAAAATAAAGAAAAATTTGATTATATAAAATAAAAAGGAGGTGTTAACCTCCTTTTGTTTTTAGTATAGGTTTAATTAAATTAAAGCTTATACTTTTCTCCTTTTGAAGGATCTGTCCAGTCGCATGCAAATCCTTTTGAACTTGGATGCTTTTGGTTCCATGCTTGAGGGAGAACAACTCCTGTCTCTTCAAGAATTGTAAATCCACCCTCTGCATTAATTTCTCCAATTCTTACTGTTTGAGATAAGTGGTGATTGGGCATGACTTCAACAGGTCCCTGTGGAGCATCAAATTTTTGTCCAACTAGGGCTTCCCTTACTGCGTTATCATCAAATGTTCCAGCATCTTCAACTGCCTGTTTCCATAAGTAAACCATGTTATAAGCAGATTCTTGAGGATCAGCTACAACACGATCAGCTCCCCATCTTTTCTTGAAACTTTCAGCGAATTTCTTAGATGCAGGAGTATCAATTGACATCATATAGTTCCAAGCGCCGTAATGACCTTCAAGGAACTCAGGACCAATTGTACTAATTTCCTCTTCAGCAATTGAATAGTTCATTACGTAGTATCCACTTGAAGGAGTGATCCCTGCGTCTTGAATCTGTTTGAAGAATGCAACGTTTTGGTCACCATTAAGTGTATTAATGATTATTCCTCCTTCAGGAAGTGCCTTTTTGATTTTTGAGATAATTGGAGCAACTTCAGTATTTCCTAATGGAAGGTAATCTTCTCCTACAACTTTACCTCCTAACTGTGCTACTTGAGCTTTTGTAATTGTGTTGGAAGTTCTTGGGAAAACATAATCTGAACCTACAAGGAAGAAATCGCCACCAGCTGCGGGAGAACGCTTATACATGAAATCTGTAGCTGGTTCTGACTGTTGGTTTGGTGTAGCTCCTGTATAGAAGATGTTGTTAGAACATTCTTGGGCTTCATATTGAATTGGATAGTAAAGGAAAGCGTCCTTTGATTCGTAGACTGGTAACATTGCCTTTCTACTTGCAGATGTCCAACCGCCAAATACGACAGGGACTCCGTCTTGGTCTATAAGTTTCTTGGATTTTTCAGCAAAAGTAGGCCAGTCAGATGCACCATCTTCAACTATGTACTCTATTTTGTAGCTTTTGCCGCCAACTTTCACACCACCTGCAGCATTTATCTCTTCAATAGCCATTTTTTCTGTATCAACAAGGGTTGATTCAGAAATAGCCATTGTTCCGGATAAAGAATGCAAAATACCAACGGTTACTGTGTCATCGAAACTTCCGGAGGTTCCACCTCCACCACACGAAGTTGCTGTGACCGCAAGTGAGGCAGTAGCTAATCCTGCCAAAATACGCCTTGAAATTCTCATGAATTAGGATAAATTAAGTAATTGACCCTCATTAGGGGGATAAAGTAAAAGTTATTAACGAGTGAGGATTCGTTTTGTATCGTACGTAACTTTTTGTTGAATCCAATATATTAGGAGTGAATATTTTTTAAGTTTCGATTGTTTGGTATTTGCGATTCTAGAAATCGAGTTATTTCTTCAACTCCTACGTTGCTACTTAGGTTGGTAAAAAACCAAGGTTTCCCTTTTCTCATGAAATTCGTATCGTTTTTCATAATATTTAAATCTGCACCAACCATATCTGCTAAATCAATTTTGTTTATTAATAATAAATCTGACCTGGTAATTCCTGGCCCCCCTTTTCTCGGAATTTTGTCTCCAGCAGATACATCAATCACATATATTGATAAATCTACTAGTTCTGGACTAAAACTAGATGCTAAATTATCACCTCCACTTTCTACAAAAACAAAATCTAAAGGATTATATTTATTTTCTAAATCTAAAACTGCATTCTTATTTAACGAACAATCCTCTCTTATCGCTGTATGAGGACAGCCTCCTGTTTCTACTCCAATAATCCTTCCTTCCTCTAAAACTTTCTTATTAATGAGAAAGTTAGCATCTTCTTTGGTGTAGATATCGTTAGTGACAACTGCGATCTCATAATTTTTTTTTAGGCTTAAGCAGAGAGTCTCAACTAATGCAGTTTTCCCTGAACCTACAGGCCCAGCAACTCCTACTCGCAATTTACTACTCATAAATTAATTTCTAAAAAGTTTTGTGTAAAGGTCATTATGATTTTGTTGTGACATAGCTAAACCTACATTGCCAAAATAGATGTCATCAATTTCTTTGTCCATAATTTCTTTAGAAACTTTTGAAATTATTGCTAATAAGTCTCTCTGAATTAGTTGTGCTTTTGTTGAACCGATAGGAATAATCCTTAATGCTGCACTTAGTTGGTTTGCACTCCACGAGTATAGAAAATTCTCAACCATCTCTAACTTAGTAATTTCAAAACAATAACAAGCCCAACTCCACGCTAATGACCAGGAGCTTTTTTTATTATTTTCATATAGATATTCAAATCCAAATTCTTTGGTTAAATCAAAGAGAGATTTTGCCATTTGAATTTGTTGTTCTCTAATTTCGAGAGAGTCCTTTGATGAGAGGAGCCATTTATCCAAACTCATTAACTTATACAAATTTCCTTTTAAATTTTTGTGGTCGTTTATCTCATTGAAAATATCAAAAAAATCTAGTAAAAGTCTTGCATCTAGTCTTATCTGACCAATTTTTAGTTCACTTATTATTAAGTCTTTTACCGAATTTGAATCTGTTAAATTTTTATTATGAAGATAACTCTCCATTCCCTCCGAGTAACAAAATCCTCCAACTGGTAAGTTAGGACTTATTAATAAATATTTTAATAAGTGACTTTTACTCATGACTATGGGCACCTCTTTCTGGAAAAAACTTTTTTTTCGTATTTTTTACTTCAACTTTAAAATTAAAAAGCATATTTTTAATAACATAATCACTTTTTGTTAGAAGAATACCTTCTTCGATTTCTACTTCTACGTGTCTATTTCCAAGATGATAAGCAGTTTTTATAAGCTCAATTTTAGAATTTGAACTTATTTCAATTAAATCTTCTGTTTTGGCAATTATCTCTACATAAAAATTGGACTTATTAGTTGAAAGAATATCTCCATCATTTAATTTGCCTTTTCTAGGTAATTGTAAAATTATTTCTTGATCACAATCAGTTAATCTTTTACCTCTTAAGATTCTTCTTTCATCTGAATTTAAGGTGAGTTTTAAAAATAAACCTAATTTCGGTTTTTCCTTAATCCAATCAGTTACAACAATTTGTTTATTCATTCTCATAATCAAAATTTTTGGTTACTTTAATTTAGTAATTAAAGAAAACAATTTATGATTAAAACTTCATGGGAAGGCAATTGTTTCTTAAATTTTTTCAATACTAAAGCAAGTTTAGGAAATGTTGATAAAACAATCTTTAAATCTAAATCAACTTCTCCTTATAAGTTATTAAAGTCTACTCATGATCAAGAGGGCAGATGCATTTTGCCTGTTCTACATACTGCAGGGGGATTGGTAGGAGGTGATTTACTAGATTTTGAGGTAAATCTTGAAAAAAACTCTAAGGTTTTGTTGACAACTTCTTCAGCTCAGAAAGTATATGGATCAGTTGGAAGATCTAAAATCAATCCAAAAGGAAGTTTTTCAAAGCAAAAGAATCTCATAAAAATTCTTGACAATTCTCATTTAGAGTATCTTCCCCAAGAAACAATCATCTTTGCAAATGGTTTATATGAACAAATTTTTAAAGTATCTATTTCAGAAACTTCAAGTTTTTTATTTACTGATTTAATAAGACTTGGGAGATCTTCTTGCGGAGAATCTATTGAGAGTGGAGTTTTTAGGTCTAAATTAGAAATTATGAGAAATAATGATTTACTTGATGATTGGGAATATGTTGATCAGATTGAATTATCTAAGGCAAGTTTTGTGGCCAAGTCAGGCATGGATTACATGCCCGTTTTTGGATCCTTAATTTGGATTTGCGAAAAAGATTTTTCCAAGTCAAAAATAAATAATCTTGTAGGAAATATAAAAAAGAATTTCAAAGAAACTAATAATAATTTATCTATTGGAATCCTTGAAAATGGAATTTCTGTACGATTCCTAGGGAGTTCTTCTCAAGATGCTAGAAAATGTTTTTTTTGTATTTGGAAACAAATTAGGTCTGTTTGTGGATTTTGTGAGCCAAAATATCAAGGTGTATGGCCTTTACAAGATTCTATGAATTATTAAATATGTTCAGAAAGAACCTTTTTTAAGAATTTATAGATTAATTTTTTATTATGCATCTTTCACCTCAAGAAAAGGATAAATTATTGATTTTTTCTGCTGCACTCTTAGCTGAAAGAAGGCTTAGTCGAGGTCTTAAGCTTAATTATCCTGAAACAATTGCTTTTTTAAGTTTTCAAGTCCTTGAAGGAGCACGAGATGGTAAAAGTGTAAGTCAATTAATGTCAGAGGGAACTACCTGGCTTTCAAAATCACAAGTTATGGAGGGCATTCCTGAAATGGTTGATGAAGTTCAAATAGAAGCGGTTTTCCCTGATGGGACTAAATTAGTTACTATTCACAATCCGATTAATTAGTTATGAGTAATTTAATTCCTGGCGAAATAATTCCAGAACAAGGTGAAATCGAACTAAATCTTGGTAAGCAAGTTAAAACAGTAACGGTTTCTAATTCTGGAGATAGACCTGTGCAAGTTGGATCTCATTATCATTTTTATGAAGCAAACAAGGCTTTAATTTTTGATCGAGAAATAACACATGGTATGCATCTTGACATTCCTGCAGGAACAGCAATTAGATTTGAACCTGGCGATACAACAGATGTCAAATTAGTGCCATTTTCTGGTTTAAGAAATGCATATGGTTTTAATTCATTAGTTAATGGTTCTTTAGATAGTTAAAATTTATGTCTTATAAAATTGATAGAAAAACTTATGCTCAAACTTACGGCCCCACTACCGGAGATAGAGTAAGGCTCGCTGATACCGAACTTTTTATAGAAGTAGAAAAGGATTTAACTACATACGGAGATGAAGTTAAATTTGGTGGAGGTAAAGTTATTCGAGATGGGATGGGACAGTCTCAAGTAAGAAGAGTTGATGGAGCTGTAGATACCGTAATAACTAATGCTTTGATCGTAGATTGGTGGGGAATAATTAAGGCTGATGTGGGTATAAAAGATGGAATGATTTTTGAAATTGGTAAGGCTGGCAATCCTGATATCCAAGATAATGTTGATATTGTTATTGGTGCATCAACAGAAGTAATAGCTGGAGAGGGGCATATTCTTACTGCAGGTTCCATAGATACCCATATTCACTTTATATGCCCCCAACAAATTGAGACAGCACTAGCCTCTGGAATTACAACCATGTTGGGAGGAGGAACTGGACCTGCAACTGGCACAAATGCCACAACTTGTACTCCGGGTTATTTTCATATTTCAAGAATGCTTCAATCTGCAGAAGCATTTCCCATGAATTTAGGTTTTTTTGGAAAAGGAAACTCAACAAACGAGAGCAATCTTATTGATCAGGTTGAGGCTGGTGCATGTGGATTGAAGCTTCATGAGGATTGGGGAACCACTCCTTCTACAATAAATTCTTGTCTAAATGTTGCAGATAAGTTTGACGTACAAGTATGTATTCATACTGATACTTTGAATGAGGCAGGTTTTGTTGAAGATACCATCAACGCTATTGCAGGAAGAACTATTCATACTTTTCATACCGAAGGAGCAGGAGGAGGTCATGCTCCAGACATTATAAAAATCTGTGGAGAAAAAAATGTTCTTCCTAGTAGTACAAATCCAACAAGACCTTATACCAAAAACACTTTAGAAGAACATCTTGACATGTTAATGGTTTGTCATCATTTAGATTCTAAAATTCCAGAAGACATTGCATTTGCTGAATCAAGGATCAGAAGAGAGACTATTGCAGCTGAAGATATCTTGCATGATGTAGGTGCCTTTTCAATTATTGCTAGTGATTCTCAAGCTATGGGAAGAGTTGGTGAAGTAATTACAAGAACTTTTCAAACCGCACATAAAATGAAAGTCCAAAGGGGACCGCTATCCCAGGATTCTGATAGAAACGATAATTATAGAGTAAAGCGATATATCTCTAAAGTTACAATTAATCCTGCAATAGCTCATGGTATTGATAAACATGTTGGGTCTATAGAGAAGGGTAAAATTGCGGATTTGGCATTGTGGAGACCTTCCTTTTTTGCGGTAAAGCCTGAATTAGTCGTTAAAGGAGGATCTATAGTTTGGTCCCAAATGGGTGATGCAAATGCTTCAATTCCTACTCCAGGTCCTGTACATGGTCGACCTATGTTTGCAAGTTTCGGCCAATCTCTAATTAGGAGTTCTTTTACCTTTTTAAGTAAAAATTCAATTGAACAAAATATTCCAAATAAATTAGGCTTACAAAAGAAATGTATTGCCGTAGAAAATACCAGAAATATCAATAAATCAAACTTAAAACTTAATAGTAAACTACCAAATATTTCAGTTGATCCTCAAACGTATGAAGTTTTTTCTGATGGGGAACTGCTTACCTGTGAACCACTTGATGAAGTCCCAATGGCTCAGAGATATTTTCTGCTTTAGAAGTTTTTAATTAATTCTTTTTCACTTGCCTTTATGTCTTTTGACCCAGCAATAGCTAAATCTTCTTGGAGTTTGTCCTCACATGATAGTACCCTTGACCAACTTGGTAACTGCTGTGTCGTGGGACAAGCCAGGTAATCTTCTGTAGCAGGTCTCAATAGTTTAGCGAACTTTTGTACTGATAATTCTTCTTCGTGCCTATCGTATGGAAGTTGGTTAACTGCTGAATCTAATCCAAATTGTTTTACCCGATCTTCTCCAACTCTTTTGTAGAGAACTTCTAAAGTTGCTAATTGAGTGCTAGTCAAGGTTTCGGCTTGATGCTCCATGAGACCTCTTAAAACACTTGAAAGTATTTCTGTACACATTTTTTGCAATCCTTCTTTAGAAGAATCACCAATATTCTTATGTTTATGATCGAATAAACCTAGGTCAACTTGGGCTATTTTGGAGGTTCTAACGTTTCTATAAACTTCTGATAATAAACCTATCTCTAAACCCCAATCACAAGGTATTCTTAAATTCATTGCTAGGTCTTTAGTAAAAGCAAATTCACCTGCTAATGGATATCTAAATGATTGAAGGTATTGTAAAAAAGGACCCTTCCCAACTAATTGCTCAAGACTTGCTAATAAAGGACCAACAAATAATCTTGTAGCTCTACCTTGTAATTGATTTGTTTCTAAGGATAACCTGCTGTAAAAAGCCTTTACATATGATATTCCAAATGATTCATCTAGAAGTGGAAGTATCATTCTTGAAGGATACAAAGGACTAAAAGTTCTTATATCAGCATCAAAAAGAGCAACAACTTCTGATTCAGGAGAATTAAGATATTTTGGTTCCTGACCATCGAGAGATCTACCACCAAAGGCAACTACTCGTCCTTGCATATCATGTATTGGAACGATTAATCGATTTCTAAAACGATCATATATCTTGTCAGAATTATCTTTTGAAATGGCAAGACCTGAGGCCAATATTAAATTAAGTTGAAATTTCTCAACCTTGGACAGATAGTTAAATAAATCATTCCAGGAATTTGGGGCAAACCCTAATTCAAAGTCATTAATAATTTTATTACTCAATTTTCTCTTGGATGTTAAATATTTCATAGCTTCAACACCCAGCGAATTATTTAATTGAGACTTAAACCAATTTTTAGTGACTCTTAATATTTTATAAAGCTCTTCCTTTCTAGATAATTGTTTTTTATAAGCCTCTACTTGGGGACCCTCAAGATTTTCAACATTAATATTATTCTTCTTAGCGAGAGAAAGTACAACATCAGAAAAATTTGCACGGGTAAATTCCATTAAAAATTTAATGGAGTTACCCCCAGCACCACAAGAAAAACAATAATAGAATTGTTTACTCGGTGATACTGTCATAGATGGCTTAGTATCATCATGAAAAGGACAAATTCCAACAAATTCCTTGCCTTTTTTCTTAAGAACAATATGTTCAGATATAACATCAACAATATCTGCTTTTTCCTTAACCTCTTGAATAGTTCTTGGGTGTATGGAATGAACCATTGAGATTTTTAACAAAAATAAATAATAATTAATTTGTTATAGGTCAAAATCAAATAAGAATCTACTTAATTTCACAAAAAAACTATTTTTAAATGATAAATATCGCAGAATTAGAAAAAAAATTTAGTTCATTGAACAAGTTTAATTTAGTATTTGCGTCGTTCTTCTTTAGTTTGATGACATTGTGCGTAAAAAATATTGATAAAAGGATACCTATTTATGAATTAGTTTTATTCAGATCATTGTTAAGTTTAATAATTACATTATTCATAATTAATCAAAAAAATATTTATCCTTGGGGCAAAAATAGACCATTACTAATTTTAAGGGGTCTTTTAGGAACATTAGCTTTAGTTTGTATTTTTTATGCGATAAGAAATATGCCTCTTAGTATATCTACCGTCATCCAATATACATATCCTATTTTTATATCTATATTTGCTGGCATATTTATTAACGAAAAAATAACTCAAAATATATTTTTTGCTTTAATTATTGGATGGCTTGGAATATTAATAATATTAAATCCAAATCAATTATCAAATATAAACGTTGAAATTGAAAATATTTCGGTTGCTATAGCTTTACTTGGTTCAATTTGCACTGCATTGGCCTACGTTACAGTTAAGAAACTTGCATTTACTGAAGATATTTATGTAATTATTCAATATTTTCCACTTGTTTCTTTAATAACTTTATTGCCAATTGTATTAATTAACTGGGTTACTCCAAATTGGGATGAATTAATATGGATCATTGGTATTGGCTTATTTACTCAATTAGGTCAAACATTCTTAACTATAGGGTTAAAAAATTTACCTGCGTCTGAAGCTTCAACCATAAACTATTTACAAGTTTTATTCGGATCAATATGGGGAATATTATTATTCAGTGAAATGATAAACATAAATTTCTTATTAGGCGCTTCTTTAGTTTTATTAGGAACTATTATATCTAACGTCAAAATCATCAAAAGGACATAGAATATAAAAAGACTAAAAAAAACATTGAAATTTATCTGCTTATCATTATTGTTTTGTTTTTCTCCAATTCTGCAAGTTAATGCAACAACTCCAAAGTCAGTAACTTGCACAAGAACCGAATATAGAGAGGAATATATTCCCGGAACAAAATCAAACCCAGGCTATGTAAAACAATCCGAAGTGGATGTAGTAGTACCATGTGCAGGTCAAAGTCAGGCTGAAAAAATAGATGATAATGATTGTAGTGAAGGTTCTGTTATTGGAGGGCTTCTTGGGGCAGGAATAGCACTCTCCTCAACTAGAGGAAAAGATAGATTTTGGGCCGTACCTGCTGGTGGAACTGCAGGGGCACTTATTGGATGCCAAGTGGATGGTGGTTAATTGATTAGTTGGATTAATGGAGAGTTAGTTGAATTATGGCAAGTTAATCAAAAGTTTTTTGTTTTAATAAATTGTCAAGGATTAGGATACGAAGTTCAAATACTAGAATCCTTTTTTCTCAAATTAAAATCAAATGAGCTATCTATTAAAAATATCACTCTCTGGATTAAACATATTAAGAAAGAAGATTCAGATTTATTATTTGGCTTTACATCAAAGGATCAAAAGAAATTCTTTATTGATATTTTAAGTATTCGAGGAGTTGGCTCTCAAATTGGTATGGGGATATTAAATAAATTATCCATTAGTGAAATTATTTATGCAATAAAAACACAAAACAAAAAATTAATTTCTTCCGTACCTGGAATAGGACAAAAAATGAGTGATAGGTTGATATTAGAATTAAAAAGTAAATTTAAGAATGAAATTCTATTTGAAGAAGAAAAAAACAAATATGAATTTGACATTAAGAATCCTGATATCATCAAAATGGTGGAAGACCTTCAGTTAACACTTGAATCTTTAAATTATAAAAATAAAGAAATAAAGACTACTTTGCCAATTCTTATTAAAGAAGTAGACGTCATTAATAAAAAAGGAAAGAAAATATCATTTGAAAGTTTATTGAAATTAGCTATGAATTATCTTGATAACGATATTAGTAATATAGCTTGATGAAGTAGTATCATAAATATAGGAAAATAAATTTTATGTCACTAGATACAGCCGAAAAACAAAAGCTTATTGAAACTCATCAAGTACATGCCACTGATACAGGGTCAGCAGAAGTCCAAATAGCAATGCTCTCTAAGAGAATTTCTAAATTAAGTGACCACCTTCAAGGCAACATTCATGATTTCTCATCGAGGCAAGGATTATTAAAAATGATTGGTAAAAGAAAAAGATTACTAACTTATATAAAAGATAAAAATGTTCAAAGATATCAAGATTTAGTAAAGAAAATTGGAATCAGAGGATGATTGCCATTAATGAAAAAAAAGCAATCAAAAAAAAAGACACAAATTAAAAAGAAAAAAAACTATACTGAGAAACTTGCTTTCGACAATCTAGAAAAAACATCTAAGCCTGTAACGCCTCCTAAGAGATCATCAAGTGGGATACCTAAATATGTAGCTGATAGAATGGCAAGAAGAATATTCTTTACAGCAGGGATACCAACAATATTAGGTATGTCGGTTTTTGTTGTCAGCTACATTATAGTAACAAGAAATATTGCTGAAATACCTCCTTCCTCAACAATCGCAATCTCAGCATTATTTTTCTTGTTAGGTCTAGCAGGATTGAGTTTTGGAATATTATCAGCTAGTTGGGATAAAGAGCCTGGATCTTTTTTTGGTATTGAAAATATTCCAATGAACATACAACGTGCAAAAGCAGCCTTCAAACCTGCAACTCAAAATTTCGAGGACAAAAATTAATCTAGGAAACTAAAGATTTCAAATTAACTTGGAATGATTTATCTTCTAGTAATTTGCATGCCCCTTCAATATCTCCAATACAGAATTGTTCACCAAATTTAACGTAGGTAATATTATTTTTATTTCTTACTGCAGCTAAAACTGGAATCTTAATTCCACATCTACCTTTATCTGGTTTAAATTTAATTAAACAGTCTCTCAAAGTATTTTGTACTCTTATATCTGATGCTTGAGAACTTTCAAGATTAATAATAAGCAATTTAAGATTATCTATTTCTCTACAATCATCAATTATTAATTGCGTCTTATCACTTTTTTTATCTATTGTTCCCCACACCAATAATCTAGTATCAGTTAAGAGAAATTCTGATAATCTGACATAGGTTTTTGGGAAAACTATTGCTTCGCAACTACCAGAAAGATCTTCTAGCTGAACTATAGCCATCCTATCTCCTTTTCTAGTTGTGATTTGCTTTAAATCAGGTATCATTCCTACTAAAGAGACTTTTGTTCTATCTTTTGTTTCTTCTAACTGCGAAATGCTTATGGGAGATATAAGTTTGGCTGGCTTAGTTAAATGCTTTAGAGGATGATCAGATAAGTAAAAGCCTAATAGCTGCTTTTCTAACTTTAACTTTTCAATAAGTGAATAGTCATCAACCTTAGCTAATTGTGAATCTGAAAAAGCAACATTAGAAAATTCTTCTTTAGTGTCAAATAAATTTCCTTGCCCGGATAATCTATCACGATTTCTTGAGGAGGCCCACTCAATAACATGTTCGAGATCTGACAATAACTGAGCTCTATTATTATCATTTGAAAATTCATCTAGTGCTCCACAATGAATTAGAGATTCAAGACTTCTTTTATTAAGAACATTAGAAGGCAAACGATCGCACAAATCCGATAATGACTTAAAGATTCCAAAACTATTTCGGTTTTCAATTATATTTCTTATCGCGGAATCTCCTAAATTCTTAATTGCAGATAGGCCGAATAATATCTGATTATTCTTAATAGTGAAATCAACCCCAGAGAAATTAATGCTTGGTGAAATGACTTCTATTCCCATGGAATAACAATTAGAAATATATCTTTGCATCTTGTCGCTAGAACCAGAATTTACGCTTAAAAGGGCTGCCATATATGCAACAGGAAAATGGGCTTTTAAAAATGCAGTTTGATAAGTTACAGCACCATAAGCAGTTGAGTGACTTTTATTAAAACAATATTCTGCGAATAGAACCATTTGATCAAAAAGATCATTAGCTAATTTTTCATTTACACCTTTCTTCATAGAACCTTTTACAAAAACATTTCTATGCTTTACCATCTCGGATACTTTCTTTTTCCCCATTGCTCTTCGAAGTAAATCAGCATCACCTAAAGAATAACCTGCTAGGTCTTGAGCAATTTTCATGATTTGTTCTTGGTATACCATAATTCCATAGGTTTCAGTAAGAATTGACTTAATAAAAGGATGAGGGAAATCAACCTTTTCGTTCCCATTTTTTCGATTTATGAATTTAGGTATAAGGCCTGCATCAAGAGGACCAGGTCTATAAAGAGCTAGTATCGATGAAATATCCTCTAGAGAGTTAGGTCTGAAATCCTTAACGACCTGTTTCATACCAGAAGATTCAAGTTGAAATATACCTTCAAGATCTCCTCTCCCAATAAGCTCAAAGGTTTTACCATCATTTTGTGGTAACTCATCAATCATTATTTTCTTACCAGTAGATTGATTAATAAGAGAAACTGTCTTTTCAATCATCGTAAGATTTTTAAGACCCAAGAAATCCATTTTCAATAATCCAAGTGATTCGATATCGTCCATAGAATATTGGGTTATTATTTGTCCTTCATTATTTCTTTGAAGAGGTACAAGTTCGTCAAGAGGATCTGATGCTATAACAACTCCAGCAGCATGAACTCCATATGTTTTATTAGTTCCTTCAATTCTCAAAGCCAAATCAACCCATTTTTTCACCCTATTATCATTAATATATTTTTCTCTAAACTCTTGACTAGGAGAATTCTTATCAATCATTTCATTTAATTTAAAAGGTTTCCCTCTTACGACCGGTATTAATTTAGCCAATTTATCCGCCTCTCCATATGGTATATCTAGAACCCTTGCGACATCTTTTAAAACCGCCTTAGAGGTCATCTTATTGAAAGTAATTATTTGCGCAACTTTATCCTCTCCATAACGATTAGTAACATAATCAATAACTTCATTTCGCCTATCAATACAAAAGTCTGTATCAATATCTGGCATTGACTTTCTTGCTGGATTTAAAAATCTCTCAAACAACAATCCATGCTCAACAGGATCTATATTTGTAATTTGAAGAGCATAAGCTACTAGTGAACCTGCGGCAGAACCTCTACCTGGTCCTACAGGAATAGAGTTATCTCTAGCAAATTTGATGTAGTCCCAAACAACCAAAAAATAATCAGGAAAGCCCATATCTTTAATAATTTTCAATTCGGAAGATAGTCTTTTTTTATAGTTATCATCAACTTCTGAAAGATCATTTTTTTTAAGTCTTTTTAAAAGGCCTTTATTAGATAATTGTGTAAGGAAGGAAAATGAATCAATATCTTCTTTAAGGGGGAATTTTGGCATTCTATAATTGCCAAACAGATCAAATACTTCAACTTTTTGAGAAATTTCAACTGTATTATTTACTGCCTCAACAATTGATTCATCATCAATATGATCTTTAAAAAGTTCAAGCATTTCATTTTCACTTTTAATATATTCTGTACCGGTATATCTCAATCTTTTTTCATCACTTATTAGTTTTCCTGTTAATACACAAAGCAATGCGTCATGTGCTTCAACATCCATACTTGATAAATAGTGGGCGTCGTTGGTTGCAATGACTTTTATTTGGTGCTTCTTCCCAATTTTTATTAATTCAACGTTAACAATTCTATCCTCAATAGAGCCATGATCTTGTATTTCTAGATAAAAGTCATCTGCAAATAATTTTTTATACCAAAGAGCTATATCTTCTGCTACATCTAATCTACCTTTTAAGATGGCCTGAGGTATTTCTCCTCCAAGACAAGCTGTAGAAACTATAAGACCATCACTATATTTGCGCAAAAGAGATTTATCAATACATGGTCTTGAAAAAATGCCTCGACCTCTCATCCCGTTTAGGTGACTAATTGTTGTCAACTTCACTAGATTTTTATAGCCAGTATAATTTTTTGCTAAAACCACCAAATGATATCTTTTTTCTTTTTTTGGTTGAGGATCATCAATAGATCCATTAATCACGTACATTTCATTACCAATAATTGGTTTTATACCTTTCTCTTTACACTTCTTGACCAAATCAAGAACACCATACATAACTCCATGATCAGTAAGTGCGATTGATTCCATTTCAAGATCACAAGCTCTTTCTACAATTTTTGAAATTTGACTGGCACCATCAAGTAAGCTGTAGTCACTATGATTATGAAGCGGAACGAAAGCCATATTTAAATAATTTATATATATAAGATAGAGAAATTTTCTAAAATATCTATACTTTGTGATTACAAATTAATTATTAATACAAATTTAAAATAAAGGTCTGTTTTTAATTACCTGAGCATCAATTTCAAAGATATTTGCGGCATTCAATATTCTATGTTCTTCTAATACATTGCCTATCAATTGCAATCCTATAGGTAATCCTTTAGTATCAAAACCACAAGGAATACTGATCGCTGGGAGGCCTGCCAAATTAGCAGGAACAGTTAATAGATCAGACAAATACATTGAAAGTGGATCATTGACAAAATCTCCCTTCAGAAAAGCAGTGGTGGGGCAAGTTGGAGTTAATAAAACATCTACTTTCTTAAAAGCATTATCAAAATCATTTCTTATAAGTGTCCTAACTTTTTGTGCCTTCTTATAATATGCATCACTGTACCCAGCTGACAAAGCATAAGTTCCTATCAATATTCTTCTTTGTACCTCATCTCCAAAACCTTCAGCTCTACTTTTTGAGGTCATATCTATAAGATTTGAACCTTCATTCGATCTGTATCCATATTTAACTCCATCATATCTAGCTAAATTTGCAGAGGCTTCAGATGGTGCAATTACATAATATGTAGCAATTCCATCATTAAATCTAGGACATTCAATTTCGATAATTTCAGCCCCTAAAGCTTGGAATCTATCAACTCCGGAAAGAACAGATTCCTTAACTTCTGGATTAAGCCCTGGGTGCTCAAAACATTCTTTAATAATTCCAATTTTTAAATCCTTTATAGATTTATTTAAGTCATTCAAATAATTTGGTACTGGCTTATCAAGACATGTTGAGTCAAAGGGGTCTTTACCAGATATTGAATAAAGAATTTCAGCAGCATCTGAAACAGTATTTGTAATTGGGCCAATTTGATCAAGAGAGCTGGCAAATGCTACAAGTCCCCATCTGCTAACTCTGCCATAAGTAGGTTTAAGACCTACAACGCCACAAAAAGAAGCTGGTTGTCTTATTGATCCTCCTGTATCAGAACCAATAGCCGCTGCACAAAATCCAGCAGCAACTGAAGCAGCGCTTCCGCCTGAACTGCCTCCTGGTACTCTATCAATATCCCAAGGATTTGAAGTGACCCCAAATACAGAAGTTTCCGTTGAACTGCCCATTGCAAATTCGTCTAAATTTGTTTTTCCTAAACAAATTGCCCCTGAAGACCATAATTTACTCGAAGCGGTGGATTCATAAGGTGCAACAAAGCTTTTGAGCATTTTACTCGCACAAGTTGTTGCTACTCCTTTGGTGCAGATATTATCCTTTATTGCTATTGGCATCCCCGCGAGAAGAGGCAGTTTTTCATTATTTTGAATTAATTTGTCTATATTTTCAGCTTGAGCTCGAGCAATATCTTTTGTAGTACAAATGTATGAATTAACTTGAGGATCTTTATGATCGATGTTAGCAAAGATATCATTAACTAATTCCTTAACAGAAGCATTATTGCTGGTGATTTCTTTTCTTAAAGAATTAAAATTCATTTCTTAACTTATTTCTTAAAATCAAATTTATCAAAAAGTTAATGGTTCTTCTTTTTTGCATCGCACTAAACTATGTTTTATATTTTTAGACCCTTCATCAGAAAGATCTTTAATAAAATAAGGCATATTTTCCTTTAAGCTACGTCTAGTAATAAATGGGCCGAACCAGTAGGTACTACTAGGTTGATCTGTCTCGATTTTAGCCCACCAGGCTAAACCGAGTTTGTTTCCAAAATTTCTAATCAATTTTTTTGGCCTGTAAGACCATCAATTCTTGTTAAATTCTATACAATTTTGTAGTGAAAATTCAATAAATTTTTATTAATCATATAAATGTATTGAAACAACAACATTTTAGTGGTTTTTAAAAACAATGCTTAATAAAAAAAGTTATTTGCCTGTCAATTGAAAAAGTGATATTGCGGCCGCCACAGAGGCATTTAAACTTGAAGTCTTACCTTTAAGAGAGATACTTAAAATAAAATCGCATTTTTTTTGAGTAAGCAAAGAAATACCTTTATCTTCAGAGCCAACTACAATTACCAAAGGTGCTTTTTCTTGAAAATTTGAGATAGATATTTGACTATCTCCAGATAAGCCAACAACAAGAAAACCATTTTTTTTAAGTTCCTCAAGTGCTCTATTCAAGTTGACAACTCTAGTTACATGGAGGTGTTCTAAGGCACCCGCAGCTACCTTAGCGACTGTTCCAGTTAATCCTGCAGACCTTCTCTGAGGAATAATTACACCCTTGCAATTAAATGCCTCAGCTGATCTGATAATCGCACCAACATTATGAGGATCAGTAATACCGTCTAATGCGACCAATACTGGATTTGAACAATTGAGCTTAGAAAAATCGATTAATTGTTCTAGGGATATTGTTTTAGAACTTGCTAACTGCAGTGCGACACCTTGATGTGAAGCACCATATGTCAATTGCGACAGCCTGTTCCAAGAAACCTCTTCAATAAGAACTCCATTTGATTTAAGATCCTTTAGCAAAATATAGAATTTGTCTGATGAAAAAATTTCCGAAGTACACCAAACCCTATTAATTGCTCTATCACTACTAAGAGCCTCATAAACCGAATGTTTACCCCATATCCAATCATCAAAATTTCTCTTATTAGTAAACTCTTGATGCATATCAGAATCTTTATTAGGAAATTCTGTATTAGATTTAAATCTTGGATTTCTTCTTTTTAAAGACGAAAAAATATTATTTTCATCATTTTTTTTTAAATTTTCAACTTTCCTATTTTTAGCGGAATTGCTCAAAAATCTATCATTTTTTTCTGAACGATTTGATTTTTTTGAGAAATCGCCAAAATCTGAATTTTTTTTAAACTCTTTATTATTTTTTCCGCGAAATTTATTTGAGTAGTTTTTCATAGATTCAATTCATTTTTAATTCTAAATATTCAAAAAGTGTTGATAATCTTTGAGGATCTTTTAAAAATAACCAGCCAATAAGAGTTTCAAAACCAGTTGCTCTTGAGTATATGGTGGGATCTGATGATTTTGGATATCTCTTAGTTTTATTTCTAGCACGCCTAATTAGATCCATTTCATTTGAATTTAATAAATGTTCAATTTGACTTAATGATTTTGACTGAGATTTTGCTTTTACTTCGTTTACAACAGATAAATGGAGGTCTTTAGATTTTAAAGGGAAATGAACATGCCTTAATCTTTGGTGGAGCTCCCATACCGAATCTCCAAGCCAAGCAAGTTGAATAACACCTATATCCTCGGGAGATCCATATGGAACCAAGTTTTGAATCCAATAATTCAATTCTTTAAATAATTTAATGCATCTTCAAGACTTGACCTCAAGTTAAGAAAATCTCCTAAACGAACAAGTTTAATTGTTTGAGCCACTCTCGAATTGCCAACGACAGAGAATCCAAGTTTCGACTTTTTGCATTCTTTAGCAGTCTGAACAAGGGCTCCAAGACCTGAGGAATCTAAAAAATCTATTTTTGTAAGATCAATAACAAATGGAAGCTCATTTTCTAAATTATTAGTAACAAAAGTCTTAAATTGTTTTTCTGAGAAAGCATCAAGTTGACCTTTAAAAGAAAAAACAATAATGTTTGTTTTAAACTCAAGGTTTCCTCTTAAAGAAACCGTTAACTTCTGGAAATCTTCTATGATCTAATACCTCCAATAAATTAATGTATTAAATGTAATTATCAAATCAAAAGAAAACAATATGTCAACATCTTTCTAACATTAGAGAAACAAATTTTTTAAATAAATAATCTGAATCATGTGGGCCAGGTCCTGCTTCTGGATGGTATTGCACACTAAATATTGGCTTATTATAAACTTCTAGACCAGCCACAGTATTATCGTTAAGATTGTAGTGAGTTATTCTAACTATATCCTTTGAGAGAGAATTAGGATCAATAGCAAAACCATGATTCTGACTAGTTATCTCAATTTTGTTATTTTCACCACAAGGGTGATTTAAACCACGATGTCCAAATGGTAATTTATATGTTGAGCCTCCTAATGCTAATCCAAATATTTGGTGGCCAAGGCAAATACCAAACATAGGTATTTCGCCATATTCAATAAGTGATTTTGCTAAGTCTATACCTTCAGAAACAGAAGAAGGATCGCCTGGACCATTTGAGAAAAATATACCATCCGGCTTATTAGACAAAACATCTTCTAGAGAAGATCGAGAAGGTAAAACTAAAACTTCACAACCATGGGATACAAGTCTATTTAGAATTGAATTCTTAATTCCAAAATCAATTGCTATTATTTTTAATTTTTTAGAAGTTTCAACATATCTTTTTCTTAAATCAAAAATTGTTTTTGTATGACTATTCCAAAAATATTGTTGCTTTGTTGAAACTACTTTTGATAAATTTAACCCCTCCATCTTTGGTGTATCATCAATTATCTTTAAACAACTTTCATCAGTTTTATCTATATAGGTAATAACTCCATTCATCGCGCCACTAGATCTTAAAATTTTAACAAGTGCCCTTGTGTCAATTCCATAAAGACCTATAACGTTTTTCTCAACTAACCATTGATTAAAATTCTTTTGAGATCTCCAATTGCTGTTATTAGATGAAAAATTTCTAACAATTATTCCTTTAACATTAGTATTAGATTCTGAATCTTCAAAATTAATACCAGTATTTCCAATCTCTGGATAAGTAAATGTTAATAACTGTCCATAATAACTTGGATCTGTAATAACTTCTTGATATCCGGTCATTCCAGTATTAAAAACTATTTCGCCAACGGCAGTACCAGTAGCACCAAAAAAGAATCCTGGGAATACAATTCCATTACTTAAAACTAATTTCGCGTTTTTCTTGAATGGATTAATCATCAATTTGAAATTAATTAATTTGAGGATAAATAATTTTTTAACAGTAAAAACTTTTTCCAAGGATCTCCTTGATTAATAGAAAATAAAGCTTTATTAAATCCTTCATTTAAATCATCCTCAATGCCTGCTGCCCAAAGAACTAAAGCAGAGTTCAAGGCAACTACATCAATATGAGATTTTTGTCCAGAACCATCTAAGACAGACTTCAATATTTTCTCATTAGACTCAGTATCAGAAACTACAAGCTTTTCGTTAGATATATTTTCATGATTAAAATCTAAAATATTTATTTCTGAAAACCGTAATTCACCATTCTCAACAAATACTAATTTATTTTCTCCTTGAAGCGAAGCTTCATCAAGCCCACCAAACCCATGAACGACAATTGCTCTATTCATACCCATTTTTAAAAGCGCACTTCCCATAGGTTTTAAAAGATCCTCAGAAGCAACACCCAAGACTTGAGCATTGGGTCTTAAAGGATTTACCAATGGTCCAAGTTGATTAAATACTGTCCTTATTCCAAGGGTCTTTCTTAATGGAGCAAGTTTTATTAAAGATTTATGCCAAACAGGGGCGAACAAAAAAGTTATTCCAATTTCACTTACGGCGTTGATTACTTTTTCTAATGAACAATTTAAATTCAAACCAAGATTCAACAAAACATCAGCAGAGCCAACTTTTCCACTAGCACTTTTATTTCCGTGTTTTGCAACTTTTACTCCACAAGATGCAGATACAAATGCAACTGCAGTCGAAATATTGAATGTATTAGCTCCATCACCCCCCGTTCCACAAGTATCCACCAAATATAAATTTGGTCTTGCTAATGGCAATTTGCAAACATTTAAGAGTTCCTCAGCCATCGAACTTAGTTCGACACCTGTAGAACTCTTTGCTCTTAAAGCACTCAAAAAAGCTCCTGTTTCAACATCTGAAATCTCATCATTAAGCCATCTTTGCATTAATGATCTAGAAGTTGATTCATCAAGGTTCATTCCCTCCAACAAATTATTTAGGATTTCAGAGTTTGATAGATTAGAAGACATTAATATATGGAAGAAAAATTATGCAGATAAAATTCAATTTGAGGTATCAAAACCTGAGCCAACTAAATCTTTATTTGTATTAGAGGGCCTGAAGCTTTTTGACCAAATAATTTTTGTTTTTGAAAAAAGTTCATTTTTAGTGATCTTCCAAAAATTTAAAATTTTTTCAATATCGTTTTTAATTTCAATTTCTCCTGGGAAATTTGTATAACGATTAATTAATCTAGCTAAATTTATATAGTCAAGATCTTCAGGTGTTTTTTTAGTGATAAGGGAATCTATAATGTTTTTGTCTGTTTCATGTAATGGATGAGTTTGCTCGTTACCCATAAATAAATACTGAATCATTTATAAAATTAGCTCACATATTCAAAAATGAAACATTATCTTAATCATATCGGCAAAATAAAATGAAAAATTTAAAGATAAAAGTTATATCTAAATACCTAAGACCTTACAAAAAAGAATTCCTATATGGAGCTTTAGCTCTCTTAATAGTAAATATACTAAGTGTTGTTATACCCTTAGAAGTAAAAAATATAATTGACCAATTACAAAATGGGTTCTCTTCGGATTTTGTTATTTCTAAATCCTTATGGTTAATATTTTTAGCAACTTGTATGGGTTTAATAAGATTATTTTCTAGACAGATTGTCTTCGGAATAGGTAGAAAAGTAGAAGTAAATCTTCGTCAAAAACTATTTGACCATTTACTTATTCAAGATCCAGAATGGATTCAAAAAAAAGGGAGTGGAGACATTATTAGTAGAGCTACAAGCGATGTTGAAAACATAAGAAGACTTTTAGGTTTTACAGTTTTAAGCTTGTGCAACATTGTCTTAGCTTATTCATTCACTATTCCTTCAATGTTTTCGATTAATAAACCATTAACAATATCAGCTTTAATGATTTTTCCATTAATCCTTGGAATTGTAAGTCTATTTGGAGGCAAAATGGTTAATCAAAGGAAAGCTCAACAAGAATCATTATCAAAACTTAGTGATCTAATACAAGAAGATCTATCTGGTATAAGCGCCATTAAAATTTATGCCCAAGAGAATGCTGAGAAAAAAGAATTTAACATATATAATAAATCCTATCGAAATTCAGCGATAAAACTGGCAAGAACAGCGAGTACCCTATTCCCTTTGTTACAAGGGATTTCCTCAATTTCATTATTGATTTTATTATCATTAGGTACTTTTCAATTAGAGAGTGGATTTATTTCTATAGGTGGTTTAGTAGCTTTAATACTTTACGTAGAAAGACTTGTTTTCCCAACAGCTCTATTAGGTTTTACCCTAAATACTTTTCAACTTGGTCAAGTAAGTTTGGATCGTGTTGAAGAAATCTTTCAGAACAATCCAAATATTGTAGATAGAGAAGAAACTAAATTTTTAAAAAGAAAGATTAAAGGATTCTTAGAAGCAAAAAATTTAACGATAAAGTATCCAGGATCAAAATTTAATGCATTAAATAGTCTCAATTTTAAAATTTATCCTGGAGAACTTATTGCAATAGTTGGGCCAGTTGGTTGTGGAAAAACAACACTAGCTAAGTCCCTAGGAAGGACTATTGAAATACCAGACAATCAGTTGTTTTTAGATGAAATTGATGTAAAAACTATAAAATTAAGCGATCTTAGAAAAAATATTTCAATCGTTCCTCAAGAAGCATTCTTATTTACTTCAACAATCTCAGAAAACCTAAGCTTTGGAGAACCCAAAGCTTCTCAATATTTAGTTAAAGAAAGCGCAACAAAAGCTGGATTAATTGATGATATCAATAGTTTTCCACAAAGGTTTAAAACTGTTGTTGGTGAAAGAGGTATTACATTAAGTGGTGGACAAAGGCAAAGAACTGCACTAGGAAGAGCACTTCTTGTTGATTCTCCTATTGTTGTTCTTGATGATGCTTTAGCAAGCGTAGATAATAAAACAGCCTCAAGAATAATAGATGAAATGAGTGAGAGAAGTAATAAAACAATCATAATGATTAGTCACCAACTTTCTGTTGCAGCCACCTGTGACAGGGTTTTAGTAATGGATAAAGGAGAAATAGTACAAGAAGGGGCTCATAAAGTTTTAGTAGAAGTGGATGGACTATATAAACAACTTTGGGATAGAGAACTAGCTACCAGAATTGTTAAGAGCTAAAAGTAATTTTTTTTCTTATAATGATTGGATTTTAAATTATGTTTAAATTCCTGAAAAACATTATGAATAATGATGAGGTAAATTTAACTAATGATGCTTATGCATTACATAGAATATTAAAAACAGATATCAAAAAAGATCCTAAATTAGAAGAAGATGAAATAATTTTTGGTTGTGGTTGTTTCTGGGGCGCTGAAAAATGTTTTTGGAAACTACCTGGAGTTATCACAACATCTGTAGGTTATGCTGGAGGGGAAAAAAATAATCCAACTTATTATGAAGTATGTTCCGGTTTAACTGGTCATTCAGAAGTTGTAAGAGTTATATGGGATAAAAGGGAAATTGATGTAAGTGATTTATTAAAAATGTTTTGGGAATGTCATGACCCTACTCAAAAAAACAGACAGGGTAATGATATGGGAACACAATATAGATCAGCAATATATTACAAAAATGAAAATAATATTAAAACCATTTTAGCCAGTAAGGAACAATATCAAACGGAACTAAGCAAAAAAAACCTTGGTTTAATTGAAACAGAAATAAAAATGATTGATTCATATTTTTATGCGGAACAATACCATCAACAATATCTTGCATCAACTGGAAGCAGGCAGTATTGTTCCGCTTCACCTACAAAAGTTAAGTTAGGAGTTTTTACTGGAAGCAACTATAAATTAGATGACCATATATGGGAAAACTTTAATTGGGAAGTTGACAAGTGTGTATTGAGATCTGATAACAATCCTATAAAGAATAACATTTAAATCAATCTAAACTTTATAGTAAAGACACGGGGCGTAGCGCAGTTTGGTAGCGCACCACTTTGGGGTAGTGGGGGTCGTGGGTTCAAATCCCGCCGTTCCGATTATTTATCGTCTTCATTTATAAGCGATTTGTACAGTTTATATGAACTTATGCCTACCGCTATGAACGTAAAAGAAGAAAAAAAAGCTAAAACCAATATTGTAAGATTTGAAACTTCAACTTCACCTAATTGGAAAGATATAAAAATGTTCATTAGATAGAATTTTTTTTTAAAACCTTAACACAATTGCAAAAAAATTATTTTTCACATCCAACTATAAATTCGAAAGAATTACAACACCAAAAATTACTCTATAGATTATGAATATTTTCAACCCATTTGAAGAATAATATTTTAGTAAGAAATCTATTGCTAATAAAGAGGACAAAAATGTAGTAATAAGACCAACAAAAAGAGGGGGAAAACCTAATGAAAAGAAATCATTAAAAGAAGAAATAAACTCAACAATCGCAGCAAGTGAAATAGCTGGCATCCCTAAAAGAAAAGAAAACTTCGCAGCATCCCCTCTTTCCCATCCTGATATTAAAGCGCTAGAAATAGTAACCCCCGATCTTGAAACACCAGGAAAAATTGCAAATGCTTGAAAGAAACCTATCAAAAAACTATTTGAATAATTATGGTTTTTTATATTAATAGAACCTCTTTTCGTACTATCTGCCAAGTACATAAAAAAAGCCATCAGAAATGAGACCAATGCTATTGATAAATTTGAACGAAGAACGTTTTCAAAAAAAGAAGGGATAAATATTTTTATAATCCCACCAAGCAAAACGATTGGTATAGTACCAATCAAAATAGACCTTAACAATCTTTCATGTAAGAGATATTCAAGAAAGTTTTTGGAAGATTGACTTCTGAAATTAAAAATATCATTCCTAAAATACCAGGCTATGGCTAGAACACTGCCAAGTTGAATAGTAGCGGACAAAGAAGCTCCAGGATCATCAATACCTAAAAAAAGAGATATAATTTTTAAATGAGCAGTACTACTAACAGGAATAAATTCCGTTAATCCTTGAATTAGACCATATAAAATAAATTTCAAATATTCCAAAAACTTTTTAAAACATCTAATAAATTAATAGCAATTTTGAAAATATAATATACTTTTAATAAGTAGAAGCTAATAAAAAATAATGAAAAAATCTTTTTTAATACTTTTATTTCTTAATTCTCTATTGTTTTTTTCAGATTATGTAAAAGCTGATTATTGGTTAATAATTGGAACTTATAGACAAGGGCCAGGTCGTAGACCAGAGGTAAGTGGAATAACAAGTCCTTCATTACACTCCATCCCTATGAAAGATTTAGATACATGTAATAGTGCGGGTGAAAAAATTACAAATGAAATATATAAACCTGTTTGGCAATTTGATAGTAAATGGACTTGTGTTTTTAGTGGAGATAGAAAATAAGGTTACCTTTTTACATCATGAGCACATCCATCACCTTTATAATTTTCACTTTCATAAAAATCATTTTTTGTACCAAAGTAAACAGTTAACAAAACGAATGGAAGACTTAATATAAATAAAATTTTAGTTAAATCCATATTTAAATAGTTGAATTAATTTAGGTAATAGAATGATAAAGTACCCCTTCGTTAATAAAACTAAGCTTTAATAATCAGTAGGTCCCTTAATACCAAGATAAAAGAAAGCTCCTAAACCTATTAACAGCAAAACTCCTGCAATTGCTGCAGAGGGGACAAAACCTCCTATAGCGAAGGAAGAAAATTGATACATTTCTATAATCTAAAACAATTTTATAATATCAACAAAAATAAGGTATTTGTAAAAAATTTTGACTCGAAGACAATTTAAGCTTTTTTTTCTAAGCCACTAAAGTGGAATCCTCATTATCAGCAGAAATTCTTATTCTCTCTTCAAGCTTAGGGCCATATAATTCATTTCCCCAAATTTCTACTCTTGAATCGTTTGGGGCCATAAAAGTGAGAATGTCAGTTGGGAATAAAACTCTCTCTAAAAAAAAATTTGATGGTCCAATACATCTCAAGACAACCATTCTACACCCTTCATTTTTGTAAGAAAACTCAACCATCTCTAAGAAACAAAATATTTTCAATTAAACACCATTGAGAGCTAGAAAAAATGTATAAAAAATAACTGAAAAAAAATAAATTTAAAAAAAATTACTACTTATTTAACCCAGATTCAACTAAATTTCTTTCTTGATCAATTAATAACAATGCATAAGATTTTATAGCATCAAAACTTTTATGAGGAATAGAAACATTTAGCATTCTCAAGAAGTTTGATAATTTTTCATCTTGGAGGGCTTTTCCTTTCTGTAAAAACATTTCTCTTTCTTGATTTGTCTTCCAGATATTCATATATTCAAACTTCAAAGGCTTTAAGTGCCAAATATTATCTATTAAACTCCAAACATCTAAATATTTGATTAGATTATTTTGAATGAGTTGTCTATAAGAAGATTCATGAGAACTCAAATCTGCTGAATTTATATTTTGATAATTTACATCACTAGAGAAAGGTTCTATTCCCAAAAACCATCCCTCAATTATTAATAAATCTGGATTATCCAATCTCCAATGAGACCTATCTCCTAAGCCATTTCTTAAAGATTTATCGAAAACTGGAACATTTAATTCTCCATTTATTTTCCAATTTAATAATTTTTCCTGCATTAATTTTACTGAGTGACTACCAGGAAAACCTCTTGAGACATTCCAAGGGTTATTCTTAATGGCTGATTGCATTTCATCTGATGGGAGATAAAAATCATCAATTGAAATAACAGCAATTTTAAAATTCAATTTCAAAGATATTGCTTCAAGCCATTTGCCTAATGTTGTTTTCCCTGTTCCAGGAAGGGCTGAGATCCCGATTATTTTTCTATCTGAAAAGTTATTTTGAAATTTATAAGCCTGAGATATGAGAGGTAAGGCTAAACCCCAAATCCAATCATCATTTACTTTATTATTCCAATATTGATCAATTGAAAGAAGATTTGTTTGATTATTCCAAAAATTATACCAATCATCTAAAGAGTGCCAACCAATATCAATAATCAATTTTTCAAATTTATCAAGAGGGAAATTAATATCTAAATCTTTCATTTTACTAAATGAGTTCTCGCTTATTTATTAATTTATTAATTTCATTTTTCCAACCATGTCCATTTGGTTCAGAAGCTAAAATAAATTCCAAATCTTTTAATTGATTTAGCAAATTTAAATTAGGTCCATCTATTCCAGGAATAACAATTTTAATATCTGAGTTTAAAAGTAAAGGCAAATCATTTGGAGAATCGCCCAAACCTATAATTTCAATATTTTGAATATTTGAATATTCTTTTAGAGCATTTATTGCTTTACCCTTATTCGATTTTGTAGATAATAAGTGACTCATTCTATTTCCCTTAAAAATATCAACATTGAACTTTTTACAACATATATTGATTTTCTCTTCTAAAAAGCTTGGCGGATTTAAAAAAGGCATGCTCCAGTGTCTATCACGCATTAAGTTCAATGAGTTGCCTTCTAAACCAGTGAGTTGAGTGGCTTCCTGATCAGTGAGATTATTAAGAGGAGTAAGTTCATAATCAATTTCATTAGAAATAAAATTTAAGATTTCTTCAAGAAATTCGTATTTTATTCCAAGAATAATTTCTCCATTAACTCTTTTAAGAGATTCACCATATATTGCCGCACCATTTTCAACAATATAGGGGTCCGTTAAATTTAGTTCATTCCTAATAACTCTAACCTCTGATGCCGTTTTGCTTGTACATAGAATTACAGGTATAGATAATTTTTGTAGTATTTTTATAGTTTCTTTAGCCGGTGTTAAATCATATGAGTGATCCATTAAAGTACCATCTACATCGCTGACTACCCAAATAGACGAATTTTCTAACATTTTTATAAAGCACTAAGCCAGATAACTTGAAAAGGATCAAG
This sequence comes from uncultured Prochlorococcus sp., assembly GCA_902564235.1. Taxonomy (GTDB): domain Bacteria; phylum Cyanobacteriota; class Cyanobacteriia; order PCC-6307; family Cyanobiaceae; genus Prochlorococcus_A. Next base: position 2,130 of record CACFAG010000012.1, on the reverse strand, counting down.
ACTAATATTTTTCCAGTTGTATTTCGTTGATGTTAATAAATCTTGGGTATTGAAATCATTATCAATTATTTTTGGTAGATCATTATCATTCAATTGATAATTAATTTTATTTTCAGTCATATTATGAATTGCAAAAACAGATTCAGGACCTTTACTTCTTTTGATTACAACAATATCACTTCTACCTTCAGACAAACATTTCATTTCTGAACAAGGGTGAAATTGCTTTAATTCTGATCTGACATCCATAGCATTACAAAGATATTTTAAATTTCTATTAGCATTAGATTCAGGATTATTTAAAACAGATAAAAGATTGTCTAATTTAAATTTTTCTCTGTTGAGGTCTCTTCTTTGACCTGTCATAGAAAAACTTTTGATATCATTTTCTGAAGCAAGTAATGCTGGCAAATAAAAGGCAGGCACCCCTTTCAGAGCCATTACTAGTAACTGAGTCAAGATAAATCTCTCAAACTGGAATCTATTAGAATCTCTACTGGAGTCTTCCATAGCACTCCACCAACTAATATTTAACTCATAGGGTTTATCATCTCCATTTGATAAGCGTCTGTGACTTACTAAGCCTCCTCTTTTTTCACAATTAATTAATAAATTTTTAATTCTCTGCTCATTCATTAAACCCTCAAGAGCTCTTAAACCAACTCCATCATGTGATGCAGTGAAATTAAATAGTGTTGTATCTTCAGGCAATTTTGGCCAATCAAAAATCCAAGAGTTTAGAATATCAGCTCTTGAAGTAATAATTGCCTCAAGGAGAAGAGGAGGCAATGGGAAATTATAAGCCATATGGGCTTCATCATCAGGAATAAGATAGGATAAATTTTCCTTTTGAGGAACATTAGTTTCTGTTATTAAAACTCCATCCTCAAGAAGATTATTTAAAAGAACTCTTAAGAGTTTCACAATTGAATGAGCTTTTGGCAAATGTAAGCACGTTGTCCCTGATTCCTTCCAAATAAAACCTACCGCATCAAGCCTGAACCATTTAATTCCATTAGATAAATAAGTAATAATTAAATTTAAGAATTCAAGAGTCATTTTTGGATTATGCCAATTCAAGTCAATTTGATCTGGACCAAAAGTTGTCCAAACTTGTTTAGGGCCATCATCAGTATTTATCTGAGAAAACAAGGAGGAACTTCTTGGCCTAACTACATTTGACCAGTCAAGATTTTGTTTTGGTGAAAAAACATTTGATATGCCTGGTTCTTGGGATTTTATAAATTGTTGAACCCATGGGTGAGAAGAAGAAACATGGTTTAGTACCAAATCAGCCATCAAATAATGATTATTAGAAATACTCTTGAGATCATCCCAATCACCAAATTTTTCTTCTAGGGAATCATAACTTGAGACTGCAAAGCCTCCATCGCTTGTGGATTTCAAAAAAGGAAGTATATGTACAACTTTAGAAAGACTGCCAAAATGTTTATTTAGTATCTCCCTAAGAGTTATTAATGTTGCCTCGCCATTTTTATAAATACTATCTGCATAAGTTATCAAAACCGAATGAGATTCATTCCACCTATCATTATCTCTTATTTCTTCATAAGAAGATTTCTCTGAGAAATCATCTAAAATCTGCAATAATTGATTTGAAATAAAATTAATTTCTTCTGTAGTATTATTTGAATAAATTGTTTTTAACAATTTATTAACTTTTAATCTATCTAATTTTTTCTCTGAATCAATTTGCTTCACTTTGAAAAAATCATCGAAGTATTAATACTATTCTGCACATCAATTAGAAAATGGACTTTCAACAAGGGTTAATCACAACAATACATGAATATGGAGTCACAAGAAATTTACTTAAAGAATTAAACAAAAGTCTTAAAAAAAGATCAACTAGTATTTTAATACCTTGCTTATACGAAGAGTTTGAGCGTCCAGCATTAAAAGATATAAGAGAAGTTTTAAAAAACCTTACAGGTTTAAATGAATTAGTTATTGCTCTCTCTGCGAAAACTGTTGAGCAAGTAAAAGCAGCAAAATCATTTTTTGATTCAATGCCATTCCCAGTTCACGTTCAATGGACTAATTCTCCCTCTGTAATAGAGCTGTTAAAAAATCAAGAAAAAAATGGCTTAGAACTTTTAGGAACTCCAG
>CACFAG010000011.1 GCA_902564235.1 uncultured Prochlorococcus sp. | reverse complement strand
TGCAATTCCAAAATCTTCTATTCCTGCATAGACAAATGCTTTGCACCTAGACATATATTTCTCGACTTCTCTATCGGTTATATTTCTAAGGAACTTTATATTAGAATTAGATATTCTCTCAAGCTTCAATCTTTCTGGACCATCGCCAATAATTATCAAGGGAAGATTTAATCGGTTAAAAGCCTCAATTAATAAATCAACTCTTTTGTTTGGAACAAGTCTATTTAAAGTTAAATAGTAGTCACCTCTATTATTTTTATATTTAAATCTTTTTATGTCTACTGGGGGATGTATTATTTCAGATTCTAATCCCCAGTATTTTTTAATTCTTTTTGCTGTGAAATTGGAATTTGAAATTATAAAATCTAATCTTTGAGAGCTATAGAAATCCCATTGTCTTAATTTATAAAGCATTAATCTTATTGGATATTCAAAACCTAATTTTGATAATTTAGATTTTTCTAAATATGTTTGCATTTGGTCCCATGCATATCTCATTGGTGTATGAACATAACTTATATGTAATTGATCTGGGGAAGTAATTATGCCTTTTGCAAATGCATGACTTGAACTAATAATTAAATCGTATTTTCTTAGGTCTAATTGTTCTACTGCATAAGGAAGAAAGGGGAGATAGAATTGCACATTTTTTTTACCAAATGGTAATGATTGAATAAAACTTGTTTTAATTTTTTTCTGTTTTAAGGAATAAATTTTTGAATTTTCAATATCAGATGTTAGGGAGAAAATATCCGGGTCAGAATATTTTTTATTCAATAATTCATTTAAAATTATAGTAACTTTTTCAGATCCTCCGATTGATTTTCTCTGAAACCATTCATGAACAATAGCTATTTTTGAATCTCTTATATTCATCAACAAAATTTTCCTAAATCAATTCTAAATTATTGATAGCATGTTTTTAATTAAATTAATTTTATATTAAGTTAGAAGTCTTACTGCATTTATAAATTTAAATTCTAAGAAATAAGTTAAACTTTCAACAATTTTTAAAATCTCAGAACTTTCTTGAGATTTCTCAAATTTTTTTGCATTATTTAGAGAAAGTCGTGCATCTTTTTTATCTAATAAGTAAATATTTATAATTGAATTTACTAGTTGAGCATTTCCGTTAGAAAAATCAGTTTCTAATATTTGGTTTATAGTTTTTTCCGCATCATTAACTTCCCTTTGAAGAATTTGACATATTAAAACATTATATAAATTTTTCACATTTTTATTATCACGAAACCTCTGAAAGTATATTTTTTCAGCATCTCTTAAATATATTTGATTAGGGTCACTTTGATTAATGACTCCAACTAAATTAAAAAGTTTTTCAAATTCTCCTTTTCTTAAGTAATCACCCAATAAATCAACTTTTGAAATCTTATTAGCCATTTTGATAGTGCTCTCATCATCTAATTCATCTTTAATAATTAGTTTTTTATCAACTAGATTTAAATAGTTTATTTCTCCCTCTTCATCTAAAATTCTTACTTTAATATTAAATTCTTTTGTATTTTTTGCAGGGAAAGTAAATGGGATGTCTTGTCTTAAAGAATAGCAACTCCCTTTATTGAAGGTTTTATGAAAAGATCCGTTTGCTAAAGAAATATTTGTGGAGGTTTTATAATCTTTATTCATAAAGTCTAATAAAACACTTGATGATTTAATTGATTTTCCTTGCCATATTAGATTCAATTTTATACCTCTAGGGATTTTTGTTATATTTAAATTTGATGAACTATATTTACAATCCTCCTTATCAAGATAAGTATTTAATGATTTCCTCCTTAAAAGTGATACCTTGCTTTTGTCTGGTAACACCCATTCTTTTCTAATTATAAAAGAGGAATTGTTTAATAAATATTGATTAAGTAAACTTTTTGCTTCATTAGACATAACGCCTTGGTCACCAGTTTTTATAAGAAACCAGTCGAAAAATTCTAAATCATCTTTATATGTTTCTTTATTACTAATTATCTGTCTTACGGCGACATATTCACCTTGCATAGAAGCTTCTGCTTCAAGATTAAAAGTATTTATTTCTTTAGTATCTGGCAATATTGCCAAAGTTGAAACTAAATTATTGTTCTCTTTCTTTATCTCATTGATAATTTCGGCATGAGGCCACTTATATGCAACGTAATTATTTAAGTTTTTTGCATATAATTCTTTCTTAAATATTAATAATGAACAAATTATTGATATTATCATTATTAACTTCTTAATTTTACTTGAGAAAAATTTATAATCATTTAAGTCTAAATATTTAGCAAGATAAATACAAAATATTGGAAAAATTGGCATAAAGAATCTTATGTCTTTTGTAGACATTAAACTGATAATTAGGTAACAATTAAAAATATAAATTAGGAACCATAAATCTATCTTTGATAATGACTTTATTTTCAAATTTAATAAATTCTTCTGAAATATCTTTTCTATTAAAAATATCATTGAAAAAATTGAAAAGTTAATTTGTCCTAACATTATGGGTAATCTTTTGAGGTAAAATAACCAGCTCTCTATTGAATAAAATTCAAGACCATCTTGATAATTGATACCCCAATTCCAAGCATTAATTGTAGATGTAATAATAGTTAGCCAATTTCGGGAAAACCAGGGGAAAATTACAACTACAAATGTTACAAGAAAAAGTAAAACTTCTTTTAAGCTAAATCCAAAATTGTAGTTGCGTTTAAACTTTTTTATAATGATGCATACAAATGAAAGAAAAAATATTACTATTCCTGTAGGTCTCGTCAAAAATATTAAACCTAAAGCAGCACCTGATAAATAAGAATAAAAGCTAAACTTTTTCTTATCAAAATACCATTTTGTAAAAAATAAAAATCCAAGTGTGCTAAATGATGTGAGTGAGAGATCTATTAAATAATCAGTACGTTGACTTAATATAATCGAACTGAAAGTGAATATTATTGCAGCCCATATACCTGTAGATTTATTTTTTAAGAATTTGCCAAGATTAAATATAGAAAAAATACAAATGACATTAAATATCTGATTTGATAGATAAGCAAATTCATAATTATTTTTAAATAATTTCAAAAATAAGGCTGATAAAAAATACGTTAAAGGGCCTCTATAGCTATCTGTCACATTTAATATTTGATTAAATTGTTCAGATATATTTATGCCAGGGTCTCCTAAGATGTTATAGATCTTAAAAACGTTACTTAGATGATAACCTTGATCCCAAGCAGGAGGATTATTGATTTTTAAAATAAAAAAACCATCAATTGTTAAGCTGAAAAAAATAATAAGAAAGATCTTTGAATAATTATTTTTAAACAAAAGATTAATTATTCTCATTATTCAGCCAAAGGTTTGTAATTTTTATCAGAAATAATATTTTTAAGACCTGCAATTAGTATCCATGCAATTAAACTTATTTTCCCATCAAAGTATTGAACATCAGCTATTTGAGATATAAGAAAAAAGAATAAAGCAGTCCAAAATGCTCTATCGATGTAAGAAGTATAAATTGTTATTTTCCCGGAAAAGATTTTCTTGTAAGACAAATAAAGAATATTAGTAGTAGTAATGAAAAAAATAATAGTGGAGGGTATGCCGTAGCTTAGAGATAATTCAAAAAGTAGATTATGTGAATGACCCTTCCAGAAATTAGTATTAAAAAAAAATATTTCTGTAAAAGATCCTGCTCCAATACCAAAAAAGGGATTTTCTTTAATAAGTCCAAATGCACTTTTATAAATTTCCATTCTTTTTACATCCAGCCCCTCATAACCCTCATTAGAAAATTCTAATAATATTTTTCCGGGTAAAATTTTTCTTAAACTATTTTGCAACTCTCCTTCAAAGAGAGGCGATAATAAAAAGAATAAAATTAATATTGTTATTGTTATTAATGGTAAAAAAAATTTAATTCCTTTCTTACCTGTAATTATCGGCATTGAAGTTAGTAAACCAAGCCAAGCATTCCTCGAAAAAGTTAAAAAAGCTGCTAGGCCAGTAGATATTAGAAAGCCTAAAGTAGCAGTTTTCTTTAATAAATTATTTCCTTTTTCAATAAATAATGCTATGCAAAATGGCCAGACAAAATTCAGCCAAGATGCGGCATAATTTTGACTACTAAATAAACCACTTAATCCCCCTGGCTCTTCTATTGGTCTTTGGTACCAAATTATAAGTCCGTTGAGGGTTTCAAATGGACCAGTCCAGTTTAAAAAATATTGTCCAAAACCAGTAATTAATACAGGGAAAGTTCCTGCAACTAAAATTAATGAAAATGATCTTCTTTTTGACTGTGTATCAAGATAGGGTTGGCATGCCCAAAATACCCAAATTAAAGGAATCCAATTAGATAAGCCTATTAAAGATAATCTAGCATCCCAAATTTCATAGTATTTGTTAGTTAAAATATAATTCTGGAAAATTGCGCTTAGTATTATTAATAATCCGAATAATAAAAAAGGAAAATTCCAGTAATCTTTTAAAAATGGTTTATTTCCTGAAAAACTAGTTATTAAAAATGCAGGTAATAAGAATAGAATCCCAATTACTATTGTTGATGGCAAAAAAAATATCCCCAGAAGAAAAAAAACAAAACCATAATCTTCTAGAGTTTTTTCTTTGAGAAAATATAGCTTTATCTTTCTCATTTATTTATATTTATACAAGATTAACGCTTCCTGCAGGATTCGAACCTGCGACCCACTGCTTAGAAGGCAGTTGCTCTATCCAGCTGAGCTAAGGAAGCATTTTTTTATTATATCTGACGCTATAAACGTAAACAATCTAAGTAAATTCTTTTTATGATTTTTAGTAAATATCTTTTCCTTTTATTTTCTTTCAATAAGAAATCACATAAAATTAGAAAATGCTGCACTCTTAATCTTGACCAAAAGACTTACTGAAAAACAAAAACAAGAAATAGTGAAAAGTTTTAAGTCAGGTATAGATATTAATATTTTGTCTCAAAAATATAATTGTACTAAATCCACAATTGTTAGGAATTTGAAAAATAATCTTGGTGAATTAAAATTTAAAGAGTTATTTAATAAAAGTAAGTCCTTAAAAGAAAAATCTAAAACTAATAAAAATCAGAATAATAATTTACAAGAAAAAACTACTGATAATCAAGATTTAAAGACTTGTAATGATGATCCTAAAGTTTTTAATGAAAATATAACTGATTCAAGTTTTGCTTCAAATGATTATTTTTTTGAAATTGCTCCAATAGATTATGAAATTAATAATGCATCTCGAAAAGAATTATCTTCAATTCCTTTATCAAAGGTAGATTTCCCTAAAGTTGTTTATATGATTGTGGATAAGAAAATAGAGTTAGAGATTAAACTTTTGAAAGATTTTCCGGAATGGGAATTTTTACCTAATGATGATTTAAATAGAAAAACTATAGAAATATTTTTTGATTTAAATCTTGCTAAGAGATCTTGTAATAAGGAGCAAAAGGTACTTAAGGTACCTAATACTGATGTATTTAGGATCGCAACACCTGTTCTTATGGCGAAAGGTATTTCACGAATCGTCTGCGAAAAAAATCTAATAGCTCTTTAAGCTATTTTTTATTCATTATTTATTTTTAAAAATTATAAAGTTTCCGAATACAGAACCAAGTATAAAACTAGAACCTACTATGAAACTTATTGGTAGTTCAATGGTTTTGTTAATTAACAAGTCCACTTTAGTTTTGTTTGAACTGTTTTGTATCCCAATTAATAAAAACGCAAATAAACATGTATTGAAAATAGCAGAGAAGAACAATTTTTTAATCAAGAAGCTCATATAACTTGATACTTTACTTTTAACTTTAAATCATATTATAAATTTCGCTTTTCTTTAGACCAGTTCTCTTCGCCAAGTATTTTGACGCAGCTGACAAGCTTAAGCCTGCATTTCTTAAATCATGGAGATCTTTTTTAATAAGAAATTTATCTGGATTAAAATCTCTGTTTTTTATACCTTTTACAACAACTGTTATTTCACCAACAATATCTTTATCTTTGAAAAATTCTATAACTTCTTTTATATTATTTCCGACATGTTCTTCAAATTTTTTTGTTAATTCTCTTCCCACCATAATCTCTCTATCACCTCCACAGAATTCAAATAATTCCTTTAATAGTTTTCTTAGTCTCTTCGGCGATTCATAAATTATTGTCGTTTTTTGATTTTTACTAATTTCTAAAAGAATTTTTTCTCTATCAATTTGTTTTTTAGGGAGAAAGCCTTCAAATACAAAACTAGAAGAAGGTAGACCACTGGAAACAAGTGCTGTTAATGCAGCACATGGTCCAGAGACGCAAATTAAATCTATCCCTGCAGATTTTGCATTCCTTGCGATATCTTCCCCTGGATCGCAAATTCCTGGCATCCCAGCATCACTTACAATTGCTATTGATTTTCCAGCTTTAAGATCTTGTATTAATTTTGGAATTTTAGTTGAAGAATTATGTTTATTAAAGCTTATAAGTTTGTTTGAGATATTGAATTTGTTCATTATTTTTTTTGTTTGTCTTGTATCCTCACAAGCTACTAAAGAAACATTTTTAAGAATATTCAATGCTCTTTGGGAGATATCATTTAAATTTCCAATTGGAGTGCCAACAATATACAAAATTCCATCTTCCGGTTCTTCTTTTCTATGAGTTAATAGGGAAATATTATTCATCTTATGATTAAATTACATTCTTGTGTAGATGTTTATAATCTTAATGATCACATCAGAATTTTCAGCTGGCAATAAGCAGATATTTTTCTTTATTACCCTATCTATCTAGAATAATCTGACGATAAAAGAGATATACTTAAATATAAAAAGTGAAGAAAATACTGTTAAATTGAGTGATTTAAAAAGTTAATAAAATTATCATTACAATAATAAATCATAAGCATAAAAATATTAGCTTGGATATTCTGATATAAAGAGTTTTTGGATTTGGATTCTTGATCCTATTTGGTTATTAACTAAGAGGAGCGACTGGAGTTGGAGTAGGTTCAGGATAAGACATTCCATTATTTTGTCCTACACCTCTCAAAGTGAGATTAATCCTTCCTCTACTATCAATTTCCCTTACTCTTACAGTTACTTCATCACCTTGTCTTACAACGTCTTCAACTCTCTCAACTCTTGCTTCAGACAACTGAGAAATATGAACCATCCCTTCTTTGCCAGGCAATATTTCAACGAAAGCACCGATAGGTATTATTCTTGTTACAACTCCAGAGAAGATCTCACCTTCATGAACCTTGCGTGTTAATCCCTCTATTATTTTTTGAGCTTCTTCTGCAGCAGCTCCGTCATGAGAAGCAATAGTAACAATTCCACCATCTTCTATATCTATTTTTGTATTTGTTCTTTCAGTAATTCCTTTAATAGTTCTTCCACCCGGGCCAATTACAGTTCCTATGAGCTCAGGATCTATTCTAAAACTTAAAAGTCGAGGGGCATGAGGAGAAAGGGATTCTTGAGGACTATCAATTGCCTCTTGCATTTTTTCTAAAATATGTAATCTTGCAGGACGAGCTTTTTTAATTGCATCAGAAATAATTGAGATAGGTAAACCTGAAATTTTCATGTCCATTTGTAACGCTGTTATACCCTTTTCAGTACCAGCTACCTTAAAGTCCATGTCTCCAAGAAAGTCTTCAATTCCTTGAATATCAGTAAGGATTCTAACTTCTTTACCCTCTTTGATTAAGCCCATAGCAGTGCCACCTACAGGGGCTTTTAAAGGGACCCCTGCATCTAATAATGAAAGCGTGCTCCCGCATACTGAACCCATTGAAGTTGATCCGTTCGAACTTAAAACTTCGCTAACTACCCTTAGGACATAAGGGAATGTTTCTTTCCCGGGCAATACAGGGATTATTGCTCTTTCAGCTAATGCTCCATGCCCAATTTCCCTTCTCCCAGGAGTTCTCATTGGCCGTGTTTCTCCCACTGAATAAGGAGGGAAATTGTAGTGATGTAGATAAGTTTTTTCAGTGCTTGGATTCAAGTCATCCATTTCTTGAGCATCACTAGGTGTACCTAGCGTGGTAGTAGATAAAACTTGGGTTAAACCTCTTTGAAATAATGCAGAACCATGAACTCTTTTTGGGAGAATTCCTGCAGAAGCAGATATTGTTCTGACTTCGTCGAGATCTCTTCCATCAACTCTTTTGTTATCATTAATAATCTGAGACCTCATTAATTTTTTTGTAAGTTTTTTAAAGTCTGAGCTTAATAACTTGTCATTGTCTGCAAGAAGAATTTTTAATTGGTTGTCCTCTTTCAAAGATTCAATTTTACCTTGAGTTTCAACTTTTATTTTTTCTAGTTCTAGATCTCTCTCTTCTTTTGAAAGATCAAATTTCTTTAAAACTAACTCAATGGGTTTTGTACAATTTTTTTCTAAATAAGAGGGTAATGTTTTGTCTTCTTCAGGCTCAGATGGCTTAATCTGCTTTATTCCTAATTCTCTTAGTAAATCTTCTTGAGATTTAATAAGTTCAGTAACTGCTTCATAACCAAAATCTATAGCTTCGATAGTATCTTGCTCTGATAGTTGGTTTGCACCTGCCTCAATCATGACAATGCCTTCAGGTGAACCTGCAACAATAATGTCTAAATCGCCTCTTTCTATCTCTCTATAGCTTGGATTCAAGATGAAATCATCTCCAATGAGACCAACCCTTACTGCAGCCATTGGTCCATAAAATGGTATTTCTCCAAGCAAAGTTGCTATTGAAGCCCCAGTAACGGCCAAAACATCTGCTGGAACTCTTTCATCTAAAGAAAGGCAAGAAGCAACTATTTGGATCTCGTCTCTCATCCATGCGGGGAAAAGTGGCCTCATTGGCCTGTCAATTAATCTCGCAATTAAAGTCGCTCTCTCTGGAGGACGACCTTCTCTCCTCATAAACCCACCAGGAATTCTTCCAGCAGCATATAGTTTCTCCTCATAGTCGCATATAAGAGGTAGAAAGTCTGAAACTTCTTTTTTTGTAGTTTTTGTTGCAGTAACTAATAGAGAGGTGTCACCGCACTCAATCATTACTGATCCATTCGATTGAGGAGCATATAGTCCTGTAGTTAGTCGTATCTCTCGTCCGTCAAACGTGATCGACTTATTTTGTCCTTCCACTTTTTAAATTATAAATCTATACATAATTTATTCTTACATTTTATAGGGACATATTGAGTAAATTATTTAGATAAGCTATAAAAATTTTAAAATTTTCTTAAAATGGAATAATAATTTCTTTGATTATCATTTTTGGATATTGAAAATTTAGTAATTAAATAAATAAGGAAATTAATTAATACTACCAACTTGATTTAACTACACCGGGAAGCTCACCATTATGAGCTCTTTGCCTTAATTGATTCCTGCAAAGGCCAAAGTCTCTATAAACTCCCCTTGGTTTTCCAGTCGCCCAACATCTATTTCTAACTCTAATTGGTGCAGAGTTCCTAGGAAGAACTTGTATCTTTCTATGTATTTCTAATCTTTGCATTGGGTCTTTTGCCGCTTTGAATTCATCTAATAATGATTTTCTTTTTGCAGCATATTTCTTTACAAGTTTTTTGCGTTTGACCTCTCTCGCAATCATGGACTTTTTAGCCATTTATATAGAATACTTGAACTATCTATTATAGTAACAGCTAGACCAACAATTTTAAAATTTAATTATTGGTTTAATAATCTTTGTACGATTAAAAGTTGACTAGTGTCTCTTATTATGAGCAGCACACTGAGTCCAACTAAAAGAAAGAAACTTGATTGAGTAACAACGATTTGTACCTTCTCTGGTACTGGTTTTCCTCTAAAACCTTCTATTAAAGTGAAAACAAGTTGTCCCCCATCTAAAAGTGGTAAGGGTAAAGAGTTGAGAACTGCTAAATTTATAGAAATTAGTGCGGCAAATAATAATATCCCTGTTCCGCCTTGTTGTGATAGTTGAGCACCAATTTCAACGATTTTGACAGGTCCACTTAATTGTTGAGCTGTTGAGGAGAAATTTGTAATTAATCCTTTATAACCTTGTATTGTTTTTACCAAAAGTGTTGAAAACTCATTATTGGTGTATTGAAAAAGTTCAAATATGTTTTTTGTCTTTTTTGTCTCTTTTTTTATATTAGGTTGTAATTGAGCCCCTATTGTACCCTTCCCATCTATATTTTTTGGTACCAAAGTTAAATCTTTAAGTACTCCACCTCTATCAATTGTTATCGAAATTGGTTGCTCTGATGAATTTTGAATGTCTTTTACTAGAGCAGAAACTGCTTTATCGCCAGCTCCTAGAGTAGTGCTTTCAATTTTTAGGATTTTATCCCCTGGTTGTAAGCCAGCAAGATAAGCAGCCTTCTCCGGCTGAGTAGCCAGAACTAAAATACCAGGCTCGGGATCAAATGGAATCCCAATAGTAGTTACATTTATGATTAGTATTGAATAAGCAAGAATTAAATTAGCGAATACCCCTGCGGATATAACAATTACTCGTTGCACAACTGGCCTATTTTTTAAAAGATTTGGATCTTTAGGGTCAATATTATTTATTTCTTCATCGGGAAAGGAAACAAAGCCCCCTAAAGGAAATGCTCTAAGTGAATAAGTTATATCTTTATATTTTTTTTGAATTATTGATGGTCCAAAACCAATTGAGAATCCATTAACATAAATTCCTTGCAAAATTGCTGCAAGAAAATGCCCCATCTCATGAAAAAAAATGAGAAATCCCAGAACTGTTATTGAGGTTAAGACATTCATTTAATTATTTTAAGCAGTTTTTAAAAAATTTGATCCAAAATATGGAACTAGAGCATCTGGAATTTTTACACTCCCATCTGTTTGTTGGCCATTCTCAAGAATAGCAGCCATAGTTCTTCCAATTGCAAGACCGCTACCATTTAAGGTATGCAGATATGTATTTTTTTTGTCAATTTTTGCTCTTATTGATGATCTCCGAGCTTGAAAGTCTAAACAATTGCTACAACTTGAAATTTCCCTATAACATTTACTACTTGGTAGCCAAACTTCAAGATCAAAAGTTCTGCTTGAAGAAAAACCTAAGTCTCCAGTACAAATATCAATTAATCTGTAAGGTAGATTGAGCTTTTTTAAAATGCTTTCTGCATCAAAAGTTATCTTTTTATGAGCTTCAATAGATTTACTCGGATCACAAAACCAATATAGTTCAACTTTATTAAATTGATGAAGTCTTATTAAACCTTTAGTATCCCTTCCATAACTTCCAGCTTCTCTCCTAAAACATGGGCTATATGCAACATACTTAAGGGGTAATTGCTTGGAATCAATAATATCATTTCTATGAAAAGCAGTTAATGGAACTTCAGCTGTGGGAGAAAGCCACAGATCGTCATCAGAACACTTAAAACTTTCATTTGAAAATTTAGGTAATTGGCCAGATCCAGTAAGACTCTCTGTATTTACTAAAGCTGGAGGCATTAACTCTAAATAACCATTTTTAGTATGCATGTCGAGCATAAAATTTATTAATGCCCTCTCTAACCTTGCCCCATTACCAATAAGTGTAATAAAACGACTTTTTGATATTTTAGTTGATTTAACAGAGTCAAAAAGATTAAGACTTTCGCCTATTTCCCAGTGAGATTTAAGATTTTCTGTTACTAAAGGATCTCCCCATGTTTTTACTTGGACATTATGACTTTCATCTTTCCCAATAGGAGCATCTTTGCTTGGTAAATTTGGCAAATTACAAATTTTATTATGTATTTTTTTATCTAGGGTTCTTTTTTCTTCTTCAAATTGAGAAATTTTAGTTCTGAATTCATTTCCTTTTTTCTTTAAATTATTTACTTCTGGAGAAACATGGTTTTTAGATTTGCTGATTTCTTGACCGATTAATTTGCTTAACTTTTTACTCTCAGTTTGGAGACTGGATATTTTTATATCAATTTCTTTTTTTTGAAGAGTTAATTCTTGTATTTGCGAAATATTAAAAACTTTTCCCCTTAAGGATAAACTTTCTTCAACTGAAGTTGGATTTTCTCTTATTAATTTTTGATCTAACACTATTTTTTTTTATACCTTAATTAAAATAGTTAATTTGAATTCATTATTAGGGATTTTTGACTAAAAATTAACTAAATTAATGATTCCTAACTTAAGGAGCATTTTTAAATAAAAATTTTTAGTTACGATGCAGATCGAGCCCGCCCTGTAGATGACCATTCTTTTAGTAAACTAATTTGCTCCTTAGCTGTTCTGGATAAGGGGACTAATTCAGAAACTGCCTTTATTAAATCTTTTTCCAAAAGTTCTCTATTTTCAGAGAATGAAATATGCATACCCTCTATTACCGCTTGTTCAAGTTCTGCGCCTGAGAATCCATCTGTTCTATCGATGATAGTGGAGAGAGGAAAATTGTAACTTGGTCTTCTTTTTTTTAAGTGCAAATCCAGAATACTTAGTCTTTCTTCAGAATTTGGTAAATCAAGAAAAAATATCTCATCAAACCTACCTTTCCTTAATAATTCAGGAGGTAGCTTATCTATAGCATTAGCGGTAGCTATAACAAATACTGCGGATTCTTTTTCAGCCATCCAAGTTAGCAAACTTGCCAAAACCCTTTGACTTGTTCCTCCATCACTTCTAGCATCGCCGCCGAAGCCCTTATCAATTTCATCGATCCAAAGGATACAGGGAGACATGGCCTCTGCTCTTAATATTGTTTCTCTTGTTCTTGCCTCGCTTGAACCAACAAGGCTAGAAAATAGTCTTCCAACATCTAACCTAAGCAGCGGCATCGACCAACTCTTAGAAATTGATTTTGCGGTGAGCGATTTACCTGTTCCTTGTGCTCCAACGAGTAAGACTCCCTTGGGAATAGGTAATCCATAGTCTCTAGCTTCTTTAGAAAAGGCCCTGTATCTTTGATTAAGCCAAACTTTTAAAACATTTAAACCTCCAATATCATCTTGACTTGATTTGGCTTCGAAAAATTCCAAAATTTCACTTCTGGCGATCACTTGTTTTTTCTCTTCAAGAATATCTCTAATATCTTCTCTACTTATTTTCCCCCTTTGGGCAAGGGCCTTTGCGGTGACTTGTTTTACTTTTATTTCTGTAAGACCACTTGAAGCGATAGAAAGTTCGTTTAAGTCCTGTTCCTGAAGATTTGAATTGGTATTAATGGCAATATTTTTTATTAGATTTTTCAATTCTTTTTGATCAGGTAAAGGTAAATTTAAAATTGTCATTAATTCATCCAACTCTTCTGATGATGGCAATAAATGAGAACTAATAATTAAATTATGACTAGTTTTCTTAAGCGAAGAAGATAGTTCTTTAATAGTTCTGTTGATAGATGGATCATCATAAAATTTATGAAAATCTTTAACTAATAAAACTGTTGAAACTTCAGAACTTTGTCCTTTAAGCCAATTAAGCACTCCTAACGGATTATTGGAAAATTTACCTTCGTCATTTATTAATCCTTTTATACCACTAACGCAATCCCAGCAAACGAATCTTTTTATATTTAGTCTTTCACAAGTGAAATTGACTAATTTTTCTAATCTTTCCTCTTCTTTAGTCCTAATCCAAATTAATGAGGTTCTTGATTTTATAAGTAATTCTAAATTTCTACACCAAGAATTCATTATTTAAGATTCAGACTATTTTTTGCTGTTAGGTTCGAAAGGTAATCTTTTATCTGAGATAGTTGAAGCAGAAGTTGTTATTACTTCATTTTTGACCAATAATTGTTGGTCCAAAATTTCCTGTAAATTCTTAGGAAGAGCTTCTTTATTAAGCAAAAAAGTCTGAAATGCTTGAAAAATATTAGCAACAACCATATATAGTAAAACTCCTGCTGGTAATGGGAAAAACAGAAACATCCCAGTAATCATAACTGGTGTAATTTTGTTTGCTGTTGATTGCTGTGGATTCGCAGGCATTCCCTGACTTGATAGAACTTGAGAGAGAAGTAGTGTTAATCCAAATGCACCAACTAATGCTGCAATATCCCAATTAATTGCACCATCTACATAAAAACCAACTTGCCCAAGAGCTTTAATAAATAAAAAACCGCTTTTAGCAGCTAAACCAGGGATTTTTGCCTCGACTGTTGCATCTCCTGGTTTAATTGCTGTAACTGTGCCGTCCTCAGAAACTTTAAGATTTTCAGATCCTTTAGAAACCTTCCAAGTGGGAAGGAATTTTGATCCGTTATCGTATTTAGATAAAACTTCCGAATAGCTATTGCCATTTGTTGTTTGTAAATTTATTTTTATGGATTCTTCTGTTCCTAATTTTGTTCCACTAGGAATTGTAGCTAATACAGGGAAATGTGATTTTTCTGTGATGAATATTGAGTGTCTTGGGGATTTATAAGGTTTTGGATCAATAGCTGCTACTTGATCCTGTGGAACTACCTTGAGATTTATGTTGTAGGGAACATCAGCAAATGGAGATCCCCTTAGGGTTGCAAACAATGCAAATAGCACAGGCATTTGTACAATCAAGGGGAGACAACCTGCGAGGGGACTGCCAAACTCATTCATTAATTTTCCAAGTTCTTCTTGCTGTTTCTTTGGATCACCTGAAAACTTAGATTTTATTTCCGCTTGCCTTTTTTGCATTACGGGTTGAGCAATTTTCATTCTTCTTGCACTTCTAATGGAACCAGCGCTAAGAGGGAAAAGTGCAATTCTAATTACGACTGTCAATGCAACAATCGCTAAACCATAACTGGGAACTAAACCGTAGAAAAAATCTAGGATCGGGATAAGTAATTTTTCAGAAATGAACCCTATCACGATATTAAAAAGAGTGTAATTTTATTAGACATTTTATTTTACAGGAAAATAAGGTTTTTGTAATTAATTTATTTAGGATTTAGTAGCAAATCCCTCTACCTCGTTGAGGTTTGGAATTTGTGATCTTTTATTTATATTTTCTTCAATAAATTTTTGCTTTTCTCTGAATAGAGGTAATGATTTCATTTCAACCTTTGATCCGTCATTAAGGATAAGAACCATATCACCATATGATCCAAACCCTCTTGGAATTGATCTGATTTCTTCGATGTTACTTAATGAAACTTGTGTTTTGTTTTTACCAAACCATCCCCCGTTTATTGTAATTCTTTTGTTTGTAATTTTATATCTCAACCACAATGCTCTCACTATTGCGGCAAAGGTAAATGGTAATCCAAGAATAGTTATAGCTGCAAGTAGATTTATTATTAAATCACTTTTTGCGGGACCACCTTCATAAAAGGTTTCTTCATTGATGTTAATCATTTGATAAGACGAGATTTGAACATTAAATTTTGAAAGTCTTCCACAAGTCTGCTTTTATCATCGCAGAAATCTCCAATTCTAAGGTTAACAAGTAACCAATATGGTTTGTGGTTATTAATTTTTTGAATGTTTTTCAATAACCAATCTTGAAGGATTCTTCTTATTTTATTTCTGTCTACAGCTTTTTTTGAGACTTTTTTACTAATGGCAATCGCAATTCTAAATTTGCTTGAGGTATCTTTCAATTTATGGGTTAAGAGAATTTCGGGATTTGATCTTGCAACTTTAAATGTCATTAATTTCCCGTAATATGTTGTGGAGTTTTTATGTATATAATTAAAAGTCCTGTGACCTTTTAAACGCATATCCCTTGGTAAGGCCATTTAAATTTAGAAGTTATACAGCTATTCTTTCTCTACCTTTTTGTCTTCTGCTTTTAATAACTCTTCTACCGGTATGAGAACGCATTCTTACTCTAAAACCAGATACACGTTTTCTTTTTCTTGAAGTTCCGCCAAAAGTTCTTTTAGTCATTTGTTTAATTATCTTTATTTAAGATATCATTTAATCGATCACTATAGTCCAGCTTCCTAAATAACTTGAAAATGATTTTCCTTTGGGTTGCCCATATGAATGAAATTGATATAGACCTGATTTTTTGGGATTAAAGACTTTTAAGACAATTGCATAACTTTCTTTATCTGAAGGGATTGGGCTGTAGGGGTAAATATCTAGTGAACGTAAGCCTGATTCATCAGTATTAATTTCGATATCAGCTGGAATATCTTCTAAACATTTTGTTCTATTGTCAAAACCGCCAATTCTTACCTTGCAAAAACTTATTTTTTCACTTTTTAAAGAGGATTTAAAGGTTTTAGGGATTGCTAGATTAATTTTCAAGAGATCACTTCTTCTATCAGCTGGCCTTAAGAAAAAATAGATTGTATTTCTAAATTTCTTTTTATCTTCTTTTTGAAACCACTTTAATCTTCTATACACAGAGTCTTGATCCCACTGAAATTCCAACCCTGCTTTAACATCTTCGATTTTATTAAAAAAAGTAGTTGAAACTAAAATTGTGGGAATAACTAGAAATCTTAAAATTTTAAAATTCATAGTAAGTTTCTTTGTGATTTTTAACATTAAGAGAATGGAATTTAAAGGTTTAGTTCTTGCTATTAAATTTAAAGCAGAAAAATAATTTCACTAAGGTTAACATCTATCTGTCCTTAATTTTGCAGCGCCTCTCAAATAAGGGTGCTTTATTGCATAATTTGGTGGCAATAAAACTTGAGCCATTATTCTTATACAAAAATCAACATCATTAGATACGTGCATTTGTTGGCAGTCTAAAAAGGCAACAGAATCAAGTCCATTAAATTTCCGTGCGATTGAAGCGGGGAAACATGCATTTAAATCTTTTGTCGCTGTGAATGTAATGGATAATATGTTCGTCTTAATTAGATTGTTTCGTAAAATTAATTCATCAATTAATTCCACTACGGCGTCTTCTATTTCTCTCACAGAATTCCCAGATGCTGTTGTAGCTCCACGAATAAATGTAATTTTATAATCTTCTTTCATTTTTTTATACTTATCGATTCAAGGCTTGTATAACCAAAGTACTTTATTAGATGAGTCAAACTCAAAAAAGATATTATTGAAAATTTTTTCAATTATTCTACTTCCAGGAATTAGTCCAAGTATTTTTTTCTTCTTCTTCCCAAATGTTAAGGGCTGAATTTTAGGATCAATATTAACCATTTCTGCAGCCAGCTCCCTGGCAACAAATTCATCTCCAACCTTATCAACAAGTCCAAGTTCGAGTGCTTGAGTTCCAGTGAAGATTCTTCCATCAGCAAATTTTCTTACTTCTTCAACAGGTAAATTCCTTCCTTCAGCAACAGCTTCCGTAAATTGTTTGTAACTTTCATCTATAAGCCCTTGCAGTAGACCTCTACCTTCCTCACTTAAAGGTTTATCTGGAGAAAGTATGTCTTTAAAAACACCGCTTTTAACAGTCTCAAATTTAATGCCGATTTTATCTAATAATTCAGATAAATTATTTCCTCTTATAATCACACCAATAGATCCTGTTATTGTTCCTGGATTAGCAACTATTTTGTCTGATGCAACACCAATGTAAACACCACCTGATGCTGAGATGTTCCCAAAACTAGCAATGACTTTACATCCTTTATCCTTTAGTCTTTTAATAGCAGAGTATATTTCTTGGCTATCCCCAACAGTGCCCCCTGGAGAATCAATCCTCACGATTAAAGCAGGAAATTCTCTATCCTCAATTTGTTTAAGAGCTTTAAGCACTGAAACTCTTGTTGAACTTGTTATAGGCTCATCAATTACTATACGAGCTATTCTTTTTTTTGACTTTCGTCTAAAAGGCCAAATCATTCTTTTAAGGTAAATTCATAAAACTACTTTAAAAAGACTATCAGCAGACCTAATGAATTCAATCCTAAATTGGTTTTTAATGATACTCCCTTTTGCACTTTGGGGGACTTCAATGGCGGCAATGACTCCTTTAGTATCTAGTGCTGGGCCAGAGTTTGTAGCTTCTTTAAGATTACTTCCTGCAGGAATTCTTGTTCTAATAACAACATATTTGTTTAAAAGAGATTTAAAAATTTATAAGTGCGATTTGAAGTGGTTTTTTGTTTTTACGATTGTAGATGCCACTTTTTTTCAATTGTTTTTAACTTATGGTATTGAAAAAACTGGAGCAGGTTTAGGTTCTGTCTTAATTGATTCTCAACCGCTTTTGGTAGCTATTTTAGCGAGGGCAATTTTTGGTAATTTAATTAATCCAATAGGATGGTTAGGATTACTTTTTGGCTTAGGAGGAATAGTATTTTTAGGAGTTCCACAAGAATTTTTAGGTAATTGGTGGTTAATGTCTGATAAGTCTATAAATGATGTTGCTTTTAACTTTGGAGAACTGTGGATGCTTGCAGCTTCTCTCGCTATGGCATTAGGAACAATTTTAATTAGATTCACTTGTACTAAAAGTGATCCAGTGGCAGTTACCGGTTGGCATATGGTTTTAGGGAGTTTGCCATTAATTATTAAGCACTGCTTACAATCAAATTTCACAATAATTCCAGATTGGTCAATATTTGATTGGGGGCTTATGTCATTTGCAAGTATTTTTGGAGGAGCAATAGCGTATGGATTGTTTTTCTACTTTGCTAATAATAAAGAAATAACTGGATTTAGCACTCTTGCATTTTTAACACCTGTATTTGCTCTTCTAAGTGGAGGTGTTTGGTTAGATGAAAGACTCACTATTGTGCAGTGGATAGGAGTGCTTTTTGTTCTTCTCTCAGTATTTTTTGTTAGCCAGAGAAAGAGTTTATGGGAAAATAAATTTTCTGATACTACTATTTAATTAGTTTCTTTTTGTAAAAAGTCTAATAATGCGAATAGTTTTGATTAGTACTCCAATAGGATTCTTAGGCAGTGGTAAAGGTGGTGGAGTTGAATTAACTTTAAATTCTTTAGTTTCAGGTTTAATTTCTTTAGGTCATTCTGTTGAGGTTGTAGCTCCAAAAAATTCTAAGTTACATGAAAGTAATGTAAAAGCAAAATTACATTTTGTGGAAGGTGAAGATCAAATTAGCTGGCAGCATCAAAATTATAATTCTCCCGTAAGTATCCCAGACAATTCTCTTTTAGCAGGAATGATTGAAAAGGGAATAGATATCGCTAAACATTCAGATGTATTGTTGAACATGTCCTATGATTGGCTTCCTATCTGGATGACTCTAAATTTAGAGATACCCATTGCGCATATTATTAGTATGGGTTCTGAAAGTTCAGTTATTAGTAATTTAATCTCTAAGGTATATGCTAAATATCCAAATAATTTTGCTTTTCATTCGAAAATGCAAGCTAATGATTATCCATTCATAAAAAACCCAACAATTATTGGTAATGGGTTTAATTTAGATAATTATATTTTTCAAGATTCAGTTAAGGGACCCTTGGCATGGGTTGGAAGAGTGGCTCCTGAGAAAGGTTTGGAGGATGCAGTTTATGTAGCAAATCAACTTGGCGAAAAATTAAAAGTTTGGGGATTTATAGAAGATGAGATGTATGCCTCAAAGATAGAAAAATCATTTCCTCAAGGAGCTATAGATTGGATGGGGTTTTTATCAACCGATGAATTACAAAAAGAACTTGGTAAATGCAGAGGGTTGCTAAATACTCCGAAGTGGAATGAGGCATATGGGAACGTTATTGTTGAAGCTTTAGCCTGTGGGGTGCCTGTTGTGGCTTATAAAAGGGGAGGACCTACTGAAATTATTAAGCATGGCCAAACAGGTTATCTTGCAGATCCTGATGATAAAAAAAATATGCTTAGATATGTTGAGATTATTGAAAAAATAAAACGTCAGGAATGTAGAGAATGGGTAGAAAAAAATGCCTCCACAGATATATTTGCTAACAAGGTTGTGAACTGGCTTAATAAGGTAATTCATGAATATAAATAATATTAAATGATTATTCTAAACTCAAAAAAAAGGCTTATAACCTTATTGATAGTTTTAGTTTGTGGAATCATTATATTTACTGTAGGTCTAGGTACTACAGGACTTGTGGACGAAACACCCCCTTTATTTGCCGCTGCGGCAAGGGCGATGAGTGAATCTGGTGACTGGATAACTCCAAAGGTCAATGGGATATTCCGTTTTGATAAGCCACCATTAATATATTGGCTAATGGGTTTTTTTTACTCATTGCCCAAAAATGAGATCTGGGATAGTTACGGGACACTCTCAGCAAGACTTCCTTCAGCTTTAGGATCATTATTTTTAATGTTGATGATTGGAGATACTTTGTTTTGTTGGCCACAGAAGAGTGATAGGCAATTCCTCACTCCAATAGTTGCATCATTAGGCTTTGCTTTGTCTCCACTAATAATTATCTGGAGTAGAACTGCAGTGAGTGATGCCCTTTTAACTGGAACCTTGGGGATTAGCCTCCTTTTGTTTTGGAGAAGAATGGCAAGTGAAAATAATGACCAATGTATTTCAGCGTGGGTATTTTTAGGTTTTGCAATTTTAACCAAAGGACCTGTTGCATTTGTCCTAGCATTATTGACTATTACATCTTTCTTTTTTAGTCAGAAAAATTGGAAAACGTTGCTCTGTAAGATAAACCCTAAGAAAGGTTTTTTAATAACAATACTTATCAGTGTTCCATGGTACATATTAGAACTCATAAAAGAGGGAAAGCCTTTTTGGGACAATTTTTTTGGTTATCATAATTTTCAAAGATATACCTCAGTTGTAAATAATCATGCGGAACCATTCTGGTTTTTTCTTTACATAATGACATTGGCTTCATTACCATTCACACCTTTTTTGTGTCACGGGATATTCAAAGCCTTTAAGGATTTCTTGAAAAGTTCAAAACAAAGTTGCAATGTCACTGAGACCCTTTATACCTATTCTCTATGTTGGTTAATATCAGTTTTAATTTTCTTTAGCCTTTCTGCCACGAAACTACCAAGCTATTGGTTGCCTGCAATTCCAGCAGCGGCAATCTTAATTAGCAATAGCTTTGAAAACTTAAAAAATTCAAGTAAAAGTTATTTATATTTATGGATTTTTAATATTTTAATTTTGTTCGGTGTTTCAATGGCATTCTTTTTCTCAAATAATTGGTTAAGTTCAATAAATGATCCCGAAATGCCTAATCTTGCATCTGAACTAATAAGCTCTGGAATAATTTTTAAAGCCAAATTATTCTTCTCTTTATTTACACTGCTTGCAATAATTTTATTTTCTTTAAAATCCAGAAATATCCTTCTTTATCTTCAAATTTTACTTTTAATTGGACAATCCTTTTTGATGTCGCCAATAAGAAAATTAGCAGATACTTCTAGGCAATTACCTTTGAGGAATATCTCAAAATTAATTTTAGATATTCGCGATGGAAGGGAAACTTTAGCAATGATTGGTATAAGAAAGCCTTCATTGCATTTTTATTCGAGGCAAATAGTTTTTTATGAGCCAAGCACTGAAGAGGGATTAATTAATCTGTCAGACAGGCTAATTAATGATAGGCGAGAAAATTATGAGGATCAACCTGATTATGAATATAAATCTCTATTAGTCGTCATAGATGAATACTCTTCGCGCAGACAGCAATGGTCAAAAATTAATCATCAAAAATTGGGCAAATTTGGGATTTATAATTTATGGCGAATTCAAAAAAGTGATTTGAATATGTATTCGAAATTTTTAGTGAATCGTGGTTATAAATCCAACTGGAACAATAGAAAAGTTGAAAAATTTTAACAAAGTCTTTTTTTAAGAAGAGCTTTTTTTAGATCGTCAAGGCTGCACTTGCTGGGGATATCGATATTATTCAAATCTTCCATTAATTCGAGATCGATGACAGAATCTTCGGCTAAAAAACTAAAAACCTCATTAATGCTTATACCCATATCTTGAGCCATTTCTGAGATGAGCCGTAAAGTATCCCTTCTTACAGAAATCCTAAGATCTAAAGGGACATATTCATTTTCAGGGTTTGCTGACTTCATAACCTAAATCTTAAGACATTATTTAGTTATCAGGATATAATCTTTACAATATTCATTAATCATGCATCAAAAAGCCTTCTTTGGGCTGTTTAAATAAATACATTCATAAAAATTTTTAATAAAGGAATCGTAATTATTGAAATTAATGTTGTAGTAAAGAGAATTTTTGAGGCGATTTTCTGGTTTACGTCATAAGCCTCTGCCATTAATATTGTGGATATTGCTGTTGGTGTTCCTGCCTGTAGGATTACCGCTGATGATTGATAAAAATTAAAATCTAGGAATTTGCAAACTAAAAAAATAATAAAAGGAAGAATAAATAACTTTAAAAAAATTGAGAATTTAATTTCTTCATTTAGATCAAAAATTCTCCCCTTTTGATTTGTGATTATTCCAAGTCTTGTTCCAACAATTATTATTGCCAAAGCAATAACTATTTTTGCTGGAATCCAAAGGTAATTGCCTAATATGTCATCTATTCTAAAAAGATATGCAAGAAGTACTCCAATAATCCCTCTTGATGCAGGACTATTTATCAATGCATTTAATAAGACTTTGATATTAGGAATATTCTTGTTGTTGAATTTTTCTTGAAGAAAAAAAGGCCCAAATATCCAAGCAAAAAGTGTTGTTCCCAAATCAAATCCGATAGTAAAGTTTATTGTTGTTGAAGGTAGAAGAGCTATTGCAATGGGTATTCCAAGAAATGATGTATTACCTATTAGACCTGCCAGCTGCAGTGTGTAATTTGGAAGCCTCTTTTTAAATATTGGGAATGTATTTATTAGAACTATCAAAAATCCAATTAAGAAGAATGCTAAAAATGCACTTTTAATTAAGTTTATATCTATACCTTCTTTTAATAGAAGTCCCATTACACTCAATGGGATGCCAAATCTTATTAGAGGTCTCGCAATATATTTTGAAATCTTTGGATTCTTTTTACCTAGAAAAAAACCAAAGATTAAGAAAGGGATAATATTGATGAAAAGTGAGTAGATGGTATTTATTAAATATTTATTAAAGCAATACTAACTTGTAGTAGTGCAGTCAAAAAGTTTTTTATTTTTTATTGAGTATTTAAATTATTTTCCATATTGCTTTGTCAGGGATTAGAGGAGATTCATATAAATTTTCTGGTTCTTTAGTTAAAACTCTCCATGTAGGAACCCTACAAGTTACATAAGCAGGACTTTCTATTAAAACTCCTGGTTTCTCATCAAAAGTACAAGTAAAACCCTCCTTCCAATATCCACCGTTGTTAAGGCTACCTTTAAACCAAACCCAGCATTTTGAAGTTTTCAAGTTAAGCAAATTTTTTGTCTATTTTAATCAAGATTTAAGTAATAAATAAAGAATTTATCACTTTACAAAAAAATATTTTACTTACTTTATTTTATTGAAAAATATATTTTTGAGATTAGTATCAATAAATTTAAGATCAGGGTAATTAAATTTGCTAATAATATTGGTGTAGAAGAAATTTTATAACCGTAAATAATCCAAGACAAAACACCGATAATAAACATTATTAAAGTTGTCAAAGAAACATCATCTGCCTTTTTTGTTTTTAAAGTTTTTATCAATTGAGGAAGAAATGCCGCTGTTGTTAAAATTGCTGCAAAATATCCGAATATATCTATATTCATAAAAAGATTTTAAAACTATTGTTTAATTAAATCATTTAAAAATCCTAAGGGATCTCTCATGTTTGATGAATATCCAAGCACATCACTTGAAAAAAATTTATAAATAACCTGATTTTTATTATTCAATAAAAAAGAAGCTCCTCTTTGAGGAAGATATTTTTCATTAAGAATATAATCTCTCCAATTTTGGATTATTTCATTCATATTATTTAATCTAAATGTTGCTAATTCAAATGGTCTTAAATAACCATCCCCGAAAACTTTTCTAAAGGCATTACCTGAAAATTTTAGAGATCTTAAAATTTCAATGTTGTCAAATTCTGAATATATTTGCTTTGCTTTACGGTCCCCTGTATAGCCTCTAATAACTTCTTTTATTGTTTTTAAAGAATTTATTCCTGATAGCATTATGAGCATATTTATCCAACCTCCTAAACCTATATCTAATCCGCTTGAAATTTTAAGAGTATTATGAATTTGATTATCAGAAACGACAATTAAATTTTCTTCTCGAAAGCCAGTAAAGTTGCAGAATTTTTCTTTTCCAGTTTGGTTTCCTATAGCAATGGCAAAAATATCTATATTTTTATCTTGATGATTATCGATAAAACTTTTCAAATTTAAAGCATATTCGAAGCTATCAAAATCTCCTAGTAAACCAAATAAAACAATTAATTTGAATTTTTTCTGCCCATGAAAGTTAAATTCTTCAACTAGATTTTTTATATTATTTTGAAATTCGTAATTCACAATGTTTTAAATTTCTTATAGATTATTCTTAAGAAAATTTTCTTACCTTGATTAGTAAAAAATTTTACATGAAAAAGTTTTTAAAGAAACTAATTTAATGCACTTAGATTTTATTATTTTAATGTAAACATTTTGAATTTATGACTGTAGGAATTTATTACGCAACTACAACTGGAAAAACTGAAGACGTAGCTGATCGTCTTCACAACTTTATCTCTTCAGCAGAAGCACCTAAAGATGTATCTGATGTGGATGATCTTGCAGAATTTGAAGGCCTTGATGGAATAATCTGCGGGATACCTACTTGGAACACTGGCGCTGATGAAGAAAGATCTGGGACTGCTTGGGATTCAATTTTAGAGGATATTGGCGAACTAAATTTATCAGGAAAAAAGGTTGCAATTTTTGGTTTAGGAGATTCTTCCACCTATACAGAAAACTATTGCGATGCAATGGAAGAACTTCATAGCTACTTCACTAAAGCAGGTGCCGAAATGGTCGGTTACGTAGATAAATCATCTTATACATTTGATGAGTCTAAAAGTGTTATAGGTGAAAGCTTTTGTGGATTACCTCTTGATGAGGATAGTGAATCTGATTTGACCGATTCAAGACTTGAAAATTGGGCTTCTCAGCTTAAGAATGAAATTCCCTCATTGGCATAAGCTTTCTCATCTATTACTTCCCCAATTTGTAACATTTGTTCTTTCACAATATGTTTTTTTTACATAAGTAATTAAATCTGTAAAGAACATGTAAAAAGGATACTGATAAGCAATATGCTCAATTTGCTGTTTACTTAAATCAAGTGTTACAAACTTACGGAAAATCTGATGTCACCTATGACTGGTACGCAGGAAATTCTGGTGTCGTAGGCCGTTCAGGTAAATTCATAGCTGCTCATGCTGCCCATGCAGGCTTAATGATGTTTTGGGCAGGAGCTTTTGGATTATTTGAATTAGCTCGTTACGATGCCAGTATTCCAATGGGTGCACAGAAAGCAATTGTTTTACCTCACCTCGCTGGTATTGGAATTGGCGGCATTGAAAATGGTGTTATTACAGAACCATATGGAATTGTTGTAATTTGCACATTACATCTAATATTTTCAGCAGTATTGGGTGCTGGGGGATTACTACACTCCAATAAATTTGCTGGTGATCTCGGAGACTATCCAGAAAATAGTAAGCCACAAAAATTTGATTTTGAATGGGATGATCCAGATAAATTAACTTTTATTCTTGGTCATCATCTAATTTTTCTTGGCCTTGGAGCAATAATGTTCGTTGAATGGGCTCGTATTCATGGAATTTACGACCCTGCTCTAGGATCTACTAGACAAGTTATTTACAATTTAGATATTGCTGCTATCTGGAATCATCAATTTGATTTTTTAAAAATTGATAGTCTTGAAGATGTTATGGGAGGACATGCTTTTTTAGCGTTCCTCGAAATAATTGGAGGAGTTTTCCATATTTGTACTAAACAATTTGGAGAATATACAGAATTTAAAGGAAAAGGATTACTTGGTGCTGAGGCAATTTTGTCATACTCAGTAGTTGGTGTTTCTTATATGGCTTTAGTTGCTGCTTTTTGGTGTGCTTCAAACACAACCATCTATCCAGTTGATTTATATGGAGAGCCTCTAAAGCTTCAATTTGAATTCGCACCTTATTTTACTGATACAGTAGATTTAGGTTCAGGAGCTTATAGCTCAAGAGCTTGGCTTGCTAATACTCATTTTTATTTGGGTTTCTTTTTCTTACAAGGTCATCTTTGGCACGCTCTAAGAGCTATGGGATTTGACTTTAAGAAAATTGGTCAAGCATTTGACAATATTGAAAATACAAAAATTACTCAAAACTAATTTAATCTAATAAAAAAAATCTCCTCTTAATGGGGAGGTTTTTTTATGTAGAATTACTCCACTGATTCAAAAAATTAATGGATAATCTAAAAGAAATTAACTGTAAGGAGATTTTTAGAAAGGCGTATGAAAGTCGTTACACTTGGAGGAATAATTTTAATGGTTACCAAGGTAAATGTACTTTTTTGAATAATAATGATATTTATAAAGGTAACTTTGTATTAGGTAAAGACTTTAAACCAAATATTCAAAAAATAGAAGATGAGAACGTTGTTAAAAGTATTGCCTCTCAGTTATTTGAAGTATGTATACATAGGGTAAAGAGAGAATTTGCATCAGTGCACTCAGAAAATAATTTTAATTTATTCAAAAATTCTGAAAGTGGTATTGAAATGAATGTTTCTGGTAAGAATCAAGGTGATAAATATAGAGTTAAAAATAGTTGTATCAATATGGTCTATAGAAAAATTCATGGAAATATAATTGAAATTTTTGTTGAAGATTTCTTTGATACAGGAATAGGTTTCCTCAGTAAAAAATATACTAGTCAAAGAATAGATCCAAATACACTTGATGCAATTTCTCAAAAATTGGAATACGAGGATGAATTTATAAATATAGGTAAAGAGGACTATTGGATATTAAGTTCGAGAACAATAAAATACTTTAACCAAAAACAAGAAGAAGAGATACAAAAATTTGTCTTTGATGAGCTGTGTTTATTAAATTAGGCTTTTTATTCAACTAGTCTAAAACCTTTATCAAGTAGTTTTTGATATAGGAGTCTGGCTCTAAAAGCTAAAATTTGTTCTTCATTTTCATTGCTAATTACATGAAAATAATTTTTATCTAATTTATTTTTGCTAAAACATACATTTGATTCTCCTAATCTTAAAGTCCAATTCTCTTCTTTGGCTAAATGTTGATTTGGTCCAAGATCCCAAGGACATTTTTCAGGATATTTTTCTCTTTTAGATCCCATATGATTAATTTTAACTACCCAATATTAGTAAAAATTTAGAAGTATGGCTATGAATTATGTTTTCTAGCCTTTATAGAATTCTTTGTATATTGGAATACAATTAATCGTTTATTCTTTAGTTGCGATTAAACAATAAAATGGGTCTTTATTTAAAAAATTAAAAATATTAACTGTTGGATTATTGAACTTTTTTATAATTTTTGGCTCATTAAATCCATTCGAGATTAATACTTTTCTTACATATTTTATCCTTTCTTCTTCAGTAGATGAAGTCCATATTTTAGGAGCTTTATGCCAAAATGCTCTGTTTGAAAAAGCAATAATAATTTTACCATCACTACTTAATATCCTTGCAATTTCTTTGGTTAAATTCTCTGGATATTGCAAATATTGCCATGCGGCTACCATCAAGCAACAATTAATGCTTTCTTTATCTAGAGGAATTTGTTGACTTAAATTAAAATTTTGTATCCAATAAGAATCAAAAATTTTGTTTCTCTCAAGTTCTTGTTTGTTTAAACCATGCCCAATAACTTTTTTATATTTTTTCTCTTTAGGTAAATAACTATCCCAACTGGACATTAAATCAAGGACAATTGAATTATTATCAATTTCTCTTTGATATAAATTTGATAGATTTTGCCTGAAGTTTGCATCTAGATGATAAACAAATTTTGGATCAGAATAAAATTCCTCGTCATTACTTTCATCAAGCTTTTTCCTTTGATAGTTACTTAAAACTTCCAAGATAAGTACATTTAATATATTTGTATCAAATTTAGTAAATAGAAATTCTAATTGTGTATTAGACATTAAATTTCATTTATTAAATTAAAAATTCTCAAAAAAACTAGACATCCATACAAAAAAAGTTAAATTATTAATTAATGATTTAATTAATGATGATTGAGTTTAAAAGGAGCAAAAAAAACAGGTCTCAAAATGCTCTTTTCAATCCCTATAAAAACGGAATAAGTTCATATGATATAGCGTATCTTTCATCAAAAAGAAATTCAAAAAATAAAACTGTTTATCTAAAAAACTCTTCTAAAAAAGATTATTTTGCTGCATAGAGATGCCTTATATTAATGTTTCGACTTCATCAAAAGTAAATGATAAAGAAAAATTACTCGAAGAAATTGCGATTTTAGTTTCATCTTTGACCAATAAATCTAAACGATTTGTAATGGCTAAGATAAATGATAAATGTCAAATGTATTTTGATGGTGAGTCACCTTCTTGCTTCTTAGAAATTAAGTCAATAGGTTCTTTAAATCCCTCAGAAATGGCTAAGCCAATATCCGATTTTGTTAATGAGAAAATGGGAATTCCTATAGATAGGATTTATATTTCTTTTGAGGATGTGTCCGCTTCATTGTGGGCTTGGAATGGAAGAACTTTTAGTTAAGAAAGTTTTTTAAGGAATAAATCAAATGGAAATAAATAAACTAGTCGATTTAAATAATTTTAGAACTGCACCTCAATTAAGTGATATTCAAGAAAAAAAACTTTTAGAGGAATTAAAATTAAATATTTTTAATACCGATTGGATTACAGTAGGAATAATGGCATCTAGTGATAATAAAGCTATTGAGGCATTAAAATCAATTTCTAAGAAATATCCCTCATTTAAATTTGGGGATTTAAGTTCCCTACATGCTGATGGAGGTGTTTTTTTAAAAGCTAATCAAAAAACTGGGAATGTTTTTGTGCGATCTGAA
This sequence comes from uncultured Prochlorococcus sp., assembly GCA_902564235.1. Classification (GTDB taxonomy): domain Bacteria; phylum Cyanobacteriota; class Cyanobacteriia; order PCC-6307; family Cyanobiaceae; genus Prochlorococcus_A. The sequence goes on along the minus strand of CACFAG010000011.1, from coordinate 4,839 downwards.
AATGGTCTTGGAGAAGGAATTTTAATAACGTGCCAGTATGACGAAGATGCTAGAGAATCTAATACTTTTGGACCATTTCCATTAGACTTTTTTACATAATTAATACCTCATTTTTTTATAAAGGACCTAATTGGATGACAGCTTTTTATCGGATGATATTTTTGAGAACTTGGCTTTAAAATTCTCTACTTTAACGCTTTGTTATCATGTCTACTGGCATTGATCTAAATTTTCCCACTATTTTAATTTAATGTTTTTTCAGGATATAATTAAAAATCTAAATAACTTTTGGTCAGAAGAAGGTTGTTTGCTTATGCAGCCTTACGACACCGAGAAGGGCGCTGGTACAATGAATCCTCATACTTTTTTGAGGGCCATTGGACCGGAACCTTGGTCTGTTGCATACGTTGAGCCATGTAGAAGGCCTACAGACGGACGTTTTGGCGACAATCCAAATAGGGCGCAACATTACTTTCAATATCAAGTAATTATTAAACCATCTCCAGAGGGTATACAGGAAAAATATTTGACATCTTTAGAATCTCTTGGGATTAATCCCAGAAATCATGATATAAGATTCGTGGAAGATAATTGGGAGTCTCCAACACTTGGAGCCTGGGGTGTAGGTTGGGAAGTTTGGTTAGACGGAATGGAAGTTACTCAATTTACTTATTTCCAACAATGCGGGGGTATAGATTGTAATCCAATCCCAATTGAAATCACTTATGGATTAGAAAGGATTGCAATGTTTTTGCAGGATAAGGAAAGTATCTGGGACTTAAATTGGAATAAAGATTTGAAATATAGCGATATTTGGCTTCAATTTGAAAAAAGTCAATGCTCTTATAATTTCACTGAATCTAGTGCTGATAATCTCAGAAAATTGTTTGAAATTTACCAAGCTGAGGCAAATAGCTTAATCGAAAAGAAATTAACTTATCCTGCCCTTGATTTTGTTCTGAAATGTAGTCATACATTCAATCTTCTTGATGCGAGGGGCGTTATTTCAGTCACAGATCGTGCTCAATATATTGAAAAGATTCGAAAATTAGCTAGAGAAGTTGCATCATCTTGGATGGAAGAGAGAAAAAATTTAAATTTTCCCTTATTAAAAAAATAAAAAATTTTGTGAAGGGAAAAGCTTTGTAAAATTTGTTACATGAAAATGGATCTAATATTCCTACCTTAAAAAGTTGCCTTCGATACAATTTGTATGACCACTTTTGTGGCCATTTTAAGTGTGAGGTAAAATGAAACTCTTCCAAAAACTTTTGGTTGCTGGTTCTGCTTTGGGTTTATTAACCCCAATTGCAGTGCAAGCTACTGAAGCTGTCAATGTTGAAGAACTTGATAGTTACCGTCGTAACTCATCCAAAGTTAAAAAATTTGATAGCAATACATTCGCTAATAATATTAGTGAAGATGTCACAACCCTAAATGATCGGGTTGATGGTATTGAAGCAAGACAAAATAATTTTGAAGCTGGATCTTTTTCATCTACTACAACTATGGATGGAAAAGCTGTCTTCGCAGTAGGTGGCGTTGATGGCGGAGATACAATCGGCGGCTCAGAAGCTCTTTCTTTTGCTTATGTACACAAGATGAACTTGAATACAAGTTTTACTGGTGATGACAATCTTTATGTAAGATTATCTGCTGGTGATTGGGGTTCTAACTTTACCAAAAAACCAGGTAATTACCATATTGAAGCAAAGAATACTGGCAGCGACTTAAAACTTGATAAATTATGGTACACATTCCCACTTGGAGATAACACTACTGTTTGGGTTGGCCCTGAAATAGAGAACTATTATATGATGGCGGCAACTCCTTCGATTTATAAGCCAGGCGTCTTAAAAGCATTTAAACTTGGCGGCAATGGTGCCGTATTCGGCGCTAGTACTGATGGTGGTGCCGGAATTAAGTATGATTTTGGTGATAGTGGCTTAGCAATGAGCACTAATTACGTCGGTAAAGGTAGTAAAACATCTTCTGGAATCTTAACTGATGGTGATAAGAGTAAAATCGATACTATGATTGCTTTTACAAAGCCTCAGTATCATGCTTCTGTAACTTACTCTAAGCAACATGCTGGATGGGATGCTCATGAGTATTATTCAACAGAACTTATTCATGGTAATGTTGGTGACTCTACCAAACTGGGTTCAGATGCTAATGCTGATGCATATGCATTAAGAGCTTACTGGAGACCAGAAGATTCAGGTGTTGCTGTGCCTGAAATATCACTTGGTTATGATTTAATTAATTTTGATAATCATCCTCTAAATGTTTCAGAAGGTTCTGGATATTTTGTTGGACTAGGTTGGCAGGATATTATCCAAGCTGACGATAGGATAGGGTTTGCTCTCGGACAACCTGTTAAGGCAACACAAGTTACTACTGGAACTTTGAGTGAAGTTGACCCTTTCCTTTGGGAAGCATATTATTCATTCAAGCCTAACGATTCAATTACTATTACTCCTGGTATATGGGGAGGAACTGATGTTGAGTCCTCAACTGACCAAGATATCTTTGGAGCAATGCTTACCACAGTATTTAAGTTCTAAATATAAGAAAACCCCTCAAAAAGAGGGGTTTCTTATTTTTAATAAAAAAAAGTCTCATTGTATTGGGGCTTTTTTTTTTACCAACAATTTTCCCCTTCACCTATTGGAATACACAAATTGGAATTTTTTGCTTCATCAGCTAATTTCTGAGCCTCATCATCGAGTATAAAATCAGCTTCTATTGGCATGTCTGTGTTCCATTCCTTCAAACCGCCTAAATCATTTTCCCCTGCTTTCAATGAGAAATCTTTGGATGTTGTTACTGCCAAAGCACTTGTAGCAGCAAGAAAAATAGCAATAGAATTTTTATTCTTCATTATATTTTAATAATCTTTTTTATTTTAGTTCTTTAAAAAAAAACTTTCTATCTGATGTATAAAATGATTCTATATCAACTGCCTAATCTTCTAAGTAGATTCGAATAAGATTTAAAAATTAGATCAACTTCGTTTGATCTTCCATACTTAGCTAGTAATGATCTTGCCGCAGCATCTAGATCAAATAAATATTCTCTTTCCTCAATGCTTTTTACATAGCTTTCAATCCAACCTATAAATACTAATCTTTCGCCATCAAGAACCTCTTCAACTGAATGTAAATATGTACTTGGATAGATTATTATTTCCCCTGCACTCAATTTAAACTTTTTCTCCGAGTTCAAATTCACAATTGATAATGCGCCACCCTCATACTTATCTTCACTGCTTAGAAAAATTGTAAAAGATAAGTCTGCCCTCCCAGAGGACATGTAAGCATTATCAATATGACGGCCATATTTCATACCTTTTGTAGATTTTGTAAAGATTGTTCCATGAACCCTTTTGGGTATAGCGAAGCTTTTGATTAGTTCATTACTAAGTATCTTTTTTGTAATTAATCTAGAAAACTTTTTTGATAAATCTGAATCTCTTTTTAGTTGTAAATTATTTTTCAATTTGGCCGCATGTTTTCCAGCGGTCTGCTTCCCATCCTCCCAAAATAATTTTTCTTTATCTAGATTTGTTATCAAAATTTCTAATTCTTCAGACTTTAGTAGTTGTTGAGTTAAATAATTCATTTCTGATATTAAAAATGATACAAAGTTATGTATAGAAAATTTCTTTAAGAGGCCTTGTTATGTAGTTGGATATAAAGTAACCATAGATACTAATTTGAAAAAGTGCAAAAACTCAAAAAACTACTTTACACAGCACTATCATGTACATTTCTACTGAATGTAAATATTCCAGTTAATTCAACAGATAAAGAAGTCAAAGTTTATTCGGGTAGGCATTATAATACGGATAGAAATGTTTATAAAAAATTTGCAGAAGAAACAGGAATTAAAGTCAGGCTAATAGAAGCGTCAGGAATATCCTTAATTGAAAGATTGAAAAGAGAAGGGAAGAATTCTCAAGCAGATTTAATATTGCTTGTGGATGCTGCAAGAATTACAAATGCATCTAAAGCTGGATTACTTCAACCAATAGAATCTTCTGATTTGGAAAATGATGTCCCTGATGGATTAAAAGATCCAAAAAAGGAATGGTATGCATTAACAAGAAGAGTAAGAGTTATGGTGGCCAATCCAAAAGTTGTAAATATAAATACACTTAATGACTATATAGATTTAGCTGATCCATCCTTAAAAGGTAAAGTATGTTTAAGAAATAGAAAAAGTCCATATAATCAATCTTTAGTTGCCAATCAAATAATTCAAAAAGGTGAATCAGAAACTAAAGCTTGGCTAAGCGGAATGATTTCAAACGTTACTCAACCATTCTACTCAGGAGATATTTCAATAATTAGAGCAGTTTCTAAGAAAAAATGTGGAGTAGGAATTGTTAATCATTATTACGTCGCCAGAATGTTAGCGGGAGTTAATGGACGAAGAGATGCTTTGTATGCGAAAAAAACAAAGGTCCTTATTCCTAATCCTGCACACGTAAATATTAGTGCAGGTGGTGTAGCAAAATATGCAACGAATAAAAATGAAGCTATTCAGCTACTTGAATTCTTAGCATCTCCGAAGGGAAGTAAGGGTTTAGCTGCTCCAACATTTGAACACCCTTTGAAGGAAGTTAATCAGAATGAAATAGTAAAGAACTTTGGAGAGTTTACGCCTGATAGTGTAACTGTAGAAGACCTTGGAGAAAAAAATTCTCTAGCTATTAAATTGATGAAAGATGCAGGGTGGAATTAAAAATTAAGATAATTTTATAGTTCATAATTTTCTCTTCATTAAGTGCATACTTATAAAGATGGGAGAGGTGGCTGAGTGGTCGAAAGCGAA
>CACFAG010000010.1 GCA_902564235.1 uncultured Prochlorococcus sp. | reverse complement strand
ATAATGGAAATGACACTCTAAATGGTGGAAATAATAATGACAACTTATATGGCGGAGATGGAGATGACATTCTTAATGGGAATGGTGATATTGATCAAATGGTTGGAGGGAATGGGAATGATACTTATGTTGTAAATCATGCTAGTGATGATGTTATTGAAAGTTCTTCTACTGGAGGAACTGATTTAATTCGGTCCTATGTAAGTTATACAGCTTCTAATTATGTGGAAAATTTAACCCTTATAGGAACTGGAAATATAAACGCTACTGGTAATAATTTAAATAATACTCTCAATGGGAATAGTAAAAATAATATCCTAAACGGAGAATCAGGCGTTGATACCCTTTACGGTCATAATGGCAACGATACTTTAAATGGTGGAAATAATAATGATTTCTTATATGGCAACAATGGAAGTGATACTCTCATTGGAGGAATTGGAAATGATCAATTAACTGGAGGGAGTGGAAATGATAATTTCCAAATTGTTACTGGCTTTGGTAGAGATTTGATTACAGATTACTCTACAGGGGAAGATAGCTTAACAATCTCTGGGAGTTACAATCAAAATGATTTTACATTCTCTTATGGTAGTGGTCATACAAATATTTATTTAAATGATGACCTCTTGGCAATCATTCAGAATTCAACCTTAACAGTAACTGACCTGAACATCATCTAGAGGAATAAGTATTTTTATATTTCACCACCTTACCATGCCTTACTAAATAAACTGCGAGAACATTAATAATGTCTATTTAGACATTCTTTATAAAATAACTAAACCTTATTTTGTTTTACAAAATTTCTGCAAATTCCATAAATACTATTAACTCATTGTTTTTTAAATTACTACTAATTTATGCTAATAAATATCCTTTGGAGAATATTCATTGATAAATTTAATCTTATTCGGTTAAAATCAATAGAGTTTAAACAATAAATTGAGTTCCATCGACATCCCAAGGACTATGACAAAGGAAGGCCTTAGCTTTCTAACATCAATTGTCAGAGAACAGAGTCTTGAGAACAACGAAGGTGTAATTCTAGAACTTGGTCCACTTTTTGGTTCCTCTACAGACGCTATATCCAAAGGAAGATCGTCTGAAAATCCCAGTAAAATCGTATCAATAGATACCTTCATAGCCGCACCATGGGTTAAGAAACGATTAGGCTTTGATCTAAGCAGAGAGAAGTTTAATTTTTTCACCTCACATATCAAAAATCTTGAAGTAATAGAGGGATTTTCACCAGATATTGTTAAAGATACTTGGGACCAAAAAATAGATATTTATTTTGACGATGCTACTCATGGCAATCCAAATTGGATGGAAAACTTTAATTTCTATAAACCATTTTTTGGAAAAAACACGATTATTTGCGGCGACGACTTCGCATCTGGGTGGCCAGATATTGTTAAAAATGTCAGACAACTCTCTGAAAAATATAATAAGAAATTTTATGTAATAGGTAGATTATGGGCAATGGGTTTATCAGATAGATCAGACTTAGTTATAAGAAATTCGATAAAAAATTTATACTCAAAAACTTTTGATTACAATATTCAGACTAAATCACAAATATCTTCTGGTGTATCGCCAGCACCATGTTGGTCTGAGAACCTTCATGTAAAAGATAATCAACTCAAGGCATTCAAAATTACTCACAATAATCATAATGTTGAAAAAGATGCTATTACAGAAAAGGATACTGATATAAAAATCACGGTTGGCACCCCTGATGGTCCTATTTTTTATGAAGAAAATGAGTGGGTTAATACTGAGAATATGACATCCATCTCACTTACTTGCAAAAATCCAAGTTTCAACAAAAATCACTTCTTCCAGGTATCCTATATAACCGGTCGTACTACCGCAAATAGTGTGATGCTTTCTTTTGGTTCAATTTATAAATTCAAAGAAAATAGCAGACTTAATTGCTTGCGTTTTACTGGCGATACTGATGGAACTGCTTATTTAAAAGCTTTAATGCATGTTGATGGGAACATACAATATGCAAACTACCAAAGTGAGGACAAATGAGTTTAATATTTGACTGCTCAAGGACATGTAGGTTCTATTTCGAAAATTGTTTGATGATTATTACTAATATCCTTTAATTTAATATTTTTTGAATCAAATTTTGGTGAACCTATTACAAAAATTCAATACAAGCAGTAACCACGTCCATTAATTAAAAGAGAAGAGTTTTAAATTATGAATAATTAATTGAGCAGGATAAATATTTTTTTAACTTTTTGAAGATTTATCTAAACCTAGTAATACAAACTCCTTATGATATAGTTATTTAGACTTTTCTATATCAATAGAAGTGAAAAAATTTAAGATAATATCTTTCTTTGTGATATTTTTTTTGTTTGGACCTAAAGTCAATCTCTTCGTTAAAGAATCCAAGGCAGAAACATACAATAATAGCTCTTTAAGTTCATCAAAAATATTACCTATGTACCATTTAGGTCCAGGAGACAGGCTATTAATAAGAGTTTTTGGCTACGACGAATTTAATTCAGAGGTAATAGTCTTGCCTGATGGAACAATTAATGTCAATAGAATAGGCACAATAAATGTTAACGATTTGACTCTAAAAGATGCCAAGAATAAACTCTCCAATTCATACTCAAAGATACTTAGAAATCCTATTATATATTTAGATTTATTGAAAACTAGACCTATAAGAGTAGCAATCACAGGAGAGGTTAACCGGCCCGGTATATATAGTATTGATATTCAAGGTGAAAATCAACTCGTTAATAATGACGGAGGAGAACAAACATCAATAAAAACTTATGGCTGGCCAACATTAGTTGATGCCATACAAAAAGCAGGTGGAATAACCAAAAAAGGAGATCTTAAAAATGTAAATTTAATTAGAGGAAACAAGAAAAACTCTCAAATTCAAATTACAAAAGTTAATTATTGGGACACCTTAAAAAATGGCAAACCTATAGAAAATCACTATATATATGATGGAGATAGTGTAAGAATAGATCCTATTAAAATAAGAGAGAATAATGAACTATTCACAATAGCCTCATCTAGTTTTTCTCCTGACTCAATAACTATTAATGTAGTAGGAGAAGTCAATAATCCTGGTTTACAAACCATAAAAACAAATAGTCCTCTATCTCAAGCAATTTTGAGCGCAGGAGGCATAACAAACAAAAGTAATAAAAATAAAATCGCATTAATAAGAATGAACCCTAATGGAACAATTACGAAATCAATAACTTCCTATAGTATTTCTAATAAAGCTGATCTTTTAAATAATCCTACATTGATTGATGGAGATGTGATAGTTGTTGAAAAAAATGCTTGGGCAAAAAGTTCAGCAACTATAAAAACGATAGTTGAACCATTTTCAGAATTAATTGCACCAGTAACAATTTATAGAGTCTTCTCAGACTAAGTATTTCTAAGAAAAATTTAAATGACCTCCTTTTCACAAATTAAAAAAGGTTTGAAAATTCAAATAGATGTCATAAGAGGACTCTATTATAGAGAACTTTTAACTAGGATTTCGAAAGTGAGATTTGGCTTATTTGGAATTCTATTTGAACCGATAGGATTAATTATTATATGGTTATTACTTTTAGGATTTAGAAGAGGGTTTGAACCTGTTTTCACTCTTGACCTTATAATATTTCTAAGCAGCGGTAATATTGTCTACGGACTTTTTAATTCAATTTCTCGAAGGTCTGTTGATTCTATTAACTCTAATTATGCCCTTTTTTATTACTCCAGAGTAAAGCCATTTGATACTCTGACTGCTCGATCATTTGTGGAAATATACATTTATGGTTCTATCTATCTAATAATTATGTCTGGTTATTACTATTTCAAAAATATTTGGGTTTTAGATAATTTACCTTTAATTTTAATATGTTACTTATTTATAGCAATTCTTTCTTTCGGTCTTGGACTGATAATCATGGTAGCAGGTAGTAGATATCTATTTATGAGAGAAATAGTTAATATAATATTTAGGCCTTTATATTTTCTTAGCGGAACTTTCTTTTCCCTTGCAGCATTACCTCAATGGCTTAAACCATGGTTAAGTTGGAATCCTGTTTTGCAAGCAATAGAACTTTCTCGAAAAGGATTTTCAGACCTTTATTTACTCGATCCATTGATATCATTTTCTTATCTAGCCAAAAGCACATTAATTATTTTATTCTTGGGATTATTAATATATTCGAAGAATGAAAGGATATTGCAAACAAAATGATAGAAGTTAAAAACCTTACTAAAAGTTATTCACATAATGGCAAGCGAAAGTATGTTTTCAAAAATTTAAATTTTAGTATTAAAGATGGGGAATCAGTATGTGTTCTTGGAGGTAATGGTGTTGGTAAATCTACTCTTCTGAGAATTTTAGGAGGAATTGACTTTCCAGATTCTGGTTATATAAACAAAAATTGTTCTATAAGTTGGCCATTTGGAGTCGCTTCAGGTTTTCAAGCAGGTTTGACTGCTAGCGAAAACGTAAAATTTGTAAGTAAAATTTTCGGCACTCATTCAAATAAGGGGATTGAAGAAAAAATTGAAATAGTAAGAGACTTTGCAGATATAGGTGATTATTTCGATAGACCATACAAAACTTATTCTTCTGGTATGAAGGGAAGACTTTCTTTTGGATTATCATTAGCTTTTAAGTTCGACGTATATTTACTCGACGAGGTATTAGCAAGAGGTGATATAGGATTTAGAGAAAAATGTAAACAGGCAGTAAAAGAATTAAAACAGTTTTCAAGCTTTATAATCGTTACTCACAATTATGAATTTTTAAAGAATAATAATATTGAAAAGGGTTTCATTTTGCATGATCAAAAAATGATAGAATATGATGATGTATATCTAGCATTAAAAGATTGCAATAAATTACTTACAAAAAATAATGATTCAGAAAGCGATTTTTCTCAAGAAAACCTGGAGGAATAATCAATGAGTGATTTTTCAAAATTAATACAAAAATCTAAATTATTAAAGAGTAAATTTTTTAAATTTATACAAAAACCAAAATTATCAAAGGATGAAATTTCAAAGTTTATACAAAAACCAAAATTATTTTTTAAGGACTATTTAAAAAAACAAAATTTTAAATTAAATTCAGATTTTCTTACCTTTTTTACACGTAAGTTAAAAAGAACTTCATCCTTAGAAAAATATATTTTACTTATATTAATTACTTTAACCCCTTTTTTATTTTCTTATTATTATTTTATAGGAAGAAACAAATATTTAGTTAGTTCTTCAGTTGTTTTAAGAAAAGCAGCAAACAAAAATAGTATCCCAACCGATTTTAGTTCTATATTTACAGGATTAGCTAATCAAGCTTCTTTGAACGAATCAAAATATCTAGAAGTCTATTTAAAGTCACCAGAAATGTTTCAAAAAATAGAAAAGGATTTAAATTTTAGTTACATATATAGAAAAAAAGGGATAGATTTGTTTTCTGGTTTAAATTCAAATTCTAATCAGGATAAAAAATATCAATTTTTTAAAAAGCAACTCACTATTTTTACTAACCAAGAAAATGGCGTACTAGAAATAAAAGTAAAAGCCTTTACCCCAGAAGATGCACTTTTTATCAATCAGTTTTTAGTCAAGGAATCTGAATTATTTATTAATGAATTAAATTATGATATTTCAAAGAAACAATTACAATTTTTTCAAAATCAAGTTGATTTATCTAAGCAAAGACTTGATTATGAAAAAGATAGATTAAAAGAATTCCAAGCAAAATATAAATCAATTGATTTAAGATCCGAGGCTGAATCTATTTCTAAAGTAATTATTGCTCTAGAAGAGGAAATCATTAAATTAAATATCAAACTCTTAGAAAGAAAAAGGGTTTTTGTTATGGATGATGTACCCGAAATAGAATTAATTGAAAACCAAATTAGAAGTTTAAGGGAACAAATTGAATTAGAAAGAGGAAAATTAGTTAGTGAAAATGAATATGCATTAAATCAAAGATCCTTTGAACTAAATGAGATAAATAACAATATACTATTCTTTGAGGAGCTTTATAAAACTACTCTTGCAAAGACTGAAAGCAATAGGATAGACAGTATTCAACAACAAATATTTTTAGCAATATTATCAAGGCCTCTTGAACCTGAGGAACCATGGCATGTATGGAGACATAGAGGTTTCCTTACATATCTATCTCTTCTAATAATAATATCTTCAATTTCGAAGTTTATATTTGGAATAACTACAAATCACACAGAATAAATTCAAAAAAAGAAAATTAAGATTTACTTTAAAAAAAAATGGATTTTAATTTTAAAAATTTTAATAAATAGTTTTCTAAATAGATTTATAGTTATCAAACCAGTTAATGGTACTTTCTAAAGCAGATTGAATATCATGCTCACATTTAAAATTTAAAAGTTCACTTGCTTTTTGATTTGAAGCAAATGTTCTTTCAACTTCGCCATCTCTAAAACCTTGAAATTCGATTTTAATATTTTGCTTACCACAGATTTGTGCCATTAATTCAGCTACATCAGATATTTTGGTCTCAACCCCAGAGCACAAATGAAAAATTTCTGCCGCATCAATATTTGCTTTAGCACCCAAGATTAACCCATTTACTAGATCTCTTACATAAATAAAATCGCGAGTAGGGTTACCAAAGATAACGAGTTCTTTATCATTTTTAAGATTTTTATAAAATCTATTTATTACTCCCTTTTTATGCGCAGAGAATTCACCAATAACATTTGCAAACCTAAATATTGTCGTATGCAAGCCAAAAGAAGATGAAAAGGCTTTGCAATAGCCTTCACAAGCTAACTTACTAGCTCCATAAGGTGATATTGGAGAAGGTACACTCTCCTCGTTAACAGGAGGAGGAGTATTCCCCATAAGTGCTCCACCGGTTGACGAGAATATAAATTTATTTACATTGTTCGCAGAAGCTGCACGAAGACAATTTAATGTTCCTAAGACATTACTTTCTAAATTAGCAATTGGATCTTTTATTGAATCAATAACATTTCCAGAAGCTGCAAGATGAAAAAAAGTATCACAGCCTGAAGACGCCTCAAACACCTCATTGAAATTCTTTATATCTCCTACAATATTTTTAATATTTGGATGATTAATATATGGCTTTGGACTTCCTGAAAGATTATCAAAACTAACAATTTCCAACTCAGAATTGAGCAAAACATTGATAAGAGAAGACCCGACAAATCCTGCTCCACCGGTAACAAATACTTTTTTCAATTTACTAATCCCTTTTAGGTGAATTCAAAACAAAGGTTGGATAAAATAATCTCATTAATAAAATACCTCTTAATATAAAAAAAAATGATAATTAATAAAAAACTTTAATGCAACTGGCCATCTAAAGAAAATCATCTTCACTCATAACAAAAACTCTTATAAGATTCCTACATTAAAGAACAACCCTCCAAACTTTTACATTATTAAGGAATTAGTTGTCAATATCAAAATACGTTTTATTCAAATAAAAATATAATTAAAGAATATGTTGAAAAATTTATTCTTATTCGGTAATATCTTCTAATGAAGATAGCAAGAACATTGAAGAGTATCGATATTCCAAGAACTATGACAAAAGAGGGACTTAATTTACTCACCTCAATAGTCAGCGAACAGAGTAAAGAAAATAATGAAGGTGTAATCTTAGAACTTGGACCATTATTTGGATCTTCAACCGATGCAATATCCAAAGGGAGGTCTGAAGTCAATCCTTCTAAAATTGTTTCTATAGATACTTTTGAAGCAGCTCCATGGGTTAAGAAGAGATTAGGTTTTGACTTAAGTAGGGAGAGATTTGATCATTACACATCCCACATCAAAAATCTTGAAGTGATAGAAGGATTTTCACCAGGCGTTGTTGAAAATACTTGGAAACAAAAAATAGACATTTATTTTGATGACGCTACACATGGCAACCCAAATTGGATGGAAAACTTTAATTTCTATAAACCATTCTTTGGGAAAAACACGATTATTTGCGGCGACGACTTTGCCTATGGTTGGCCGGATATTGTAAAAAACGTTAGACAGCTTTCTGAAAAATACAAAAAAAATTTTTATGTTATCGGGAGATTATGGGCAATGGGTTTATCCAATAGGGCAGACTTGGTTATACAAAGAGCGTTAAATAATCTTTACCCAAAAATGATTGGATACAACATCCATACAGTATCTCAATTATCATCTGGCCAATCACTAGCGCCATGTTGGTCTGAAAATCTTCATATAAATGCAAATCAACTCGAGAAATTCAAGATTACTCGCAATAAGAAAGGGCAATTAGGGAAAGAAAAGACTAGCTTAATTATATCGATTGAAACTTTGCAAGGACTCAAAAAGGAATATCATGAAAATCAGTGGATTGAACTTAAGGATATTAAATCCATCTCCTTTTCTTTCTTAAATAGAATACATAACATAAATAAATTTTTTCAAATATCCACCATAATCAAAAAGAAGAGCTCTAACAACGAGATGATTGCTTTTGGATCAACCTTTGTTTTAGATAACGATAGAATTAATTGTTTACGTTTAATTGGTTAAGATGAATATAGGATTTTTTAGTTTAGAAGTACTCGGTACACAAGGTGCTATTGCTGCTGAAACATACATTAGAGAAGCATCAAATCAAGATAAAATAAACAAAGTTTTTGTTTTTGACACCGTCAGAAATAGAAGTAAAATCGAAGACTTAGGTTCAATATTTCAGAAACTGCGTCCTAATAAAAGACTGATTAATAGATTTTTGAATGCTATTCGTTTGTTTAGAATTATTAAATGTAACAAAATTCAAGTTTTGCACTTTTTTTACCGATTAAACAATGTTCCTTCTATATCGTTGGCAAAGATTTTATGTATCTTTTTTGATGTTAAGTGCACTTTCATTTGCGACCATCGATCTGTAAACATTTCTGCTAATCCTTTTTTAAGAAAAGCTTTTAACTTGTTTTTATTTCCTATCGATATTTACGCTGGGAATATTAACGCCGTTAAAACAAATCATTTCTTTCTTAATTCAAAGAAAAAAAAGGAGGCAAAAATTTTTGACTTAGGTTGGAACGATTTTGTTTTTAATACAATAAATAAAAAATACGACTTACATTATCAACAATTCTCTGAATTGGATGCCGCTACGAATAAGAGAAGGGAGGACAAGATAGTTATTTGGTATATTGGGACACTATCAAAAGCCAATAGGGAACCACTTTTTATACCAAAAACCCTTGAGATCTTATCTCATGACTTGCGTAATTCTGATCACGTTTTTAAAATTGCCGGACCTTGTTCAGAGGAAGTTTTTAACTACTTAAAAAAAATAAAAAACACCAAAATTTTAGGGAACATCAAACAAAGCAAACTTTATCAAAATATGAATAGTGATAGTCAAAAAAACACAATTGGAATGGCATATATGGCATCTTTACGACACCAAATGGCTCCTTCGTTAAAAATCGTTGAATATGCCTTAGCAGGGTTTAAAATTGTAGCTAGCAATACAATCGGAATGCATCAACAAGCTAAACGTTTCGGATTAGAAGTTGGAGCATTCTCTGAAAACACACCAGAACTTTTTGCTGAATCTGTTATGAGTTTAATTAATCAAAAGAAAAATCCAGAATGGAAAAGAAGAGATGAGTTTGCATTTTCCCAATTATTTGTAGACCAAGTTTTACCCGTATATCTTGATAATGCCAAATAAACTGATTTACTGTGTATTACTAAATAAATGGCATAGTATCGAGTACATAAATAATTTAGAAGATATTTTTCGTTCTCAAGAAATCCCTAAATGCTCAACTTTAGACTTCATAGTAATCACTAACAGAAAAGACTTTGGAACATTAAGTAATGAAGTTATATTTGTCGATACAGATTCATCAGGTGTGTTGCTCAACCAAGCATTAGATATCGCTAGAAATAGAAAGTATGATTACTTCTTCAAATCAGATGCTGATGATCGTCCATTTCCTAACCGAGTAGTATCACAACTACAGTGCATGAAATCAAATCCTGATAAGGTTTTTTTCTCTACTGCATTAAAAATTAATAGAATAGGAGACCCAGAATTTAAACAGGTCAGAATATATCCCCAAAAACCTACCTTATTTCATTATTTGAGTAATATTTCTTTCGCAAACTGTTCTTTAGCTATAAATCTCAATATGCTTACTGGGAAAGAATTTAAAACTACTCCATTTTTGGAAGACAAACATTTCTTTTCTCGAAAAGAAACATTCTCAAAAATATTCAACCAACCTGAAATATTGATTGATTACAATCTCCATGAAAATGCCAGAGCGTCTGCGCAAATTGCATTAAAAAATTTTTTTTATGACCTAAAACTTACTGCTCAGCTTAAACCCATGCATGTACAATTCTATTTTCTAGCTTTTCTTATATTTTTACTTCGATGGTTATTGCCTATACGATTTGCTCGTCAGATCAGAGATAATTTTTTTAAAAAATATAAAATAAAAAGTCGTATTTCCTAATAAACCATATACTTCCTTTGAGCACTTTTTAGAGTATCTTATCTTCTGGTTTATTGATTTAACTTTTCTAAGCGGTATCCATATCGCCAATCTTAAAATAATTATCTCTTCCATTGAAGATTAGTCTTTCTCCCAAAGCATATTTAAAATCGTTTCCATCAGTAGTCATATTTGATGTGCTTAAATTGTTTCATTAGTATTTTCCTAAAGAATCATTCCTATATTTTTATCATTAACAATTTCAGGATATAATTTAGCCGATTAACTTATCCCAGTTTAGTAGTTCATCAAAGTCTTATGCTGTTTTCATTAAAGGCGACTTTCCCATTTTTAATTTCTGGAATATTGAGACAATAAGAAAGAAAGATCTTTTATTAAGAACTACCCAATCCCTACAAGAACTTATTTAATCAATCATGATGAAAATATTAAAGAAAAAAACTTTCATCACTAGTTTAGTTAAATCAGCAAGAAATGAAATCCGAAGATGTCTAAAAAACTCTTTACTACAAAAATGTAGGAACTACATGCAACCTTAGAAATCGATAAAGTCTTAAATTAATCTCTGGATTCAGCACAAATTTTAAGAGTATATATATGTATCGATTTAAGCCAATTACTTCTTCAGATAAAAACATTAGAAAATGTTACCAATACTATAGTGATAAGATAAACAAAACATTGGATAAAGGGCAAATTTGAAGTGTCAAAGTATGAGCATTTAAAATCCTCAAAAAAACTGCAGAAAGAAGATAAATTAGGAACTCGTCTTCTTGAAACAGTTATTGCAAGTTGCTTGCCTAGGCCAGACACACGTGAACTTTTGTCCCCAGAGACTAATTCTTGGGAAATCAATTTTCCTGATCTGAATAGTCTTGACATCGGCGATATTGGAAACACCTCCTCGAAGATTTGTATTGCAACAGAAGACATAGTTGGTCCAGTAAGGAATGGAGGAATAGGCACTACTTATTCCTATTTGGCGAAATTACTGGCAGCAGAGGGGTTCGATGTTACCATCCTCTATTTGCGAAAAGACTATGTTGAGATTGGTACGTTGGAGGAATGGATCAAACACTATGCAGAATTTGGGGTGAAGTTTATAGGAGTAGATGACTATTACTTATCAGATAGATGTGCAGGGAACAACGATCGATGGACCGCACCAATGTACAACATGTTACGTCATTTGCAAGAGTTTCATTATGATGTAGTTCATGTATCTGAATGGAGAGGAAGCGGTTACCTTAGCCTACTGGCTAAACGTCAAGGCCTTGCATTAAAAAATACTCATTTCATTGTGAAATGCTCTTCGCCATGGCTTTGGAATAGGACCTACGGATCGCTTCCTCTAAATACAATTGATGATATAGATAAGATGTTTTGTGAGAGGATGTCTGTAGAACTCGGTGATCACATAATTGGAGGTTCAACCCATTTATTAAGATGGATGTTAAGTCAAGGATATGATTTATTAAATGAAAAAATCTTTGTTCAGCCTAATATCCTATCAACCGAAGTGCTTGATGGAGTCATTTCGAAAAGATCATTAAAACCTGGTGATCGAGTATCAATTGATGAAATAGTATTTTTTGGCCGCCTTGAAGCTAGGAAAGGACTAGATATCTTTATTAACTCCATAAACAATCTGATCAATAGCGAAGTCAAACTACCTTCAAAAATATCCTTCATGGGGAAACCTGGTGCAAGAATAGAAACCCGTCCCGATTTAAACGTGTTGGAATTCATCAAAGAAAGCTCGGACCATTGGCCTACCGAAGTTCAAATATTAACAGAATTTCAGCAGGAAGCTGCCCTGAGTTATTTACTTGATGGCAATCGTTTGGCTGTGATGCCAAGTCACATTGAAAACTCTTCTCTAGCAGTTTACGAAGCTTCTATATGTGGGATTCCCTTCATTGCATCAAACTCTGGCGGAACACCCGAACTAGTTGAGGAGAAATATCATAAAGACGTTTTGTGCGATGCCCATCCCCTAACCTTACAAAAGCAACTCAAAGCTGCCCTCACTAATGGCGCGATAGTCGCTGCACCCACTTTTGACAATAAAGAAAATACAAAAACTTGGATCTCATACCATCGTAATATAAAAAAAATCATTCAAAACGAAAATCACTCGTCAGAAGAACCCAAACAAGCAAAAGTTGATATTTGTGTAATTATTCCGCACAGAGACGATATTGAAGGATTAAAAAATACTCTTAACAACCTTGCTAAAGAAAGTGACGTAAAGCTAGATGTTATTGTTGTCGATGATGGCAGTAGAAATACGAAAACATTAACTGAACTAGATCATATTAAGCTGAAAATTAGAAAAAAAGGCTGGTCTTTTTACGAGACACCAGGAATTGAATATGGCTTGGCAGCAAATACCGCAGTCAAAAATACCGAGGCCCAGTTTTTATACTTCACACAACCAGGGAATGCAGTCCTACCTGGCAGTCTGTCGAAAATGGTAAAGGTACTACAAAAAAGAGATTTAAAGGTATTAACATCATTTTCACTAGAATATTCCAGTAACTCAATACCATCGTCCACTGATTTGGCAGAAAAAATTAAAATGCCAATATTAGGTAATATAGGCTATACATTACTAAAAAATGATTTAGAACACTGGGATTTACTTGTCGATAGGCAAGCCTTTCTTGAAGTGGGAGGGTTTACTGGAGATTACAGACAATTAAATGCAGAAAAGGAACTATACCATGCGTTAGAGTTCAATGGACATAAAGGAGAAACTATTCCTTTACCTTTGTATTGGAATAGGAAAATTGATAACAATGCCATCAATCTCGATGGATATAATTTAAGAGCTTCAACTTTTCGTGCATTACGGCCAAGCCTTCGTTATGGCCCCTTGATTTATCGAAATCTTTTCCTTCTCTTTTATGGTCTATTTCATAAAACATCAAAACTCGAACGTGACAACAAACGACTTCGAAAAGATCGCAGCAAGCAAAAAGAGCTAAAACTTAAGCGGATCAAAGAAATTGATAAGCTAAAAAAAATTAAGAAGGAGAGAGTTTCTGAACTAAATTCTGCCAGAGAAAAGCTGAAACTACGTGATGCTATTATCTCAGAAAATAAGGATCTTATCCTCAAACAAAAATCACGAAGTCTCTTTGCGTCTATCAATGACAAACTTACTTTTTTAAGGGGTGAAAATAGTAAAAAAGAAGAAAATTTAAAGAATCGAATTGACAAACTAAATAAGGTTAGGGAGCAAAGGAATGAAAAGGAAGCAAAACTAAATAAGGTTAGGGAGCAAAGGAATGAAAAGGAAGCAAAATTGAAAGCTCAAAATGAAAAACTAAATCACGTAAGGGCGCAAAGGAATGAAAAGGAAGCAAAATTAAAAGCTCAAAATGAAAAACTTAATCATGTAAGGGCAGAAAGGAACGAAAAGGAAACAAAATTGAAAGCTCGTAATTCCGAGTTGGATAAGTTTAAAAAGAATTTAAATTTAACAGCATCGAAGCTAAAAGAACGCAACTCCGAGGTTCGTGAGCTCAAAAAAAAGTTAGCTCAACGGAAATCTGGAGGCGAAGATAAGTCTTTAAGAAATAAAAACAAATTACGAGGTTTATTCTCTTCAATAAAATCAAAACTTACTAATTTAAGGCCTAAAAAAAATGAAAAGGAAACAAAATTTGAATCACCAAATAAGTCCGAGAACGACAACCTTCACAACTAAAGTGTCTTAAAAGAGTGAATAGATTCCAAAAAACTATGTTAAAATTCAAGCAATATAAATGCTTGTAATAGGATAAATTTAAATTTTATGCAGACTAATCATTCAAATTTTAAAATTTTTAAAACAGGTGCATTAAGAGAAACATTTTTAAGCCAAAATGTTGACCTTAAACCTGAAGTTGAGAATGCGGCAGGCATGCTGTCTTACAGCGAGCGTCAGATGTTATTTTATTTAGCTTCAAAAATTTATGAAGGCAAAGGGGTAATAATAGATGGAGGAAGTTTTTTTGGCTCTTCTCTCGTTTCCTCTGCAGCCGGCTTGAACGCAAATTTGTCAAAAGAGAAAATAGACTTTAGTAAGTTTCCTAACAAAAAACCTATTCACGGGTTTGAACTTGGCTTTCTCCCTGCTCCAAAAAATAAAGACATCAACAAAAAAAGGGTGTTTGGAGGCGTGGATTATGTTCTTGGCGAATCATTTGTTCCAATATTAATGGATACAATTTCTGAGTATAAAGACCAAATCGAGCTCAAAATCGGCGATCTTGTGGAGCAAGTTTGGCCAGATTCACCCATTGAAATATGTTTTATTGATGTTTGTAAGACAGCAACACTTAACCGCCATGTCTCTAAGCAATTTTACCCAAATTTAATACCCAATGAATCTTGGCTAATTAATCAAGATTTTTTCTTTGATCGTCTCCCTTGGATCAAAGTAACCATGGGGTATTTAGAAGAATATTTCGAATGGCAAGGACAAATTGCTACAAGCTCGATTTACAAGAATATTAAGGAAGTACCTTTGGAAATTGCAAACGTGGATCCCTACCATGAATTCGAATTGGATGAATGCCTGAAGCTACATGATAAGCATCCATCACAATTTCTAGATCGGAGATACAGTTTCTACATGGATCTTTCTAAAACATATCTAATTGCTCTAAAGGGCACCAAGGATGATGCTCTCAATTATCTGGAAGAAATTGAAAATAAATATGAAGAGCTTCTTGACGACTTAGACGCAGATCGTGGAAATGCGTTCAGGGTAGAACGTGCTAGAAGGCAAATTACAAATGGTGTTATTTTTAAAGTATCCTAGATAAAAGATATCATGACTTACATAATAGATCGCGAAAATTATCTAAGAGGTAAAGAAGCTGCAATTGCCGGAGATATAATCCTAGCGCGTGAAATTTTATTGCCAATAGCAAAATTTAAAGGAGACCATCCAGCAGCCTACTTTTTAGCATTGGCAGAATTCAATTTCGGCGATTTTGAAAAAGCAAAAATATATTCCAAATCATTTATTGAGAACAATCCAAATCATGCAGGTATTTATTTACTTCTTGGACGATTATATCTTCGAGAGGAGAAGTTCCTTGAGGCTAAATCATTGTTAGAAAAAGCTACCAAACATGTTGACACCTCAAATACAAGAATACAACAACTTGAACGCGAGATAAAGATGATCGAGAACGAAAAGTGCGCAATTTCCAGCATAGAGATAATCGACCAATTCTTCAGAGAACATAAAGACAGCTATCCCAACACTGATGTTATTAGAGCAGCAGAGGCGTTAGCTGAATTAAAACCAATTGGAAACTGGTCAAAAGATGTAGTACAAGCAAAAATTGCTTTTTTTCATTTTGCTGAATCAGTCGATCACGCATTAAAAAACTATATTCCTGATTTGCTGGAAATTACTGTTGAATTCGATTATTTATCGTGGCCAAAAAGAATACATAATTACATATCTCACAAAAAAGTAATCGACGTTGGATGTGGCTTTGGCGGTTATGGAACAGGCTTTCTAACTGCTGGTGCGAAAAGCTATTTGGGTTTGGATCCAGAAATGAATCTATCAAGCACCAGAGCAAAGAACAAACGTACAAGGAAATGGTCTGATATGGGCATTACTCCTGATGAAATTTCTAGAAGATGTCCGGACATAAGACTTTTTCTAGGAACGTCAGAAGAATTGACGTTTAATGAGAAATTTGATGTCATTTCATTGCATAATGTGACTGAACATCTCATGCAGCTTGATCTTGTATTTAAAGGGTTAGTTAAACTATGTCATGCAGAAACAAAAATAATATTCATGCATCATAATTATTACTGCTGGAATGGTCATCATTTGTCACCTAATCAACCGCATCAAATAAAAGGCGAAAATGGAGAGGGGGAGCAAACCAAAGTAATGGACTGGCGACACATTTCTCTCATAGATGAAGTCTCAGACGATCATTACATTAAAACACATCTTAATCGTGTTACATTAGACGAGATGAAGGAGATTACAGAAAGATATTTCGATATAGAGGAATGGAATGAAATACCATCAAATAATCAAACCCTTGAACGTCTAACTCCTGATATATTATCGTCTGTACAAAAGTCACGTCCATATCTAACACGAAGAGATTTAGAAATAAATGTAGTTTTTGCTTTATCTGGCGTAAAGAAGTGATTGGCTCGTCTAACCCAACTTTCCCGTGGCACCGATAACTATATCTCTGACTGCATCAAAAAAGTTCATTTAAAGTTGCTTATGTGCAATTTTAATCCCTGCAAATATAAGTAAATTTTACGAAATTTTCTAAATTTTCGGGAGCGTACATATACTCTGTTTTGAAGAAATCTGAAGAAGCAAGGTTTGTCTAAAGGCGAATTTAAGCAAGGCTAAGTTTTATAGCTGAAGTAAACGAACCTCTACTCTTCCAGCATGGATAAAATTAATGAATTAGTTTCAATACAATTCCATTTCCATATTTCTTCAATATCCCAATAATCTGTAATAGCTTAAAGTCACTAATAAATAAGTGCTTTACTTCAATAAAAAATTAATAAATAAAAACCAGAAAAGTTTATTAGTTGAGGATCGATCAAATATGTGAATTTTCTAAAGACTTAAATAGAGATAGTTGTAATATCAATTTTTACTATCAGATTGTATCTCTTAAACAATACCAACTATCAAGAACGCCGTAAAAATCCATTAGTGCACCAGGTTACATTGTTTCCGAAGAAATCACAATAATAAGCATCGACTTCAAACATTGAAGATTCGTCTTCCAAAAAATTATAAATAGCTTTGTTCGGACCACCATCATATATATCTTGGTTACCGAAGGTGTCACATATTCCATCTTCGACTGCGATATAGTCACCAGTCTTCATATATCTGTTAAAAAATTTAAGAACTGATAAAGTTGTATCAAAAGAATGGTCAGCATCTTCTATTACAAGCCATGGATGATCCAACTTAGATAATAAATCAATGGGTAGACTTTTAGAGAGGTCACGTCCATCTCCATGCATGAACTTTATTCGAGGATCTGCCACCATTTCTCGTTGTTCGATATCTATACACAACAACTCTGGTTCTAATCCCATTATGTTAGCTTGGTCTGCGAACCAAAGCGCACTCCCTCCAAATTTATATCCGATTTCTATTATTGTTTTGGGTTTAATTTCGTAAAGGAGCATTCCATACAATGCCATATCGAACGGATTTTTGTTACACATTACACCTTTCCAACTATGCTGCATCGTTCCTTTTTGAATTCGCCGAAGTGTTTTGGCATCAACGTCGCATATTGGACTACGTAAGCCATTCTCCAAAATTACTGGTTTAAATTTTTGAAATGTTTGATCTCGATATATTTTCATTGTCATTTGATCTATTTAAGGAAAATTGATTACTTTTTATAAATGGTAGTGTTTGTAAAAGTTTTTATCAATTGAATATTCACCTGCTTAAAAATTTCTATTTTTATTATAAATTAACATTAACGTAAATATGTTGGAGAAATAGTTACGAATAAAAAATTTACGGTTAATCTTTCATTTAATCGAACTTAAAATTCAACTTGATTATACTAGCATATTGATTTGCTCCAAAGCAGTCATTCTATAGCAAGCTAAATTTCAAATATTTGGCTATCTTAATCAATGACTACGCATTTTCATTTTTTTATTTTAAGTGTCTGTATTTTTTAATATCTAAAGATTATCGATATGTGTGATTTACTACTACTTGCAAATTTCAGAAACGAATTTAAAAATGTTGGATGGTTTTTCCGACATTACCGAGAAATTGGAGTAACTGAATTTCATATAGTTGACAATGGATCTACAGATGGAACAAAGGAGTTTCTTGAAAAAGAACCAGATGTCAAATTATATGACAGATCGGATGCCAGCTTTAGAGCCGCAAAGTTCGGTGTCAATTGGCTTAACGAAATACGTAGCAAAGTAGGGAAGAATAAATGGTGTCTTTTTGTAGATGCGGACGAAATGTTTGTCTATCCCGGCTATCCTGATTTGCCATTAACTAAACTCACAATAAAGCTCGAACGTTTGGGACAGCGCTGTCTAATCGCTCCCATGATTGATATGTTTAACGCACAATCTACATTTCTTAAAACTCATGAAGAGAGCAGCCTCCCTGAAAAAATTTATCCTAACTATATGCCAGCTTACATTAGATTTTTCTCCTCTGATCAGTATCCTTATATGGGTGTACGTGGTGGTGCTAGAGAATATTTTTTCGGAAAAAGTCTATTAGAAGTATCAAAACAACGGTCAACAAACCTTCGTAAAATCCCTTTAATTTTTTGTGAAGATGGTAATGAATATTTAACTGTCCACACGACGAAGATATTACCTCCAAGTGATCTAACAGGAGCACTCCTTCATTTTAAAATCAATGGCTATTTACCTAATCATGCAAAAGAAGAAGTTTCAAGGCGAGAGCATTTTGAAGGAGCTATCGAATATAGAGCTTACGATAGCGCGTTTTCAATCGGCTTCCCGACAAATACATCTAACACGAATATTTCAAGCTGGAGTGGTGTAGGACAATTATATAGAGAGGGAATTGTAAGCTGCCCTGAAAATTGGTTGAATTACATCGAAAAAAAAGGCTGCAATATATCAACTTATAATAAAAATGAACAGGATAATTTAAGTCCTTTATGTTTATGGCCATCCATAGCAGAATTAGTCAAAAAAAATATGTCAATCTTTTAAGTAAATAGCAAATCTAAATCTTTTATCGCTTAGTAACCTTGAATAATTTAAGTTTCGTAATCTAAATTTGAAGTAAATAAGGCTTTATAATATTTTTGCTTTTCATGATTTAAATATAAATAACTTATTTAATTTTTTACGTGAATTTCATACCATTTAATAAATTCTTTAATTCCCTCTTTAATAGATATTTTTGGCTTATAACCTATATACTCTTCAAGTAAATCAGTATTAGCTGAAGTTACGCGAACATCTCCAGGTTGCATAGGAAGGTAATTTTTTTTCGCTTTTTTATTCATTGCATTTTCTATCTCTTCAATATAATCCAACAAGTTTGTACAACTACTATTTCCTATATTAAAGATTTTATGTGGAGCCCAACTTGAAGAGGGGTTTTTAGGTTTTTCGTGGAAATGATTATCAGGTTTTGGTGGTTTAATTAGAACTCTGTACAATCCCTCAATAATATCGTCAATATAAGTGAATGATCTGCTCATTTCGCCGTTATTAAAAACATCTATTGGAACCCCATTGTATATTGAGTTAGTAAACTTGAACAAAGCCATATCAGGTCTCCCCCAAGGTCCGTAAACAGTAAAGAATCTTAGGCCAGTTGCTGGTAAGTTATGAATATGACTATAGGTATGTGCCATGAGTTCATTAGATCTTTTTGTGGCAGCATAAAGGCTTACAGGATGATCGACTCCTGAATCTTCACAAAATGGGAATTCGTTATTACCACCATAAACAGAGCTGCTACTTGCATAGACTAAATGTCCTACATTATTTTTTTGGCATTCTTCTAAAATATTTACAAATCCAACTATATTTGATTGGATGTAAGCAGTTGGATTTTCTATAGAATATCGAACTCCTGCCTGAGCTGCCAGATTAACTACTGCAGAAGGTTTGAATTCACAAAAAATTTTTTCTAGATTTTTTTTATCTGTAATATCTAATTTAGAAAACTTGAAGTTCGATTTTTTTTCTTGGGAAATATATTCAAGTTCTTTATTTCTTTTCTCTTTTAAACTGACATCATAATAATTATTAAGGTTATCGATAGAATAAACAATAAAATTTTCATTTATTAAACGCTTACATAAATGAAAGCCTATAAAACCTGCTCCACCAGTAACAAGAATCCTCTTAAACATGCAGATTTGGGGTATAAATCTCTTTGAATTATATTGCAATGAATGTTTACTTCAAAATTTTCAGATCTTTTCTAAATTTAAAAATTCAATCTTTAAGAGATTTTCTTCTTATTTCTCTTTAAATAATTTTATTTTGTAAATAATTGATTTAGAACACACTAATACAAAAATCTACATAAGAAAAATTATTAATGTAGTTTATTAACTTCACACTCTTCTCCAAACTGCGAGAAGTTTTCCCTGAAAAACAACTTCATTCAAATTTAGTACAATTGGCTCATAAGCTGGATTAGCCGCTTCTAAATAAATTTTCTCACCTTTTTTTATAAAATATTTTAATGTCGTTCCCAAACCTGGAACCATTGCGCTTACTATTGTGCCGTTCTTTAGTGAATATTTATCTTTTATGGGCTCCATCAAAACCATATCTCCATCATCAATACAAGCATCAATCATAGAATCTCCATTTACCGTGAGTGCAAAAACACCCTTTTTCTTAAAAATATCAGATATGTCTAAATTCTCACTAATATCGGAAAAAGTATCAATCAATCCTCCAGCTGCTACTGATCCCATTACGGGTATGCCTTCAAAAATTTCATCTACAATTTGAAGTGTCCTAGCTTTACCTTCTTGCCATGATATGTATCCCTTTTCTTGTAAGTGTTTAAGACGACTTTGAATAGGGGCAGGCGACTTAAGTCCCATACCTTTCATCATTTGCCTTATAGTTGGGCTATGTTGAAAGTCGTGCATATAATTTTTTATCCATTCATATAACTCATTTTGAGCTTTTGAAAGATTTCTCTTACTAGAATTTAACACTAGAACAATGACTTACTAATACATTTGTACCTCTTTTATTTTAGAATTGCAAGCGATCAAGAAGAAAGCATGCATGCTAATAATGCTTGTTGAACGTGTAATCTATTTTCAGCCTGCTCGAAAATTCTACTATTCTTACTCTCCATTACTTCATCTGTTATTTCTTTAGACCTATAAGCGGGAAGGCAATGAAGAATAATTGCATCTTTTTTTGCCTTACTTAACAAATGATTGTCTATTGTAAATCCTTCAAAGTCTTTATCTTTTGATTCTTTTTTATTTTCTTCGCCCATAGATGACCAAACATCTGTATAAATAACATTTGCACCTTGAACTGCAGAATTAGGATCATTAGTGATTTTCAATAAATTTTTGTCCGTATATGTTTCCTTTGCTTTTTTAACTATAAGTGGATTTGGTTCATATCCTTTTGGGCAAGCTATTCTAACTTCAACTCCTAGTAGTGCTCCACACAAGATCAGAGAATTTGCAACATTATTTCCGTCTCCTACAAATGTCAATACTACGTTTTTAAAGCCATTAAATTCCTCTTTAATTGTCATATAATCAGCTAAAGCTTGACATGGGTGTTCCGTATCCGTAAGAGCATTGATAACTGGTTTAGAAGACCACTTTGCGTACTCTTTTATATCAGCTTGATTGAAAGTTCTTATTGCAAGCACATCGCAATATCTACTAAGTACTCTAGAGGTATCTCTAATTGGCTCTCCCCTACCAATTTGCGAAGTTGTAGGATTTAAGTCAATTGTAGTTCCACCAAGTCTTGACATAGCTACTTGAAAACTAACTCTTGTGCGAGTGGAGGACTTATCAAAAATTAAACCTAAAACTTTTTTTTCAAGTTTTATATCAAAATCATTATTTTTAAAATTATCTGCGATATTAAAAATATGAATTATTTCTTCTTTTGACATATCAAAGCTTGATAAAAAATTTTTTTTAGCTAGCTTGATTAGTTTCATCATGAATAATTGAAAGAAAACCTAAATCCTATTATGTAGGCATTTTACTTTCAGCAAGCAAGGTTTTTAAATCCTCACCCTCAATAACTTCTTCTTGAAGAATCTTTTGAGAAATCGATTCAAGTAATGGTAAATTGTTCCTCAAAATATTAAGTGCAGTTTCATGAGCATCATCAACTAAATCTCGAACCTCTTTGTCTATTGCTTGTGCAGTAGCATCACTAACAGATCTTCTTGGGTTATTACCATTACCTAAAAACTGACCTCCACCTTGTTTGTCATAAGCGAGAGGCCCAAGAATATCACTCATTCCGAATGTACCAACCATTTGTTCTGCTATGTCAGTTGCTCTTTGTAAATCGTTTGACGCACCCGTTGTAATTTTTCCGAAAACAACCTCTTCTGCAGATCTTCCTCCAAGAAGTGTAGCTATTTGTCCCTTTAGTTCCTCTTTGGAGTTCAAGAATCTTTCTTCAGTTGGCAACTGAAGGGTATAACCTAGTGCACTCATACCTCTTGGTACAATAGAAATCTTTGCTACTTTTGAACCTCCGGGCATAAGATGACCGACTATTGCATGACCGACTTCATGATAAGCAACGACTTTCTTTTCATCGTCCTGCAAAACGCGACTCTTCTTTTCCAGACCAGCCACAACTCTCTCTATAGCCTCACCTAAATCTTGTTGCTCCACACTTTTTCTTTTTGCTCTGGCTGCAAGTAAAGCAGCTTCATTAACCATGTTTGCTAAATCAGCTCCAGCAAATCCACTAGTAGCTTGAGCAATAGAATCTAAATCAATTGAATCTGCAAGTTTAACTTTCTTTGTATAGATCTCTAATATAGTTTTTCTTCCGGATAAATCTGGTCTATCGACTAAAACCTGTCTATCAAATCTTCCTGGTCTTAAAAGTGCTGCATCAAGAACCTCTGGCTGGTTCGTAGCCGCAAGTACTATAACTGGCTTATCAGTTGAGGTAAAACCATCCATTTCCGTAAGAAGCTGATTTAAAGTTTGTTCTCTTTCATCATTACCACCAACGACTCCCATAGATCCAGAACGACTTTTACCAATAGCGTCCAATTCATCAATAAAAATAATACATGGAGCTTTTTTCTTTGCTTGTTCAAATAGATCTCTTACTCTTGCGGCACCAGCACCAACAAAAAGCTCAACAAATTCAGAACCTGAAATTATAAAGAAAGGAACTTCTGCTTCTCCCGCAACAGCTTTTGAAAGAAGAGTTTTACCTGTACCTGGAGGGCCCACAAGAAGTACACCTTTTGGTATTCGCGCACCGATATCAGTGTATCTCTCAGGTTTTTTTAGAAAATCAACTATTTCTGTTAATTCATCCTTAGCTTCATCAACGCCAGCCACATCAGCAAATGTCACTTTTGATTCATCATCGGGTACGTAAACTTTTGCTTTACTTTTAGTAAAACTAAGAGCTCCCTGAGCACCTCCTCCACCCATACTTCTTCTAGCGAAAAACTGTAAAACAAGAATAAAAATTAAAGGAGGAACAACCCAACTCAATATGGTTGAGAAAAAGTTGGGTTTTTTGGGAGGAGCGGCAGCGAATTCAACCCCTTTACTTTCTAACCTTTGTGGAAGGTCCATATCAAAAATGGGTGTTGTTGCTAATACAGAAGGGGCGCCTTCTTCAGCTCCATTTAACTCATATCTAATCTGTTCTTGAGTAATATATGCTCGCTTAACTTCACCATCATTAACCTGATCAATAAATAAAGAATAAGGAACCCTAGGGATTTGCATATTTTGATTAGGGAAAAGACTACTAAATAGGAGTAATGCTCCAACTCCTATCAAAATGATATTTACAATTCCAAAGCGTCTATTAGGTTGATTATCGTCTTGTCTTATTGGCATAGTTGTTATCAATTCAGAACTTATTATAAACTAAACCATGAGTTTCCGTACCTGTATTGTTTTTTTTGGGTAAGAACCGTACGGTACTTTGACCCATAAAAAAATTAGTTTAAAAAATTAATTTTTGAATGAACTTTTAACGCATATATCATTCCCAATCAAGTTAAAATGAGAATCATTTAATTTTATAATTTCGTTCATTTCTTTAAATTCAAAATCACCCAAGGGATTCATGCTATTTTCTCCACCTAAAATTTTTGGAGCAATTAAGGTAATAATTTCCTGAATACAATTAGATTTAATAGCGGCGGTAGCCAATTTAGGGCCACATTCCCAGAGAACTTTATTACACCCTCTTTTAGCAAGTATTTTTGAAATCAACTCTGGATTATCTGATGATACTTTTTCAACCTCCACACATTTCGGAATCCTTGAGAGGTATCTTTCATTTGCTGAAGAAGAATCATAAATAACCAAGGTTTTTGCCTTATTACAATTCCAAAGGTTAGATTTTGAAGGCAGATCTAAACTTTTTGTGAAAACAACTCGCAAAGGCTCAGGATTTTTTAAACCTCTAGTAGTCAAAATTGGATTATCTTTCCTTAATGTGTTTCCACCAATTATTATCGAATCAAATTCTGCTCTAAAAGAGTGAACTAATGACCTTGATTTTTCATTAGTAATCCATTTACTTTTTCCATTTTTTAAAGCTATTCTTCCATCAATACTCATTGCCCATTTAAGAACACCAAATGCCTTTTTAGTTAAATTCCTATGAAAAAAAGCCTTATTTAAATCTAAAGATTCTTTTTTACATAATCCTAGGTGAACTTTTATTCCAGCTTCTCTTAGCACTTTAATGCCTTTGCCAGAGACTCTTTTATCAGGGTCTTCAATTGATATAAAAACTTTTTTTATCCCAGAGGTTATAACCTTGTCTACACACGGAGGTGTAGTTCCATGGTGACAGCAAGGTTCAAGATTTACATACAATGATCCTTCTTTAGCATCTTTTTTTAAATTATTAAAAGCCATTGCTTCAGCATGGGGCATGCCAGCCTTGTGATGAAATCCTTCTGAAATAAGATTTCCATTCTTATCAAGAATCACCGCTCCCACCCTAGGGTTAGGACTCGTTGTATTTTTGCCTAAAGAAGCCAAAAAAATTGCTCTTTTCATCCATTTTATATGGCTTACATTTTTTTCAGACATCTCCAATAATCAAATTCAGTTTATTGATCTCCACTCTTTTACGACAAAAGGAGGAACAGGTAACTCAGAAAAAACTCCTGACAAAGATAGTCTTAATGGTCTATTTTTATCTAAATTTTTAATCAATTGATCAAGATCGAATTCAGCTGCAGCTTGTCTTCCATCATTTGCTAATTCCACATTAAGAAATGTTTTATCATCTAAAAGCCACTGTTTTCTGCCTGAGTCAACTCTCAAGTCAGTGGGATGATCAATCCTGAGATTTCCCGGATATCCTATTACTCTCAAGATCAATTTATCTTCAAAAAGAGGTGATTTATAAGCTACTAATTGCCAAGTTTCAAAGTCCAAGTCCCTTAAAAACTCACTGCTAGCATTCATTAATTCTCCATTTATTTCTGTTTCTGTAACTTCTGCGGATACTTTTAATGGGCTAAAAACACAGGATAGTAGTAAAAGTAAAGGTAACATTCCTTTTAAAAAAAAATTTTTATTTGATTTTGTAATTTTCTTCATTTTCAGAATCCATCAGGGCATCTAGAGTTACAGCTGTTCTTACTATAGCTTGGTATCTTTTGATTATTTTACGATTTTTTTCTATAACTCGAGATAATTTCAAAGTGTCTTTTTCAGAATAGCTTGATGTTAAATCGCTAGAATCTTCTTCAATAAACTCAAATTCACTATCTTTATTGATAAGAGTTAATAATAAATCATGTAATCTCTTTCTCCTTTCAGACAATTAATTTACTATTATAACTCGAATAATAATAAGATAATTTAATAAAACATTCAAATAATTTAGTTCCATTTCATTAAATATTGATGACTAAGGTAAATAGAAAAATTCATGTAATTGGGATTAATTCTTATAGATTTAAGGATCTATCTTTCAAATTACAAAATCTATTCTTAGAAACACAAAATATTGCAGTTCCAAATTCATATTTTGAAGAAATTAAATCATGGAGCGAAAATGGTTCATCAAAAAAGAAATCATTTTTTTTGAGCAAAAGTAACAACGCACTTGTTGAATGGCTTCGAACTCAAAAAAATGATGTTATTTTAATCTCTAGAGGAGATCCACTTTGGTTTGGAATTGGGAGAATATTACTAGAAAATTTTTCAAAAGATGAATTAAATTTCTACCCTTCAAATACTTGCATTCAATTAGCCTTTAGTAAGTTAAAGATTCCGTGGCAAGATACTGTAAATGTAAGTACTCACGGCAGAGATTCTACTAAGCTGGTTAAGGCTCTTAAAGCAAGGCCTTCAAGTTTGTCTATTATTACAGATTCAAATAATAAAAGTTTAGAAATAATTAAAGAAAACTTATCAGAATTAAATCTGATTGACTTTTATGATTTTTGGCTCTGTGAAGAAATAGGCTTCGATAAAGAAAATATAAGAAAATTAAATCTTAAAGAATCATTACCCTCTGATATATCAAGTTTAAACATTGTTGTTCTTACAAAAACAAAGAAAAATTACTCAAATGATAATCTCCCTCTCTTCGGAATCAGTGACCATATTTTTAAGACTTTTGATGATAGACCAAACTTATTAACTAAAAGGGAGGTTCGCATTCAAATCTTGGCCGATCTAGAGCTCCCTAAAAATGGGGTCATCTGGGATATAGGAGCAGGTTGTGGGTCAATTGGTTTAGAGGCATTAAAATTAAGGCCTGATTTAAATTTGTTTTGTTTCGATAAAAGGATTGGTTCAAAGTCATTAATACTAGAAAACTCAAAAAGGCTTTGCGTTAAACCAAAATTTATTTTTGAAGAAGACATAAATAATAAATTAAATACGAAAAATTTGAGTTCTTTTGAAAAACCTAATAGATTAATAATTGGAGGATGTGATAAAAAGACCAAAATTCAAATTATAAAAAAACTGGCTATAGATATGAATATTGGCGATATTATCGTTATCCCAATAATTGACATTCAAACTATCAAAGAATTAAAAGAGGAATTAAAAGATAAAAATTTCAAAACAAATTTAAATTTAATTCAAACCTATAAAAGCTTAAGTATCGCTGAGGGAATAAGATTAGAACCTAATAATCCTATTTTTTTACTAAAAGGAAAAAAATATATTTAAACATTTGTTATTTGTTAGGTTTCGCCACATGGGGCAAACCCCAACCTAGTTTATTTCTTAAAACTTGGAAAAATTCGTGATCTTCAAGCCTAATAAACTTCACTGAGTGTTTACTTTTTCTTATTAAAACTCTATCTTCAGGCCAAACATAACAACCAGCGTTTCCGTCAACAACCATCACCAACCTTTCAGGAGTTGCAGGGAAAACAGTTACTGGCTCTGAATCATTAAAAACTAATGCCCTAGATGCCAATGAATGTGGTGCAATTGGAGTCAATTGTACAACTGGACAATCAGGTGTGATTACTGGCCCTCCAGCACTCAACGAATATGCAGTAGAGCCAGTGGGAGTGGATAAAATTACTCCATCAGCTGAGATATCCACGGGAGCATGTCGTCCTATAGAAATCTCAAAATGACACATACTTGTCAGGGGCTCTCTATGAAGAGCCATCTCATTAAGACAGAGAGATTCCCATCTCCTCTGATCATTTCTCATTACACTAATGATAAAGCAAGTTCTTTCTTCAATATCCCAATTTCCAGTAATTATTTTATCTATAGCCTCATTTAGGTTAGATAAATAAGCTTCCGCAAGAAATCCTAAATGACCGGTATTTATTGTAAGAATTGGAATTTTAGCGGGCGCCGTTTGCCTTGCAGCGGAAAGCACAGTCCCATCTCCACCAAGAACAATTGCAAATTCCATTGATGAATCAAACCCTTCAGGAACGCAATTCGTATATCCCAAAGGGCGAACATGTTGATCAGGATTTGCGAAACCAACCATCCCTCCAGAGCTACTAACTCTTACAACTTCAAAATTAGATTTTTCCAATTTTTTTTGAACAGAAGTTGCAGTTTGAACAGCTAGTTCCTTTCCATCATTAACGATTAGTCCTGCTTTACGTACCAATCAAAGAATTAAAACTAGGACTATCTTAAACTAAGATGCTAGACAATACTAATTTAAGAATTAAATACTATTAGAACTGTTCTAAGAATCTAATATCATTTGTATAGAATTTTCTGATATCGTCGATCTGATGTCTCACCATACAAAATCTCTCAA
The DNA here is from genome assembly GCA_902564235.1 of uncultured Prochlorococcus sp. Lineage (GTDB taxonomy): Bacteria > Cyanobacteriota > Cyanobacteriia > PCC-6307 > Cyanobiaceae > Prochlorococcus_A. The sequence goes on along the minus strand of CACFAG010000010.1, from coordinate 11,122 downwards.
CTCCTAATCCTGCTGCAAAACCAGTCCATTTCTCGGAATCTATTCCTAATTTTTCTAAGACCTTTGGATCTACCATTCCGCAGCCCATTACTTCTAACCATTTACCTTTCCACTGGACATCTACTTCTGCTGAAGGTTCAGTAAATGGGAAATAACTAGCTCTAAATCTTACAGGAATATCTCCAAAAAAGGTCTTTAAAAATGTAAGAACTGTTCCTCTTAAATGACTAAAATTAATATCTTGATCGATACATAAAACCTCAACTTGATTAAATACAGGGGAATGAGTAGCATCTACAGCATCTCTTCTATACACTCTCCCTGGAGCAATGATCCTTACTGGGGGCGGGTTTTTCTCTAAGTATCTTATCTGAACAGGAGAAGTATGGGTCCTTAAAAGTCGATTTTCATCTAAGTAAAAAGTGTCCTGCATATCTCTAGCAGGATGATTTTTGGGGATATTGAGTGACTCAAAATTATAAAAATCAGTTTCTATTTCAGGACCGCTCTCAACTGAGTAACCTAAACCACAAAAAATATCTATTATTTCATCTTGAGTTGAAATTAAAGGATGTTTATTTCCAGGGGGGGTTCCAATTGAAGGAATAGTTACATCAATTTTTTCTTTTTTGATCTTTTTGTCTAAGGTTTCACTATTTAGTTGATTTTTTCTTTCAGTTATTAATTCCTGCAAATTTATTTTTATTAAATTTGCCTTCTGGCCAACAATTGGTCTATCTGTAGCAGATAATTGACCCATTGTTTTCAAGATAATTGATAAATCACCTTTTTTTCCTAGCAAGGAAACTCTTAACTTATCCAGTTCTTCATGAGTACTAGCATTACTTATATTATTTTTTGCTGTTAGAGAAAGATTATTTAGTTTTTCCTCAATTTGACTTAATGATTCAATCTGACTCACTGATATAGTAAAAATAAGTATTGCTTTATCTTACTTAAATATCGTCCATAAATAAAATTTATTGATTAATGAAACCCTTAAATATATTAATTAGCAATGATGATGGTGTTTTTGCAGCGGGGATAAGAGCTTTAGCAAAATCAGCGCAAAAAAGAGGGCATAAGGTAAAAGTAGTTTGTCCTGACCAAGAAAGATCAGCTACAGGTCATGGTCTTACTTTACAATCTCCATTAAGGGTAGAAAAAGCTGACGAATTATTTGGGGAAGGAATTGAAGCTTGGGGATGTTCTGGAACACCTGCTGATTGTGTCAAATTAGCACTATCTGAACTCTTGGATCATAAACCTGATCTAGTACTATCTGGAATAAATCATGGGCCAAATTTAGGGACAGATATTTTTTGTTCAGGCACAGTCGCTGCAGCTATGGAAGGCACTTTAGAAAATGTTCCCTCCATGGCAATTAGTGTGGCTAGTTTCAAATGGAAGAATTTTGAATTTGCTGGAGAAATTGCAATGAATATTGCAGAGCAAGCAATTAACGATAGTTGGCCAACTTCACTTCTATTAAACTTGAATATACCCCCTTGTGAAAAAAGCAAAATAAAAGAATTTTCATGGACAAGATTATCAGTAAGAAAATATAAAAATCAATTTTCCAAAAGAGAAGACCCAAGGGGTGATGATTATTATTGGCTCGCAGGTGAGGTAGTTTTAGATCTTAAATCAAAAGGTTATGGTCCAAAGAAATGGCCAAGTGACGTATCCCAAATACAAGAGAATATAATATCTCTTACACCAGTTGAACCAGATTTATTTTGGAGGGGTAATTTAGACAAATTACCTAAAATTAATAATTTATTTATAAATCCTTCTTAAAAGCCACAACGAAAAGCAAAGTCCAAAAAAGTGAGCGGCAATAACTTGTGTGTTACTGAGAACTGATAATATTTCAAGTCCAGTAATTGGGATATCAGATGTCGCTGTTATTAATTGTCCAGTTGTTTGGGAAGATGCTTGGATAAATAAGGCACCCATAAGAGCTTGATATCCAATTAATCCAAACAAAATTCCTAATAAATCAACTATTAGGCCTCGTTTTATCAATTTACTTGTTTGTCCTCTTGAGGGTCTTGCGTTACTTGCAATTGCTCTTCCTGTTTTAACTATTAACCAACCTTGCCAAAGACTAAAAAGTAGTAAAATCAAAGATATTGTTGTAAGTGATAGACCAGGCGCTAAGCCAAGCTGTCCTTCGCTATTATTTACAACATTTGAAAAAAGCAAAACAGCTGCAACAACAACACCTAAAATGGATTGAACCCAAAATCGTATCCATCCAATGCGTCGCATTCCAAATGAAAGGGACTGAAAATCAATTTTGTCAGACATTCATTTGATTGAATAAACTATAACCTATTCAAATTTGCCATCAAAATCATAAAATTGCACGTAATCTTTTGATCTCTTTAATATCGCCATCTGAAGTTAAGAATCCTACTTCAATAGCTATTGGAAGTTTTGATGGCCTACATGCTGGCCATAGGAAATTAATTAAAAGTGTAGTTGAAGAAACTCAATATATCCCAACAATTGCGAGCTTCTGGCCTCATCCCAGAGAAGTTCTATACAAAGAGACACGTCTTAGACTTGATCTCCCTTATGAAAAACTACCTATTCTTGAAGATCTTGGAATTGAACAATTAGTTTTGATTCCTTTTGATAAGGAACTATCCAAATTAAGTGCAGAAAGATTCGTAAGAGATATTTTGATAAATCAATTACAAGCAAAAAATATTTCTGTAGGTGCTAATTTTAAATTTGGTTTCAGACGAAGTGGAGACATAAATACAATAAAAAATATCATTAAGGATACGGATATTAAACTAAAAATTACTCCAATATTAGAAGACAATAAAGGTAGAATTAGCAGCAGTAGAATAAGAGATCTATTAGAAAAAAGTGATCTGAAAAATGCTTTCAAAATTCTTAATAGGCCTTATAGTTTTAATGGCAAGGTTGTTAAAGGTAAAGGAATTGGCAAAAGTATAGGATGGCCTACCGCAAATCTCGAAATAGATGGCAGAAAATTTTTACCCGGAGAAGGAGTTTACGCATCTTGGACAAAAATAGAAAATTCCAATCAAAAAATTGAATCTATTATGAATCTTGGCTCTCAACCAACAATAAACCCTTTATTGCCATCTGCAGTTGAAGTACATTTAATAAATAAAGATATCGATCTATATGGTTTAAATCTATCTGTAGAACCAGTTGAAAAACTTAGATCTCAAATCAAGTTCAAAAATATAGATCAACTTTCTAATCAAATTAAAAAAGATAGAGATAATGCTCTAAAAATTTTTAAAAACTACAAAAAATAAATTACAAATGCTGAATTCCAATCCTAAAGACGCTGAAGATTTAAGAATTTATCAAATTATTGACGCTAATCTAGATAGAGCCAGAGAAGGACTAAGGGTATTAGAGGATTGGGCTAGATTTGGCCTAGGCAAAGAAAAATATGTTGAAAAGATTAAAAACTTTAGACAAATTTTAGGAAAAAATCATTTAGAAGTTTATAAACAATCTAGAAATCATACTGAGGACAATTGTAAAGGATTGACTCATCAAGCGCAATTCAACAGAAAAAATTCTGAGCAAATTATAAGTTCTAATTCAGCCAGAGTTCAAGAAGCATTACGAGTCATAGAAGAATTTTCAAGGGCGCAGAATCATGAGCTTTCAAAAATCGCTTCTGGAATTAGATATGAAATTTATACTATTGAAATTGACTTATTGAGTCATAGCAAGTTTAAGAAGTCGGAGGAAATATTAAAGGAAAATGACTTATATGTAATAACAGATAAAAAAGACAATTTATTGGAAATAATAGAAGAAATTTTAATTGCTGGAGTAAGAATTATTCAACATAGATTTAAAACGGGAACTGATCAAGATCATCTTGAAGAAGCAATTCAGATTAAAAATCTATGTAAAAGATATAATTCTTTATTTATCGTTAACGATAGACTTGATATAGCTCTGGCATCTAACGCTGATGGGATTCATCTTGGTCAAGACGATTTAGATTTAAAAACCGCAAGAAAACTATTAGGGTATTCAAAAATTATCGGTATAAGTGCAAATAATGCAATTGATATTTCAAATGCTCTTAAGGAGGGTTGTGATTACATAGGAATAGGGCCAGTATTTGAAACTACAACAAAAAAGAATAAATTACCTTTAGGTATTGAAAATATCAAAACATTAACAAAGGATTTAAATATTCCTTGGTTTGCTATTGGAGGAATCAAGTCAAATAATATTTCATATTTAAAAAGAAATGGGTTTAACAAAGTTGCCTTAGTTTCGGAATTAATGAATTCTGAAGATCCTAAAGAAGACGCTATGATGATTCTAAAAAAGTTGTCTTATGAAAATTAGGGTAAATGGAGAAGAAAAAAAAATAGAACTTGATCAAGAAAATGCTCTACTATCTAAAGCTCTTCACCATATGGGATATAAACCAAACACAATTGTAGTTGAGTTAAATAATTTAATTATAAATTCAATGAAATGGGAAAAAGTGAAGCTTAAAGATGGTGATAATTTAGAAATTGTTTCAATAGTTGGTGGCGGATAAAAGAAAAATATTAAATGTATTAAAAATCTTCATATTTTTTTAAGTTTAGGCTTGAAACAATAACCAAATTTCATCTTTTTTCGTTTTATATTTTTAATACTTAAATCTAACAATGAAAGAAAAAATTGATAACAACTCAAGGTCTCTAAAATGGGAGCAAAATGGGGAATTAGCACATAAAGATCTCTCCGAGTTGATTGAAAGATTAAAAAACGTAGAAAGTGAACATACCTCATCTGAGCTGTCTAGATTAGGTACAAAATCAAACATTAAAGATTAAATTTGTTACTTAGATCTTGTTTTTATAAAAATTTGTACCAAATTAAAAATACTGAATATAAAAATAAATGCCGAAAAGATTTCCAGAGTGGGTAAATACTGAAGTCGTGATACGAGCAATCAAAATGAGAGAAGAAGGAATGCTATCAAAACAACTAAATTTATGGATAGAAAAGCTATTAGAAATAGAAAAAAAGTGATTATTTAGGAAATACTTTTAATAATTCTGAGAGCCGCCATTGCTGCTCCGTAACCATTATCTATATTCATAACTGCAATACCTGGAGAACAGCTTGACAACATACTATTTAAAGCAGTTTCTCCATCCTTGCTAACGCCGTATCCTACTGAGACAGGTACTGCAATTATCGGTTGAGCCAACAATCCGCCCACAACTGTTGCTAAAGCTCCTTCCATTCCAGCACAAACTATTAATACATCATATTTATTGATTTCTTCTAACTGACTCATCAATCGATGAAGTCCCGCCACTCCAACATCTATAAAAGATTGACAATTCACTCCATAAATTTCGAGCGCTAATTGTGCTTCAAGTGTTACGGCCAAATCGCTTGAGCCGCCTGAAATTATGGCAACTTTTTTATTCGTAATTATTTTATTAAAATTTTTCCCAATTGTTAGGCAATTTGCTTCTTCATGGAATCGTGCATCAACATACAAATCTAAAAGATAATTAGCCTTTTCACTATTAATCCTAGTAATGAAAACAACCTCATTTTTACTTAATACATTTCCACATAATCTTTCTAATTGGTCGATACTCTTATCTTGCCCCCAAATAGCCTCAATGAGTCCAAGCCTATCTCTTCTTTGAAAATCAAACTTGATGTCAAAATTCATCTTTGTTTATCTAATTCTCCCTCATAAATCAATTTAAAAGGATTATCGCCTACATTTAGAGCAGCTTTAACATTATCTTCAAATTTCTGTTGAACTACATTTACTTCTGACATTGGTATGCTTTTCCATAATTTCTTACTTTTCCAATTTACCAATATTAAAGCTTCTTCTTTTTCTTTATCCCAAAATAATTGTCTTCCCAAAAAACCATCTTGAGAAGATAACCATGGCTCCCATATTTCTTTTTCCGCATGTAGCCAAGCTGCTTTTACGTCAGCAGGTACTTTAAGTCTTAATTCCTCTATGACCATTTCACTTTGAAAATTATCCATTGTAAGAGCTTTTAAATTGGGAATGTCAGATTGAAAAATTAAAACTACTAAGCAAATTAATAATAAACAAAATCTTTGAATTTTTTTTTTCAAATTTAAATTAAATCTCATTTTTTCTCAAGAAGAACTACTGAATGGCAACTTATACCCTCTTCTCTCCCTTCTGGTCCCAATTTTTCATTCGTGGTTGCTTTAATCCCAATTAAATTTTCATCAATTTTTAAAATTTCAGAAATGTTTTTTTTCATTAGTTTTATATGTGGCATGATTTTTGGCCTTTCAGCAACAAGAACACTATCAATATTATTTATTTCCCAACCATCTTGTCTTATCAAGTCAATTACTTTTGATAATAAAAACAAGCTATCAGCATTTTTCCATTTTTCATCAGATGGGGGGAAATACTTTCCTATGTCACCCAACGAAAGAGCTCCCAATAATGCATCCATTATTGAGTGACTTAAAACATCAGCATCACTATGCCCATCCAATCCTAAACTTTCAGGGTGATGCAATTTTACACCTCCAATAATTAAATCTCTATCCTCTACTAGTCTGTGAATATCGTATCCATTACCTATTCTAAATTTCATGAATTGATTATTTTCTTTTATTATTCTCTTACTTTGTGGGGATTTTTTGTAGTTTTCATTTGAAATTAAGTCACTTCTTCTCTCCAATGTTCTTTCAAAACTTTTTTTTCTTCTCCACGATTTAATCTCTTCATGATTACCGCTCACTAAAATATCTGGCACTTTCATATCTTTAAAAGTTAAAGGCCTTGTGTATTGAGGATATTCTAATAAAGAGGAATTATGACTCTCATCGACTAAGGAGTCTGGATCACCAAGAGCCCCTGGTAATAACCTAGTCAAACCATTAATTATTGATATAGCAGGTATTTCGCCTCCAGAAAGGACATAATCGCCTATCGATATCTCTTCATCAGCTAAACATCTAATCCTTTCATCAAAACCTTCATATTGACCACAAATAATTATTATTTGATCCAAAGTGGACCATCTCGCAAGATCCTTTTGCTTTAAAACTTTACCCTGAGGGGTCATCAGCAAAGTTTTACTTTTAGGTGATTTTCTAATTGATTCATATGCCTTATAAATAGGTTCAGGTTTTAATACCATACCTGCTCCTCCTCCATAAGGCTTATCGTCTACTTGTCTGTAAGAACCTTCTCCATATTCTCTTAAATCATGTAAATTTACATTGATTAAATTCTTATCTAGAGCTCTTGAAATGACCCCTAAATTATTTATTAATTCAAAAGCTTTAGGGAACAATGTAATTACATCAAAATCAAAACCATTCATCTAGAGTTCTTCCTCAAAACCAAACTCAATTAACCTTGATTCTTTTTTTCTCCAATTTGGAACAACTTTCACAAACAACTCTAAGTGAACTGGACCATCAATTAATTTTGACATATTTGATCTTGCTGACTGACCAATCATTTTTAACATTGAACCTTCCTTCCCAATAAGAATGCCTTTTTGAGTGGACCTTTCAACAATAATAGTAGCCAAAATAGCAGTAAAAACTTTTCCATTTTTCCTTTTCATTTCCTCTCTCTTTTCTATCTTTACTGCGACACTATGAGGTACTTCTTCTCTTGTATTTATTAATACCTGTTCTCTTACTAGATCAGATAATAAGTTATCTAATGGTTGGTCGCAAATCGTCTCTTCGCCATAAAGTTTTGGTCCCTCAGGAAGAAAATTAAGAGCCATATCGACTAGTTCAGAACATCCTTCTCCTTCATAAGCACTTACAATTTGAAATTTTCTATTAATTCCAAATAATCTTCTATATTGATTTAATCGTAAATTCCTAAATTCTTTATTAACCAAATCCCACTTATTTAATGCAACAATAAACTCAGCTTTATTTGCGAGTAGAAAGTTCAAAATATATTCATCACCTCTACCAGGTTCTTCACTTGAATCAATTACAAAAATTACCATATCAACTCCATTAATTGCAGATTTTGCGTTTTTTACTAATATCTCTCCAAGTCTATGATGAGGTTTATGAACACCTGGCGTATCAACAAAAATTATTTGCCCATTGTCAGTAGTAAGTATTCCTTTTAACTTATTTCTAGTAGTTTGCGCTATTGGAGAAGTAATTGTTATTTTTTCTCCAATCAATTTATTTATTAAAGTAGATTTACCCACATTTGGCCTCCCTAGTAAAGTTACAAACCCAGATCTATAATTGGCCAAAGACTTTTAATGCATCAATAATAAAATTCTGATCAAAAATGGAAAAAAAAACCATAAATTTAAAAGAAGCTTCGTTCACGCAAGCAATAAACATATCCGCACAATGGTGCAAAGAGTGGGGTGAAGATTTACTCAGCGAAGAGGTTTTAGCAGATAGAATCTCAGAGCTAACTAAAACAAGAAATGGACTTAGAGGATTTTTTGCATACGCTTTATCAGATAAAGATTGTTTTTTGCTAGATAAACTCCCTTTTTCACTAATTTACAAACTGAACGAAGGTGGTGATGCTGTAACAGAAATAGTAGTAAAAAATTTAATAATGAGTTCCGCTCAAATTATTATTCATCGAAGAGATAATAATCATGAATATGAGATAACATCAGAAAACATTTCAGATAGATGTAAGGGTATTTTAAGACTGCTAGAAACTAAGTCAGTTACAAAGTCTGTCAATCAAGTCCTTAGAGACTTAGATGATATGGGCAATAGTTTTGATAATTCAGTAAAGTATGACTCAGAGCAAAAGGAATTTATAAAAAAACAAATTCTTGATATCACCCATTAAAAAAGCGTAGAAACAAATCTACGCTTTAGTTTAGTTATTTACGTAATGTATTTAGTCTCTTCTTCCACCACCTTGTAATGCAATCATTAATCTCAATATAAAAACAAAAAGATTTATATAAGTTAGATACATACCTAAAGCTCCTGCAAGGTATTGATCGTCATTATATCTTCTAGGCATTGTATAGAAATCAACGAAAGACATTGCAACAAATAAGACAGTTCCAAATCCTGCAATTATCAATTCGAGTCCTGAACCTCCAAAAACTCCTGGAGCAAAGAATCCTCCAATTAATTGGACAAACATCGCTATAAGCAGACCTATCAATCCAAGACCAACTACTCCGCTTAGTGCTTGACCAACACTATCACTCATTCTTTGGCCAGTGTAAGAGGCAATAACGAAAGTTATACCAGTGGCTAGGGCAGCTGTTCCAACAGAACCAATACCAATTGTTCCTATTGCTAAAGCAACTATTCCACTTAAGGTGAATCCAGTTAACAAACTAAATCCTGTCAACAAGGGTAGGGCCTTAGCATTATTTGCATTATTTGCAGCACTTGTAGCAATAAAAAACAAAATCAATTCTGCAATTAATGCAACTATTGAAAGAGGCTGGAAAAGCCTAGGATTTGTTGCTATTAGTGAGACACCTGCTAAAACGCCTAAAGAAGTTAAAACCATACCTCCACCAACGTAAGGTAAAGCTTTTTGAACAACATTAGGTCCAACAATTGAACTAGTTTGTGCTTCACGAATAGCTTGATTGAAATTACTACTTGCTGGCATTTTCTTTTTTTAAATATGATCTTATTCTACTCGATTTTTAAAATTTCAGGGTACGGATCTCCAGAGTTATAAAGTTATTGATAAGCCTCAATAATTTTCTGAACTAAAGGATGACGAACTACATCTTCAACAGTTAAATAACAAAATTTTATACCTTGAGTTTCAGAGAAAATTCTCGATGCTTCGATGAGGCCGCTTTCCTGATCTTTTTTTAAATCAATTTGTGTAATATCTCCATTTACAACCATTTTTGACCTCTCTCCTAATCTGGTCAAAAACATTCTCATTTGAGAGCAAGTAGTATTTTGTGCTTCATCTAGGATAACTATTGAGTTGTCTAAGGTTCTGCCTCTCATAAATGCCAAAGGAGCAACTTCAATAATTCCCTTATCAATTAACGAATTTGTTCTGTCAATCCCGAAAATACTATGTAAAGAATCAAATAGAGGTCTTAAATATGGATCTACTTTTTGTTGCAAATCACCAGGTAGGAATCCCAAACTTTCACCAGCTTCTACAGCTGGTCTGGTTAAAACAATTTTTTCAATTTTTTTCTCGTTCAATAGTCGAGCCGCGCAAACAGTTGCTAAAAATGTCTTACCAGTTCCAGCTGGGCCAATCGCAAAGGTAAGATCAAAGTTTTCAATTGATTCAACATATTCTTTTTGCCTTATAGTTCTTGGTCTTAAATATCTTCCTTCTTTGGAACGCGCAAGAATTTTTTTTCCTAGTTCAGCATGTGAAGACGATTCGCCCATATTTAAAGAACTTAAAGCCGCTTTAAGATCCACCTCTGGGACTTCTAACCCTTGTTCCCAAATTGGTCTTGTTAATTCTACCAATGCTGAGGCTCTCTCAATTTTAGATATGACACCATTCATCTCAAGTTGTAAGCCTCTTATTGTTAAAGAAACTCCTGTAAGAGACTCAAATTTTTTTAAGAAAGAATTACCAGGTCCAGATAATGCTGTAGCGGCATCAGAGCTTGGCAGATCTATTTTGAAGTGACCAGTTTTGGAAACTTCCTTCATCTAGTTATTGAATAAAGATTTATCAATTCACTAGCTTTCAGCTTTACTAGTATCATTTTCTTCATCTTTAGTTTTAGTCTTAGCTAATTTTTCCTTCTCTAACTTTGCTTTACCAATTGCGATTGAGGGTCTTTCTGTTTTTTCTAATAACCCACCCTTTTCTAATAAAGTTCTCACAACATCAGTTGGCTGAGCACCCTGTGTAAGTCTTGTTCTTAAAGCTTCTGTGTCAAGCCTAGTTTCCTTAGTTCTTGGATTATAAAAACCTAGTTCTTGTAGAGGTCTGCCATCTCTTCTGGAAGTACTATTGCATGCAACAATTCTGAAACTTGCCTCTTTTTTCTTTCCAAAGCGCTTAAGGCGCAATTTAATCATCTTAAATTAATGCGTTTTTAATAATAATATCATTTAAAGGTAAAAATATAGAAACTATAAATCAGCAAAACCTTTTTTCTTT
>CACFAG010000009.1 GCA_902564235.1 uncultured Prochlorococcus sp. | reverse complement strand
GCGTTTACGTTAATAATAAGGAAAAAGCATGTACAAGAGTTGGGATAAAGAGCATTATCTTTCATCTAAAAGATAATGTGGAGCAAAAAGAAGTTGAAAAATTAATAGAAAAAATTAACTATGACAATGATATTGATGGAATTTTGCTTCAATTACCTATCCCTAAAAAGTTTGATGAGCAAAAACTGATAAGTTATATCAATCCAAGCAAAGATGTAGATGGACTAAATGAGATAAACATCGGCAAATTAGTAAAAAATGAGCCTGCGATGAGATCTTGTACTCCTGCAGGAATTATTAATTTATTAAGATCCCAAAATATTTCAATTGAAGGAAAGAAAATTGTTGTTATCGGAAGAAGTTTACTAGTTGGGAAACCCTTGTCACTTATGTTATTAAACCTTAATGGGACGGTAACAATGACTCATTCAAAAACATTAGATTTAAATGAGATTTGCAAAGAAGCTGACATACTTATTGCTGCGGCAGGAAAACCTAATCTTATAGATTCTAGTTTTGTAAAAGAAGGAGCAATAGTTATTGATGTTGGGATACATAGATTAAAAAGTTCTGATAAAAATAAAACCAGATTATGTGGGGATGTATTATTAGAAGATGTTCTTCCTAAAGTATTTGCTTACACACCTGTTCCTGGAGGTGTTGGGCCAATGACAGTAACAATGTTACTTGTAAATACTATTATTAGCTGGCAAAAACAATTTAATTTATCATCAACACTTGATGACCTTCTGCCATAAACCCAAAGATGAAAATTTTTATTATTAAAGTTATAAAATGACTGAAGTTCTCGATGATATTTCTGATTTTGAGAAATATCTTAAAAATACAAAAAGGGTTGTAGAAGAAGCTCTTGATTTTTCTTTAGGTCCAGAAAATCCAGAAATACTCAGAGAGTCAATGAGATATTCTCTTTTAGCAGGAGGGAAAAGAATACGTCCAATTTTATGTTTGGCATCTTGTTCACTTGCGGGAGGAGAACCCTCATTAGCTGTTCCTACTGCAGTAGCGATAGAAATGATTCATACGATGTCCTTAATTCATGATGATTTACCCGCTATGGACAATGATGACTTAAGGAGAGGGAGACCAACAAATCACAAAATATATGGAGATGCAATCGCAATTCTTGCGGGAGATGCGTTATTAACTAGAGCTTTTGAAATGGTCTCATTAAGAAGCCCTGGAGTCGATACGAATAGATTATTGAGCGTAGTTGGCGAATTATCCCTAGTTGCAGGTGCACCAGGACTAGTCGGGGGACAAGTTGTAGATTTGGAATGCGAAGGTAAAGAAGTAGACCTTGAAACTCTCGAATATATTCATCTACATAAGACTGGGGCTTTATTAAAGGCTTGCGTAAGAACAGGCGCGATGATCGCAGGCGCTAACCAGAAACTATTAAAAGCTCTTACAACATATGCAGAGGGAATTGGTTTAGCCTTCCAAATAATAGATGATATTCTTGATTTAACTTCCAGCAGTGAAAAGCTTGGTAAAACTGCCGGCAAAGATCTTTTAGCTGATAAAACTACTTACCCTAAATTACTCGGAATGGAGGAGTCAAAGAAAAGAGCATTTGATTTAGTTAAAAAGGCAAAAAAAGCAATTGAACCTTGGGGTGCAGATGCAAAGTATTTAATATCGTTAGCCGACTTTATCACAAATAGAGACAGTTAATTAGTTTTGATTTATGTCTGATTTTTTTACTTTTTATGATAATTCAGTTCTTTTCTGGAGCTTATTATCCTGTTTATTAGCTCAATTTTTTAAAATTTTATTTAATTTTTTTTCAACTGGAGAGATAAGATTTGGAACTATGTTCGAGACAGGTGGTATGCCGTCAAGTCATTCAGCCTTAATAACTGGTGCCACATCTGGTATAGGTTATGAATTGGGATTTGATAGCTCGATATTCGCATTGTCAGTTGCTGTAGCACTAATAGTTATGTATGACGCTAGTGGTGTTCGAAAATCAGCTGGAATTCAAGCTGCAGAAATCAATAAACTATCAAAAAAAATAGACCCTCAATCTGAATTACTTTTAAAAGAAACCCTGGGCCATACAAAAATTGAGGTCATGGTGGGGAGTTTTTTAGGACCATTAATCACTTTGCCTGGAATGTTTTTTTTAGGTTCTCCTCTCAAAATATTTGATTTGATAATAAATTAAGAATCCTTTGAAAAACTAATTTGGGTAGCATCTATAAAGTTTTTTGCAACTTCTGGAGAGCTTGGCAAATGTAAGTGAATCCAACTTGCATGTAATTTTTCATCAAAAAAGCCTTCATTTTTGTATTCAGTTTTCCAAGATTTAATTTTCCATGGGTAAGAAAGTTTCTTCCTATGCCCAGCTTTTTTTAATTCAAGTTCAGATAAATTATTTTCAATTTCCCAATAATGAAATTCATGTCCTCTAGTTAATTGATTTTGTTTAATGATCGGAGTATCTTTTAAACCCTCAATGTATCTATAACCTACTGAAAGTTTACTTTTTTTTGATTTAAAAGGTAATATACCACTCATTTTATGATTATTACCATTTTCATCTTTTATAAAATCTCCTAAAATCATCATCCCTCCGCACTCTGCATATATAAATCCATTTTTTCTGAATTTCCTTAACGAATTTAAACTTTTTATAGAGTTACTTATATGAAGAGCATATTTTTCAGGGAACCCCCCAGGAATAATTAAAGATGAAGCCTCATTAGGTATCTCTTCATCATCATAAATACTCCATGGAATTAATGGTATACCTATTTTACTGAAAAACTCCTTAGTTTCAGGGTATTGAAAATGAAAGATTTTATCCTCTGCAATTGCGATAGGTTTAATTTTATCTATTCTAAAATCTTCAAAACTGACAGAATTAAATATTTTCTTTTGAGGTGATTTCAGGAATTTAATAAGAGAAGTTACATCAAGATTTCTTTCAGCGAAATTTGCAAAATATTCAACATCAATTTCTTCTCCATTATCAATTGGAGATATCAAACCTAAATTAGCTTTCTTTAAAGTTATTTTTGAATCAGATGGTAAAAAACCAAGAATTTCAATATCTTCATTTTGAAAAACTTCTTTGATTAATTTTTTATGTCTATCTGAATTAACGTTATTAAATATAATTCCTGCTATTGACAACTCACTATCGAAATCTCTAAAACCGCGAATAGTCGCCAAAAGAGAAGCTACTTGACCTCTAGCATTAACAATAAAAATTATTGGAACATTGAGAAGTTTAGAGATATTTGCTGTGCTGGAATAGGCTGTTGACCCTAGTCCATCAAAAAGACCCATTGCTCCTTCAATTAATGAGAATTCATATTTCAAAGAATGTTTAAAAAAACTTTCTTGAACCCATTTCTCACCACTTAAAAAAATATCTAGATTCCTACAAATAGGTTGGCCAATTGAACTAAGTTGTTGTTGATCAAGATAATCTGGGCCAACCTTGAAAGTTTGTATCTTTATACCTTTTGAGAAAGCCCAGCAAGATAGCAATAGCGATAATGTAGTTTTCCCACTATCAGTTGAAGGAGAAGATATTACACAAGGCATCTATTAGTTATTAAAACCATTAAATATTTGAAGAGCTATTTTAATAGAATTTTCAAAAAGAGGGCTGGTATTACCTCTACTACTTCCCAATAATTTACTAACATCGTACTCTGAAGTAGAAAAAGAATTTGGAACAACTTGTTCTATTAATTCCATATTAGCCATTCCCCCTGCTTCAAGTCTCATACATTCCACTGATTCACAGCCCAGTATTACACAAGTGTTATTTTTTTGAACCTCACTAATTTTTGAAATCAGCCTCAATCCAATAACTTGTCCTAAATGAATACTTGGATTTCCCAAAAGTAAGGGATTAATTGATGCAGAAATTATTTCGCCACTAATTCTTTCAAACTCTATTTTTGTTGATTCTTTATCCCTCTCAACTCTTAGAAAAGACCAACCAAGTTTATCGCTTATCCATGAAATCAAAAATAAAGCTTGAATCATATGATCTCCCGCGATATCAATGTCAATATCAGTAATATGATCTAATATTGGTCTCCTTGAGGGCGGATCAAAAATCATTGCTAATGATTCCCTCCAATTTTTCAATCTAACCCAATTTAAATCATTAATAGCTTTATTAGAATTGTTTAATTGATCTAAAACTTTTAAACATCTTTGAGGCGATCCAAGAGCAGTATCAATTATTAACCTTAGACCATAATTAGAAAAATATTCGAAGATTTCAGACGATTCATCCAAGTTTCCATTCCACCACAACCATGTAGGTAATTCATTAATAGATAATTCATCAATTATTTCTAATCCTTTATTAAAAATTGAGGCCGAGTCCCCCCTAATAACAACTAAATCCCCACATATAGGTTGCATAGCTGGAGTATCACTTAATGGACAGTAAGCTGATACAAAAGTTTTGATATCTGAATTTTTATTTAATGTTGGCGCTAGAGTAATTAATCTTCTTGGATTCAATGTACTTATTGACGATTCAAAAAATTGTCCTCTAAAATCTTCAAAGTCTTTATTAGATAAATTTTCCTTCAACAAATTCAATAATTCTTGACTATTAAGAGGCGTAGTAATAGGAAGTCCTTGATCCAATATAAAATTTTTAGCAACTTCAATAATCTCTGGAGTTAAATTTCCAGTAATTGGTCCATTTATTAATCCTTTTTGAACCAAACATTGTTCTAGCCATGCAGGCTGCCAGACCATTAATGTAAAAGTATTAGCTCCACTATTATCTTTATCTTCTGAAATCCATAATTTATTTAGATAATTAGAAATTTCCTGATAAGGCAGCTCTAATGGAGTTTGGAGTGTTAGTTGAGGTTTCATTTTTAAGGTCTACGCCAGAAAATATTATCTTTTGAAATTAATTGATCAGACTCAGGAGGTCCCCACGTCATAGATTCATAATTATAAATAGGTAATTTCCAAGGAGAATTGTCCATCAATTCTATTAATGGAGTATAAAGTTTCCAAGCGGCCTCTACTTCATCACTTCGAGTAAATAAGGTTGGGTCAGAAAGCATTGCATCTGCTAATAATCTTACATAGCCTTCATCTGAGGGTTCTCCAAATGATTCATCATAAGAAAATTCCATCTCAACAGGTCTTGATTTCATTCCAGAACCGGGAGATTTTACCTCAAATTTGAAAGTAGCACCTTCATTTGGCTGAATTCTAAGAATAAGTTGATTTGGAGAAGGATTTATTATTGTTGATTCAAATAAATGAACAGGAACGTCTTTGAAAGTCAAGACTATTTCTCCAAGTCTTTTAGGTAGTCTTTTACCTGTTCTCAAATAAAAAGGAACCCCTTGCCAACGCCAGTTATCAACGAAAACTTTTGTCGCAATATAAGTTTCTGTTGTGCTATTACAATTAACACCATCTTCCTGCCTATATCCTTTGAGTCGTTGTGAAATATTTCCTCCCTCTCCATATTGACCTCTTATGCAACAATTCCATGGTTCATTTTCGTCAGCAAGTTTTGAAGCTTGAAGAACCTTAGCTTTTTCATTTCTTATTGCTTCTGGTTCAAACTTTCCAGGAGGTTCCATAGCAGTAACAGCAAGCATTTGAGTCATATGATTTTGAAGCATATCCCTTAAAGCACCTGAGCTTTCGTAATAACCTGCCCTATCTTCAACACCTACTGTTTCAGATGAAGTAATTTGAACACTTGATATATAATTTCTGTTCCAGATTGGTTCAAAAATAGTGTTAGCAAACCTCAAAACAAGAATATTCTGAACTGTCTCTTTACCTAAATAATGATCAATCCTATAAATCTGACTTTCTTCAGCGCAACTTTGAACTATCTTATTCAATTTTTTTGCACTTGAATAATCTCTTCCAAAAGGTTTTTCAATAACTAAACGACTTTTTTTAGGATCATCTAAAAGGCCAGCTCCCTTAAGAGCTTTACATCCACTTGCATAGAAATTCGGAGATACTGATAAATAAAATGTTCTATTCCCATGAGTAGCTTGTGTTTTATCAATTTGATTTAATCTTCTAGAAAGCCTTACTACATGATCACTTTGTTGTAAGTCAACTGGTTCATAGAAAAGATAATTAGAAAATTGTTCCCACTCCTTTTCTTTACCGGATATTTGATTTGATAGCTTTACTTTCATCTTTTCTCTAAACTCATTATCATTCCAAGTTCTTCTCGCACAACCAACTATTCCAAATTCACTAGGAATTCTTCTTTGCAAATACAGTTCGAATAAGGCTGGTATTAATTTTCTATGAGTAAGGTCTCCACTAGCACCAAATATTACTAAGCATTGTGGAGATATTACTCTTTCCTGCCGTAAACCTAATCTTAGAGGATTACTTAAAGTTGAAGGCATATTTTTAGTATTCTTTATTTAAAATCCTCTTTTTTTCAAATATTAGCTACATATTGTGTCTAAACCAAAAAGTATTTAGTAAGTGAAACTTAAATCTAAATATCAAAGATTTAGTAAGTTTCTACGTGCCATCTTCCTGCTTTTTTTAGTTGAGGTCTTAATTCTGACCAGTTCAAACCTTTTTCTTCTGCTGCCTTAGTCATTGCTTCATCTATTCCAGGTTCCATACCCTTTAATCCACAAAGATATATGTGTGTCTTTTCATCTTCAATCATATTGAAAAGTTCATTGGCTGACTCTAAAACTCTGTCTTGGATGTACATTCTTCCACCTTTTGTATTTTGCTGCTCACGACTAATCGCTTTCGTATATTTAAAATTATCTGGATTATCAGCAATGTATCTTTGAAGATCTTCTTCGTATAACAAATTAGCTGATTTTGGAGCACCCATAAATAACCAAGCTTTGCCCTTGAAATTCCATTTATTTTTTTCTTTTTCAGTTGGTTCGAACATTCTTCTTAAATAAGCCCTCATTGGTGCTATTCCAGTTCCAGTGGCTAACATAACTATGTTTGCGTCCTCCTCGTCAGGGAGGAGCATTTCTTTACCTACAGGACCTGTTATTTTTACTTTATCTCCAGGCTTAATATCGCATAAGTAAGTGGAGCAGACACCATTAATGGTTTCACCATCTTTTTCATACTGAAGCTGTCTTACACAAAGAGAAACCGTATTGCCATTAAAGTCATCTCCATGTCTGGTACTAGCTATAGAGTAAAGTCTTAACTTGTGAGGTTTTCCATTAGCATCTTCACCAGCAGGCATTATACCTATACTTTGACCTTCTACATAATTTAAAAATGGATCACTATCTTTAAGGTCGAAAGTTATGTGATTAACTCTACCAATTGCTCCTTCTTTGAGAAGACTGTAGTTTTCAATGACTGTTCCCTCAAATGGTGTCTTAGGACGATAAATATTGACAGGAATATCTGCATGTTTTTTCTTTACCATTTTTGAAGTTTCTATTTTCGGAGTTTCTATTTTTGAATTTTCTGTTTTCGAGACAACTGGTTTTGTTGGTTCAACGCCTTTTGGTTCAGGTTTTTTAGTCTTTGGTTTTTCAACGAATTTTAAAGCTCTTTTATTAAAAGTGGTGAGTATAAAATAAAAAACAGTTATTACTACTGGTATATGAGCTAATCCGCCTGCGATTACTTTTGCTTGTGAATACATTTTTTAGATTTCCTTTATAAAAGATTATCAATTTGTAGTTTAATTTGTAGTTATTTTACAAAAATGGTTACGTTTTGAGATCGGAATAAATAGATGAAATTATTTTTATTTTTCAGTATTTGTTGTTTTTATCAGTATAGTTACACAGAAATAAATTTATCTAATTAAAAAATTCATTGTATGAAAAATCCTCAAGAATCAATGAATCAAAATAAAGGAAATGATTTCAGGACAATTGAGCAGACGATGGAAAAACTTTCTGGCGGAACAAGACGCCTGGCAGCTCAACTTACAACTTCTGCAAGTTTCGATTCTTTGTGGAGTGTTTTAACAGATTATGATAGGTTGAATCTCTACATACCAAATCTTTTATCAAGCAAAAAAATATTTCAGAATGAAAATAATGTCCACCTTAAACAAGTTGGGGCTCAGGATTTTCTTGGCATGAAATTTTCAGCTGAAGTAACAATCGACTTATTTGAAGATAAGGAACTTGGCCTCTTAAAATTTAATTTGATAAAAGGAGATTTCAGGAAATTTGAAGGTAGTTGGAAAATACAAAAAATTAAGAATACTTCAAAAAATTCATTAATTTATGATCTTACCGTTCAAGGTTGTCAGTGGATGCCAATAGGTATGATTGAGAAAAGATTGAAAAAGGATCTTTCAGAAAATTTAATTGCCGTAGATAGGCAAGCAAAATCATCAAAAAGATTCATATAAATTTAAATTAATAGCCCCAAGGGGATTCGAACCCCTGTCGCCTCCGTGAAAGGGAGGTGTCCTAGGCCTCTAGACGATGGGGCCTAGAAATTAGCTTAACAGCTTATTAAAAACTAAGAGTAAGGCTAGCCTTTCGTCAAGTATTGTTGCTCTTTGTTTTGTCCTTGCCACACAGGCACTGTGAAATGGAAGCATGAACCTACACCAATTTCAGATACGACCCATATTCTTCCTCCATGCACTTCTACTATTCTTCTGCATACTGATAAACCTATGCCAAATCCTGAAGTTCCTTCAGAAGTCTGTGGAAGCCTAACTCTATCTAGAAAAATTCTTTTTTGTTCGCTTAAAGGAATACCTGCCCCTTTGTCACAAATTGTTATTTCAACCCATTGATTTGTCTTGTGAATCATAGTAATTTTTATAGATCCCAAATCTCTAGAAAATTTAATAGCGTTTTCAATTAAATTTAAAAATACTTGCCTCATTCTTCTTTGATCTGCAAATACACTTGGCAGATCAGATGGAATATCTGTATCAATTTCAATATTTCTCAATCTCCAGAATTTTTCTAATTCGAGTATTACTTCAGCACTAATATTGCCTAAATCAATTTTCTGAGGATTAAATAAAGCTTCCCATTTAGTTGTTCCAACCTCTAAAAGATCCTGAGATAAGAGTTCAATTTCTTCTAGACGTCTTTTGATTACCTCTTGTAATTTTGAAATATCTATTTGTCCAAGTTTTTGACTCTGAACGGCCAGAGTGGCTGCAGTTAACGGAGTTCTTAATTCATGCGCGACCATTCTTAATAATCTTTCTTGAGATTCTATTCTTTTTGTTAATGTCTCATTCTCTTGTCTTAAAACAAGAAGTTCATCTTCCAAAAGAAATTCTTTCTGAGTTCTGATTGAATCGATTTTGGATGGCTGCAAATTAATCCCAAGATTTTTTGTTAAGCCTTCTTGTGACCACCTTGGTGTCCATTTCTGCAACTGAGAAAAAATATTACTTCCAGCAAATATTTGCTTTGGAGCCGGGGAAATCTTTATAAGGGCAGGAATAGCAACTAATCTATGTAATTCAAGTAATTCTGGTTGTTCTGTAGGCTCAGAAATCTGAAGAGATATCTCAAATTCACAATCATCTGATTCTAAATAAGCTATCAAGGACTTAATATCACCGCTAGAAAGTTGATTTCTAGCTGCTACAAGTATTAATTTTAACTCTCTTTTATCATTCAAATGTTTTCCTCTGAAGTGTTGAAAAGCTGTTAATCCTTATGAACACATTAAGATATATTTTTTTATTTTACAGATAAGCTATGAAATAAATAGGACTTATTTATATATGGTTGCTATTAATCACAATAAAAAACTAAATTTTGGTGAAAACCCACCAGAAATTAATTTAAATAGTAATTTAAAGAGGTGGTTTTCAAGAAATATTGGATTATGGAAATCTAATAGAACTTATTTTCTTGATGAAGAACAAAAAACTTATCATTTATGTATGAATATAAATATTAAAGCTCTTAAGAATCAATCCGAATGGGAGTCACATTATAAATTCACTTGGTACCCAGATAAAAAATATAATTTTTTTGATGAAAATCCCCAATATAAAGAACGAGGAGAAATGCATGCATGTTTAAAAGGCCACCAGCTTATGAGGGGAAATTTTTATTTAAGCGATGAAGAAGGGATTTCAAATATTAAGCAAATCGACGAACACGAAATGATATTTGAATCTTCTTACAAAGATTGGTATATAGTTGAACATACAAGACTTGTAGATTCCGATAATTATAGGTTTAGGGTTATATATTCATGGAACAAAAATAAACTAAAAATAGTGGAGAATCATCACGAAATAAAAATTATTAAGTAAGTACTTTTTTCAATTAATATTAAAAATGAAAGTGTTATCTTGATAATAAATATTACTAGTTGATGAATATTAAATTTAATTCAAAAGGAATTCTTAAATTGTTTGGTTTTTGCTTCATATTACCCTTTACGATTTTTGAGATTAATACAATAAATAAATCAAGCAATGCAGAAAAAAATCTAATTGCTGCTTCTGAAAAAGATCTCTTTCTGTATCGACAAATGGGTGCTTCCTATCTTTGTATAGCCTCAAAAGCTGAAGTAGATTTTGGTAAAGGTCTCGGCATTGCTAGTGCTACCTTTGCAAATGTAATAATCGGCAAACATGGAGGGGTTATTAAAGAATTAGGAAATGAAAAACTAGATGAAAAAAAATTATATAATGCAGGCACATTTCAAATTGTTGGAAGTGCACTTAATATTTGTCCTGAAAGCATTCCAGATAAGATAAAGAAAGATTATGAAAAAAGGTTAAAGCAACTTATAAATGAAAGCAAAAAATGATTATCTTGATTACCTAAACATAGAACTAACGGAACTTTCTTCGTGTATTCTCCAAATAGCTTCTCCAAGCATATTCGCAACAGAAAGAACTTTTAACTGTGGGAAATTATCTTTAAAAACAACTGGGATGCTATTAGTAACAATAACTTGTTCGAATAAATCCTTAGTACTTAATCTTTCATAAGAAGGCGGAGAAAATACAGCATGTGAGGCACATGCAAATATTCTATTAGCTCCCTCTTTTTTTAGTAAATTAGCTCCAGAACAAATTGTGCCGCCAGTATCTATCATATCGTCAATAAGAATAGCCGTTTTACCTTTTACTTCTCCAATCACGGTTAAACTTTCAGCTATATTATGGGCCGATCTTCTTTTATCAATTATAGCCAAGGGAGCATCTTTCATTAATTTTGCAAATGCTCTTGCTCTTGCAACCCCACCTACATCGGGGGAGACTACTACTACTTGCTCTAGATTTAAAGTTTCTAAATAATCAATTAATACCGGTGAACCGTAAATATGATCGCATGGTATATCAAAGTAGCCTTGTATTTGAGCCGAATGTAAGTCCATCGCTAAAACTCTATCAACTCCTGATTTCTCTAGTAAATTGGCAGTTAATTTTGCAGTTATAGACTCTCTTCCTGAGGTCTTCCTATCTGCCCTTGCATATCCAAAATAGGGGATTACAGCCGTTATTTGTCTTGCAGACGCTCTTTTGCATGCGTCAACCATTATCATCAGCTCCATTAAACTATCGTTTACAGGAGCGCATGTAGGTTGTATGAGGAATACATCACAACCTCTAATAGATTGCTGAATCTGAACATAAAGTTCTCCATCTGCAAATCTTTTGGATATCAAAGGTACATTTTCAATCCCTAAGTATGATGCAATTTCTTCAGCTAATTTAGGATTCGTTGTCCCGCTTACCAACCTTAACCTACTGTTAGTTAGATTAAAGTTTGATTCTTTACTCTGCATTGCCGTGATAAAACTTGTCACGAATTTTGCACCATAAAACTATATTCTTATCGTAGTCGTTTATGTGAATTTCGCAAAAGATAATAAATAGTTCTTTTCAAAAGTCAAATCAATTAAGCAAGAAATTGTTGATTAAAAATCAGAATTATATTTATCCAGACTTAAAAACTAGGAAAGATATTTGTCAATTAAAAAAATTTTGTATATGGTTGAATTTAGAGAATTAAAAACACTTTAAGTGTAAAGAATCAAAATATATTTAAAACATGCCTATAGATTCAATTATTGCAAGAAAGTCATTAGGTATACTTATGCATCCAACATGTATTCCGGGCGGAAGAGTATGTGGAACTTTTGGTAGAGGAGCTAAAGAGTGGATTAAAAAACTTCATAAGTATGGAATTGAATACTGGCAATTTTTACCTCTTACACCTACTGACTCTACAGGTTCTCCATATAGTTCCCCATCTAGTTTTGCACTAAACCCATGGTTTTTGGATAAAGATGATTTAATCGAAAAAGGTTTTATCTTCATTTCAAATAAAGAGGATCTAGGTCCAACAAATCAGAATAAGGATCATTTTGATTTTGATATTGCGGATGACTTAACAAAAAGATTAGGTCTCCTCCTTTTGCAAGGTTGGAGTTCACAATCTGAAGAAAGAAAAATTAATTTTAACAAATGGATCAGAAGGAATTCTTGGGTTGAGGATTATGCATTATTTGTTGTTATCAGAGAGGAATTTAATATGTTGCCTTGGTGGGAATGGCCTCAAGAATTTAAAATAAAAAATAAAAGGTTTTTAAAATCGTGGATTAAGAAAAAAAGTGAAGAGATACTTATTAAAAAATTAATACAGTGGCATCTTGATGAGCAATGGAGTGTCATTAAAAACTTTGCAAAATCAAGAAATATTAAGCTGATAGGAGATTTGCCTTTTTATGTCTCCAGAGACAGTGCAGATGTATGGAGTAATAAATCATTATTTTCAATTTTTAAAAATGGGGAATTAATCTTTCAAAGTGGTGTTCCACCTGATTATTTTTCATCAACAGGACAATTATGGGGTACCCCAACTTACTTTTGGTCAAAACATAAGAAGACTAATTTCGATTGGTGGAGAAAAAGATTTCAAAGGCAATTTGAACTTGTGGACATATTGAGATTTGATCATTTCAGGGGTTTGGCGGGTTACTGGAGAGTTAATGGCAGTTCTAAATCAGCCATTATTGGAAAATGGATAAATTCTCCAGGAAGAACACTATTAAAAAAAGTAAAAAAGGATCTAGGGAGTAACTATTTACCAATTATTGCGGAGGATCTCGGAGTAATAACTCCTGATGTAGAGAAATTAAGGGAAAATTTTGAACTGCCTGGCATGAAAATATTACAATTTGCTTTTGATGGTAATGAAGACAATCCTTATTTACCTAAGAATATTAAAGGAGAAAATTGGGTTGTTTATACAGGTACTCACGACAACTCTACTTCTGTTTCATGGTGGGAAAATTTAGATTTTGAATCCCAAAAAAGAATAAAAGATGAGTATAAATTTTCAGAAAATCCTTCATGGGATTTAATAGAAGTTGGCATGGAGACTAATGCTAATCTCTTTATCGCTCCATTACAAGATCTATTATCTCTTGACGATTCAAGTAGATTAAACAAACCTGGAACTACAAAAAATAACTGGAAATGGAAGTTAAATCGTCCTCTAGAAGAAATAGAAAATAATATAAAAATGTTTAGTGAGCTAGGAAATAATTTTGGGAGAACTCTAAATAGATATTCTTAAAATTATTTATCAATTATTTGATTTTCAATATTTTGAATCTCTATAACATTTACATTTAAAATAAAATATCTCTTTAATATAAATATAGTAAGGACTAATACAAAAAGATACAAAAGACTTCCTTGCCATGTATTGATTAGATCGAATTTCCTGAACATAAAATCCTTTCCCTTTTTCTTTAAAATTTTTCTTTCTTTAACTGCTAAATTTAATAATGTATTTTTTTTTAATCCTAAGCATTCCTCTAATTTTATTAATATAGATCTGATAAAAGGATACTCTGGCCTAATACTTTTATTATTATTTTCAATAGAGTTTATTATTCGTTCAGGGATTTTAGAAATGTATGACAATTCTTGAATTGTAAGATTTTGTTGAATTCTTGCTTCTTTTACTAACTTTGCAATTTCTAAATATTTGTCAACCAACCCAGGACTAAATTCTTTATTTTTTTCAGATTTTTTATTAAATAAAAAGAGATTTTTCAAAATATTCATTTACTCTTCCTAAACTAAAAAATCCTTTTACTTCTCATTTTTAAATATTACATCCAATTCTAATCGAATTAAAATCATAGGTAAGTTAATTAACTATAAATATAAAAACTAAACTGTAGAAATAATATTTTGTACCGCACTTTTTGCAATATTCAGAGGGCTAAAAGTATCTCTAATTAAAGTTAAGAGTTTTTTTGCATCAGTAAATTCTAATTTTTCATCTTTTATAAGACTTAAAAGGAGATTCTTCCTGACTTCGGATCCTTTCTTACTTACAAATAATTTCAATCCAGCATTAGCAACTGGTATTAGATCTGAATTAATATTCTCTGAATCTCTAAACAAAATGTTAAATAAACTTTCAACTTTTTCAACTTGGATTTGACCTTTTTTATCAAAAACGACTTCTAAAAGTATGTCTAAAATCTCTTCAGAATTATCAGTTAGTAGTTTTTTAGCAATATATGGATAAGCTATCTTTAAAATTTTAAAATCCGGATCTAACCTTAGTGCCAAACCTTCTTGACTAACAACGGCTCTTATTATTAAGGCAAACCTACTAGGAACTCTGAAAGGATAGGAATACATTAGCTTTGAGAATTCGTCAGTTACATTTTTAAGATTAAAATTACCAACCTCAGCGCCAAAGGATCCTCCTAGAACTTCTTTTAATGGTTCAACAAGTTTTTGAAGATCTTGTTCTTGGGTTAAAAAACCTAATTTCTGGAAATCTTCTGCGAGAAGATAATATTCTTCGTTTATTATGTGAACAATTGCCTTAATAAGAGTAAGTCTATCTGAATTTGTAATAGTATCCATCATTCCGAAATCAACATAAGCTAAATTTCCACAATCTGCATTTCCTCCTTTGAGAGCAAACATATTTCCCGGATGTGGGTCTGCATGAAAATATCCAAATTCAAATAATTGCTGCAAACCACTGATGACACATGTTTTTATAAACGAAGAAGGTATTAAGTTATTTTCCTCTAGTAAAGCTCGATCTCTTAACTTAACTCCATCAATCCAAGAAGTTGTAATTACTCTTTTGGATGAAAACTGTTTTTCTAATTTAGGAATAAAAATATTTGGGTTTTCTTTGAATAAATTTGCAAATCTCAAAGCATTTTCGGCCTCTTTTTGGTAGTTAATCTCATCAAAAAGTGCCTTACCGAATTCATCTATTATTTCTCCAATTCCTACACCTATATTTAATGGTAAAAGTGGGGATAAAAAAGTTCCTAAAAACCTCAAGATTACAACATCCCTTCTGATGAGAAAGTATAAATTTGGCCGCTGTACTTTAACAGCTAGATAAGAATTATTTTTTTTTGCTTTATAAACTTGACCTAAGCTTGCTGAAGCAATAGGACTATCTGGAAACTCTTCAAATAATTCATTAGCAGGAGATCCAAGTTCCTCTTCAATGATTTTTAAAGCGATTTTGTGATCAAATGCTGGGAGATTATCTTGTAATTTTGTAAGCTCTGTAAGCCAATCTTGTCTAACAAGATCTGGTCTAGTTGAGAGTGCTTGGCCTAATTTGATAAAACAAGGTCCTAAATCCGTTATTACATCAAAAAGATATTTCGAGAGATTTTTTTGTACATTTTTATTTTTACTGTTACCTTGAAAAAGTATTCTTAAAAAAAGAAAAATAAAAGTTAAAAGGATATATAAAACTCTTGGGATAAAAATCCATGGTCTCAAAATCAACCAAAGTAAGTCATCTTTTGCTGAATATTTCGAATAAGATCTTGTCATTAAAGTTAAAAAATATCAAAAAAGATTACCATGTAATCCATTCTATATATGTCAATAATACTTTATGAGCATTTCATCTTTTCTAACTAAAAAGTTTTCAAAGGCTTTATTCTTTCCCGCTCATAACAGAGGGGCAGCTTTACCAAAGAAATTAGTGAAGTTATTAAAATATTCACCTGGGTATTGGGACTTGCCCGAACTACCAGAAATAGGCTCCCCACTATCCAAAAGCGGATTAATTGCTAAATCTCAAAGAGAATTCTCCTGCAAATTTGGGACTAAAGGATGTTTTTTTGGAGTTAATGGAGCTTCCGGATTAATACAATCAGCAGTAATTGCAATGGCAAATCCAGGCGAAAATATCCTGATGCCTAGAAATGTTCATATAAGTGTTATAAAAATCTGTGCGATGCAGAATATAAATCCAATATTTTTTGACCTAGAATTTTCAACCTTAACGGGCCATTACAAACCAATTACAAAAATTTGGTTAGAAAATGTATTTAAAAAATTAAATTTTGATGAGAATAAAATTGCAGGGGTTATTTTTGTAAATCCTTCTTATCATGGTTATGCTGTAGATTTAGAGCCTTTAATAGAATCTTGTCATCAAAAAAATTTACCTGTTTTAGTTGATGAAGCCCATGGTTCATATTTCCTTTTTTGTGAAAACCTTAATTTGCCAAAACCGGCCTTATCATCAAACGCTGATTTAATCGTTAATTCATTACATAAGTCACTAAATGGATTAACTCAAACGGCAGTACTTTGGTACAAAGGAAATCTAATAAATGAAGGTAATTTAATCAAAAGTATTAATTTGCTGCAAACTACCAGTCCAAGTTCCCTATTACTTTCTTCTTGTGAAGAGTCTATTAGAGACTGGCTTAACAAAAAAAGTTTATCAAAATATAAAAAAAGAATTTTAGAAGCAAAAAGTATTTATAAAAAATTGATTCAAAAAAAGATTCCTCTTGTAGAAACTCAAGACCCCTTAAAAATTGTAGTAAATACCTCTAAGGCTGGGATTGATGGTTTTACTGCTGATGATTTTTTTTATAGAAATGGACTTATTGCTGAATTACCAGAAATGATGACTCTTACTTTTTGCTTAGGATTTGGAAATCAAAAAGATTTTCTTAATTTATTTGTAAAGTTATGGAAAAAATTACTATTAAATTCCAAAAAATCAAAAAGTTTAGAAGTACTCAAATCACCATTCAAATTAGTTCAAGCTCCCGAAATCGAAATTGGAATTGCTTGGAAAAGTAAGACTCGGAGTATTACTTTCTCACAAGCATTAAATAAAATATCTGGCGATATTATTTGCCCTTATCCTCCTGGAATACCTCTAATAATTCCTGGAGAAAAAATTGATATAGATAGGTTTAATTGGATAAATAATCAAAGTTTATACAACAAAGATCTGGTAAATTTTAATATAAGAGTCTTAGAAACATAGCAATTTCATATGAGATTAAGAAGCGGATTACTTATAGGAATTTTTGGTTTAATTGTTGTTTTGTTGGGCGGATGGTTTTTTACATTGGCAATTACTTTGCTTACATATCTTGCTTTATTAGAATTTTTTAGAATGGCAGAATTTAAAGGAATAAGACCAGCTACAAAAACCACATTATTTTCATCCTTCATTATTATAGTTTCTACTTATCTTGAGTCCATTGGTGTACTTGAAGGAGAAATTTCAAATTCAATTTTGCCTATCTGTTCAGTTGGGATATGCACTTGGTTACTTTTACAACCAAAGCCAGGGACAATTTCAGATATTGCAGCCTCTATTTTTGGGTTATTCTATTTAGGTTTTTTACCTAGTTACTGGATTAAATTAAGGGGATTGGATTCAGTTATAATAAATTCTAACCAAGGTTTTTTTTCATTTGAAGACTTATCAAATACTACAGGTCTTCATTTAACTTTAACTTCTTGTTTTTTGATTGTAGCTAGTGATATTGGTTCTTATTTTATTGGGAAGTCATTTGGTAAAACATCTCTTTCGCCGATATCTCCGAGCAAAACTATAGAAGGTTTAATTGGAGGGATATCCTGTTCAATTTTATTAGCAATATTTTTCGCATTTCTACTAAATTGGGAAAATCCACTATTATTTGGAATTTTATATGGAATTTTAATTTCTCTTATGGCATTAGTTGGAGATTTAATTGAATCAATGATGAAGAGAGATGCCAAAATAAAAGATTCTGGAACTTTTTTACCTGGACATGGAGGAATTCTTGACAGAATTGACAGTTATATATTTACTCCATCTGTTTTGTATTATGTTTTTTTACTTCTCAAGTATCTAAATTAGATAATCTTTTTTTCTAAAAAATAATCTTGGATAATTTTACTGGTTAATAAAGGTAAATCTAGATGAGGAAGATGTCCACAATTTTGCAACCCTACAAAATTTAATTTTTCAATTTTTTTTATATTTTTAATCTCTTTTTTTCCAAGAATGCGATCATTTTCTCCACATACTGTTTTAATTGGGATATTTTGGATAAATTTATGTGTTCCAGCAAAGCCTCCACTTTTTGCAAATGATGCAAGTGAATTCCTCCATCCTTTACAACCCAAATGAATTGAGGCAATTTGCTCTTCCATCTCCCCAACACATTCATCTGGGAAAGCAAATGCTTGCCGGCAAAGACTTTTTCTGACCTGCGGCAATCCAAGAAATGAGGCCCCAATTTGGTTAAGAGGAAAAGGTACACTTTTAGGTTCTCCGAACAAGCCGGCGGGAGATAAAAGTATAGTTTTATCAATAGTATCAGGAATTTCAAGAGCAAGTTTTAAAGCAATTGAGCCTCCCATAGAGGCACCAATAATTTTAAGATTCTTTGTTATTTGTAATGTCTTAAGGAGATCAATTAAATGAGAAATTATTTTCGAGGAATTGTATTCATTTGTTGCGCACCTTGGACTAAAACCAAAACCCAACAAATCAGGTATTATCACTAGGAAATTACTTTTTAACGATTTATATATTCTCCTAAACTCTAAAAAACTACTATCAAAGCCATGCAGAAGAAGTATAGGTTGACCTTTTCCTCCCATAACAACGGGGAATTTTAAAAAGTTCCAATCCTGGTTAAGTTTTATCCACTTAACATCATTTGCCAAATAAAGACCTAATGGATCTAATAATGTCAATTTTGCGCATTCAAAAAATTCCTCATTAGAATCGCTTAATTGTTCAAAATGGTTTTTAGTCAAAAAATTTTTTTATATTTTAATTTTTTGCTGTTCAAAATTTGAAATGACATCTACTATGTCTTGTTTATGAATTTCAAAAGGCAAAAAGTGTATCTCAGATTTATCTCGACAAGTAAAATCAGCAATTTTATCAAGGTTGTTATTTTCAAAAACATTTATTCCAAGTTCTGCAATAGTTGTTGGCAAATTCAATTCTTTCATAAGTGCCAACAATTGTTTAATCGATTGATTAGCTAATTTATTATTATTTTTCATTTCTTCTAGTCTTAATTGCAATAATAATCCAACCCCGACAATCTCGCCATGTAAGAATTTATTTGGGGTAATTATCTGAGTAATTGCATTATGAATAGCATGTGCTGCAGCAGTCCTACACTTTTCTCCGCCAATACCGCCTACTAATCCTGCTGTGAGTCCACACGCCTCTACAGTAATTCGCCAAGAAGGATTATTTTCAAATTGATCCTTAAATGCTATGTGCCCATTTATTAATAGTTGATCTCTTAAAACTCTTGATATTTGAATCGCTTGTTGAACAAGGCCATCATCTATTGTTGAACTTGTTATTGAAGATTCATACCATTTTGCCAAAGCATCTGCAATTCCACTAGCAAGTGTTCTAGATGGGGCTGTTTGAATGAATTTATGATCATATACTAGGATTTTTGGACAAGATTCTAATGCAACATCCTTTATAAATTGGCCATCTTTTGTATAAATATTAGATAAGGCAGTCCAACCTGCACATGTAGAGGCGCTAAGAGGCACTGTTATACAAGGGAGATTAAGACACTCAGCTATATATTTTCCAGAATCTAAAACCTTTCCCCCGCCAGCAGCGATAACAGAATCATGATTATTCTTTAAAATGATGTTCTTTACTCTGGAGATATCTTCATAACAACAATCAAATTGTAAATTAGCGGAATTGACTTTAAGGTTCTGATTTTTTAAATCACTAAAAATTTTATTTCTCAGATTATTCGTATGGATTCCTCTACCTAAGATTAATGGCCTTTTTGTTAATTTAATAATTTGAGGTAAAGATTTTTGCCAAGCATAATTTCCCCTAAATATAGTTTCTGGAGAGATAGACTGCATATTTACTCTGAATAATTAAAAGTTAGCGCTTGCTAATTCTTGAGGAGATTCTTCGGAAGAAATATTAATTTTAACTTTCTTATTTTCATCTATATCAACCAAAGCTTTATCTCCGTCTTTTATTCTTCC
This sequence comes from uncultured Prochlorococcus sp., assembly GCA_902564235.1. GTDB lineage: Bacteria > Cyanobacteriota > Cyanobacteriia > PCC-6307 > Cyanobiaceae > Prochlorococcus_A. Next base: position 22,859 of record CACFAG010000009.1, on the reverse strand, counting down.
TGAAAGAACTTCTTCAGCCAAACTATCCTCTAACAAGCGCATAACAGCCCTTCTTAGAGGTCTTGCTCCATAAGAAGGATTATAGCCTTCTTCAACTAGTCTTTCTTTGAAAGCATCTGTTACGTCTAATTTAATACCCTTATCTTTTAATCTTGCAAAAACCTCTTGCAACATTATTTCAGCAATTTCTTTAACCTCATTTTTAGATAGTTGTCTAAATACAATTATTTCATCAAGTCTATTTAAAAATTCAGGTCTAAAGTATTGTTTTAGTTCTTCATTAACTAAAGATTTAATTCTGTTATATTGGGTGTCTTCAATAGAATCACCAGCGAACTCAAATCCTAAACCGCCCCCGCCTTTCTCAATAACTTTTGAACCTATATTAGAGGTCATTATTAATAAAGTATTTTTAAAATCTACAGTTCTACCCTTGGAGTCTGTTAATCTACCATCCTCAAGAAGTTGTAATAATAGATTAAATACATCTGGATGAGCTTTTTCAACTTCGTCAAATAATACAACCGTATAAGGTCTTCTTCTGACTGCCTCAGTAAGTTGACCACCTTCATTGAAACCAACATATCCAGGAGGAGAGCCTATAAGTTTACTAACTGTATGTCTTTCCATAAATTCTGACATGTCTAATCTGATCATTGCTTCTTCGCTACCAAAGAAATATGAAGCTAATGATTTTGTCAATTCTGTTTTACCTACACCAGTAGGACCTGAAAAGATAAAACTAGCAATGGGCCTATTAGGATTTTTTAAACCAACTCTTGCTCTTCTTATAGCTCTAGATACAGATTTAACAGCTTCATCTTGTCCAATAAGTCTTTGGTGAAGTGTTTCCTCCATATTGAGGAGTTTAACCGATTCAGTTTCAGTTAATTTTTGAACAGGTACACCGGTCCAAGATGCAACAATATGAGCAACGTCCTCTTCACTAACCATAGGGTTTTGTATAAGATTGGAGTCATTATTTAAAGAGTTTGTATCATTATTAGATTCATCATCCAACGTAGATTCTTTTTTATTTTCAAGAACTTCTTTGATTTTTGCTGACAATTCCATCTCTTTTTCTCTTAATAGACCAGCTTGATCGAAGTTTTGATCTCTGACAGATTCTTCCTTTTGTTTTTGAATCTGTCTTAATTCTTTATCTATTTGTTTAGCTTCAGGTGGAAGTTTAGAATTTATTAAACGCACTCTACTTCCTGCCTCATCTATAAGGTCTATAGCCTTGTCAGGCAAAAATCTATCAGATATATAGCGGTCACCAAGATGAGCTGCAGCCTCTAGTGCATCATCAGTAATTTTTAGGCGATGATGTTGTTCATAACGTTCTCGAAGACCTTTTAAAATTTCGATTGTATCTTCAATAGATGGTTCCCCAACCATGACGGGCTGAAATCTTCTTTCCAGAGCAGCATCTCTTTCTATATGTTTTCTATATTCATCGAGAGTTGTTGCTCCAATGCATTGAAGTTCACCTCTTGCTAATGCTGGTTTAAGGATATTTGCAGCGTCTATAGCGCCTTCAGCAGCTCCAGCACCAATTAAAGTATGCACTTCATCTATGACAAGAATAACATTACCAGCAGATTTAATTTCTTCCATTATTTTTTTTAATCTCTCTTCAAATTCTCCTCTATATTTTGTTCCAGCAACCAAAAGCCCTATATCAAGAGTTAACACTCTTTTATCTTCGAGTATGTCGGGAATATTTCCGAGCTGTATTCTTTGAGCAAGACCTTCTGCAATAGCTGTTTTACCTACGCCCGGCTCTCCGATAAGTACTGGATTGTTTTTTGTCCTTCTACCTAATATTTGAACTACGCGATCTATTTCTGCATAACGACCAACTACTGGATCTAATTTTGATTCACTAGCTAATTTCGTTAAATTAGTTCCAAACTCGTCGAGGGTCGCAGTTTTTAAATTACCTTTATTTGGATTTGCCCCACTACCAACTTCAGCTGTTTCTCCTAACATCCTTATAACTTGAGTTCTTACTTTGGTAAGGTCAATACTTAAATTTTCAAGGACTCTTGCAGCAACGCCCTCACCTTCTCTTATCAACCCTAACAATAAATGCTCTGTACCTATGTAATTGTGTCCTAATTGACGAGCCTCTTCTAAAGATAATTCTAAGACCCTTTTAGCCCTGGGGGTAAAGGGTATTTCAACAGCTACAAATCCTGAACCTCTTCCAATTATCTTTTCAACTTCAATTCTTGAATCTTTTAAGTTAACACCAAGTGATTTGAGAACCTTTGCCGCAACACCTGTGCCCTCTCCAATTAAACCTAATAAAATTTGTTCTGTGCCAACGAAATTATGACCAAGTCTTCTAGCTTCCTCTTGAGCAAGCATAATGACTTTTATTGCCTTTTCTGTAAATCTTTCAAACATTAGAAGATTAAAATTTCTATTAATAACCTACCAGTAATATGTCAATTTTGTGTTCATAATGAGCTTTTATGAATACCTAAAAGTAATTTTTAATGGATTAAATTACCCTTTTTTGGTGATATAGCAATAAATTACAGTAATTTCAAGCATTCTGGTTATCCGAACAATTAAATTTTTAAATTATTTTGTTGTTAAATTTTTTTCTTTTAAGAGCGCATTCGATCCGTCTTTGTAATAATTTCTTCTTATTCCTACTGTAAAAAAATCAAATCGACTATAAAATCTTTCAGCAGTAACATTACTCTGAGAAACCTCCAATAGTATTTTTTTTAATTTTAATTTTTCACATTTTTTAATTAAATAACTCATTAAATATGATCCAAAACCCTTTTTCCTAAATTTCTTATTTACAACAAAATAATTTATTTGAGCTTCATCAAGAACAATCTGAAAAACACATATGCCAATGACTAAATTTGTAATTAATAATCCAAAGATTTTTGTACCTTCTTTTTTGAATTCGTTAGCCCATTGTTTCTTGCTCCATAGGGAAATGGTTTTTGCATCTAACCCATAACATAAATCAATATCTTTCTCATTTATTTGTTTGATAGATATCATTTTAATATATATGTATATTTATAAAGTTCAAATCCAGAGTCATTATAAAATATGACGGTTTGGCAAAACTTTATCTAAAGTTCTCCCATGGAAGAAAAACAATCTTTTTTAAAACAAAAAATTGACTTGGATAGTCCTAATAAAAATATCGTACCAATAACTACATCCATTGGAGGAAATGGGGAATTGTCCGTTGGTGGCTGTTCTATTGAAGAGTTAGTTAAAAAATATGATTCCCCCCTATATATATTGGATGAAATCACTTTAAGAAAGTCTTGTAGAGCTTATAAAAAAGCATTAGAAAAATATTACCCAGGGGAATCTCTCCCTATATATGCCTCCAAGGCAAATAGCTCTATATTCATGAGTAATCTTGTTTCCTCAGAAGGTTTAGGACTTGATGCAGTCTCAGAGGGAGAATTATTAACTGCTCTAAAGGGTGGGGTCCCAAATGAAAAAATTGTTTTTCATGGTAATAACAAATCTGACAAAGAAATTGATTTCGCGATTAAAAATAACATCAAAATAATTGTAGATAATGACTATGACTTAAAAAGATTGGAGGAAGTATCAAATTCATTAAATCATGACTTAGAAATAATGATACGCTTTACACCTGGAATTGAATGCCATACACATGAATACATAAGAACAGGTTCATTTGATAGCAAATTTGGTTTTGGAATCGAATATTTGAATAATTTATTTGCAAGCATAAGCGAAACTAAACATTTAAAATTAAAAGGAATACATGCTCATATTGGTTCTCAAATTTTTGAACTAGACCCTCATAAGGATCTAGGTGAAATAATGGTAAAGGTCATTATAGACGCCAAAAAATTTGGCCATGATGTTAAAGAACTTAATGTTGGTGGAGGTTTAGGGATTAAATATACAATAGATGACGATCCACCTTCTATCGATGAATGGGTAAAAACAATTTCTAGCTCAGTAGTTAAAGCTTGTAAAAAACACAATTTAGATCTGCCAAAATTGATGTGTGAGCCTGGAAGATCTATCGTATCTACAGCAGGCATAACAATTTACAAAATTGGGGCTTTTAAAGAGATTCCTGGAATCAGAACTTATTTGTCTGTTGATGGTGGGATGAGTGATAATCCAAGGCCAATAACATATCAATCAAATTACTCTGCATGTTTGGTAAAAAACCCCTTTAATATTAACTCAAAAAATAAATATACAATTGCTGGCAAACACTGCGAATCGGGAGATGTATTGTTTAAGGAGATAGAACTAGCAAATTGCGAAACAGGAGATCTCATATGTGTATTTGGTACTGGTGCTTACAATAATTCAATGAGTTCTAACTACAACAGAATTCCAAGACCCGCAGCCCTTTTAGTTTGTAATGGAGAAGCAGAGATTATTCAAAAAAGAGAAAGTCCAATTGATCTTTTAAAATATGATGTTTTGCCTGATCGCTTTATTAAATAAAATTAGGTAAATTTAAATTAACTCTGTTTTTAGTGTGAATTTCTGGGGAATTATAAATTTAAAGCTTTTATTAGATGTTTTATTTGCTGTTGGCTTCGGACTTTTATTGTTCTCTAGAGTAAAAGAACAACGGACATTATGGCTTCTTAGAGGATATTTATTTTTAGTGTCGTCGGCATGGTTTATTCAAAGATATGCATACTTACCACTAACATCAAAATTAATTGATGCTGTAGTCCTCGCTTGTTCTCTCTCATTAGCGATCCTTTGGCAAGGAGAGTTAAGGAGATTAATGGAACTACTAGGCACTGGGAGGCTAGCTGTATTACTTGGGAATCCCCCAAAGGAATTTAGAGCAACTTCAACTACCATTACTCAGTTAGTTGATACTGCAGGTAAACTCTCTCAAAATAGAAGAGGTGCTTTAATCGTAGTAGATTTGGGGAGTGATTTAAGACCTGAAGATTTTTTATATTCAGGTACTAAAATTGAGGCTCAATTATCAACTGATCTTTTAATAAATCTTTTTGCAACAGATACGCCCTTACATGATGGAGCAGTTCTCGTGAAAGGGAATAAAATAATTTCTGCTGGCGTAATACTTCCTCTTTCAAGACAAGGGATAAGTAGATATGGCACAAGACATCTAGCAGCATTAGGAATTACAGAAAGATTTGACAGATGTATTTGTATTGTTGTTTCTGAAGAAACAGGTACGTTATCATTAGCAAGCCAAGGCAAACTCGAAAGGCCAATAACCAGCAGCAGGTTACAAGAACTTCTTGCAAAATTGATTGGCAATCAAAACTCAATGGGAGTAAATAAAGCATCTTTAAGTAAAAATGTCTTATCCCAAAAGACAGACTCAAGTGATAATATCGTCAGTGATATTAATAAAAAAGAGTCAGAAAAGTCAGAAATTTTTATTAACAAAAAGGATTAACTAATGAGTTTAGAAAAAGTAATAGACGATAAAATTAGTGACTTATTAATAAAAATAGATAAGCAAAAATTGCCCAAACATGTAGCAATAATTATGGACGGCAATGGGAGATGGGCTACTAGAAAAGGTTTACCCCGATCATTTGGACATAAACAGGGCGTTAGTGTACTAAAAAAAATTCTCAAAACTGCAAAAAATTTAGGTTGTAAAGTTATAACTGTTTATGCTTTTTCAACTGAGAATTGGACAAGACCAACAAAAGAAGTTGATTTTCTTATAAATCTTTTTAGCGAAGTTTTAAAAAACGAAATTAAAGAGATACATGAAGAATCAACAAAAATAAAATTTATTGGGGATTTAACTCCTTTCCCAAAAAATTTAAAAGAAATAATCTCTAGTTCAGAATCACTTACTGAAAACAACAATAAATTTTTATTCAATGTTTGTGTTAATTATGGAGGTAGACAAGAAATAGTTAAAGTTGCAAAAGAACTAGCATTAAAATCTTCTGCTGGGAAAATAAAACCAAGTGAAATTAATGAAGAATTATTCAATTCAGAGCTATTAACTGGAGGGATTAAAGATCCAGAATTACTAATAAGAACTAGTGGAGAAAAAAGGATAAGTAATTTTTTATTATGGCAATTAGCATATTCAGAAATTTATATATCTGATGTACTTTGGCCAGAGTTCAATGAGCATGAATTTCTTAAAGCAATAATTGATTACCAATCAAGAAATAGACGTTTCGGCGGTATAGAATCATTACCAAATGAATCTTTTGAAGATTCTCAATATTTTTCCTAATAAAAATGGCTAATTCGAATAATCAGTTATTAAAAGAAATTAGGTTCGATTGGGATAAAGAGGAGATATTGAAAATACTGAATATGCCTCTTATTGATTTAATGTGGGAATCACAAACCATTCACAGGAAATTTAACAAATACGATATTCAATTAGCATCATTGTTCAGCGTAAAAACTGGTGGATGTGAGGAAAATTGTTCGTACTGTAGCCAATCAATTTATAGTGCTAGCGAAATCAAAAGTCATCCACAATTTCAAGTTGAAGAGGTTTTAGCAAGAGCTCAAATAGCAAAAAAAGAGGGTGCAGATAGGTTTTGTATGGGTTGGGCGTGGAGAGAAATTAGAGATGGGAAATCTTTTAATGCAATGTTAAAGATGGTTAGCGGTGTAAGAGATTTAGGAATGGAAGCATGCGTTACTGCTGGGATGCTTACAGAAGAACAAGCTTCCAGACTGGCTGATGCAGGTTTGACCGCGTATAACCACAATCTTGATACTAGTCCTGAAAATTACAAAAATATTATTACGACTAGAACTTATCAAGACAGACTAGATACTATAAAAAGGGTAAGAAATGCAGGAATAAATGTTTGTTGTGGAGGGATAATAGGCTTGGGTGAAACTAATGGTGATAGAGCATCTTTTTTAGAAGTACTTTCAAACATGAATCCACACCCTGAAAGTGTTCCTATAAATTCATTAGTAGCTATTCAAGGTACTGGTTTAGAAGATAATAAAGAAATTGATTCTATTGAAATGATAAGGATGATAGCTACAGCAAGAATTCTTATGCCTAAAAGTAAAATAAGATTAAGTGCAGGGCGAGAAAAGCTTTCAAAAGAAGCCCAAATTTTATGTTTTCAATGTGGTGCAAATTCAATTTTTTATGGAGATGAGTTACTCACAACTTCAAATCCATCTTTTCAATCAGACAGAAAACTTCTTAAAGAGGTAGGAGTATCATTTAACAAATATTTTGAACCTAGTGAAAAAAAATTATCTTCTTTATGAAAGGCAAAAATTATAAAATAGTTTCTCTTTACTCTTTCTTCCCATTTCAAGAAAACTTAATTCTTGATCTAAAAAATAAATTATTAGAAATCGAAAATGAAAATGATCTTTCAGGTTTGTTAATTTTTGCAAGTGAGGGTATTAATGGAACTATTTGTGCCGAAAAAAATGTAATTGATGTTGTTATCAATTTACTTAATAAATATGCATGTAATAGAAATTTGAATATTAAAGTAAACTTTTCAAAAGAGAAAGTTTTCAAAAAATTAAAAATAAAAATTAAAAAAGAAATAGTTACCATGGGTGTCCCTGAAATAAACCCTGCAGAAAATAATGGGACCTATATTGACTCAGCTAATTGGAATAAGTTAATTAAAAATCAAAATACAATAGTCATTGATACTAGAAATCATTATGAGGTTTCATTAGGTACATTTCAGAACTCTATAACCCCAAATACTAGAAACTTTAGCGAATTCCCTAAGTGGGTAGATGATCATTTAGAAACCCATTTAGAAAATAAACAGAGTACAAATATAGCAATGTTTTGTACCGGAGGAATAAGATGTGAAAAAGCTACTAGTTTACTGAAAAAGAAAGGTTATAAAAATATTTATCACCTACAAGGGGGAATCCTTCAATACCTTAACGATATACCAAAAGAAAAAAACTTATTTGAAGGTGAATGTTATGTTTTTGATAAAAGAGTTGCTTTAGATCAAGATTTAGAAAAAGGCTCTTACTCGATTTGTCATGCATGTGGAATGCCAATTTCAATTCAAGATCAAGAAAGAAAAGAATATAGAAAGGGTATCCAATGTCATTTCTGCATAGATCAATTCAGCGATGATGATAGGAAAAGGTTTGAAGAAAGACAAAAACAAATCGATAGATCAAAAGTGGGAAATCATAAAATCTATGAGGACTAATTTTCAAAATCATGAAAGTTGAAGAATTAGAAAAATTAGCAGGTTCCATTGGATTGTTAATTAAAATTCAAGTTAGAGAAACTATCGGATTATGTTTCTTTAGAATCGTGATAGCAGAACAGAAAGATAACATAATTAAGATTTGGGCCGAAATGAAAGGTTGGACTTATTTAAATAAAAAAGGTATTCAACTTGATACATTAAGAATCCTTAGTAAAGCTCCTTCTTTTGTTTCGGAATTAATATGGGCAACAACTATGGCTTGGGCAATTGAAAAAAAATCAAGCAACAAAGTAAGACTTTTAGCTATTTTTGATAGTGAAGGATATAGTAAAAAACTTGTAAGATATTTCAAGTTAATAGGATTCAAAATTGTCAAAGAAGTTGGTTCTAGCCCAGTAGATCTTTTATTAAGATTGGTTTGGGGAGGCGCAGGTACACTTATGAAAGGGGAATGTATTTCCGTATTGAAAAGACTTGAAAAGAAACTCTCTTTAATTGAAGGAAGTTAACCAGCGTGATAACTACTTCTAACTAAAGGGCCAGAAGATACTTTTTTGAATCCTAATTCCTTAGAGAAGCGATATAAATATTCAAACTCTGATGGATCCCAATATTTCTTAACTGCCAAATGATTGAATGAGGGCCTTAAATATTGGCCAATCGTAATTTGATCACAATCTATTTTTTTAAGATCATAAATTGTATTTTTTATTTCATCTAATGTTTCCCCAAGTCCTAACATAATGCCTGATTTGGTTTGAATATGAGGAGCAATATGCTTTGACTTTTTCAGTAAACTAAGGGATTTTTTGTAATTTGCACCCCTCCTAACTTCTTTTTGCAGTCTTTCAACAGTTTCAAGATTATGATTAAAGCATATTGGATCTTTTTCTAAAATCATCTTCAATCTCTCAGTCTGAAGGTTATTTGTTTCATCAAGATTTTTGCCTCCACCCCATAAATCAGGAGTTAAAACTTCAATTTTAATTGTTGAATCAATTTTTCTAATCTCATCAATTGTAGATATAAATAAATTTGCACCATGATCAGGAAGATCGTCTCTAGCTACAGATGTCAAAACAACATATTTCAAATTTAGTACTTTCACTGCTTCAGCGACTTGAGTACATTCATCAATATTGATAGAACTAGGTCTACCTTTATTTACCTGACAAAAAGCACATGAACGAGAACATATCGATCCACCCAGTAAGAAGGTGGCTGTTCCTGAGGCATAACATTCTGCTCTATTTGGACATCTTGCTTCTTCACAAATAGTATGAATATTTGATTTTTTGATGAGTGTTTGTATTTTTTCGAATTCTGAAGCTTTACTAATAGGAAATTTAATCCAAGAGGGAAGTCTTAAGATTTTTTCTTTCTTGATTAGATTATTGTCTCTCATTGTCTAATTTAGTTTTGTTCTGCCTTCTAAGGCCCTTGCAAGTGTAACTTCATCCACATATTCAAGTTCACTGCCCATTGGGAGCCCATATGCAATCCTCGTAACTTTAGCAAAAGGGGCTAACAATTTTCCAATATAAAGACTTGTTGTATCTCCCTCAACACTTGGGGTCAATGCCAATATGATCTCATCTATTTCAGACTTACTAACTCTTTCTACCAAGCTTCTTATTTCTAAGAGTTCGGGGCCAACAGAATCCATTGGGGATATTAAACCACCAATAACATGGTAAACACCTTTAAATTCTCTGGCGCGCTCCAAAGCAAGCAAATCTTTAGTTTCTGCTACTACACAGATTAGTTTTTGATTTCTTTCAGTATTTCTGCAAATTTCGCATTCATCTTCTGAAGTCAAATTGAAACATTTTTTGCAACGACCAACATTACTATGTGCTTCTAACAAAGCCTTTGAAAATTCTCTTATTGTACTTTCAGGTTGTTTTAAAATAAACAGGGCTAATCTTTGCGCTGTTCTTGGACCAATCCCTGGGAATTTCTCAAAATGACCGATTAATTTTGAAAGTGGTTTGGTATAAGTAATCAAAATTAAACTATTTCTAGAGATAATTTAGACGCAAAATTCCGAATTGCCATAATTGTTTGCTTTTAATGTCTTATTATGTTTTAGGTTAGTAATTTCAAACAAAATGAAAAATATTAAATTTAACCCTTTCAAATATTTATTTTTGGTTTTTTTGTGTTTAACACTGAGTGCTTGTAGTGGCGGACTAAATGCGGGATTAGAAGCTTATCAAAGTCCAGACGGTAGATATGCCTTTTTGTATCCAACAGGATGGACTAGAGTAAAAGTCGATGGAGGTCCTGAAATTATTTATCATGATTTAATAAATAGTAATGAGACCTTAAGTTTAGTTATCTCTGATGTCAATAAAGAGGTTCAATTAGAGCAATTAGGAAGCCCAAGTGAAGTAGGTCAAACATTAATTGATAAAGTCATTGCTCCCGAAGGTTCAGGTAGAGAGGTAAAACTTATAAATGCCAATAAAAGGGAGGCATCCAATCATATTTTCTATGATTTAGAGTATGAATTAAATTTAAATGAGCAGGCAAGACATGAATTAGCTACTGTGGTAATTGATAGAGGAACACTTTACACTTTCGCTGTAGGAACAAATGAAGAAAGGTGGAATAAAGTTAACGGTATGTTTAGTAACGTAATTGAATCATTTAACTTCTTAATATAGCTAGAAATTCATACTAGGCTCCTACTTGAACATTCCACAATTCAGCATATATTTCGTTCTGATCTAATAGTTTTTCATGTTTACCGCTTTCAACTATTTTACCCTTATCAATAACTAAAATATTATCAGCATTTTTTATAGTGCTTAATCTATGAGCTATTACTATAGTTGTTCTTTCTTTTGTGATTTTAGATAACGATTTTTGAATTAAAGCCTCTGTTTCATTATCAACTGAAGCTGTAGCTTCATCTAATATTAATATTGGAGCATCCTTTAAAACAGCTCTCGCCAAGGCAATTCTTTGACGTTGCCCGCCTGAGAGCCTTTGGCCCCTTTCCCCCACTATAGTTTTATAACCATCTGGTAATTGTTCAATAAATTCATGAGCTTCCGCAATCTTTGAAGCTTTAATAATATCTTTAAGACTTGGGTTGATTGAGCCATAAGCAATATTTTCTTTTACACTGCCATGAAATAAATAAGTTTCTTGACTTACTAAAGAGATACACTTTCTTAGATCCCTCAAATTTATTTCTTTAATAGAAACTCCATCCAAGGTTATTGACCCGTTATTAATATCATAAATTCTAAGTAGTAGTTTTATTATTGTACTTTTCCCAGAACCTGTTAAACCAACAATTCCTAATGTTGAGTTATTTTCAATTTTGAAATTTATGTTTTTTAAAGTTAAATCTCGTCCAGGATAATTATAATTTACATTATTAAAAATAATTTCTCCTTTGATATCTTCAGGTTCAATTTTTATTTTTCCATCCTTTATTTTTATAGGCGTATCTATGAGATCAATTACTCTATCTATTGATGCCATAGATCTCTGAAAATCATCTAAAACATGCCCCAAAGTAGTTAAAGGCCATAATAGTCTTTGTGTAATAAACACTAAAAAACTATAAGTACCTACATCAAGTGTCTTATTCCAAGTTTGGAAACCTCCAATCAATAGAATCGCTATAAAAGCAAATAAAATTGCAAATCTTATAAGAGGGATAAAAGCAGAAGATAATTTTATTGCAGACTTATTACTTCTTTGATAATCGAGACTTTCTTTTTTTAATCTATTTAGTTCCCATTTTTCTTTTGTAAAACTTTTTATGGTTAGAATTCCACTTAGATTATTATTAAGCCTTGATGCCAATAGTCCTGCTTTATTTCTAACGTCTCTGTATTTTGGAGCAAGCTTCCTTTGAAATTTAATTGATCCTAAAAATATAATTGGAATAGGAAAGAAAGCAAATAAAGCGATTTTTGGAGCGACAAAAATCATAGTGCCCCCAATTATTAAGACAGTTATAAATAACTGAATAATCTGATTAGCCCCTTGGTCTAGAAATCTCTCAAGTTGATTTATATCATCATTCAAAACAGATAATAGCCTTCCAGTATTATCATTTTCAAAAAAATCCATATCTAATTCCTGGATATGCTCATAAGCTTTTATTCTTAATTTATGTTGCGATAGCTGAGCCAAATTTCTCCATAAAATCGAATATAAATATTCAAAGGAGGATTCACCAGACCAAACTATTCCTGAAGCAAATGCAAGAAAAATCAATTGTGCTGGGACTTCTTTTATTCCAAAACCAGCAATCCATGAATTCTGTTCCTTAACAACGATATCCACTGCAAGACCAATTATTACAGGGGGAGCTAAATCTAATATTTTATTAATTATGGAACTAAGAAAAGCAAAAAATAGTAACCTTCTTTCCTCAATCAGATTTAAATAAAGTCTAATTATTGGATTTTGATTGTTCTTAGACCTCATAAAAATAATAATTAAATTTTTCTATTATGATTTAAATTTTCTTTAGTTTCTAATTTACATTTTGTTTTTGCATCTTGATGACTTGCAGTTTGCATAAATTCTTCGTAGTAACAATCACAAGTTTCATTGGCAATTTTTTCACTATATAACATTTCTGCTTTAATCATCTCCTCTTTGACACTCTGAAGACAAAATAATTTTATGATTGAATTTTGTTTCGTTTGAGCTAAATAATTACTATTAAAGGAGTTGAATAGTATTATCAGATTCACAAAAATAAATAATTTATATTTGCTACCTTTCATTGTCTATCACTAGTTTCTGACTTTAATTTTTTTTAATTTATTTTTAGTTTCTTTATGCAGATCTCTGGGTAAATCTACCAAACTGTAATCATTAAAAATCTGTATCTTACCTATGGATCTACCATTTATATTAGTTGAATTACAGATTGAGGATATAATATTTGCGACCCTAACTCCATCAAATTTACCAAAGTTAAATTTGTAGGTTTCAAAAGAATCATTTTGATAATTATTTCTTCTATTTGAATTTCTCATACGATTATTACTATTTCTATTTGATCTATTTCGATCAGTATTATTTTGTTTATTAATCCAAGAATCATCTTCATTAACAAAAAATGATTTATTACCTATTACTAAATTAATCGCCGCCATTGCAATATTTGAGTCATCCATTGAGTATTTTTCTTTTAAATTATCTAGTACATCAATAATCAAAGCTTTATTTTCTTCATTTTCATCTTTAACTAAAGAACTCTCATTAACATTATCTATAAGTTTCTCCATCCTTTTTTCATTTATTATTTTATTACTTGGTATATTAATTTCTTCAATCTTTGTTCTTGTTGAGTTTTCTAAGTTTCTTAGAAAATGTTTTTCTCTTTGATTAACAAATAAAATTGCTTCTCCTGATCTACCTGCCCTTCCAGTTCTTCCAATTCTATGAGTATATGTTTCCTTGTCAAAGGGAAAATCGTAATTAACAACAAGTTTTATCCTCTCAACATCTAAACCTCTAGCTGCGACATCAGTTGCAACAAGGATATTAATAAATCCTTTTTTCAATCTATCTACAGTATTTTCTCTTTGATTTTGAGGAATATCTCCATTAAGTACTGCCACAGTATGACCTGAATTCTCTAAAGCTTCAGCTATTGAAGTAGTAAGTAGTTTGGTCCTAACAAAAATAATTACTCCCTCGTTATTAAGTTCTAGTATTCTTTTTAAAGCATCTAACTTATGATGCCTTTGTACATATAGAAATTTTTGCGAAATTAATTGAGTTTCTTTTTTGACACTTTTGATTAATATTTCGGCTGGATCATTTAGATATTTTTTTGCTATATTTCTTATCTCACTAGGCATTGTTGCTGAAAACAATACCATCTGCTTATTTTCCGGAAGTTGATCTATTATCCATTCAATATCTTCAAGAAAACCCATATTTAACATTTCATCTGCCTCATCTAAAACAAGACAGTTTATATCTTTAATTTTAAAAGTCCCCTGCCTTATGTGATCCATTATTCGGCCTGGGGTCCCAACTACTACGTCAACTTTTCTTTTTAATGCAGAAATTTGATTTCGATAGTCGGTACCTCCATATATTGCAACCGTCTTAAAATTGCTAGATTCAGAACTATAACTTTTAAAAGATTCTGCCACTTGAGTTGCTAATTCTCTTGTAGGAGTCATAACTAAAACCTTGGCATTTAATTCTTTATTATCTTTAAGTTTTTCTATTATTGGTAATGCAAAGGCTGCAGTCTTTCCTGTTCCTGTTTGTGCTTGGCCTAGTAAATCCCTGCCTAACATTAGTTCGGGAATTGCAGCTTTTTGTATGGGAGTTGGATTTTTATATCCTTTAATTATTAACGAGTTTAAGATCGATTGATTAAACCCAAAATCGAGAAATCCACTAACATTATCATCTCCTTTCGTTACTTCCAACAGTTGAGATTCTATTTCTTTTTTGTTCTCTAAGTTCTTGATCTCTAGTACGGAAGAATCTTCATTCTGAGACTTTTCCTGCTCACTACCAAGAGAGTTACTATCTTTTTTTAAAGCCATTTTAAATGCCTAATAATCTTCTGATTAGGCATTCAACAAATATCTAAATTGACTTAAGTTGTTGATTAGCCTTACAGAGCCGAATTATTAATCTAACATCTTGGGGTTAAGATATTAATAATTTCTCAAAAATAAAATTTAATTTAAATAATATATATTTAAAGATTTTTTCGCTCTTGTAACAGCAGTATAAAATAACCTTTTTTCAAAATTATCTCTGCAAAAGATATTTTGATTATCTTTTTTTTCTTTTACAGCATATTGATTTCTTCTATAATTTTGGGACCACAAAATATTTACTTTTTCAGATTCACTTCCTTGAGATTTATGAATAGTAATGGCTATTGCTGGTACAACATTTTCTAAATTAGATGGATCAATTAATGCGACAATTTCTTCGTTATCATCATTAAATTTTCTAAAAAGATATTTTCTTTTATTTTTTAAACCTATAAGTACTCCGATATCCCCATTTGACAATCCAAGTTCATTATTATTTTTTGTACACATGATTGGAACACCCTCTTTAAGAGTTTTAAGGTCATAGGGTTTTTTTTGACCAAAAACAATTTCATTCAAATATTCAACACTCCATATTCCGGAATTTTTTTCGCATAAAATCAAGTGACTTTGTAAATCCAGAAATATCTTATCTACTAAATCTTTTTCATTAAGCAATAAATTATCAATACTCTCATCAAATATATATTTTTTTTTACTTAAATTTGAAGTTGAAATATTTAATTGGTTTAGATGACTTTTAATCGAAAGTAATAGATCTTTTGGAATATATTTTTCTCTACTCTTTGAAATAGTAATTTCTTTTGAATTATTATCTTTTTCTAATGCTTTTATCTTTTTATTAAGTAAAGAAAAATCATTATTAAATATTAATCTACTAATTAAAGCTATATCTCCAATATTTCTATAAGTTTTTTCTAAATTTACTACACAAGATTTAATTGAACTACTATCGGAATATTCAAACAAATAATTCCATATAGAACAGTTATTTACTGGAGACAATTGATTTTTATCTCCAACTAAAATAATTTTACAATCCTTTGCTAACAAATTTAAAACTGATTCAATCAAATCGATATTAACCATTGACATTTCATCAATTATGAAAATATCAAGCTCTTTTAGTTTAAATTTCAACATAAGAGATTTATTTTGAGAATTTAAAATCCATCTATGTAAAGTTTGAAATTCTATTTGGTCTAGAAATTTGCTATAGGAAATATTTTTTTTATCATTAAGAGCTTCTTTTAAACGAGCTGTAGCTTTACCAGTTGGAGCAGACAAACCAATATTTAAAAAGTTATCAATTTGAAGGAGTTCTAGTATTAACTTTATTATTAAAGTGGTTTTACCCGTACCTGGTCCTCCTTGAAGGACAACTAAGTTTGAATATTTAAATATATTTTTAATTTGATCAATTTTATTATCATCTTTATAAATTATTGAGTTCATTAAATTATCGGTATCTATTTTTTTTAGAAATGAATTAAAAACTCTTTCTATCTTTTTTGACCATTTTGATAAGGATAATTTTCTATTTACTAATACGAATGGGGAATGAAGGGAACCAATCAAACCTATATTTTTAAGAACATCTATATGTTTATTGGGCCAGCCATCTTCTAATAATTCAAAGATTATTAAACTATTATCAACATCAATAATAGTTTCACCATTTTTTTCAAACTCTAATAAAATTCTTATTACATCTTTTACGAAATTTCCATATTTTTTTTCACTAAATTTGAAAATACCTAAGATTAAATTAAATATATGATCGTATTGGAACCTTTCAATATCTGTAGTATTTTTATTCATTCTAAAAAAGGTTATCTAAATAATTAATTCTTTTTAAAGGTGCTTTGCTAATAAAAATACCTGGAGATATATCTTCAGACTTAGATTTTTCAAATAATTCATAATCTGGCAAACCCTTTAAAAACAAATAAATATATCCTCCTAAATGTTTATTTGGTTGATAATTTTTAAGTCGCCACTTTAATAATCTATGCAATGCTAATAAATAAAGATGAGATTGCAATGGATAATGATGTTTAATCATTTCATTTCTCATGTTTTCATAGTTATAGTTTCTTGGTAAACAATCACTATTATCACTACCAGAAATCAAATTACTTTTCCAATCAATTATCCACCATTTACTATCTTCTAATTTATTTCCTACTGGGAAAACACAATCAATACATCCTGAATGAAAGCCTTTATTCATAATTTGAAGATCATTTATTTTATTTGCATATTCTTCACCAAATTCATATTCCTGATCTAAAAAAAAGCAATTTGATATATCATTAGAATTAATATTTCTACCTTCATAAGATAGGTTTAAATCATACTTGAGTTCCTTAATTAAGTATTCATTTGGAATATCAACTAGTTTCTTATTTTGTAATTCTCTTCCTAAAGATATATTTATGATTCTTAAAATCGCCTCTTTTACTTTAAAAGCCAAAGAAGTATCGATTTGATGAAAGTTCAATTCCTCAGTAATTAAATCAATTAACTCTTGATTATTATCATTTCTAAATTCAAATCTTTCTATTATTTTGTGCAGGCAAGTTCCAGCAATAGTTCCTTTTGGGAATTCACTTAAAGGATTTGGATAAGAAAAATAATTAGGATAATTCTTTAAATTCTTAAAATTAGAATCTTTGATAATTGATATATTATCTTCATAATCCTTATATTGATTAATAACTGCATCAATATTTTTATCTTTACGTATCCAAGAAGAATAACTTGAATAAGAAATAAATTGATCAGAATTAAATACATTAGATATTTTTTTATTAACGTTATCGATTTTCCAAAGATTATTATTCAATCGGTTGATTTGGAACTTAGAAATAATTTCTTTTATTTTCTCTTTTTCTATCCTGACTTCAAAATTAGACTTATAAATATTAATATTTTCCAAATTATTAAGTAAATCATTATTTAAAATATTATTTGTATCCTCTAAATCATTAAAAACAATAAGTTTATATTTGCTCCTTGTAAGTGCGACATAAATTAACCTCTCACTCTCTTTAAATAAATCTTCTTCTTCTATCAATTTAAATTTTTCTACCTGCGAGTAATTATTAGAAATATTAACGTATATATTTCTATCAATATTAGATTTCCAAAGAGGTCCTTTAATTTTATTTGACTTATTTGAAATAAATGAGAGATAGGGACATAGGACTATTTCAAATTCGAGGCCCTTACTACTATGAATAGTAGAAAGATTTATTCCATTTTGAAGATTATAATCTTTCGTCAAAAAATCTTCTCCAGTAGAAATTCTTAAAATATGATCTAACTGATTTTTATACCAGTTGCAGACTATATTGAGATCAAAATCATTATTTATTAATTCTATTTCAATAATTTCTGAAAGTTGAAATAAATTTGTACTTAAATCTGAATCTTGAATAATCGAGGATGACTTATGATTTATAAGAAGTTCATTAACAATGTTTAAAAAACCTTTTTCTCTTAGTTCTTGGGACCAAATAATGCATTTATTAATTAAAATTTCTAAATTATTACTAATTCCATGATCAAGTAAATCTTCTAATTTTATTTCTATAAACTTTGAAGTAGCAAGCAAAGTTATCTTTTTTAAAGATCTCGGATTTAATAAACATTCAATGAATAAAAATAGTAGAGAACTTGCTTCTGTATCAAAAATATTTTGTTTATTTTGAATTTTGCATGGGAGGTCAAACTTATTTAATTTTTTTTTAAAATCTAAGCATTGCGAATTATTTAATGTAAGAATCGCAATTTTATTAATATCAATTTCTTTATTATTTAAAATAAAGTTAACTATATAATTAGTTACAAGATCCTCTATATCAGTCTCTTTTTTTGAAAATTCTACAATTTCAAATACATCCTTAAATTTAAATTTGGGATTAATATTTTTATTAATTCTTGAGGTTAATTTACTATAGTTTAGTTTTGATTGTTTAAGTCCATTCTTATAAAGAATATTAAGAACATCGATTAACTTTTTTGAGGATCTATAGTTATCTGTAAGACTAAAAACTTCGATTGCATTAGATCTTGCATCTAAGTAAGTTTCAATATCTCCACCTCTAAATTTGTAAATCGCTTGTTTTGGATCACCTACGCAAAGTAAAAAATGATTTTTTGTATTAAAGAACTTTTTTATTAAATTCCACTGAGTTATATCTGTATCTTGGAACTCATCAACTAAGACACATTTAAAACTTTTTTGAATCTTAGATAGAGTATTACTATCACTAATTTCGGAATTTAAAAATGCATTTTCTACAGTCTTTATAAGATCATTAAAGTTGAAAATAGAAAGACCTTTCTTTAATTCAATTAGTTTTATATAAGCTAATTGGGTGAATATTCTTACAAATTCAGTAAAGAAACCTTCTTTTATTTTATAAATTTTATCTTGTAATAAATTAAATTTAGTAAAATCTAATTTTAGATTATGTTTATTAATTTCTTTAGATATATTTTCAATGTAAAAATATTTAGATAAAAGATCATCCTTAGAAATATCATATATAAAATCAATAACATTTTTAGAATTAAGCCTTTTGTTAATCTCTTCAATCCAACAATTTATTTGATTAAACTTATCATTTCTTGGTTTTGCAGAATATATTTGACTTTTTCCACCACTCTCCTTAATTAATTTTCCCAACTCTATGAGTTGTAAAAATAATTCCTTACCTTTCTTATTCCATTCAAAACAAAACTCGTTCCAATTTAAATAAAAAAATTCATTAAAATATTTATTTAAATCAATAATCTTATATTTATTATTTATTTGAAATTTACAGATATTTTCTTGATCTATATTTTTTAAAATTTCTACAAAAAATGACTTATTGATCCTACTTCCAAATCTAGAACTTATTTTTTTTTGGTTGACTGCTGAAATAAGCTTATGATTAAGATTCAGAAAATCTTCAATCCACAAATTATCTATTACATCTTTATACAAATTATCAATATTATTCTCAACATATGGATCTTGAGTTACACCTATTTGAATACTATATTCATCAATAATATTATTACAAAAAGCATGGAAGGTAGTTACTTTTAACTTATAGAATTGATTTATAAAATTATCAATTTCGGAAATTATATTTTCCTTAGATTTATCTTTATCCTTAAAATTTAGATACCAATCCTTAAGAGTTTTATCTATCTTGCTTTCATTATGACTTTGCAAATATAATTTTAAATTATGAAATCTCGAGAGTATTTTATCTCTTAATTCAGAACAAGTATTTTTTGTAAAACTTAGCAAGAGTATCTCATCTGGTTTAACTTTTTTCTCCAAAATATTTCTTAAAACCATGTGAGCCAAAGTAAAACTTTTACCAGTGCCTGCACTTGCTTCTACTAATTTAAACTTATTATTTAATTTAATTTGATTAATATCCATTTCTTTATTAAATTAAACTTTGACCTCATTTTTATAAAGTAAGTAATTCTTAAATTTATTCATTAAATATTTCTCTTCCAAGGCAATCTTAAATTTAATTATTAAAGCTAAACTTATTGTCAAAAATAAATAATAAATAGATAATTTTAGTATAAAAACTCCAATGGAAATAAATATTAAAGAATAGTACATGGGATGACGCGTAAATCGATAAATACCTGTAGTAACTAGATTGCTATTGTTTATAGGTCTTGGGAAAGGGGACAAATTTCTACCTAAATCTTTAATTGAAACTAACATTATTATGAAAGCGATTATGATAATTAAAGTACCCAAGAAATAAGAAAAAGGACTTGCTTGAATTATTTGTTTTTGTGGAAGAAATTCCCATTGAAAAAAATGAAGACTAATAATAAAGAACTGTAAAAAAACAAGCATTAGATCATAAGCACCTTTAAAAAAAATTTTTAACTGAAATTTAGACATTTTTTATTTCTTTAAAGCTTTAATTAGAGGACCATATAATCTGTATGATAATTGATCAAAATTATTATTTCCAAGAAAGAAATCTGGTTCTTTTTCATTACCAAAACACATTTTCATTTCGATATTATCTCTTTCTCCCTTAGAAAAATTTTTATTACCAATCCATTTATCTGTAAAAGCTTTTTTTTCATTTTTTGATTTTATTTTTGCTTCTACATATTTATAAGCACTTTCTGGAGGTAGAGGTAAACATTTTTCAGAATAATTTTTAAAAATATTTATGTAAGCTCCCAAAATTAGATTGGATTCAGTTGGTCCGGGCGATTGAATAATTTGTGATTTATAACTATTTTCTGTTCTAAAAATTACTTTAGTCCTTTTTATATTCCTCTTTAAAGAAGAAATAAAGAGTAATTTTATCCACGCCTCAGTTAAACGACTTAAACTTAACTTCGCATGAATCAATTCAATTACGGTGTCATCATCTATAAAATATTCTTCTTTATTTGCTTTTGATTTAACATAAATTCTATTAATCTTATTATTTTGACTCAAACTTTTAGATAGACTTTCTAATAAATCTTTGATTTCTTTTTCTTTTATAAAAATACTATTATTGGGGATAATAATCCCATTTTCAGCCAATTGATCATTAATATTTAATTCATTTAAATCATCAATAATATTATGATTATCAATCTCTACTTGCTGGATTATTTTTGTAATTAGTTGCGACTTTTGCAGATTGCTTACATACTCCTCGTCTGGATGATGAATAAATATTTCCTTGGGATAAATATTATTTTTATAAAGCCAATATTTTTGTGGAGTCTTGAACCAATAAATCAATTCTGATAATTTGTAATTTTGAATATCAAATTTTTTTTCATTCCAATTTATATCTCTTATTAAAGAATAATTACTTTTAACAATCTTAGATTTATCAAGATGAATTATTTCATTTTTATTTAAATCAGAATCTTTAATTATTATTTCTCTTTGGCTTTGGTTTAAGGTACTATCAAAAAAAGAAATTAACTCTTTTATTGGAAAAGAAACATCTAATTTTTTATTGTCTTTATCATTTTTTACCCAAGTAACTATAAATTTATCTCTGCAGGCAATTAACAACTCAAGAAATGCATATTTCTCTCTTTCAAAAACAGATGGATCACCCAAATGATATTTGTTTTTTAATAAATTAATGTTTTCACTCTCTGGTAATTTTGGATAATTAACACTATTCATGTCTATTAGGAAGATAACCTTATGTGGAATATGCCTTGAATTCTCAATATTACTTACTAGGATCTTGTTGACTCGTGATTTGCTTTGATATTTAGCTTTATTTATGCATGAAATTAATATTTCTCTAAAAACCTTTAACAAGATAAGATCATCAGGTATTAAAGGTATTGCGTGATTATCAAGAATTCTATTTATTTCACTTATTTCTAAATTGAAATTTGCATTAGAATCAGCAATACTTTTTAATATAAACTTTATCTTTTCAACCCAATTCGAGTAAGAAAAAGATCCCCTTATCAAATTAATATATTTTTTTAAATGAATTAATATTTTAACCCATTTATTCAAATCCAAACTTATATTTTTATAGCTAAATGGTTTTAAATTAAAAATACTTAAATTTACTTCCTTGTCATAAATTAAGCCTAAAGTAATTCTATTTATACACCAATCTAGAGTATTTTTGTCTTCACCTAATCTTTCTTTATCATCTAATCCCCAATGAAACCCAGCTTGGGTAAGTAAGAAAATAATTTCATCCTTCTCAGTAATATTAAAATCAAAAATGTTTTGAGTTACTTTTTTCGAAAGAATATAATCTATTTTTTCAATTGTAATTTTTTCACTTGCTATTTCAGTGATGTCAATTAGAAATTCATAAATGCCTGAATAGTCATGATTATCCTCATCAATAAAAAAATAAGGTATCTTTTCACCATTAATTAACTCATTATTAAAGATGTACCTTAGATAAGGTTTAATTAAATTAGTTTGTGGAGATAAAACAGCAATATCACTAAATTTAATATTCTCGCAAGAATTTATTATTTCTATAATTTTATTTCTTAAATATTCAAATTGACTATTCTGATTAAAATGCTCACTAAGTAATATCGAATCATCCCTTTCACTTACTAT
>CACFAG010000008.1 GCA_902564235.1 uncultured Prochlorococcus sp. | reverse complement strand
AAAAGTAGGTTTCCCTCAGGTTTCCCTCAGAATTTATGTATCCTATTTGCAATGGATCTTAACAGCGAGGTTTCCCTCAGGTTTCCCGTAGAGTGAAAATCCTGTCTCTATAGAGAAATCGTAGAGTTTTAAATTTCTCTACACTTTGTATTCAAAATTCTTTTTTTTTGATCTTAATAATGAGGTGGTTCTGATTCTTCAGGAGGGAAATAGGTTTCTTCTTCATCGCCTTTTTTCTTCTTTCTGAAATACTCTTCGGATGGATCGAATCCATCATTATCGTAATCATTTTCTCTTTCCATCATGGAATTAGAAATCTTTTTATTTTATACATCATCTTCAGGATGATGAGGGTCTGGATGTGGAGGTCTTGCAGCATTATATTCTTCTGATGTTGCTTCTCCCATCATCATTTTAGTAATCCATCCTCTGTGCCAAACTTCTAGTTCATCCCTTTGCCAAGGTTCTAAGTCGGGATACATTTCTGCTAATTCTTCAGAAGTCAGTGGTGGTTGCATAATATTTAAATTTCTGGAATGGGAAATTTTTCTTCATAATTATTCTTCAGAATCATACCCAGTTATTTGCTTATATCTAATTAAAACTTCTGCCCAATTTTTGCATTCGCCAGCAGCAAGAAGAACTTCACTTCTTGTCTTTGGTGATAAATAATTTTTGTTTAGTAGTTTTGCCATTTTTCTTGAAGCATCAGGTCCATTGAGTTCGTTCATTAGAAATCCTCTTCAATGGGAATTTCCATTATGGGATTCTTTATTCCATGTTTTTTAGCGGTTTCAAGCATTATTTTATAGTCATGTTTGCATTCTTCGTAGAATTTCTTTTCTTCTTCAGTCGCCTCTTTATCTAAAGGTTTGCCTGTAGTCGCAAGCATTAATAACTTTTGGTATCTCTTATTAGTAATCATGATCTAATTTCCTCTTTAACTTGAAAACTAACAAAATTAACTTCAATTGTAAGCATTAAAAAAGACATCTAATAAAAGAAGGATAAAATACTAAAAAATGAGTTTTAAGTGAGCGTTTCTTCCCCTCCAACAAATGAAAAATTAACTCTTTCTCAACTAGAGTCATTTCTTTGGGAAAGTGCAGATATTTTGAGAGGTAGTTTAGATGCTTCTGAATTTAAAGATTATATATTTGGAATGTTATTTCTAAAGCATTTATCTGATGCTTTTGATGAGGAGAGAGAAAATGTTATTCAATATTACTTAGGTATAGGTAAAACTCAGCAGCAGGCAGAACAATACGCCTCAGAAAAAGAAGAATATGATAAGACCTTCTTTGTTCCTGAAGTAGCAAGATGGGAAAAACTTAAAAATCTAAAAAATGATGTTGGTTCAGAACTTAATAAGGCAACTGAAGCAATTGAAGAACAAAATCCAACACTTGAAGGCGTATTAGTATCTATTGATTTCAATATTAAAGATAAACTCAATGATGGAAAACTTAGGGACCTTTTATCTCATTACTCGAAATATAGATTAAGAACTTCTGATTTTGATAGACCTGATCTTCTTGGGGCAGCATATGAATATTTGATCAAGATGTTTGCTGATTCTGCAGGCAAAAAAGGAGGAGAATTTTATACCCCGAGTGAAGTAGTCAAATTATTAGTTGAACTTATAAAACCAAAAGCAGGGATGAAAGTTTATGACCCAACTTGTGGTTCAGGTGGAATGCTTATACAAACAAGAAATTATCTAACAAGAAATGGTGAGAACCCTTCAAATCTAATGTTGTCTGGTCAGGAAAGGAATCTAAGTACTTGGGCAATATGCAAATTAAATATGTTTCTTCATGGAGTTAGAGGAGCAGATATTAGAAAAGGAGACACTCTTGGTGATCCTCAACATATAGAAAATGGTGAATTGATGAGATTTGATCGTGTAATTGCTAATCCTCCTTTTTCATTGAAGAAATGGGGAAGAGACATTGCAGAAAATGATGGTTATGGAAGATATCGTTTTGGACTGCCTCCAAAAGATGCTGGTGACTTGGCATTCGTACAACATATGATTGCTTCTTTAAATAATGAAGGGGTGATGGGAGTTGTTGTACCTCATGGTGTTCTTTTTAGGGGATCATCAGAGAGTGAAATAAGAAGAGGGATTCTTGAATGTGATCTCATAGAAGCAGTTATTGGTCTCCCTTCATCCCTATTTTATGGCACCGGAATTCCTGCAGCACTTTTGATTATTAATAAGCAGAAAGATTCTCTAAAGAAAGGAAAGGTTATCTTTATCAATGCTGAACTTGACTATCAGGAAAGTAAAAATCAAAATATCTTGAGAGATCAAGATATAAAAAAGATTGTTAATGCCTTTGATTCTTATAAAGAGATAAAAAGGTTCTCAAGTGTTATCTCTCTAGAAGAAATTAAGAATAATGATTACAACCTGAATATCAGAAGATATGCCGATACTTCGCCACCATCTGAAAACTTCGATGTAAAAGGTATTCTTCATGGAGGTATTCCAATTAGAGAAATTCAAGATGATTATATACAAGAGATTCTTAACGGATTTGATATAAGTGCTGTTTTAGAAGATAAAGATGCTGAATATATGAATTTTAAAGATGAAATAAAAGAGAAAAACCATATACGAAAATTGCTTGTGAATGTCCCTGATTCAATTGTTGAGCAATTTGAAAGATGGTGGGACAAATATGGGGTTTCTCTCAATCAGATAGATTCTGAGATTAGAGAGTCAGAATCATTGATGCATGGATATATGAAAGAGTTAGGTTATGAATAGTGCATTGCATAATCGACGGAAATTCAAAAAATTATTGGATATTTGCAAAGTAAGACAAGGATTACAAATCCCAATAGAAAAAAGAAGCAAAAATCCTGGGGATAATAAATTACCTTATTTAACGGTATCTTGGATTAATTCGGGTTTTAGCATTTCTAAAGCGGAATACATTGATTCACCTAAAGAATCTGTAATTCTGAAAGATAATGAATTTGTAGTTGGTAGGACTGGTGCAGTAGGCGAAATATTTGAAGGGATAAGATGCGTATTTCATAATAATTTCTTTGCAGTAAATACTAATGATGATGTTCTGAAAAATTATTTAATACATTTTTTGAAGTGGGAAAAGACAAGAAATAAAATATTTAATCTTGCAGGTACCACTACAATTCCAGATTTAAATCATGGTGATTTTTATTCAATAGATATTTTTGTCCCAACGTTGCCAGAGCAACAAGAAATTGTAAATGTGCTTAGTTCTATTGATGAGAATATTAGTTTAATTAACAAAAAAATTTGCAAGTTAGATTTTCTTTTAAAGGGTTTAACAATTAAACTAACCTCAAAAGATGCCAAAAATGATAAACATAGTGAATCTACAATAGGCGAAGAAGTTCATTTTCAAGGTGGATCACAACCTCCACGTTCAACTTTTAAATTTAAACCTGCACAAAATTTAGTTAGGTTACTTCAAATAAGAGATTACAAGAGTGATAAAAAAGCAACTTTTATTCCTAAAGAATTATCTAAACGTTGGTGTTCAGAAACAGATGTGATGATAGGTAGATATGGACCACCAAATTTCCAGATACTGCGAGGCAAAGAGGGTTCTTACAATGTTGCACTTATCAAAGCAACTCCTAAATCTGATAAAAGATTAAATAATGAATATCTTTATAGATTTTTATCTCGACATGACTTATTTGAAATTATTGACAAATTATCTCAGAGAACATCTGGACAACAAGGTGTTGATATGAATGCTTTAAAGTCATTTCCTTTTACTATGAAACCTCTAAAGGATCAAACAAAAATAGTTCAAATACTTCAAGAATTGGAAGATTATAAAAATAAACTTGTTGCAAAAAAGGGGAAATATATTTTCTTTAAAAATGCTTTGTCAAATGACCTTCTTTCAGGTCATAAAAGGGTAGGAATTTAAATATGTTCTCACTCGATGAAATTCTATGATGAAAAATAACTGGACTAAATTTGCTATACAGGATATTGTTGATCCTCATGATAGATATTCTCTCACTGGAGGACCTTTTGGATCTGATTTAAAAAGTAGTGAATATACAACTAAAGGTATAAGAATTATTCAATTACAAAATATTGGAGATGGCGAATTTAAAGATAAATACAAAATTTACACCAGTGAGGAAAAAGCAGATTCTCTTTCATCTTGCAAAATTTATTCTGGAGAAATAATCTTGTCAAAAATGGGTGACCCAGTAGCAAGAGCAACTTTAATTCCTGATCATTTAAAAATATGTTTGATGGCATCTGATGGGATTCGTTTAAAAGTAGATGAAAAAAGATTTGATAAGAAGTTTATATTAGAAAAAATAAACGCACCTTCTTTTAGGTCACAAGCAGAAACTGTAAGTACTGGAACTACGAGAAAAAGAATTGGACTTCAAAGTTTAAAAGAATTAACTCTTGATATTCCACCGCTCCCCGAACAGAAGAAAATTGCAGAGATAATCTCTGGGATTGATCGAGGTATTTCACAAACAAAAAATTATTTAAAGAAACTTTATCTATTAAGGGAACAAGTTTTATTGAAACTATTGAAACTTGATTCTTCTAGTCAAACTCTAGAAGATTTTGGATTTAATGTTTTTGATGGTGATCGTGGAAAAGCGTACCCAAAAGAATCAGATCTGAGAAAAAATAGTGACTGTCTCTTTTTATCTGCGAAGAATGTAACTAGAGATGGGTTTAATTTTTCTGATAATCAATTTATAACAAATGCAAAAGACAAAGAGATGAGAAAAGGTCGCCTCGAAAAAGGTGATTTAGTAATAACAACTAGAGGTTCTCTTGGTCATATTGCTTATTTTGATGATTTAGTTCCTTTCCCAAACATACGTATCAATTCAGGCATGGCAATAATCCGCTCTATTAATTCTCGTGATTTACTAAAAGAAACCTTTCTTAAAGAATTGCTTGTTTCAAATATTATTCAAGATCAAATTAAATACTTTGCATTTGGGACTGCTCAGAATCAGTTAACTCTTAACATTTTAAGGAAAATTAGAATACCTCTAATAAGTACCAAAAATATGAGAAATGTTGTTAATTTTGCTACTGCTATTAATAGATGCATTTCATCTTATGAACTATATTTTGAAAAATTTAAAGTTCTTAAAAAAGGTATGACTTCTGAACTGATATCAGGACGTAAAAGGATAAAAGTGTAAGTATGTCTCAACCTGAATTCCTATATGTAGAACAACCAGCACTGGATCAACTCCAAAGTAGTGGGTGGTCTTATAAGGATGGAAGAGAATTCGCTCCAGATAATTCAAATGTTCGTGCATCTTTCAAAGAAGTGGTTCTTATTCCTAACCTTGAGCAAGCAATTAAACGAATCAATACTTGGATAAGCGAAGAAAATCTTAGGAAGATTATTCGTGAAATCACGATGATTCAAACCTCCACTTTGATTGAGGCAAATCAATGGTTTTGGGAACGACTAACTCAATATTTTTCAGTTGAACAAGATCTCGGAAAGGGACGAAGAGGTCAAACAGTTAAGTTGATCGACTTTAAAAATATTCAAAATAACGAGTTCCTTTGTGTGAATCAGTTCAAGATTCAGGGAGCGATTCAAAATATAATTCCTGACATCATCCTTTTTGTGAATGGTCTACCTCTTGGAGTAATTGAATGTAAGTCCCCTTATATTACTGATCCTATGGAAGCAGGAATAAACCAATTAAGGCGTTATGCAAATTTAAGAAATCCAGAAACTAATGAAGGTTGTCAGAAACTTTTTAATTACAACCAAATAATGATTTCAACCCATAGAGATGGGGCAAGAGTTGGAACAATTTCATCACCATATGAATACTATTTGGAATGGAAAGATCCTTTCCCTACAGAAAAAAGTGAATTAGGAGATAATCCAAATTCACAAGAAATTCTTATTGAAGGTTTACTAAAACCTCAACAGTTTTTAGATATTATTCAGAACTTCACGATCTTTGAAGTAGAAGATGGTAGAAGAATTAAAAAGATTGCACGATATCAACAATTTAGAGCAGTTCAAAAGACAATTTCAAGATTGAAAACTGCAGGAGATAGAAAACAAAAAGGAGGAGTTATTTGGCATACGCAAGGATCAGGCAAGTCATTAACTATGGTTTTTCTTACCCAAAAAATAAGAAGAGATCCCCTATTAAGTGATTACAAATTAGTTTTCCTTACCGATAGAACACAACTTGATAAGCAACTCACAAATACATTTAGAGGAGCACAAGGAGAAACTGTTTTAAATGCAAAATCTGTTTCTGAATTAAAAGAATTACTTCGCAAAGATTCATCAGATTTAGTTACTTCAACTATTCAGAAACTTGAAGAGGATGATTTGGATTTCTCTTGTTTAAATGATTCAGATCGCATAATAGTTTTAACTGATGAGGCACATAGGACTCAATATGGAACTTTAGGTGCTGCTATTAATACTGCATTGCCTAATGCACCAAAGATTGCATTTACAGGAACACCTTTAATTTCATCGCAAAAAACAGTTAATGAATTTGGTGCATATATTGATCAATACACTATTGAACAAGCAGTTGCAGATGGGGCAACTTTACAAATACTTTATGAAGGAAGAGAAGCAATCACCAAAGTTACTGGTGATTCTTTAGATGCATTATTTGAAAGATATTTTCAAGATAAAACTCCTGAAGAAAAGAATGCAATAAAGAAGAAGTATGGAACTGAACGTGCAGTTTTAGAGGCACCAAAAAGAATTGAATGGGTTGCTCTTGATCTCGTTGAACACTATCGAGAAAAGATAATGCCTAATGGATTCAAAGTGATGATTGTCACTTCTAGTAGAGAAGCAGCAGTGACTTATAAAAAGAAATTAGATGAAATTCCTGATGCACCTGATTCTGCAGTAATTATTTCTGGTGATCATAATGATCCACCTGAGATGATGAAATGGACAAACAAAACTGAGCATCAAAAATCAATTGAGAATTTCAAGAAACCACTTAGTGAAAGTTCTTTATCAATATTGATTGTGAAAGACATGTTACTTACAGGATTTGACGCTCCTATTTGTCAGGTTATGTATTTGGATAGAAAATTAACTGATCATTCCTTACTCCAAGCAATTGCAAGAGTTAATCGAACAAAAGCAAAGAAATTCATTGGTTATATAGTTGATTACTACGGATTAACAGATTATTTAAAAGAGGCATTGGAAGTTTTCTCTGCAACCGACGTTAAAGGTGCATTGAGGAATTTAACTGATGAGATTCCTAAATTAGAAGCAACTCATACAAGAGTGGTAAATCATTTTAAAGATGTTGATATTTCAGATTTAGAAAAATGTATCTCACTTTTGAAAGATGATTTAAAACGTCAGCAGTTTGAAATTGACTTTAGAAGTTTCTCAAAACAAATGGAAGTTGTTCTTCCAGATAAGGCAGCATCTCCTTTCATTAAAGATTTAAAATCACTTGGAAAAATTGCAATTGGGGCAAGAAATAGATACCGAGACGAGCAAATAAATATTCTTGGTTCTGGTGAGAAAGTGAAGAAATTAATTGAAGATCATGTTTTTGCCTCAGGAATCGATCCTCGTGTTCCTCCTACAAAATTATTTGATGAATCGTTTATTAAAACTCTTGATGAAATACAAGGCGATGAAGTTAAAGCATCAGAAATTGAACATGCAATTAAGGCACATATAAAACTCAAACTTGAAGATGATCCAGAGTACTATCAATCTTTATCATTACGATTAAACGAAATAATTGGAAATTATGAGGAGAAGTGGGATGAACTTGTTCGTCAACTTTTACTTTTTAGAGATGGGTTAGAAAAAGAAAAAGGTGAGAAAGCAAAAGATCTTGGTTTAAATGAAACTGAATTTGCTTTTTACAATATTTTAAATGCTGAAGTAGTTAAATTTTTTGGAGACGAAACTTTCTCTGATGAAGTTCATGAAAGAATATTATCTCTGGTTAAGAAACTGGTAAATCAATTTGAAGAATCTTCAAAGATTGTTGGTTTCTTCTTAAAGCAAGATGAGATTAAAACTATGCAGAGAAATATAAGAAGAGCAATGATCGAAGATGGATTTGATGATCCTGATCTTAGGAAAATAGTTATAGAAAGATTTATGGAACTTGCAAGGGTGAAATTTAAATGAATGCAATTCCTAAGGAGTTATTTGGATTAAAAGTAGAAGTTGTTCGATCAAAAAGAAAAACTTCAGCACTGTACATTATTGGAGATGAACTTCAAATAAGAGTCCCAAATAGAGTAAGAGATGGAAAAATTGTAGAAATTTTAGAAACCAAAAAAAGATGGATTAGAAATAAAGTAGTTCAATTACAAAGCAGACCAAAAAGTAAAGAAAGAGAATTTGTTAGTGGCGAATCTTTTTCTCTTTTTGGTAAGAATTTAAAGTTAAAAGTTGTAGAAGGAGGAAGAGTTGGAACTAAATTAGATGGTGATTATCTTTCTACAAATGTAAGAGCATCAGAAATAGGAGATGTAAGAAAATTTAGAATTAAAACTTATATCGAAAAATGGTATATCCAAGAGGCATACAAAAGATTGGAAGATAAAGTCATTAAGTATTCAGAAATTATTAGGGTTTCTCCAAGAGAAATAAAAGTTAAAAACTATAAATCAAGATGGGGTTCTTGCGATAAGAAAGGAAGATTAACCTTTAATTGGCACCTTATAAAAGCACCACATTCAATCGTTGACTATGTCGTTATTCATGAACTTTGTCATATGGTCCAATCCAACCATTCACCAAAGTTTTGGAACGAGGTTGAAAAGTATGATCCTTTTTATAAAGAGCACAAGAAATGGTTGAAATTAAATGGTGCAGAATTAATTAGATAAAAAGTAGGTAAGTCAAACAAGATTTCTGACTAGAATTTATTTAAAAACAAAATAAGAGGGCATTTGTTTGCCCTCTTCGAGTCGTATGCACTTCCTTGTCCACAAAGTCGTTGAAGTGCTTTTGACTCCTGAATTATTTCTACTCCTACTGAACGAGAAAAGATAGTCGTGACAACCACAAAGCACTAATACTCGGGTAGAAATACCCTATGAATTTAAAGTTAAAAGGAGGACAATATAGGTATAGATCTAGGAGGTCTTATGAAACTATTCAATCAATTCAATGTTCTTCCAAGATACTTAACTGCATTTAATTATGCAGGTGCAAATCTTAATGAAACTCCAAAAGAACTTGAGAAATGCACCCCTGAGTTTCAAAACTTTTGGGATAAAGAATGTAGAGAACATCCAACAAATCAAAATTGTTTAATTTACTGTGACTGAGTAATTAATTTTGAGTTTTTGTTAAATACAAACTGCCTAAAAAGAGGTTTCCCTCAGGTTTCCCTCAGGAAAATGTGTGTTATTATGGGTTCAAACATGTTGGTATGACTACGTTTATGACTACCCTTTTTCTCGGTACTATAGAGTGGGAATAAACGAATTTTAAGAACCCTGTTATAACTTGAATCTATCGGTTTTACGTAAGATGTATTAAAAATAATGCTTATGTCATAGCAATGCTTTTGGGCGATAAAATATAGGACGGTTTTACGTGGGTTTTACTTTGACCTAATTGATCGTCTCTATAGAGAAATCGTATAAAGTCTTTTTTCTCTACGCTAAGCGTTTATTTTCTGAACACTTTCGGCAACCTAATTTATTTACTTTTCTTGTTCTATAGTCAATTCTTAATTCATAAATATGAGATGTATCTTCGGGGCATTGCCACCAAACATTTTTATGAGATTGATTAAATACATCTTCTGGAGTGAGTGGGTAATTTTTTGTCGGATGCCATTCTTTTGCTATCTCAGGAGAAAGTTTTGCGAGAGATCTTTCAAAGGTAATTTTTTTACCTCCACAAAAACTACATCCGCTTGCTTTCCCGTCTTGTCTTGTTCTTTGTTTTATTGGAACATCATAAATATGACTTTTGATTTTTTGACATTGCCACCAGACTACAGTTTGACTTCCAGGTGTGAAGTCCATAGGAGTTAAAGGATAATTTTTACCAAAGTGCCATTCTTTTGCTATTTCTGGAAAAATTGCTTGGAGTGATTTTTCTGGTAATGGGGAAGGGAAACTAGAAATATAGATATTAAATAGTTCATCATTGATGAAATTTTTTTGATTTAAATAATCATTAATTTGTTTTAATAAAGATTTTGATTTAATTTCAAAATTTTGAATAATCTTTTTTAATAAATTATCAATATCTTCTTTGAATAAATTATATTCGCTTACAAAAATATCTTTTTCATCGATTTTTGGGAGTGGTTTTTCCCTAACTCGTATTAGTGAAATATTTTTATTTTTGAATGCTTCATTTTTATTTTTATCAAATTCAAATTTATTTTTGTGAAAGTAACTGCCATCATATTCAATGCCAATTTTTAAATCGGGCAAATAAATATCAATTTCTAATTTACTAATTTTTTTCCTACTAATTACATTTTTGAATATTCCCCTTAATTCAGCAAGTATTCTCATTTCACCTTTTGAGGTTTGTCTCGATGATCCACAATCTGGACAGTTTGTGCTTTTGCCATCTTTTCTTGTTCGATCATAGACAGGGGCATCCCAAATATGATCTTTAAATTTTTGGCACTGCCACCAGACTTTTTGATTGGATGAATTAGCAATTTTTTCAGGTACCAATGGTTTATTTTTTGAATAATGCCATTCTTTTGCTATTTCGGGAGACATCACTGCTAATGATCTTTCAGGACTTAATTTATTACCCGAACAAAATGAACAACCAGTTTTTAATTTTCCCGTTCTTGATTTAACTGCAGAATCATAGACGTGAGTTTTAATTTTTTGACACTGCCACCAGATAATTTTATTTGAACCGTAAGAAACTTTGTCGGGGGTAAGATCTCCATTTAAAGTTGGATGCCATTCTTTTGCTATTTCGGGAAATTTATATTGTAACGTCCTTTCTTTTTTCATATTTTCATTATCTCTTATATTTTTTAATTGAAAATAAAAATGTATTCTCTACAATTAGTTCATCTAATTACAACGCAAAGTATAAAGAATGGAGTTAATCAGTTTTACGTGGGTTTTACGTGAGAATAGTGCCATCACTCAAGTTAATGATACCAATGACTTTGAAGCATCAAAATTGGGTAGAATCATTGAGTGGGAGTGACGGAAAATTACCTTATTTCATCTATTTATCTTAAAAATTTTTTAAATTAGATATTAATCGTTATGAGCGATATTATTAAATTAAGTAGATCTACTGTTGAAAAATATATTAATTGTCCAAGATGTTGTGTACTTGATAAAAAATATCAAATAAAACCACCATCATTACCATTTACTTTAAATATCGCTGTAGATAATTTGTGCAAAAATGAATTTGATTACTACAGAAAAACCCAGGAGCCGCATCCTTTGTTTATTGAATATGGTATTGATGCTGTTCCTTTTAAACACAAAGATTTAGAACGTTGGAGAAGTAATTTTCAAGGGATAAGATACAAGTCAGTCGAACAAAACTATGAGTTTGGTGGTGCTGTGGATGATATTTGGCAGAAAAAAAATGGAGATCTAATTATAGTTGATGTAAAAGCAACATCTAGAAATAATTTTGATTGGTCTGAGACTTTTAATAAATACGAATATGCTAAAGCTTATAAGAGACAATTAGAAATGTATCAGTGGTTATTTAAAAAAAACGGTTTTCAAGTAGCTAAAGAAGCTTATCTTTTATATTTCAATGGAAGGAAAAATGAAGAGTTTTTTAATAATCAATTAAATTTTGACGTACATCTAATTAAATTAGAATGTTCCACTTCATGGGTAGAAAATAAGATAATTGATACTGTCAATTTATTACGTTCTGATAGTTTCCCCAGACCTTCTTTCAATTGTGAATATTGTAATTATTTAAAGAAGCGTTGGCAGTTATCGATAAATTAGTATTTAATTTATAGGATAATTTTTTCAAATTTCTGGAAAAATAGGGAATAATAGATAATCTTTAATTAGATTATTAATTTAGACTTTTGATAAAATCGAAAAATTCTGAAATAAAGATAACTAATCATCTTCAACAAGATGTAGTAAAAGTATCTGGTAAAACAATTTTTATTAATCCTTTTTTATATTGGCGGAGATTTGACGAAAATACTAATAGATGGCTTAGAGAACCTGGTCAAATGTCAGAGGATCAAATTTCTCCAAACAGGAACCGTTTTTATCCAGAAATAGAGTGGGCTGATTTAAGTCATGATCAAAAGCTCATAAAAGATGCAACTGTTGAGATGTTTTTAAAAACTCTTGAATTGATAAGTACATTTCATCCTCATCTTAGTTCTGGACAATTATTAGAAGTTGAGAGAAAAATGGCGATCATAAAAAAGATACCTTTCGAAAAGTGGGTCATAAAATCTTTCGCCAAAAAAACGAGATTATTAGAAAATGAAAAAAGAAAATTTCAAAGAGAAAGATTTTTTAATAGCTGGAGAGAATGGTTTAGTCTTGTAAATACTCAACAAGCCATATTACCGTTAATCGTTACGATATTTATTTCTTCATTTATTGGATGGTCTTTAGGGATATCAAAGAATAGTTGTAATCCCTATTTTGAACAAAATATAGATCAATTAAATTAATTTGTTTTTGATAATTCTTAAGTATCGAAGTTAATATAATTTTGAAAAAATAAATTTCTTATTTAAGATTATATTAATTGAAATAATACTTTAAAAAGTATAAGTTTTATGAGTGAAAATTTGAATTCAAATTATGATGAAAAAGATGAGCTTAATTTGAACAATGAAGATAATCATTATAAAGATTTAATCATTAGACTTAAAGAGATAAAATCAACCATTGCATTATTGGAAAAAACAATATTTAAATAAATTTTATATTTTTGATAAAAACAATTCCTAACAAAAAATCTATTTCATTAAAGAGACAACCTCTAGTCTTACTTATCTTTTCTTCTATTTCGTTTTTATTGATTCTATTTAGGTTAATTTTTTTACAACTTTTAAATTATGAATCTTTTAAGAAGATGTCAGATGAGAATAGGATCAGACTTATTGCTTCACAGCCAATACGCGGAAGAATACTAGATAAAAATGGTTATGTTTTAGCAGATAGTAGAGTTAAATATTCTTTAATAATAAAGCCTCAATCTGTTAAAAAAATCAATTGGGAAAAACATAAATCAAGCATCTCTAACTTGTTAAATATTGATAGTAATGTAATTCAAAAAAAATATTCTGAAGGTCTAAAAAATCAAAACCTCTCAGTAACTATACTTGATGAGTTAAATATAGATCAATTAATAAAATTCAAGGAAAATGAAGGTAATCTAATTAGTTTCGAAATAGCTACCAAGTTAATAAGAAATTATCCTCACAAATCCCTTGCTGCCCATGTAATTGGTTATACTCAACCGATTACTGAATCAGAATATAAATTCTTATCTAAGAAGGGTTATAAGTTAAATGATTTAATAGGAAGAACAGGAATTGAATATGTTTACGAAGATTTTTTAAGAGGTGAATGGGGTGGAGAAATGGTTGAAGTAAATTCATTAGGAAGATTTCAAAGATCATTGGGTAAAAGGACGCCAGTTCAAGGTAATGATATTGAACTAACAATCGACCTTAATCTGCAATTAGTTGCTGAGGAAGCTCTTAAAGACAAAAAAGCCGGAGCGATAATAGTGATGGATCCAAGAGACGGTGCAATAAGAGCAATGGTAAGTAAGCCTAATTTTGATTTGAATTTTTTTTCAAAGGATTTTAAGCCTGAAAAAGAATATAATAATATATTCAATTCTCTTGAAAAGCCTCTTTTTAATAGAGCATTAAATGCTTATGATCCAGGCAGTGTTTGGAAAATTGTCACTGCTTTAGCGGGCTTGGAAAGTGGAAAATTCCCAAGAGATACTTTGTTAGATACGAAACCATGTATAACTTATGGGAGTCATTGTTTTCGAGAGCACAATGATTTAGGCTTTGGGGTAATAGGTTACGAAGATGCTTTAAGAGTCTCCAGTAATACATTTTTTTATCAAGTAGGTTATGGAGTAGGAGTTGATGAAATTTATAAGGTCTCCCGAAAGCTTGGTTTTAATTCTTTATCTGGAATTGAGATTTCTGAACAAGAAAATATAGGATTAGTAGCTAGTAGTGAATGGGCTAAAGAAGGTAGAGGATGGGGACAACCAGGAAGAACCCCGTGGGTTCCAGAAGATATTGCGAGTATGTCTATTGGACAATTTGTGGTTCAAGTAACTCCCATTCAAATAGCTAGAGCATATGCAGCGATTGCTAATGGAGGTTATCTCGTTACTCCACATTTGACTAAAAAAGATGTAGAAAGTCATTTAGATAAAAAACGCATTCCAATTGATATTGATCCACAAAATATTCAATTGATAAAGAGTGGTCTAAGAAAAGTAGTGGAGTCTGGCACAGGAGTATCAATTAATTATGGAGTTTCAAATTTACCTCCAGTTTCAGGAAAAACTGGAACTGCTGAAGATGGTGAGGGTGGATTAGATCACGCCTGGTTTGTTTGCTTTACTCCTTCTGAAAAAAGCGAATTACTTGTAGTTGCTTTTGCACAAAATACTCCTGGTGGGGGATCTGTTCATGCACTGCCTATGGCTAGAGAAATTTTGAAAGTTTGGAATGAAATAGAATGAATTTTATTAGGTTTTAAATATTTATGTTTTTAATTTTTTCATTTGTAAAAGTCTTTGAATAATATCTTCAATAGTTTTTGTATCTATAGGTTTACTATATGAGGACAAAAGTTGCCTCCCTAATACTTGACTTCCTAAATGTACTAATTGAATACGTAATGAGGTCAGCAGTTCTAACCCTACGCCACCAGAAAATGTTGCAATTGCAATAGGTTGACCATTAAATAAATTCCTAAAGTCATCTCCCGAAATAGAAAGCCATGCTATGAAGTTTGAGAGAATGGGAGGTATAGATCCATTATATTCAGGTGCACAAATCACCCACTTTTCAATCTTGAAAAGCTTTTTTTTTAATTCTATTATTTCATTTGGAATATTTTCTTTGCTGTGAATTCTTGGATTAAATAATGGAATATCAAGAGTGGTAAGATCTAAAATTTCAGAACTTATTTTCAGTTCATTACTTTTTTCAAGAAATTTTTCAGAAAGTTCTAGATTTTTACCACAACTAGCCGTAATGATTATTAGATCTTTTGTTTCAGTCATAAATTAAATAAATAAATTTAATAATTAGCGCCTGTTTTGCGGTGATGAACTGCCGTTAGACTATCGGATTTTAGTATATTACCGTGTAGTACTTCGGCGTAAATTACCCAATGATCTCCACATTCCATTCTTTCTTTTACAGAAGCATCTAACCATGCGAGCGATTCAGGAATAATTATCTGTTCATTAGGAGTAAATTCAATATTTATTCCTTCAAATCTATCTTCTCCAGGCGCAAATGGCTTTGTGAATCTTTTCAAAGGTTCTTTAAAATCTTTTTCACTAAGAATATTTAGTGCGAATGAATCTCCTATTTGGAGAAGAGACTCTACCGATCTATCTTTTGCAACTGCAATACTTAATCCCGGTGGTGAAAAACTTGCTTGACTGACCCAGGATGCAAGCATGGCCCCTCTTATATTATTATCATCTTTTCCTTTAGAGGCAGTTAGAACACAAAGTGAGCCAATTACCCTTCCAAGAGCTTGTAACTTTGGATCCGTTTTACTTGTAATCATTCCAGTATCTGATTTTCTAGGTTTTTTCTTAGCTTTCTTTATAATTTTTCTCCCAAAGTGAGTTCCTATTTCTTCCAGCTCTTTAATTTTTGGTTTATTTGGACTGAATTTAATTCTTATAGGATCAAAACTAAACTGAAAACCGCCGTCTTTTAATTTCGATTCAAGTAAATCTATCGCTTCTCCGCTCCAGCCAAAACTACCAAAAATCCCAACTGGTTTATCTCGATTACCTTCCGATAATAATGTCCCTAGTGCACTTACTATAGGCGTTGGGGCGTGCCCCCCAAGAGTGGGAGATCCTATTAAATATCCATCAGCATTTTGGATGGATTTTATAAGTACATCATTTGATGTAAATTCACAATTAATACTTTCTACTTCAACAGAAGTTCTATTTATCCCTTTAGCCAAAGCATCACCTATGGAAGCTGTATTTCCATAAGCACTTGCATAAATAAGAGCGATTTTAGGATTATTTGTTGAGAGATTTTCACCCCATCTAATGTAGTCATTTAAAAAACTTTTTAAGCTATATTCGATAGCTGGACCATGCAATGGTGCAATAGTTTTAATGTCATAATTTGCTATTTTTTCAGTTATTGATACCACTTGATTAGACATTGGTGCCATCAGACAATCATAAAAGTGTTTTCTATCAATTTCTGTACTAATTCGATTTGTCTCAGACCAATATTCAGATGCAATGTGTGCAGAGAAAATTTTTTCACTTAGAAGTATTTCTTGATTGCTTTCATAAATTATTAGACCACCAGGCCAACGTGCTGTTGGAATAGGAATTAATTCTAGTGAAAAGTTACCTAATTCTAAATTAAGTTCTTTTTTAACTATTTTTATTTTGGGTAATGGGATTTCAACGAATTCTTTTAAGTTAGGATTTTTTTGATTCCAAAGTTCACTAATAAGTTTAAAGCCAGGATTTGAGCAAGTTATAGTTAAGTCTTGAAATTGCCTACTAACATTTTTTATGGTTTCTATGATTTGGGGATTAATATGTCCAGAAATGATGTTAATTTTTTTTAATTTATATTGATTAAAAAAGATGGATATTATCTCATTAAATGAATTTAAATTTTGCTTTTCAGGTGGATGAATAATACAAAGTTCTTCATTATTTTTTATTAAAAAAGTGTTAAAAGAGGTTCCTTTCTCGAGGTTAAACTCTAGTTCAAATCTTTCTTTATTTCGATCAAGAAATCTGATGCAAGTAAAATTTTCAGTAATTTCAAATTTTGATAAGTTTTGATTTTCTGCAAGTAAGCCTATATTAATATCTGACATTTTAAAGACTTAATTTCTAATAGTGATTAGCAACTTTTCTGTGATGAACTGCTGTCTTACATGATAAGTCGGAAACATTTCCATTTTCAACAATTCCGTAAATTATCCAATGATCTGGAGTCTCTAGTCTTGAACTGACTTTACAATCTAAAAAGGCGAGTGAATCTGAGAGAACTGGTCCACCTTCAGCGATGTTGCTAATTACATCTACATCCGCAAATCTATCGGCTCCGGGGGCAAATCTTTTTAAAAAATGTCTGAACATTTTTTGATAATTATCTTCTCTCAAGATATTCACAACAAAACCTTTCCCAACTTGCATATATGATTCAATAGCTCTATCTTTTGCTACTGCAACTGTAATACCTGGTGGAGAAAAGCTTGCTTGACTAACCCAACTTGCGACCATTGCACTTTGTCTAAATGTCGAACCTTCTCCTTGGCTAGCTGTTACTACATATAATCCACCACTTAATCTCCCTAACGCTTTATCTAAATTTGAATCAAGGCTCTTCATAGAGGCAATATTCTTCTTTTTATTGATCAATTGACCCAAGTCAGTTCCAGCTTCTTCGAATTGTTGATAAACAATGGGATCTGGAATATTTTTAACTCTTAAGGGAGAGAAAGCTTCTTTTTGATCAAGTTCTCTTAATTTATTTGCTAAGGAATCTATAGGTTCATCATTTCCACCAAATGCATCATAAACTGCAGTAAATTGCTTTGGTTTTAGTGCTGCAAATAAAGTACCGAGAGATTCTTTTAATTCATTATCTGAGTCTACTGGCCATGTGGGAATGACTACTGCTTTTGATTCGGAAATTAAACTTGTTAATTCTTGCGGATCAGAAGATCTTAAATCAATTAACTGAACCTGAGCATCTGCTTTGCTTATTCCATGAGATATCGCTTGACTTAGTCGATCACAATAACCATAGTCGCTTATGTAGCAGACTGAAACAAAATCATTGCCTTTGCTTTTATTACTACTCCATTCAAGATATTTTCCTTTCCAAAAATTGACCTGATTATGGAGCAGAGGCCCATGACCAACAGCTATTGTTTTTAATTCAGGTAGCTTATCTATTCTTTTAATTGCCTGCATAACGCTTCTAGCGTTTGGACCCATAAGGCAATCGTAATAAAAACGGAAATCATCGTATATTTCTTTTTGATCAGTGTCAAAAAATTCGTCAGAACAATAATGGAGTCCAAATGCATCGCATGTATAGAGAACATTTGTGCTGTGATCATATGAAAATATGGTATCTGGCCAATGTAAATTTGGTGCACTTATAAATTCAATATTATGTTCTAAACCACTATTAGGATTAGTTCCGAGATTTAAAAACTCTCCACTCTTAACCTCTAGACGTTTAAAGGGAATATGTATTTGGTCTTCAATAAATTTAAGTGCTAATTTTGATCCAACTACTGTGATATTTTGGTTTAGTTCTAAAAGATTACCTATTAAACCAGAATGATCAGGTTCTGTATGGCTAGTAATTAGATAATCAACTTCTTGCGGATTTACCTTTTTCAGTAATTCTTCAAACCATAATTCTTCGAACTTTGCGTGACTAGTATCAATAATTGCTAGTTTCTCGCCTTTAATAATAA
Organism: uncultured Prochlorococcus sp.; assembly: GCA_902564235.1. GTDB lineage: Bacteria > Cyanobacteriota > Cyanobacteriia > PCC-6307 > Cyanobiaceae > Prochlorococcus_A. Next base: position 30,496 of record CACFAG010000008.1, on the reverse strand, counting down.
AACTATTGTAAGTAGTTCCATTTCTTAAACCAAATTCAATATCAAATCTACTGCGATCCCAATCCAAAGATCTTATGGCACAAGAATCATCAGCAAAGTTTTGAGATTGAACCGTCAACTTGTTATTAGTTTGTGCCAATTTAAAATTACTTGTCTGGACAGAGGCTATCATAGGATAATTAGCTTTATAAATTAACTTTAGTTATATAGAATATAAATTCGCGTGATTATCTTTGCGAAATAACCGAAATTACGCTTTTCTTTAATTTTTAATCTTCTTATTCTGGATAAATGACATCTCAATTAATTAAAAAAATAGTTACTGGAGATGAGATAAGAAATGCTTTTTTAAAATTTTACAGTGATAAATTACATAAAATCATTCCAAGTGCATCTTTGATTCCAGATGACCCTACGGTTATGCTCACAATTGCTGGAATGCTACCTTTTAAACCAGTTTTTTTAGGTTTAAAAGAAAGACCATCAAAAAGGGCTACATCTAGCCAAAAGTGCATCAGAACAAACGATATAGAAAACGTTGGAGTTACAGCTAGACACCACACTTTTTTTGAAATGCTTGGTAATTTCTCTTTTGGAGATTATTTTAAACGAGAGGCTATTCAATGGGCTTGGGAATTAGTTACTAATATTTATCAACTTTCTGTTGAAAATATAATTGTGAGTGTTTTTCACGAAGACGAAGAGTCTGCAAAAATTTGGAGAGATGAAATTGGTATTCATTCAGATAGGATAGTCAAACTAGGTGAGGAAGATAATTTTTGGTCATCTGGCAAAACAGGTCCATGTGGACCTTGTTCAGAACTTTATTATGATTTTCATCCTGAAAAGGGTCTGCAGAATATTGATTTAGAAGATGGAGAGCGTTTTATTGAATTTTATAATCTTGTTTTTATGCAATATAATCGTGATCCTAATGGAAAATTGACAGATTTAAAATTTAAAAATATTGATACAGGAATGGGTCTTGAAAGGATGGCTCAAATACTACAAAAAAAGCAAAATAATTATGAGACAGATTTAATATTTCCTATTATTCAAAAAATTTGTGAGATTGCAAATATTGATTATTTTTCTTCAGATGATAAAAACAAAATTTCTTTAAAAATTATTGGTGATCATACAAGAGCTGTTATTCATTTAATTTCTGATGGAGTATCAGCAAGTAATCTCGGTAGGGGATATATATTAAGAAGGCTTATTAGAAGAATGGTCAGACATGGCAGATTATTAGGTATAACAGATGAATTTTTACCTCATATTGCTACTGTCGGAATTAACTTAATGCAAAATAATTATCCTGATTTAAAAAATAATAATGATCTAATTTTGAATGAGATAAAAATTGAAGAAATAAGATTTAGGGAAACTCTTGAAAGAGGAGAGAAATTGCTAGATGAGTTAATTTCTTCAGGGCAGAAATTAATTTCTGGTTTTAAAGCTTTTGAACTTTATGATACTTACGGATTTCCTCTAGAACTTACTGTAGAAATTGCTGAAGAACACAGTATCAGTGTAGATGAAAAGGGTTTTGCAGAAGAAATGAATAAACAAAAAGAGAGAGCTAAAGCGGCTTCAAGTAATATTGATTTGACATTAGAGGGATCATTAGAGCGAGAAATAGATCTTTTTAACAAAACTGTTTTTAATGGTTATGAGTCACTCCTTTCGGAAGCTGAAATAAAGGGTATATTCTTGGATTCAACATTAGTTAAGGAAGCAAGTGAAGGTCAGAAAGTTTTAATTGTTCTTGATCAGACAACTTTTTATGGAGAATCTGGCGGTCAAGTTGGTGATATTGGAACGATATTTTCAAACGATGTTGAGGTCTTGGTTGATAATGTCATGCGAAAGAAAAATGTTTTTTTGCATTATGGAACGATCAAAAAAGGAAAATTAACTATTGGACAAAAAGTTAAGACTAATGTTAGCTTCTCTAATAGAGCTAAGGCTGCTGCAAATCATACAGCTACTCATTTATTACAATCTGCACTTAAATCAATTATTAATGAAAGTGTTGGACAAAAAGGTTCATTAGTAGCCTTTAATAAATTACGATTTGACTTTAATTCCTCTAATCCTATTTCTAAAGATCAAATTTCTAAGATTGAGACTTTAGTTAACTCTTGGATTATGGAAAATCATGCTCTAGAAATAAAAAATATGTCTAAGAGTGAGGCTCTTGAAAAGGGCGCAGTCGCCATGTTTGGAGAAAAATATGATGATGAAGTGCGCGTTGTTAATGTACCAGGAGTTTCCATGGAACTTTGTGGTGGCACACATGTTAAAACTACATCCGAATTAGGTTCTTTCAAAATAATTAGTGAGGAAGGAATCTCAGCTGGAGTCAGAAGAATCGAAGCATTATCAGGCCAATCAGCATTAGACTATTTCAGTGATAGAAATGCATTAGTAAACCAACTAAGTGATTTGTTAAAAGCAAATCCTAATCAACTTTTTGAAAGGGTTAATAATTTGCAAGCTGAGCTTATTAATAAGAATAAAGAGATACAAAAAATGAAAGATGAAATTGCATATTTTAAATACTCTTCTATAAAATCATCCGCAGAAATAGTAAATTCTTTTTCAATTTTAGTAAATCAGATTGATGGCTTAGATGGGAATTCTTTGCAATCTGCAGCACTTAATTTAACTTCTCATTTGGGAAATAAAGCAATAGTGATTCTTGGGGGAATACCAAATCCAGAAAATAGAAAGTTATTATTTGTAGTTTCTTTAGGTGATGATGCAGTAAAAATAGGATTGCATGCAGGTAAATTAATTAATGAGATTGCAAGAATTTGTTCGGGAGGTGGAGGAGGAAAGCCTAACTTTGCTCAAGCAGGTGCTAAAGAAATTGATAAGTTAAGTGATGCTTTAGATTATGCTAAAAATTATTTGCAAAAAACATTAGTTAGTCATTCTGATAAATAACTACTTTTTCTGAGACTAATTTCGATTTGATCCATTAATTTCCTTGCTTCTTCAATAGTTAATTTTTTTTGATCAATTGCTGATTCAGTATTAATTCTTATAGATTCAACCAAAGAAGCTGAACTGTAATCTAATAATTGTAAAATTTCAGATTTACTGTCCTCTTTAATAATATTTCTGACCTTATATGAATTATCTTGATTTATGTCTATATGAACAACGTTGGTACTGCCAAATAAATTGTGCAAGTTTCCTAATGCTTCTTGATAGGCTCCAGTCATAAAAATTCCAATAAGGTAATCTTTATCTTCTTCTGGCTTATGCAAATTTAGTAGTGATTTAATTTTTCCATTATCAATAAAATTATTTAGTTTCCCATCTGAATCACAAGTTAAATCTGCAAAGTTGCCTTTGCAGAACGGCTCCTCTAAGTGCCTATGTATGGGTACTATTGGAAAAATCTGATTTATTGCCCAGCTATCAGGAATAGATTTAAAGATAGATAAATTTGCATAATAAGTTGATGCAAGAGTTTCTGTAATTTCAGATAAATCAGGATGATTGATTTCATCATTATTCAGGTTATTAGAAATTTCCTTTGCGCAAGCCCAAGTAAGTTCTTCGGCATAAGCTCTTTCTGCTAAACTTAAAAATCCTAATCTAAAAGCTACTAAGCAATCTTCTTTAAACTTTTTTGCATCATTCCATAGTTCAATTATTTGAGATAAATTTATTTTTTTATTTTTAAGTTTTTTTAATTCATAGAAAGTATCAAGTAAATTTGAAATTATTAATTGTTGATTTTTTTTATCAAAAATTTGTAGTTTGGAACTGACATGACTTGTTCCTAAGACATTAAAAATTAAAACTGAACAATGACTAATTATTGCTCTTCCACTTTCTGAGATTATAGTTGGATGCTTGATATTATTTAATTCACATGAATCCTTAATAGTTGCAATTACATCGTTAGCATAATTTTGGAGAGAATAATTAGTAGAAGTGTTGGAGGAGGTTTTAGTTCCATCAAAATCTATTCCTAATCCTCCCCCAACGTCGATATATTGCATTGGGGCACCTAGTTTGCATAGTTCAACATATATTTGACTCGCTTCTTGTAATGCGTCTTTGATCACAGCAATATCACTTATTTGACTGCCTATATGAAAATGGAGCAATTTCATTTCGTTGATAAGATTTGCTTCTTTTAGTTCTTTTATTGTCAACATAATTTCTGGGATTGATAATCCAAATTTGGAATTATCTCCAATAGATTTACCCCACCTACCACTACTTTTACTTGATAACTTTGCTCTAATTCCTATCAATGGAGTCGCGTTAAGTTCTTGAACTGCTTGAATAATTCTTTTTACCTCATCTCGTTGTTCAATAACTATTATTGGATTTTTGCCGAGTTTTCTGGCCAAAGTAGCAATCTCAATATATTTTTTATCTTTATATCCGTTGCATATTAATAATGAATTTTGGTTTTCAAGAAGTGCAAGACCAATTAATAGTTCTGATTTACTTCCTACTTCTAAACCAAAATTCCATTGGCTACCAAACTCTATTATCTTTTCTAGGACATTTTTTTGTTGATTACATTTGACAGGAAAAACGCCTTGATAAATGTTCTTGTATTTATAGGTTTTTATTGCTTTTAAAAAAGAGTCATGTAATGCATTTATTCGATCTTTCAAGATATCATTAAATCTTATGATTAATGGAGGATTTATTTCTCTACTCTTAAGTTCTTTGACAAGCTTAAAAAGATCAATCTTATTTTCAGATTTTATATCTTTAGTTACTGATATATTCCCTTTGGAATTTATAGAAAAATATTTATCTCCCCATTTGTCTATGTTATAAGTCGCAATACTATTTTTAATAGTCCAAATATTTTTTAATTTTTTCGGCTCAAAATTGGTCAATTTATGTCTTAGTAATTAATAAATGTTGTTGAAAATAACTTAAAACAATATCTTTTATTTTAATGATTACTTGCCAAGTTACCACCCAAAAGTTGAATATACATAGAGTGATTATTAACTAAATGACCCAAGAGAGAACCTTTATTGCAATTAAACCAGATGGAGTTCAAAGAGGATATATTTCTGAGATTATTGGCAGATTTGAAAAAAAAGGATTTAAATTGGTTGGATTAAAGCAATTAATTCCTTCAAAAGAACTTGCTCAAAATCATTATGGAGTACATAGAGAAAGACCCTTTTTTGGTGATTTAGTAAACTTTATTTCAAGTGGTCCTGTTGTCGCAATGGTGTGGGAAGGCGAAGGAGTTATTTTAAGTGCTAGAAAACTAATAGGTGCAACAAAACCTCTGGAAGCAGAGCCTGGAACAATTAGAGGTGATTTAGCTATTGATATTGGGAGGAATATTATTCATGGTTCTGATGGAGAAGATACAGCAAAATTTGAAATTGATTTATGGTTTAACAAAGAGGAATTATGTGAGTGGGAAACTTCTGATTCGAAATGGCGATCTGAAAATTAAAATTTAAATCTTAAATCTATCTAAACTAAATTTTTCTAAAAAGCTTTTTTCTATTTCGTTGAGATTTTTATTTTGAATTATTTTCAAAAGAAGATCACTTGTTATTGCAGAAAATAAAACTCCATTTCTGTAATGTCCTGTAGCTATAAAAAGATTTTCAATTTTTGATTTTCCAATTATTGGTTTCAGATCTGGTGTGCAAGGTCTAAATCCCCACCAATGTTCCATTTGTGGCCAATTAATAGCTTCTGGTAATAAGGAGCGAATGCCTTCTTGTAGTTGTTTTATTCCATTAGGAGTATTACCCTGATTAAATTTTGAATCTTTTTCAACTGTCGCTCCAACTATGATAAGTCCATCATCACGGGGAACTAGATAAGTTTTTGGACCAAAAATAACTCTTTTCAAAAAATTTGTTGGACCTTGTATTGATAGCATTTGTCCCTTTACAGGAAAGACTGGAATCTTATTAAAAATTTTTTTACTCCAAGCACCGCTGCATATAATTGCTTGTTCGCAGTTAATTTTTTTTATTTCCCCAGTGGCACATAAAACTCTTGCACCTGTAATTTTGTTTTTTTCGAATGTCAAATCCTCTACTTCTGATCCCTCTTGAAATTCGACTCCATTCAAGGAGCATGCTCTCTCAAGAGCACGCATCAGTTTTCTTCGGTTATCTATTTGACCATCTTGTTCAAAAAGTAAACCATGTTTCCACATAGAATTCATTCCATTGATTTCTGTTTGAAGATCTTTGTGATTTAAATATTTTCCATATTCATAAGTGGGAAACTCTTCAAGATCTTCTTTGTTTTTAAAAGGAACTACTATGCCACATTTTTTCAAACCGCATTTAATATTACTATCTTGTTCAATACTTTGTATCCACTTTGGAATTAGATTTTGACTTTCTTGGCCAAATTTTAGTAATTCATCTTTGAGCCCTTCGGCATGAGTAGCTAACATTCCTGCAGCAACAAATCCAGCTGATTCATTTCTGTTTTTGCTTAAAACTAAAACTTTGAAGTTATTTCTAGAAAATTCATAAGCAATAGATAAACCTAAAAGTCCACCTCCAATGATTAATATTGAATTTTTGGTTTCTTGTGCCATTTAAAAATTAATATTTTTATTTGTTTTTTGGTCCTCTTTTCATTTATATCCAATAATATTAATAAAGAGACTTTTAATAATGAACAATTTGGAATCTTGGGAAGCTGTGATTGGTTTGGAAACTCATGTACAGCTTAATACGAAAAGTAAAATATTCACATCTGCGTCAACAGCTTTTGGTGATGCACCTAATACCCATATAGATCCTGTAGTTTGTGGGTTGCCAGGAACTCTTCCAGTTCTGAATGAGACTGTTCTTGAGTATGCTGTAAAAACTTCGTTAGCATTAAATTTAAACGTTGCAGAACAATGTAAATTTGATAGAAAACAATATTTTTATCCTGATCTTCCTAAAAATTATCAAATTTCACAATTTGATGAGCCACTAGCTGAAAATGGTTGGTTAGAGGTTGAAATAATTGAAAAGGAAAAAGAACCATACATCAAAAAAATTGGTATAGAAAGGCTACATATGGAAGAAGACGCCGGAAAACTAGTCCATTCAGGAAGTGATAGATTAGCTGGCTCTAAATATTCTTTAGTTGATTACAATCGTGCCGGAATAGCACTTTGTGAGATTGTAAGTAAACCAGATATTAGATCAGGTAAAGAGGCATCTGAATATGCTTCAGAGATTAGAAGAACAGTTAGATATCTAGGGGTATCAGACGGAAATATGCAAGAGGGTTCATTACGCTGTGATGTCAATATTTCAGTTAGAAAAGGACCTAATGCTCCTTTTGGTACCAAAGTGGAAATAAAAAATATGAATTCATTTTCAGCCATTCAAAAGGCTTGTGATTATGAAATAGCCAGACAAATAGAAGTTTATGAAAATGGAGGAAAAATTTTCCAAGAAACAAGGTTATGGGATGAAGCTAAGCAATTAACGAAAAGTATGAGATTAAAAGAAGGTAGCAGTGACTATAGATATTTTCCTGATCCTGACTTAGGTCCAATTGAAATAACAAAAGCCCAACAAGAAATATGGTTTAAAGAACTACCAGAATTACCTTCAAAGAAAAGAAATAAATACGTAAGTCAATTTGGATTGTCTGCATATGATGCAAGGGTGATTTCTGATGAAATAAGCATGGCAAACTTTTTTGAAGAAACAGTAGCTAATGGTGCCGAGGCTAAACTAGCTTCAAATTGGGTAACAAGTGATATTGTGGGCTATTTAAAATCAAAAAAACTAACTTTTAGTGAATTAAAGCTTAGTCCTGAAAATCTTGCTGAAATGATTAAAATGATTTCAAAAAATATAATTAGCGGAAAAATTGCAAAAGAAATTTTACCTGAACTTATTCAAAAAAATATTTCTCCGAAAAAATTAGTTGAAGAAAAAGGTTTGGCGATGATATCTGATTCTTCAAGTATTTTACCAGTAATTAATGAACTTATAAATGAACATCCAAATGAAGTTCAATCATTTAAAAATGGCAAAACTAAGTTACTTGGTTTTTTTGTTGGTCAACTTATGAAAAGAACAAAAGGTAAAGCTGACCCTAAACTTGCAAATAAACTTCTTATAGAAAAATTAAATAGCTAAAGCTTAAAGAAGCTCTTTTATCGTATTGATCCATTTATTTTGATCATCCGAATTCTCTAAAATAATATCTGAGAATTCTCTTTTTTCTTCAAAACTTAATTGAAAATTTATCAATTCATATGCTTCTTTTTCGCTAATTTTATCTCTTGTGATAAGTCTGTTTTTTTGTAGTTCTTTAGGACATTTAACTAACCATATTTCAGTGCAAATATCTTCAAATTTTGCTTCAAACAATAATGGAATAACCAATAATATAGTTTGATTATTTCTGTATTGACTGCATTCTTCTATCATTCTTTCTTTAATTAAGGGGTGAAGTAGTTTTTCAATCCATTCCTTGCTTGCTGAATGTTTAAAAATAATGTTCCTTAAAAGTTTTCTGTTTATTTCCTTTTCTGAATTGGTTTTATTATCGATAATTTTATTTCCAAAATAATCTAAAATTTTCTTATATCCATATGTGTTTGGTTTGATTAATTCTTTTGAAAAATGATCTGCATCTAGTATTGGTATGTTTTTATATTTTTTAATGAAATTTGTTATGGTTGTCTTCCCACTTGCAATACCTCCTGTTAAACCAATCCTTCTTTGGTTGTTTTTTAATTTTTGAAGAATATCCATATAATTAATAATAATCTAATTACTCAGTTTCTTTAGTATTAAAGAGTAGTTAGTATTAATTTAAATACGAAAAAGTTTGAGCCAGTTAGTTTCCAATTGGTCGTTTGTTGATGACACTAAGGTAACACCCAAGGGGTTTCTTTTTGCTGGGATATCTGCTGGTTTAAAAGCCTCTAATAAAAAAGATTTAGCACTAATACTTGCTCCAGAAGGAAGTATTTTTAGTGGGATGTTTACCCAATCAATAGTTCGCGCTTCTTGTGTGGATATTTGTGAGGAAAGGATTAAAACAACTTCAGGTTTTGTAAGAGCAATACTAATTAATTCTGGTCAAGCAAATGCATGTACAGGAAATCTTGGCATTCAACATTTTCAAATTGCTACAGGAAAGATTGCGGAACTTTTAGGAATAAAAGAAGAAGAAGTTTTAATGTGCTCAACTGGTGTAATTGGTGTTCCAATACAGATAAATAGTTTAGTAAAAAATTTACCGAATTTAGTTAGTGATTTAAAGAGTAATAATTTTGAAAATGCAGCAGAAGCAATTTTAACTACTGATTTAACTTTGAAAAAAGTGTCAATAGAAACGATTATTCAAGGTAGAAAAATAAAAATTGCAGGATTTGCAAAAGGTTCAGGAATGATTTACCCCAACATGGCTACAATGCTTGCTTTCCTAACCTGTGATGCGGGTATTCAAAAAGAAGAATGGGACAAAATGATTGCTATTGCGGTTCAAAAATCTTTTAATGCAATATCAGTTGATGGAGAGACAAGCACAAATGATTCTTTTGTTGGAATAAATGCAGGAGAGAAAATTGAAAAAAGGTTTTTCCCCATTATCCAACAAGGGATTGATATTGTATGTCAGAACTTGGCAAAAAATATTGCAAGGGATGGAGAGGGAGCAAATTGTTTATTAGAAGTTTTGGTTCAAGGAGCAAAAAATACAGATGATGCAATTATGCTCGCGAAATCTATTTGCAATTCTGCCTTGGTAAAAACTGCGATACATGGTTGTGATCCAAATTGGGGACGAATCATTTCTGCTGCAGGTAATTCTGGAGTTAAATTTAATTTAAATGACGTTGACTTGTATATAGGAAAGGCTCAGATTTTGGAAAACGGCAAGTTAAAGAAATATGATCCACAAAAAGTCGCAGACTATATTAAGTCCAGAATGAAAGGTAGATATTTAGTAGATGATATTGTAAAAATTATGATTAATCTAAATTCTGGCGAATCGAAAGGCACAGCCTGGGGTTGCGATCTTTCTAAAAAGTATGTTGAAATAAATAGCGAATATACGACTTGATTCAAATCCATTGCAGGACGATCGATTTCAGTGATCTAAATTATATATAACGATGTTATAACCCTTGATTTCCACATAAAATTATTTGTTAAAGAAATTCAGTTTTTCTAAAATAGTGAGTAATAAGTTTTTGTTATTAATGAAAAAATATTTAATTTCTGGTTTAGTTGACACTTATAGAATCAAATTAAATTTATTTGCTTTATCTCCAAATAGTGCAATAAGTATTTTTAAACAAAAGTATCCAACCGCAGAAGATGTTTATGTAATACAAGATTTATTTAAGAGAAAATAATATTTATATTTATTCTTTAGTAGCACTTTTATAACACTAGTTCAGTGATATCAATGGGTTTGACCCTTTGGAAAAAGGTTTGTAACACCTATATAACACTAATTTTGGAAGTAAGAACCTAGTGATACCAAAAGATTTGGGAGTATATATTATTAGCGAGTATACAACTTAGTTAAGATCCATTGCGGGGCAGGCGATCTTAGCGGTTCTTAAAATTTATAAGCCGGTAATTAATTAGTAAATTAATTATTGGAGTTTATAAACTGCTAAATCTTTTGAATTTAGATCTCTTAATGCAAATTTTTCTAGCCTTTCCAACCTTGCTAAAAGTTGATTATTTTTATCTTCAAGAGTTTTGATTTTTGTTTCGAAAACTTTTTTTTCATTCATACTAATTTGTGCAGGTTTTGTAGCCTTACCTAATTTCCAAATAAATCCTGCTCTAGCGGAAAATTGATCTTCAAAATCTCCGGCATAATCTTGACCCGGCATAGTCATTGATGCGGCATAGTTAATTGATAATTTGTCGTTAACTTTAGAAGCACAACCACCAGAAATGGCAAAATCACCTCCATGAGTTCCAGTGCCTAATCCACAAGCAAGAGTTGTATCCTCAGGAACTGTTGGTAATCCAGTTAAAGCAGCACTGAGTGCTCCTACATTATTAATTGATTGTTCTACATCTCTTCCATTGATAAGTAATTTACTGCCGTTGGTAATATCTATGGGAATACTTTTCCCATTAGCATCTTGTGCCCAGAATTTTTCTCTGCCGTCTTCTTCTTTAAATACAGCAGAATTTTCCCCGATGTGAATTGATCCATCTGCCTTCTCACTAATCATTTGTGAGACTCCTTTGGGATATAACAATACTTTATTTGGTAAATTTTCTCTTTTTGAGAAAGTGTTATTAATAAAATCATATTCAAGTAAATAATTTGCAGTTTTTGTATTATTTTCAGCATCCGTAAATTCCTCCACAGCAATGTAAAGTTTGCCTTCATATTCATCTATATGTCCAATTTCCCAGTCTCCAGTGATGAAGTTATCTGAACCAGTAAAGGAGTTTAATAATGTTGCTGATCCTGATGCATTAAGACCAAAAATTTGAAATGAGTTGTTTACTTCTCTACCTTCTATATATTTATATTCGTCAGCATTTGCAACTTTAAAGAAGGTGAGAAATAAACTCAACAGATAGAAAGTGGATAATAATTGTTTCATGAAGATAATATTTTTAACTAGTTCCCTATTTTTCACGTGAATTGCTCTTTTTGATTATGTTGTGTTTCCATACCATCATTTATTTAAAAGCAAATGCACTATTTTCAATTTCAATAAACCATTAATAAACCATTAATAAACCACCAACTCAATCCGTGAGATCTATTGGTCTAACTTACTTTTGTGCTATATGTTTTTATCAACTCAGAATAGACTACTTAAGTTTTAGTAAATCTAGTGGTAGATATTCATTTATATAAAGAAACAGTATTGTTAAAGTTCCAATTACAGAACCTATAAAACCTCCAAAAAAATTATCTAATAATCCAGATTGTCTAATTATCGTTTCTTCGTTTTTTTCTTCTTCAAAATTAGGAGAATCAACTACTTTTAAGCGCTGATTGGTTGTTGGTTGTTTAAGTTGTTGGTGTCGGATGAGGGCTTCGAAATCAGGCATGGAATTTGTGAGGCAATTGAACAATAAGCAGACCAGCCCGTCATTCGACGAGGATCTGATCTACCTAAATCGTCTACAGCTTCAAATACAGCATTCCCCGAGGCTTCTGCTTTATCAAACGCTGAAAGTAAGGGTATAAATTTATCAAAAACATACAAACCAAAATTTTCTAGAGCTGCTTTTGCTTGTTGCGCTGCTTTTTGCTGTCTAAAATCAACTTTTACTATTACTACTGCATGGTTAACTCTTAAGTTGCTTAATAAATTAGCTAGTTCAACTGTTAATTCTACTGATCTTGCTTTTGCAGTTGTTGGTAAGATAACTAAATCTGAACCATACGCTAAGTGTTTAAGTTCTTCTTGATCACTGCTAGCCTGGCCATCAGTTATTACAATTTCTGATGATCTTGATGCTTTAGCAGCTGAATTGACGGGGAAAACTGGAAATGGAAGATTGCCTCTTGATGCATATGCTAAAGCAGATCTATTCTTGTCGGCATCGACTATGCAAACTTTTTTACCTTCAGAATGCCAAACACTAGCAAGGTGAATACTTGTGCAGGTCTTGGCTACACCCCCTTTTTGCCCGCAAACGGTAATGAACAATTTTTTATTTTAATTTCTCTTACTTTGGAGAATAATTTCTTAATGTCAAGAGAAATTCATTTTTAATGCTTTAAAACTTATTTTTTGAAATATTTAAAGAAGTTAATATTTTTAGATAACCTTATAAAGTTCATTATTTAAATTGGCTAGTGAAGAAAAGAATTGGATTAGGTACGTGGTCTTGGGGGAATAAGCTTTTTTGGAATTACCAATCTAAAAACGACGATGATTTACGTGAGACATATAACGAAGCGTTACGAAGAGGTTTCGATCTAATTGATACTGCAGATTCTTACGGTACTGGGAATCTGCAGGGTAGAAGTGAATTGTTGATAGGCAAATTTTTACTAAATACTTCTTCAGCAAAGAAAAAGAGAATTCAAGTAGCAACCAAACTTGCACCTTATCCTTGGAGAATAGGTAATAGAGGTTTTAATAAACCTTTTTTGAAAAGCTTAGAAAGACTTAATAACAAACTAGATATAGTGCAATTACATTGGTCAACTGCAAAATACAATCCTTGGCAGGAATTAGGACTGTTGAATAATCTTTGCGATTTAAAAGATGAAGGCTTTGATTTTCAAATAGGCTTATCAAATACTGGCCCTAAAAGATTGATGCAGTTAATTAATTTCTTGGCAAAAAGAGATCAGAGCCTAAAGAGTGTTCAGATACAGTTTTCTTTGCTTGCTCCCGATTTAGAAAAACAATATCAGGTAAAAAAAATTTGCGAAGAAAATAATATTGATTTCATTGCTTATAGTCCTTTGTCTTTTGGAATACTTTGTATTGATCCAGATAAAGAAGAAAAGAAAGAAAAAAGTTTTATTCGTAATGCATTATTTGAAAACTATAAAAAACCAACATATGAATTGCGGAGGTGTTTAAAAAGAATTGCAAATCAAAGATCAGTTTCCCAAGCGCAAGTAGCAATTAATTGGTGTTGTTATCAAGGAGTTATTCCACTCGTTGGAATGCGAAAAAAATCTCAAGTTATTGATGTATCGAATGTATTCAAGTGGAATTTAAATAAAAATGAATTTAAAGTACTTCAGGAAGTTTCAAAAAAATGTTTAAAAAAAATGCCTAAGAATCCTTTTTCAAGTATTTAATTAAATTTTTTAGATAGATATCTTTTTATTTTTTTTTATATGAAAACTATTATTCCATAGTTCAGTGGGAAATTTTTCGCCAGTGAATCTAATAACTTTAGGTTTCAGATTTATTATCAAGTCATCTAGCTTTTTATTAGGTTCCATTTTGCAAGATTTAGGTTTCTAATAAAATAAATTAATTTTCAATCAATCTTCTCGGTATTTATACTCATAAAATGAAAAATTTTTTTTTTAATACAAGCAACTGCAGCAATATTTACACACTAATGAGTTATATACTACAACTTTTTTATTTAGAAAAGTGGAGTCCTTCCAGACTCCGCGGATCATTTGGTTGATAAGGCTGATATGACCCCATCTCCTTAAGGATCAAGCAGCAACTGGTGCTGTTTGACGGGAGAAACTAACGATTTTGTTAGCATTTGTGTTTTTGCTCTAACCGAGCCGGCTTCAGTCACCTTCCTTATGCCCCGTCGAAACCATTACAACCCCAAATAGTGGAGTTGAGCGGAATCGAACCGCTGTCCGAAACATCGGTTGAGATCACCTAGTCCAATTGGACATTTATATTCTGACAGGCAAAATGATTATTGAATAGTTTTTTTTAAGTTTTTATCTTATATGAATATAGTGGCATCAGCTCCAGAGGGACTAGAGAAATATTTAGCTAAAGAAATTTCAAATTTAGGGGGCTTAAATATTAATACTTATAAAAGATTTATTAATTTTCAATGTGATTTTGAAACTTTTTATAGAGTTCATTTTTATTCCAGATTAGCTTTTCGTTTTTATAGAGAAATTACCAGTTTTAATTGCTATGACAAGCAATCTTTATATGAAGGGGTTAGAGATTCATTTGATTGGTTAAATTGGTTGCACTATAAAAAAACGTTTAATGTTCAAGTAACTGGTAGAACATCTTCCTTAAGTCATACACATTTCACTGCTCTTGAAGTTAAAAATTCAATAACTGATTTGCAAAAGGCAGTTTGGAATAAAAGATCAAATATTTCTTTAGAAAATCCTGATTTTATCATTCATCTTCATTTAAATAATAATAAAGCAACTATTAGTCTCCAAAGCAGTGTGGAAAGCTTACACAAAAGAGGCTATAGACCCGCAGTTGGAAATGCCCCATTAAAAGAAAATTTAGCTTCTGGATTGATAAATATGACTCAATGGAATGGCAAAGTTCCTTTAATTGATTTTATGTGCGGCTCAGGAACTTTTTTAATTGAGGCAGTGAACCAATTTCTTGAAGTTCCCATAAATCTTGATCAAGTATATCTTTTTGAGAATTGGTTGGACTTTAGGAGGGATATTTATCTCAATGAAAAAAATAAGGCAAAAAATAAAATTATAAATTATGAAAAATTACCAAAAATAATAGGCTGTGAAATTAATAAAAAGGTTTTTGAAGAGGCGAAAGTAAATATATCATTGGCTGGACTCGAAAATTATATTGAACTTATAAATAATGATTTTTTAGAACTCCAATTAAAATGTTCACAAGGGATCATTCTGTGTAATCCTCCATACGGCAAAAAATTAGGCGATGAAAATGAATTGATTTCTTTATATGAACAAATGGGAATCTTCCTAAAGAATAATTTTTCAGGTTGGGAATTTTGGCTGCTAAGTGGAAATCCAAAACTAACAAAATATTTGAAAATGAAATCTTCATTGAAAATTCCCGTTAGCAATGGGGGAATAGATTGTAGATGGATACAGTATTTAATAAGGTAATTTATTTTTTGCCTAAAACGGCCTTTGTTGTCTTGCCTAAACCCTCTAATGTTTGAGGAAGATAAGGTCCTTTGGCTAATTTACCTCCAAGCTTCAAACTTAAACCTGCAAGAAATAAATCGATAAATATTATTAGTAATAAATTATATTCAATATTCCAGTTATTAAATTTCGTTAGAAAAAGATAAAAAATAATATGGAGGCAAATTAGTACAAATAATAATAATGTGCTGCCAATTGCCAAAAATATTCCACCACTAATTAATCTTCTTTTTTCTCTATCTACTTCTTGAAGAGCTATTCTTACGTGCAAATCCATCACTGAACTTGCGATGGCTGAAATTCTAGAGGCTGTACTTGCAAAGTTTTTATTTTTTGGTTTTTCCATATTATTTTCTGCCACTGTTTAGGAGAGTTCCTATTAGTAAACCAATACCAGCCGCAATAGCAATAGATAATAGTGGTTTTTTTCTTATTGGACTTTCTATTTTTGGTCTAAGTGTATTGTTAAGTTCTTCTAATAATTCTTCTAATTGACTTTCGATAGGTTCAATTTTTTCTGATATTTCCGAATTGTTTTCTCTTATTGAATCAATGATTTCAAATAGTTGGCTTTTTATTCCAATTACTGAGGTTTCACTATGGCTAGCTATTACTTGAACTAAATCATCAATGCTCCCTTTTGTGGCTTCAAGGGTTTGATGTGCAATATTAGGCCATTTTTCTTTTATTAAAGGTATTAAACTGTCAATTTTTTCCAATAACCATTTTTCCGAGATAACTTCTTTTTCAGGAAGTGCAGAGTTATCTTCTTTTTCTTCTACTTCTTTGGGAGGATGGTAAGTCTCCATTATTTAATTTTATTTATTTTAAGATTAGACCCTATTTTCTTAATTTGAAACCCTTATCTAAAGATTTATGCGATTTATATAAAATAAAAACATATAAAAGTTTATTTACATTTTATTTATCTACTCTGTTCTGTTAGAAGGTTTTGTTAAGCTATTACTGAATTTATTAAACGAGTTTAAATTTCATCATGGATATTACATTTGCATCATTAATTTTTGCATCTCGCACAATCCCTACAGATTTTGGATTAGTAGCAGCAGCTATCGCTGGAGCTGGAAGTTTGCTATTCATTGCTTTAAGATTTGTTCCTGATGCAAGTAATTAAATAACAGGAACCATTTTTAAGAAAATATATCTTTATCTCCACTTTGTTTTGACAATAGATTCGATTTCTTTTTCATTAAGATAATGAATAAATGGGTTTTGCTTGAACATAAAATTTATTCTGCAAACTCTTTTGATATTCATTACGATTTTCTTGTTGAAAATGGCATAGATTGTTTAACTTGGAAATTTTCAAAAATACCTTTATTAAATCAAGCTTCTATAGAAATTTCTAAGCAGCCAAATCATAGACTTGTATGGCTAGCAAGGTTAGAACATGAACTTTCTGATAATAGAGGGATTGTAAAAAGAATCGATCATGGAATATTTAAAAGCGTTTCTGATAAATTGGACTATGAAAATTATAGATTCATTTTGGATGGTGAACTTCTTTATGGTTTGTTTGAGATTTCGGGTAATTTTTGTAAATTGAGTAAACATTATTAATATTCATTTATAAATAAACGTAATATTTCTATTGAGAATTTTTGCAAATTAGTTATTCTTATTTAGCTATTGAGACTTTAGATTGGTACATATCAATCAGGTCGAGTTTGAAAATTTTAAATCTTTTGGGGGAAGTGTAAAAATTCCTCTTGAAGATGGTTTTACAGTGGTTACGGGGCCTAACGGTTCTGGGAAAAGTAATATTTTAGATGGAATTTTATTCTGTTTAGGCCTAGCTAATAGTAGAGGGATGAGGGCAGAAAGATTACCAGATCTAATAAATAACTCCAAAGTTAAAGAGGGTAAGTCATCCGAAACATCTGTATCGGTAAAATTTAATATTCAAGATTGGTCTCCCAGAGAGGACCTTCCGCCCTTGGAACTAGAAGAAGAAGAAATTTCCCTTAATAAAGGTCAAAAAGAATGGGTAGTTTCAAGAAAATTAAGGCTTATGCCTGGTGGGTCTTATGCTTCTACTTATACTTCTGATGGAAAAATATGTACCTTGCAACAAATACAGAGAATATTAAGAGATATTAGTGTCGATCCTGAGGGTAGCAATGTTGTTATGCAAGGTGATGTGACAAGAATAGTATCAATGAATAATAAGGAGAGGAGAAATCTTATTGATGAATTAGCAGGAGTTGCACTTTTTGATACAAGAATAGAACAAACTAATGAAAAATTAAATGACGTTTTTGAAAGACAAGAAAGATGTGAAATTTTAGAAAATGAGTTGCAATCTAGTAAAAATAAGCTTGAAAAAGAATGTGAAAAAGCAAAGCGATATAAAGAGTTAAAGGCAAAACTACTTCAAATAATGGAATTAGAGAAAGTTCTCATTTTTGAAAAACAAGTTAAGCATGTTGAATCTATAGAAAAAAAAGAAGCTGAAATTGAAAAAAATAAAATATTATTTAACAAACAAAAGGAATCTATTAATAAAGAAATATCAATCTTAGAAAATTCTTTGAAAATACTTGTTGATGAGCTTAAGGATAAAGGAGAGGATAAATTAATAAAAGTGAATTCCGATATTGGAAGTATTAATTCTAGCTTGAGAGAGCTTGATAGGATATCAGGCTTGAATAAAGAAGAGGGTAATAAATTACAAAAGCAGAGAGATGAAATTGCAATTTCTAAGAGGAATATAGAGTCAGAAAAGATGAGACAAGAAAATTTTGATGATAATTTTCTAAATCAATTGAACTTTCAAATTGATGAACTTACCTTAAAACATAAATTATCCAGAAAAAAACTTTCTGATGCGGCTGGAGAATCTGGAGAATTCTCAAAACAAAGTATTAAATTAAATGCTGAGATTGAAACTATAAAAAATAAAATTAATCCTTTGGAAATAAAAAAAAGAAAAGTTGAAGAAGAAACTATTCAAAACAATATTCAAAAAGATGAGATATCCTCTCAAATAGATGCATTAGAGCTAGAAAAGCAGAAACTTGTTGCGGGAAATCAAAGAAGAAAAGAGACATCCGATATAAAGAATAAAAACTTGACAAGTAATAGCTCAGAAATTAATACTTTAAAAAATGAAATTGATTTATTAATTAAAACTAAATTAAGGCTAAACAATGAACAATTAAGGCTTGAAAAGGATTTATCTAGATTTGAAAGCAGAAAGGAAGCTTTAAATGAATCTAGAGGTTCATATGCTCTCAGAATCCTCTTAGAAGCAGGGTTAGAGGGTATACATGGTTATGTAGCTCAACTTGGAGAGGTTAGTGAGAAAAATAGATATGCATTAGAAATTGCCGCGGGAAATAGACTAGGACAAATTGTTGTTGACAATGATCAAATTGCCGCTAGATCAATTGAAATACTTAAAAAGAAGAAAGCGGGAAGATTAACTTTTTTACCTTTAAATAGAATAAAAAGTCAAAAAAAGAATTATGCAATTTCAAGATTTGAAAATAACAGGGAGATAGGATTTATTGATAAAGCTATTAATTTAATTTCTTTTGATGCTGTCTATTCAGATGTCTTTCAATATGTTTTTGGAGATACTTTGGTTTTTTCAGACTTATCCTCAGCTAGATTATCTAAACAAAAAAATAGGTTGGTTACCTTAGGTGGTGAATTGTTAGAAGCAAGTGGTGCTATTACAGGAGGCAGTAAGTTAAATAAAGATTTGGCTTATAGATTTGGAATTAATCATGATATTGATGATTCTAGTCCTTTAAAAGAAAGATTATTGGTTATCGAAGAAGCTTTAAAAGAGTCAAATAATGATTTGATCATGAAAAATAATAGACTAACTAAATTGCATTCTCACCGTAGTCAAATAATCGAAGATTGTGCCTCATTTAGTAAAGAAATCGAAGTAAATCAAGATTCTCTCAAGGCTGTCTCGCAAAGAATTGAGGATTGTAAATCTAGATTAAATAAACTTGATACTGCCAACAATTTATTAGTTAAGGAGTTAGATCATTTAAAAAATGAATTGAAGCCTTATTATGATAAGTCTGATCAATTACAAACCATTCAAAAAGCTAATTATGAAAAAAATCAAAAATCATCATTAATAGCTTTTAATAATGATTTTAATAATCTTGATAAAAATCTTGAAATACTTATTAATGAGAGAGATACATTACTAGATAAAAAGAATCAATTTGCTTTAAATAAAGAGCGTATCAATAATTCATTAAAAATTACTTTACTAGAAGAAAAAAACTTGCAGGAATCCATTAAACAACTCGCAAGTGCTCATAGTGAATGGATAGAAAAAAGAGATAAATTTAAAAAAGACCTTTTAAATCTCAATATCAAAAAAAATTCTCTAGAGAAGGACTTAGGTGTATTGAGAAGGAAAAGAGACGAATTAAACTCTTCAATTTCAAATAAAAGGCAAGAATATAATAACTATCTTTTGAAGCTTGAATATCTTGAAAGGGATATACATTCAATTAAAGAAGAGATGAGGAGCGAGAAAATAAAATTAGAAAATTATAAAAAAAATCTACCTAATCCTTCTCCGCAGTTTGGAGAATATGAAGGGAAAAGTCTTGAATCTTTGCAATCAGAAATCTCGATCATTAATGCAAAATTACAAAGCTTAGAACCCGTCAATATGTTAGCTCTTGATGAATTAGAAGAATTAATTGAGAGATTAAATGGTTTGCGAGAAAAATTAGAAATTCTATCTAATGAAAGATCTGAATTATTGCTGAGAATAGAAACTGTATCTACGATGCGTCAGGAAGCTTTTATGCAAGCATTTACAGAAGTTGATAAACACTTTAGAGAAATTTTCGCAAATTTATCTGATGGAGATGGTTTTCTTCAACTTGAAAATCCAAATTCTCCTCTAGAAGGAGGATTAACTTTAGTGGCTCATCCTAAGGGGAAAAATGTCAGAAGATTAGCCTCTATGTCAGGTGGTGAGAAATCATTAACTGCTTTAAGTTTTTTATTTGCTTTGCAAAAATATAGACCTTCACCTTTTTATGCATTAGATGAGGTTGATAGTTTCCTAGATGGTATAAATGTTGAAAGATTGTCTAAATTAATATCTAATCAGTCATCAAATGCTCAATTTATAGTCGTAAGTCATAGAAGGCCTATGATTAGTGCATCTGAACGAACAATTGGGGTTGCGCAAGCTAGAGGTGCTAATACTCAAGTTCTTGGGTTACCAAATGCTGCATAAACACACTTTTTCAAATTTATACGTCAGAATGATAGAAAAGATTTATGACTTTGTCTAACACATCTTCTAATAAGAATCTCCCTAACTCGGTTCCTAGCGAACGTTTATGGTTAAGGTCAGAATTAATGGGAACACAAGTTATAACTACTGATACTGGTAGACGTCTAGGCGTAGTTGGTGAAGTTGTTGTTGATATCGATAGAAGAGAGGTTGTCGCTTTGGGACTAAGAGATAATCCACTTACAAGGTTTTTACCAGGGTTGCCAAAATGGATGCCTTTAGAAAGTATAAAGCAAGTTGGAGATGTCATATTAGTTGACTCTCTAGATTCTTTGAGTGAAAGTTTTTCTCCAGAAAGATATGGGAAGGTAATTAATTGTCAAGTGATTACAGAATCTGGACAACTTTTAGGAAGAGTTATTGGCTTTTCTTTTGATATTGAGACTGGGGATTTGATATCTCTTGTGATAGGTGCTGTTGGTGTTCCGCTTTTAGGTGAGGGAGTTTTGAGTACTTGGGAAATACCTGTTGAGGAGATTGTAAGTAGTGGTACCGATAGGATTATTGTTTATGAAGGTGCTGAAGAGAAATTGAAGCAATTAAGTAGTGGAATACTTGAGAAACTTGGAGTAGGGGGTTCTTCATGGGATGAAAGGGAAGCAAATGGATACTCAGCAAATCTTGTACCTGTTGAGAATCAGTTACTTTCAGGTTCTGAGTCAGAACAGCAAAACAGTCTGGTCGAAGAATATGAAGAAGTTGTTGAACAAGACGATTATGAAGGTGATTATGAATATGAACGAGAAGATGAACTTGAATATGTTGAAATAAATGGTTCTTCAGAGGCAATAAATAACAGAAAAAAGCTATATATGGATAATGATTATGCTGATCAGATCGAGAATCAAAATAGTGTTAACCTAAAAGATGAAAAAAATAATATTGATTTTAAGCAAAAGAAACAATCAACTACTAAATTAGCTTCGAAAAGACCAATTCAAAATGCAAGTGAAACTTTAGATATTGAACCACTAGATGAACAAGATTTAGTTCAAGATAATAAAAAATCAGAAAAGTTTGAAATTGATGATCCCTGGTAATATTTAAAGTTTTTTTATTGAATTAACAATTATAGAAGCAAGTTTTTTTGCAGCACCTTTATCTCCTCTTTCTTTGTGTAGAGTATCCCTAATACTTTTTAAGTGATCTCTGTTTTTAATGAGAAATAATACTTCTCTCGCAATTTTTCTTGGCGCAATATTACCAATCCTTTCAGGAACAATCATTCTTTTAGCTTTAATATTTGGCCAAGCAAAAAACTTCTTTTTATTAAAATAAAAATTTTTAATTATAAAAGTTAGGAATCTATTTACGAATGAAATTTTCCCAATTACTCCAAAAATACCATCCCAGGCATTCATCATATTTAAATGTTGAGTTGGTAGAACAACTAACATTGGGAGAGTAATTGCTGCTAATTCTGCAGTGTTTGCGCCTACAGTTGTAATTGCAAGATCACATTCTTTTAATATTTCATAGCAAGGATGTTTCTTGATTAGATAAATCTTTGTATTTTTTGATGTTTCAATTACGTAATCAAAAAGAGAGTCTTTGCAGTGTTTAATTGCTTTGATTTTTGATGAGTAATATTTAGCAATTGGATTTTTGTTACTCTGAAAAAATAAATATTCACTTTTATCAGTAGTTGGCGCGATGGGGATTATAAAATTTATATTTTGATTTTCTTCAGAAATATGATCTGCAACTTCTAAGAAGAAAGGAATTCCAACAGAAAGCTTCGCTTTTTTTGAACCAGGTAACAATGCAATATAGTGTTTTTCTTTATTTCTTAATGATATTTCACTATTAAGTTTGACATCTGCCATCAAATCGCCAATGACTTTACATTTATATTTATATTTTTTAGGTATTAACTCTTTTACTTTTTCATTCATCGCAGCAATTTCGTTGTTCCATTGAGGCCATCGCGCAACCCATTCAGCATATGTAATATTTAAATAACCTAATCTTTTCGCTAGTAAAATGCTCCATAATTGATCTCCACCAAGGAATATCACTACCCCTTTTTTTGGCCAATTCGCAAAAGAACTTGGCTTTATTAATAATTTCCAAAAACTTTTGGATTTTGTAATTAATTCGAATTTATTCCATGAATTTGCAACTATAAATTCTTTACCAGTGGCATTTGGGCAAGGAACAAGGACTAACCTAAGAGCCAAATCGATTTTATCGTCATTACATAGAGATTTATTTATTTTGTTCAGCTCATCAATTACTGGACTTACCCATGTAGCTAACTCACCAGGACCATTAGAAACTATAACTACTGCAATTGATTTTTTTTTCATTGCAGCTTAACCAGAATACATTAAATGCGGACGGCGAGACTTGAACTCGCAAGGCCTAAGCCACACGCTCCTTAGACGTGCGCGTCTACCAATTCCGCCACGTCCGCAAAGGGTTTTCAAGCACCGGAGGGTACCTAAACCTTAAAGACATAATACATTATTGACTGAAATAAGGATGTATTCCTAAAGGAAAAGTTTTGAATGTGATGAATCATTTTTCTATTGCATAAAAAAAATATTTATACATATATAACGTTCTAGGTTGTATTGTAAAAAATGTCCTCTAATCACTAAAAAATTTTGTTAAGTACTTTGGCAAAGAATTTTTTGTTTTAAGTCATTTTCATTTCTTCAATTTAATTTTCATAATGGTTGAAAAAGTTTTAATTGCTAATCGTGGAGAAATAGCTTTACGAATTGTCAGAAGTTGTAGAGAACTAGGTATTGCAACAGTTGCAGTTTTTAGCACCGTAGATAAAAAAGCATTGCACGTTCAGCTTGCTGATGAAGCAGTGTGCGTTGGAGACTCGTTAAGTAATAAGAGTTATTTAAATATTCCAAATATACTTGCTGCTGCTACGTCGAGAGGAGTTGACGCTATTCATCCTGGTTATGGATTTCTCGCGGAAAATGACAAATTTGCTGAGATGTGTAACGATCATGGCATAGTTTTTATTGGTCCATCTCCTAAAGCTATTAGATCTATGGGAGATAAATCTACTGCTAAAGAAACTATGGAAGCAGTAGGAGTTCCAACAGTGCCTGGAAGTAAAGGCTTGTTGTCAAATGTAGATGAAGCTTATAAATTAGCAGCTGATATTGGCTACCCAGTAATTATCAAAGCGACTGCTGGAGGAGGTGGAAGAGGAATGAGGTTGGTCGAAAACGCTGATAATCTTGAAAAAATGTTCAAAGCAGCTCAGGGTGAAGCAGAAGCAGCTTTTGGTAATGATGGTTTATATATGGAGAAATTTATAAAAAAACCAAGACATGTAGAAATTCAAATTTTGGCAGATAGGTCTGGTAATGTTGTTCATTTAGGAGAGCGAGATTGTTCAGTTCAAAGAAGACATCAGAAATTATTGGAAGAGTCTCCTAGCCCTGCAATAAATACTGAACTAAGAAAAAAAATGGGAAATGCAGCTATTGCTGCTGCAAAAAGTATCGGTTACGAAGGAGCTGGTACAGTTGAATTTTTAGTTGATGATGATAATTTTTATTTTATGGAAATGAATACTAGGATTCAAGTTGAACATCCTGTCACTGAAATGGTTACTGGAGTTGATTTAATAGCCGAGCAAATTAAAATCGCAAGTGGAGCAAATTTGGAATTTAATCAGGATGATATCCATTTAAACGGTCATGCCATTGAATGTAGAATTAACGCTGAAGATCCTTCTCACAATTTCCGACCATCACCTGGGAAAATTACTGGGTGGCTTCCTCCTGGTGGTCCTGGTGTAAGAGTAGATAGTCATGTTTATACTGGCTATGAAATACCTCCTTTCTATGACTCGTTAATTGGTAAATTAATAGTCTGGGGGAAGGATCGTAATACTGCAATTAAACGTATGAATAGGGCTTTAAATGAATGCGCAATAACCGGTATTCCTACAACAATTAGCTTTCATCTAAACTTACTGAATAAATCTAAATTTCAGGAAGGTAAGATACATACTAAATATGTAGAGGAAGAATTATTGCCAAATTACTGAGAAATAATTAAATGATCTCTATGTAATATGTGTATGCAATGCAAGTTTTATAAGTCCTTGCTGACCAACTAAAATTTCTCTTAAAAAGCTTAAAATTCCAATCCAAATTACGGGTCCAACATCAACTCCTCCAATAGGAGGAATTAATTTTCTTGTTAAATTAAGAATAGAGTTTGACGGTATTGAAATTAATAACCAAAAACCTTTACTTAAATCAATTTTTGGGTACCAAGTAAGAATTAATCTTATTAGAAAAACTATAGTTAGATATGAAAGAGAGATTCCTAAACTAAGATCTAAAATTTGAAGGGAGTTTACAAGCAAGGAAATCACAATTATTTAATTCATCTTAATAAATAACCCATTGAAACGTATTTAATTCGTATTATAAATTGAGAATTTAATATTTAAAAAGTGTTTCAAATCTCAAACTTATTACTAGCCGCAGATTTTTCTGCTGAAGTTGCAAATAATTCTGCAGTTGGAATGATAGGTAGTTTTATTGCCGCTGCTTTACTTATCGTTATTCCAGCTACTGCATTTTTGATCTTTGTCAGTCAGAAAGATTCTCTAGATCGTACTTCTACTGGAAGACGCTAGTTTTTGTAAAAGTTTTAAGTACACTATATATATAGGGTGATTTAACTACCCTTTTAAAAATATATTTTGGAGAAAGAATGTGGTCAATGCTAGTCTCAATTGGGCCAGTATTGTTGGTATTGTCCTTGCCGTATGTGGAGGAGGCCTTTATTTCTTAAGGACTTTTAAACCTGCATTAGCAAGAGATTATGATGTTTTTTTCGCAGCTATAGGACTTTTGTGCGGGGGAATATTGTTTTTTCAAGGTTGGAGGTTAGATCCAATTCTTCAGTTTGGTCAGTTTTTGTTAGCAGGAACCACAGTTTTTTTCGCATATGAAAGTGTGCGATTGAGGGGAGTTGCTACTGATCAAGCTAGAAGGTCATCTTATTTTGATGATGATCCTGTTTCTGATCTGCCTAGAAATTCTAGAAGTCGATTTAATAATGATTATGATAGGTTTGAAGAATCTGAAAGACCATCAAGAAGATTTAAACCTCAAGAAGATGAATTTGAAGAAGATTATGAGGAGGGGAGATCTCGTAGGAGGAATGTTTCAAGAGCCATACCCTCTGCTGCAGCAAGTAGAAGTAGGCCATCTACAAGGGGAATAAATCAGTTTGATAATAAAGAGCCTATAAGAAGGAGAAGACAGACTTCTGAAGATAGAAATAGGAAACAACCAGAAACAAATAACTTTGGTGAAAGAAGAAATTTATCTCGCGATGAAGTTAAAACAGGGTCAAGACCCAGAATGAATCGTACAGTTTCTAGACAAGAAAATATCTCTCCTCCTGCTGATTCTTCTCCATTAAGAAAGAAACCTACTAGATCCCCTATTAGGCAGCAAACTTCAACAGCTCAAGTAGAAGATGCTTCATTTAAAGATGCTAATCAAGCTAAAAAACCACGTGAGACTCGTAGAGTAAACTCTTCAGCTAGATCAAGTTCAAAAAATCAAAATAGTAGATATAACATTGGAACAAACAAGAAAAAACCTAGAGATAACAGTTCTAGATTTGATGATTAATTATAGGATTCCTGCCCATTTTAAAAACGATTGTTTACTAAATAGTTCAATCAATATTATTGAAAGAAAGCCAATCATTGCAAATCTTCCATTAGTTTTTTCAGAATAACTACTCCATCCAAAATTATACATTTCAATATCTTCATCAATCTTTTCTTCAGTTGTGAGATCGCTATCTTCTTTCAAATCATTATCAATAGAAATGTTTTTTAATTCATCACTATCTTCACCAGTTTTCATAAAAATACTCTAGTTATCAAAATTATAGTTTTTTGTAGGTAACAATTGCCAATTCCCTTTACCGTTTAAAGCTAAAACGTTATTGTGAAATTCTTTTAGAGTTGGACGATGCCCCACACTTATAAGAGAAAGTTCTCTTTTTATAAGCAAACCATAGAGATATTTTTCAGTTTCAATATCTAATGCACTAGTTGCTTCATCAAGTACTGCAAATTGTGGCGAATTTAGTAAAAGTCTCGCAAAAGCCAGTCTTTGTTGTTCTCCAAGAGATAATATCCTTGGCCAATCTTGCTTGACATCAAGATCTGGATATCTATCAAGCATAGAATTTAATCTAACTTCCTTAAGCACAGAGAATAAATGCTCGTCACTAAATTTATTGACTTCAGTTGGATAACAAAGTTGTTCTCTCAGTGAACCTAAAATCATGTATGGCTTTTGGGGAATAAAAAGTAAATCACCTGTTTTTGGCTTTTCTATTAACCCTTTATCAGGTTGCCACAAACCACTGATCATTCTTAAAAGTGAGGTTTTACCACAACCTGAAGGTCCAGTGATTAAAAGGGTGTCTCTATTATTAATATTCATGCTTAGATCTTTAATAATGGGCTTACTAGAGCCTGGAGTGCATAAATCTGCATTTTTAATGAGTATTTCAGGTTTATTTGTAATAGAGATATTATTTTTAGATGGCTTTTCTTTACTTATTAACTCAACTTCAGATTGAAACCCTTCTAATCTGCTAATACCTGCAGTGAACTTTGCAAGTTCATCTATTTGGTTAACTATAAAAAAGAGAGAACCTTCGACCATATTAAATGCAAAATTTGCTTGTACAAATTTCCCGTAATCAATAGTTCCAGCGAAATATGGAACAGCCATTATTAAATATGGAAAAAATACTCCAGCATAATTAGTCGATCTTTTCATTGTAAATATTATTGTTTTCCAAATTATCAGTAGGTTGAAATTTTTTACTAAAACTCCTAATCTTCTTTGATTTTCTACATTTTCTGGGTATTCTCCTGAATAAAACGCTATTGCTTCGGAGTTATTTCTTATATGAACTAAGCCATATCTGAAATCAGCCTCATATCTCAATTGATCAAAATTAATTTTCACTAATCTTTTTCCTGCGTATATTAGAAGTGAAGAAGCTATTGCAGCGAATGTAAATAGGGAAAAGGTTAACGTTCTACTAATGGTGTAAAGGATGAGAATATTCAGAGAAAAAGTCAAAATTGCATCAAATATCCCAATCGTGAAAGTTAAGCTTTGTTCAGTAAATGACTTTGTATCTTCGGAGATTCGCTGATCTGGATTGTCAACATCAGTTGCTTGCTCATCATTTGGATTAAGCTTGAAGTAAGCTCTGTTAGTTAGATACTGGGTGATCAGACTTTTTGAAAGCCACTCTCTCCAAATAATGCTCAATTTTAGTGTAAAGAAAATTTGTAGAGCCCTTATTGGTAATGCAAAAATAAAGCAAGATGCGTATATTGCTAAAATTCTGTAGAAACCATCTTGTTCTCTTTGAACTAGGGCATTAGTTAAATCTCTTGCAATAAAACCAATCCCTGCATTTATACCGTTAATTGCTAAAAGCATTAATACAATTATTCCTAATAAAATCCAATGAATCCATCTTTTTGCTTTTAGTTGATGCCTAAAACTAAAGAAGCTTGAAGAACCTATTACGAATAGTGCAGAGAAGATCAATCCCCATTTTCCGGCCCAAATTGTATTAAGAGTACTAACAACACCCTCAAAATATTTTTCTAATAATTCTGGTTGAAAATTTTCTAATAAATTAATTATGCCTGTAAGTAATACAAGGACTATTCCTCCTACGCAGAATAAAAGCGAAATTAAGAGCCAAATAAATTGTATCCCGTTATTTTGCTCAATTGGCAAGAAAAAAGGTTGAGATAATCGCCTTAATTTTTGTAATTGCAATATAAATTTGGATTTATTATTAACTACTGTATTCATTACTCAAAAGTTTTATAAGATAAATTATAACTTTTAGAAGTCTATTGACCAAAGCCAATAAATGAAAGTGCCCAGTCAGGTAAATTCAAGTAATTCAAGATTGTTGCATCAAATTCATGAACTTTTGGAAAAGTTTTATCTAATGCCCACCATAGTAGAAAAGGTAGATTAAATAAAATTTGTAATTGCCATTTATAAGTTATGACGTTCCAAATTTTTATTAACTTAGTTTTGAGTGAATCATCTAGCTCTTCCCAATTTTTTGAGATTAAATTGAAAAAATTTTTAGGTTCTGTGTTTAAGGACTCTGGAGTATTCATTTTGTTTTTATTTATTTATAACCAATTAATATTTCTTTCGAGAGTTTTAACCAGGAGGCCAATTCATTTTTCTTCCAGATAAAAAATGAATATGTAAATGAAAAACTGTTTGTCCCGATTCTGCTCCAGTGTTAATTACTGTTCTCCAATTAGTTAAATTTTTTGATTTAGCTATTTTGCTACCAACAAAAAGTAAATGCCCTAATAAATTTGTATCTTGCTCAATACACTCTATTAAACTGATTATTGGCTTTTTAGGAATCACTAAAAAATGTATTGGAGCTTGTGCCTGGATATCATTAAACGCAATACAAAACTTATCTTCATAAAGCTTATCGCAGGGTATTTCTTCATTAATGATTTTTTGAAATATTGTTGTTTCAGTCATTAAATTAATTAATTGAAATAACGTCTTTTTCGTTAAACCCTTCTTTTAAAAGTTCTTTGTTCAAATCATCTTTTGATGTAACTCTATCTACAAATAATATTCCATTTAAGTGATCCATTTCGTGTTGAATACACCTCGCTAGAAGTCCATCTGCTTTCATTTTACGTGGTCGTCCCATTTCATCTCTAAATTTTAATTTTATAGTTGATGGTCTTACTACATTCAAATAGACACCAGGTATACTCAAGCAGCCTTCTTCGTATGAATTAAGGGTTGTTCCAAAGTCTGTAATTTGTGGATTGATTAATATTAACGGTTCTGCTGCTGAATCTTCAAAATTTACGTCTATGACTAGAAGCTCTTTGTTGATTCCAATTTGAGGTGCAGCAAGTCCAATTCCTTTAGCTGCATACATGCTTTGAAGCATTTCTCTAGCAAGTTTTCTAATCGATTCGTCAACTTTAGTTATTCTTTTGGAATTTTGTCTTAATACATCATCACCAAGTTTATAAATATCTAGAGATGGCTTACCTAGTTGTTCTTTTGCAATTTTTTCTGCGTTTCCATTTGTTCTTGACTTTTTTGCAAGTTGTGAAAAATGGTTTGCCACGTTAAAAAAAAGGTTTTTACCTAAGAGTTTAGCTATAAAAATACTAGCACTTTAATTTGCATTCTTTATAGTTTTTTTAAATGAGTAATAATGAAAATTTAAAGGTTGGGCAAACTAAATCTCAAAAAAAAACTTTCAAGGAATTAACTATTGTTAGGGATATCATTTTTTGGATTGATCTTGTTGGTGAAGGTCAAAATGAAAATGCTATTTTTGCAAGACCATTTAATGAAAAAGAGTCGCTTCCTCAGAAATTAACAAGTAAAAAATATAATATTAAAAATAACTTTCATGGATATGGTGGTAAATCTTATAAATGTATATATTTAAAAAATAATTTTTATTTAATATGGATAGATCAGATTACCAACGCAGTATGGTTTCAAATTTTTAAAGAGGTAGCATCAAATTATAGAAGTCAAAAAAGATATCTCGATTCAGTTCAAGAACCGAGAC
>CACFAG010000007.1 GCA_902564235.1 uncultured Prochlorococcus sp. | reverse complement strand
ACTGCATAAAGTTCTTGCTGAAGTTCTTCGATAAGTTGCTTCATTGATTCAAAATCTTCTTTTGAAGTTGCTTCTTTTAAAGCATTACTTTTTTCTTCAACTTTAGACTTTGCTGCAGCATCAATTTTGTCTCCCAGCTCACCAAGTTGCTTTTCTGTCTGATATGTGAGTGTCTCAGCTTGATTTTTTAAATCAATTTTTTCTCTTTTTTCTTTATCTGCGGATGCATTGGATTCAGCATCTTTTACCATTTTTTCTACCTCATTATCGGATAAAGTAGATGCACCAGTAATGGAAATACTTTGCTCCTTACCGCTTCCCTTATCTTTTGCAGTAACACTAAGAATACCATTTGCGTCGATATCAAATGTAACTTCAATTTGCGGAACACCTCTTGGGGCTGAAGGTATACCATCCAATCTAAAAGTTCCTAGGCTTTTGTTATCACTAGCCATTTCTCTTTCACCCTGTAAAACGTGTATTTCTACATTTGTTTGACCGTCTACAGCAGTGGAATATGTTTCAGATTTCTTCGTAGGCACTGTAGTATTTCGATTTATCATTTTTGTCATTACCCCCCCTAATGTCTCTACACCTAAAGAAAGTGGAGTAACATCAAGCAGTAATATATCTTTGACCTCACCTGCTAAAACTCCTCCCTGAATAGCAGCTCCAACAGCCACTACCTCATCAGGATTGACAGTTTGATTTGGTTCTTTACCAATTATTTTTTTAACTAAATCTAAGATAGCAGGTATTCTTGATGAACCTCCCACCATTACAACCTCGTCAATTTCACTAGTAGAAATTTTTGCATCACTAATTGCTCTCTCAACTGGCGTTTTGCACCTATCAATTAAAGTTGCAGCTAATTCTTCAAACTTTGCTCTAGTTAAGTTCAAATCTAAATGTTTTGGTCCTTCAGGCGTAGCAGTGATAAAAGGTAAATTTATTTCGCTTTGAGTAGCATTTGAGAGCTCAATTTTTGCTTTTTCTGCTGCTTCTGTAAGTCTTTGTAAAGCTTGTTTGTCTTGTCTAAGATCAATTCCCTCGTTTGATTTAAAAGTACTCGCTAAATGATCTACTATACACCTATCGAAATCATCACCACCAAGATGAGTATCTCCAGACGTAGATAAAACTTCAGTTACACCATCACCAGCCTCAATCACTGAGACGTCAAATGTCCCACCTCCTAAATCAAAAACAAGAATTTTTTCATTTTCTTTATCCAAACCATATGCTAAGGCTGCAGCAGTTGGTTCATTAACAATTCGGAGAACTTCTAAACCTGCAATCTTTCCTGCATCTTTTGTAGCCTGTCTTTGAGAATCATTAAAATAGGCTGGAACTGTAATTACAGCTTGTGTAACTTTTTCGCCAAGGTATTTACCCGCATCATCTGCTAACTTTCTCAAAACTTGAGAACTTACCTCTTCAGGAGAAAACTGCTTATCTAAGACAGGACACTTTAATTTGACACTAGAACCAGATTTTTCAACTGAATAACTAACTTCTTTCGATTCTTCATTAACTTCATCAACTCTTCTACCAACAAAACGCTTTGCAGAATAAAAGGTATTTTCAGGATTCATAACAGCTTGTCTTTTTGCGATTTGTCCAACAAGCTGATCTTGATTTTTCGTATATGCAACAACAGATGGAGTAGTTCTGAAACCCTCAGCATTTGCTATTACAGTAGGTTTACCACCTTCCATTACAGCGACACAACTGTTAGTTGTACCTAAATCAATTCCTACAACCTTCCCCATGGGTAAATTTTCGTATTTGCTATTCTCCATAATCGGTCATCGGCGTCATTATTGTTACTCAAAGACGGGGTGTGGTTCCCGAACAGATCGTTATCTCTTAAGACAAAAATTCTAAGCATGATTTCAAGTAAAACATCTTTTATTGGACTAATCGGCAATCCAGTAAGCCATTCTTTATCACCGATTATGCAAAATGCTGCCCTGCAGTATTTAGGCCTAGATTTAATTTATATTGCTATACCTTGCAAAGATGAAGATCTAGAATTAGTTATGAATTCTTTGAAAAAAATTAATTGCAAAGGTTTAAATATTACAATTCCCCACAAAGAAAAAGTATTTAACCTTTGCAGTGAAATTTCTCCTATTGCAAGCAAACTAAAAGCAATAAATACTTTAAAATTAAATTCTTCAAAAGAATGGAGCGCAACTAATACAGATGTAGAAGGATTTATTTATCCGTTAAAAACATTCAACTTAACAAAAAAGCAAGCGATTGTTCTTGGCTCCGGTGGTGCAGCACGATCTGTTATTCAAGGATTGATAAATTTAAATCTTTCAAGAATATCAGTAGTAGCAAGGAACAAATCATCACTAGATGAATTAACAAAAAATTTTGAAAATCAAATTAATCTTAAGGGTGTGTTAAGTAATGATAATCAAGCGCAAAATTTAATTGAAGAAGCAGATTTAATTGTAAATACAACACCAGTTGGAATGAAAACAGTCAATCATGAGATGAATATATTGCCATATGGGGATTATTTTTGGAGATCTCTTAACTCAAAAACAATTGTTTATGATTTAATCTACAATCCGGCTCCAACACATCTATTGAAATTTTCTGCCAACAAAGGGTGCATGACTATCGATGGTTTGCAAATGCTTGTCGCTCAGGGGTTAAAATCATTATCATTTTGGACAAATGGTTTAGAAGTGCCTTTTCATATTATGAATGATGCACTCAAAAATTATCTTTAAAATAAATAATGATATTTTTCAAGGAACTGCACATCATGATGTATCGTTAAAGATGCACAGACGCTCATCATATCTATTTATGAGCCAAAGACCTTGTCTGAAACTATGAACAATCAACAATCTTATTACGAAACCATGTACATCCTCCGCCCAGATATTGCGGAAGATGAAGTAACTAACTACATCAATAAGTACAATAAGCTTTTAGAAGAATTTGGCGGTACTATCCTCGATAGTCAAATGAGGGGTAAAAGAAGATTAGCCTATCAAATAGCAAAACATAGAGAAGGTATTTACGTCCAATTAAGTCATCAAGGTGATGGTCAACATATTTTTAAAATTGAAAAAGCAATGAGACTTAGTGAAGATGTTATAAGATACATGACCGTGAAACAAGAAGGTCCTTTGCCCACTCCAAGACCTTCTACTAAGAGTTCAACTCAAGTAGATGATAAAGAGAATCCAGAAACTAAAGTTGAATCTAAGGAAAAACAGCCAGTACTAAACGCAGATAATTTAACTTCGGAAAAAGAAGGCACTAAAATTCTAAAAACTACAGAATCTTAGATATCCTTAATCTATTTTTTTTGAATTTAATTCTGCCCATATTTTATTTGACATGCCCCACATATAGATAAAACCTTCGGCTAAAGAATGATTAAAAACGTCGTCTTTACTATAAGTCGCCAAATCTTCTCTGTAAAGTGAATTATTTTCCGACATTCTCCCAATTACTATGGCATTCCCCTTATAAAGTCTAATCTTTACTCTTCCATTCACTGAAATTTGAGTCGATGAAATAAATGCATCTAAACTATTTTTGAGAGGCCCAAACCAAAAACCTTGATATACTAATTGACCCCACTTTTTTTCCACTATTCCTTTGAAGTCAACAACATCTGGGTTTAATGTAATGCTCTCTAATTCTTTGTGAGCTTTGATTAAAAGTAATAGCCCAGGTGTTTCATATATCTCTCTACTTTTAATTCCTACTACTCGATCTTCAATCATATCTATTCTTCCAAAACCATGCGCACCTGAAAGATCATTTGCTTTTTGAATGATCTCTACTGGAGTTAGAATTTCATTATTAATTCCAACTGGAAACCCATGTTTAAAAACAATTTCTATATCTTGAGGGAAATCAGGTGTATTATCAATTGATGACGTCATCGCAAATATATCTTCAGGTG
This sequence comes from uncultured Prochlorococcus sp., assembly GCA_902564235.1. GTDB lineage: Bacteria > Cyanobacteriota > Cyanobacteriia > PCC-6307 > Cyanobiaceae > Prochlorococcus_A. The sequence goes on along the minus strand of CACFAG010000007.1, from coordinate 48,540 downwards.
CTTCTTGCATTGGGTCTTCTAAAATCCCTGCTTCAATACTCCTACCGAGTAAGTTAACATCTATTGAATACGGTGATTTTTTTGATACTGGTGCAGGAATACCAAATTTTTCTCCATACACTATTGCCTCTTCCCTACTCATATTCCACTCCCTTGCAGGAGTAATTATTTTCAAATCAGGGCCTAAAGCGTTAATTGCCAAATCAAATCGAACTTGATCATTGCCTTTACCAGTACATCCATGAGCTACTGCATCAGCATTAATCTCACGAGCAATATTTACAAGATTTTCAGCAATTAAAGGCCTTGCTAGAGCTGTAGATAAAGGGTATTTATCTAAGTATAATGCGTTTGCTCTTATAGCTGGAAAAGCGTATCTCTCAACAAAACTATTAACTAAATTACCAATAATTGATTGAGATGCACCAGAATTTAAAGCTTTTTGCCTAATAACTTCTAAATCCTCGCCTTGTCCAAGATCTGCTACAAAAGTAACCACTTCAGAAATACCATATTCATTCTTTAAATATGGAATACAGACGCTCGTATCTACGCCACCAGAATAGGCTAGTACAACTTTTTTTACCTGCTGCATCTAAATTTGCTCCATAAATTTACATTTTTGACGTAATTAAGAATTTGAAAACTTATTAAAAACTAATATTATTGTAACTAAAAGAGCTGGACCAAAAACTAGTAACACAAGAAGAAAGTTATTAATTATTAAAACATTAGGATTCAAGTATCCAATAAGTTTAAATAATCCAGACAGCAACAATGAAATTAGCCAGATAAAAAAATATTTTAAATTTGCTTTATAAAACAAAGTTTTTCGTGTGCATCATTATGTATTATCTTATATATAGATCATGACTTTCAATGGACTCAAATAAGCTAAAACTTAGATTAGACGATATTTCTGAAGTTAATCCAGCCTTAACTTGTTATGACAGAAATGATCCAGCTCCTGTTTTACCATTAAGAGATGAACCAGATCTACTATCATGGCTTGAAAATACAGGAAGACTTGTTACTGAAAAAGAAGGAACTTCACAAGAGATTAGTACAATAGAAGAAGAGGAACTATCAGCACTTATGGGAGAAAAAGAAGATTATAAAATTGACGAAGACCCTTCAGAAGATGATTGGGAAGATTAAAAAGTTTAACTTTCAATCGTTAATAATATTAAATACTTTTGCTTTAATAGTTACCTCATATTTATTTAATAATTTTATTTTTATAGGAGTTTTTACACTATTTTTGTTGATTTCTTTATTCATAACAAAAAATGGTTTAAAAATAATCAAAAAATTAAATTTACTGCAAATTATTAGAACTGAAGGTCCTGCAAATCACTTTAAAAAAAGTGATACCCCAACAATGGGAGGGATTTTCATGATAATCCCTTTTTTAATTTTTCTTTTGATAATAAATATAAATTTAGGTTCTCTAAAATTATTGCTTTTATTACTTACTATTTTTGGTTTCTTTATTACAGGTTTTTTAGATGATTATTTAAGCATTAAAAATAAAAAGAATACAGGATTAAAAACAAAGGAAAAATTTATCCTACAAAGCATCATTTCAGTAATTTTTATATTTTTAGCTTATGAAAAAAATTTAATAAATCCACTAATCACAATATCTGACTCGTGGGGAATTAATATGAATATTTTTATACTACCCATTTCTTTTTTCGTATTAGTTGGCATAAGTAATTCGGTAAATTTGACAGATGGATTAGATGGCTTAGCAGCTGGGTGTAGTGGAATTGTCTTTTATGGATTGGGAACAGAAATATTAATGAAAGAACAGCAGGATCTTATTGTCTTTAGCATCTTATGCTATTCAATGTCAGGCATATGTTTGGGATTTCTCAAATACAATAGTTATCCTGCAAAAATATTTATGGGTGACACAGGATCTTTGAGTATTGGTGCAATTTTGGGTTCTATAGCGTTATTGACCAATAGCATTTTTACTTTATCTATTTTCTCAGGAATCTTCATTATTGAATCTTTATCTGTAATGATTCAAGTAGGATTTTACAAAATTACAAAAAAGTTATTTCACAACGGGAAACGCATATTTTTAATGGCACCACTGCACCACCATTTTGAACTGAAGGGAGTTAAAGAACAAAAAATAGTCGAAAATTTTTGGAAAATCAACATATTACTAGTGATTTTAGGTATAGTTTTAAAATTCAACCTATGAAAAATTTATTATGAGTTTTTTTACATGGAAAGATAATGGATTAACAAGCGACTGCTCTAGTCTTGATGCAATGGCATCAAGATTTGAAGAGACTGCTAATTTAATGAAAAAGTTGTCTAAAACAGGCTTTAAACTTAAAAAAACACATAAAAATCAATTAATAATTCACACTGACCCAAAAGTATTTGATCAATGGGGTTTTATAAGTGAAGAACTTCCTTTTAAACAACTCTGTCTAATTCCCGATGAAGAATCGCTGTTAGATCGTAAAAGCTCTTCTTTAAGTATTGATAAATAATTACGTACGTGAGTATTCCAACTAAAGTGCCTATTAACACCTTCAATTCCATTTCTGCTCCACGATTTCCATTGAGCAATATTAGCGATTCCTTTTTCAAGACTACCTTTCAACTTATTAATATCAGTAACATCTACTAGAAGACCATTTTCACATTTTGAACGAATTTCTTTAGGTCCTCCATCATTTGTTGATATTATTGGCAATCCACATGCAGAAGCTTCAAGCAGAGTTAACCCAAAAGGTTCTGTTAAAGCGGGATTTACGAAAACACCAGCTCTACTAGCAGCCCATCTATATATAGCAGGAATCTGACTTGGAAGATGCTTTTTTGGATAAGCTACCTTCCCATACAAATTATATTTATCAATCATTTCAAAAATATTATAAAAAACTTCTTTTTGTTGAGTGTCAAGTTTTGAAGTACTATCTCGACAACCCAAAATTAAAATCAAATTAGTTTTTCTTTTTAATTTTTCAGATCTTCCATATGCCTCAATCAACGAGGGAATATTTTTTCTTCGTACAGCTCTAGAAATTGTCAACAATGGAGGTTTAGTAGAATCCTTTAGAAAAGGTTGCATCATATTATCAATATCGGCTGTCTCGGTTGTGGAGTGAAAATGGTGAAATTTATTATGATCAACACCAGGAGGAATAACTTTAGCTTTGTGAGGTGAAAAAGAAGAATATTGGGAATATTGATAAACTGACTCTTGTTTGGTGCTTGTAACAACAATATCTGCGGCCTTTAACGCTTTTTCTTCTGCCTCAATTCTTTTACTTATGGAATAAAGATTTTCTATTTTATTAGCTGTTAAACCAGTATCAATCAATTTCCTCTTTTTTTCTCTTCCTAAAGAATGACCTGTAAATATAAGTGGAACGTTTAGGGATTTACTTAGTTTAACTCCTACATATCCAGCATCTGCATAATGTGCATGAATAAAATTAGGCTTTTTGTTTTTTTTATAGTAAGAAATTAGGCTTTCAGTTAAATGATCTAAATAAGGCCAAAGCAATTCCTTTCTTAAATATTTATCAGGTCCAAATTTGAATCTTAAAATTCTAACTCCAGGCTCTACAAATTCTTCTTCTTGAGAATATAGATCATCTACTTTAGAGTCGTTTACTAAACGAGTAACTAAATCCACTTGGTCAACTTCTGAAGTATTAGCCAAACTTTTAATTAACTCTAAAACGTATTGTGTTTGCCCTCCTGTATCTGCATCCCTGCCTAACTCAAGATTGTTAGAACGTATAAGACCATGTAAATGTAAATGCAAAAATTTCAACCTCATTCAGCAAATCCTCCGATCAACGGCCTTTAATACAAATAAGCTGAATTTTCTTAGGAAATATTAAGAAAGCATTATGATTTCTAAATTTTTTTAATGCAAAAGTTTTAAAAAAAGAGTTACTGACAAGTTTTATGCTTCTCTAAAAAAGACTTTCATTTTGCTGAGATAATTAAAAATACGAAGAAATACAACAATAATCCTTTTATTTTAGAACCTTTTTAAGATATTTTGCTGTATGACTTTTAAGATTTTTAGCTACATTCTCAGGAATTCCCTCTGCAATGATTTCTCCGCCTTTATCCCCTCCATCAGGTCCTAAATCAATAATCCAATCTGAACATCTAATAACATCTAAATTATGTTCAATAACAATTACTGAATTACCTTTATCTACCAAGCGTTGAATCACATCCATTAATTTATGCACATCATAAAAACTTAACCCAGTTGTTGGTTCATCAATCAAATATAAAGTTTTACCGGTAGCCCTTTTTGACAATTCTGTCGCTAACTTAACTCTTTGAGCCTCTCCACCAGATAATGTAGGAGCTGGCTGGCCTAATTTGACATATCCTAAGCCGACATCTACCAATGTAGATAATCTATCAGCAGCTTGAGGTATAGCAGAGAAAGTTTCTGCAGCTTGTTCAACAGTCATTTCTAAAACATCAGATATATTGAAACCTTTATATTTAACTTGAAGAGTTTCTCTATTAAAACGAGCTCCTTTACATACTTCACATTGAACATACACATCAGGTAAAAAATTCATTTCAATAACATTGACTCCCTGGCCTTTACAAGCTTCGCATCTTCCTCCTTTCACGTTAAAACTAAATTGACCAGCTTGATAACCTCTTGCTTTTGCTTCTACTGTGGCAGTAAATATCTGCCTTATAGGGTCAAAAGCGCCGGTATATGTAGCAGGATTTGATCTTGGAGTTCTTCCTATTGGAGATTGATCAATAACGATAACTTTATCAATTGCCTTTATACCCTTCAACTCTTTTACACCTTGAGGAAAAGGAACTTTTAATCCTAGAGAATGACACAATGCAGGATGAAGTAATTCATTTATCAAGGTGCTCTTTCCACTTCCACTCACACCAGTTACAGAAACTAACCTTCCTAAAGGAAATTCCACAGAAATATTTTTTAAATTATTTTTAGAGCAATTATTTAAAATTAAACTTTTTTTTACAGATGATCTACGTTCTTTTGGAGTAGGAATCGACTTCCTACCGCTGAGATAAGCTCCAGTTAATGATCTTTCTGAAGATAACACATCTTGATAAGATCCTTTAGCAATAATTTCCCCACCATAAACACCTGCCCCTGGACCAATATCTACTAAATAATCTGCAGATTTCATAGTATCTTCATCATGTTCAACCACAACCAAAGTATTTCCCAAGTCTCTTAAGCTTTTTAATGTTTCTAATAATCTGTCATTATCTCTCTGATGCAAACCAATACTTGGTTCATCTAATACATATAAAACGCCAGTAAGACCTGCACCTATTTGTGTAGCCAATCTAATACGCTGAGCCTCACCACCAGACAAAGTCATAGCTGGTCTATCTAAAGTCAAATAATCTAAACCTACATTAATTAAAAACTTCAAACGTAAACGAATCTCTTTTAAAACTAATTCACCTATCTGCTTTTGTTTTTCTGATAAAGATATATTTTCCTTCTTTGTCTTACCTAAACCCATGATGCGCTCTACGTGATTTAGGGTTTCAGAAACGCTTATAGAAGTTAAGTCAGTAATGTTGTATGGACCAAGTTTTACTGCTAAAGCCTCAGGTCTTAATCTTTTTCCAGAACATGTCTTACAGGGAACTAATTCTAAATACTTTTCTAATTTTTGTTTAACTGATTCTCCATTGGCTTCGCTTAATTGCCTTTCTAATATTGGTAAAATCCCCTCAAAAGGTCTTTCAAAACCACTAGAAGTTTTAAAACGACTATCAGCTTGAATTAATATTGGTTTGTCTGAGCCCAAAAGTAGAACTTTTTTTTGCAAATCACTTAAATCTTTCCAAGGAGTTTTTAATTCAAAACCATAAGCTTGTCCTACAGAATAAAGTAAAGAGAAGTAATAAGTATTATCTTTTTCACTCCAAGGCGCAATTGCAGCATAAACAGGCAATGTTTTATCGGGTATAACTCTATCTTCAGTAAATTTTTTTAAATAACCAATCCCATGACAATCTGGACAGGCCCCATATGGGCTATTAAAAGAAAATAATCTAGGAGAAAGTTCCTCAACAATAGAGCCATGTACAGGACATGCATAATTTTCTGAGTAAAGTTTTTCTCTATCCAAGTTAGAAGGTAAGTTTTCTCCTTTTTTTGGAACAACTTCAACTATTGCTAAGCCATCGCCTCTTTTAAGACAAGTTTGTAGAGAATCATTTAATCTTTCTTGTATTCCTTCTCTTGCAATTAATCTATCAACTACTACCTCAATATTATGAATTTGATTTTTATCTAATTCAATACTATCAGCTAGTTCTCTAACCTCTCCGTTGATTCTTACCCTGGCGAATCCTTCAGCAGCAAGTCCACTTATTAATTTTGTATGTGTTCCTTTCTTACCTCTTACAACCGGAGCCAACAATTGGTACCTTGTCCCTTCTGGTAAAAGAAGAATTTGATCAACCATTTCATCAATTGTTTGAGGCGCAATTGGAATTCCGCAGTGGTGACAATGCGGCTCACCAGCACGGCCAAACAATAATCTTAAATAATCTTGTATCTCTGTTACCGTTCCAACTGTTGATCGAGGATTATGGCTTGTAGATTTTTGATCAATTGAAATAGCAGGTGATAAACCTTCAATATTGTCAACATCTGGTTTATCTACTTGACCCAAAAATTGCCTAGCGTATGCCGAAAGACTCTCAACATATCTTCTTTGACCTTCAGCAAAAATAGTGTCAAAGGCTAAAGAACTTTTCCCGCTTCCACTCACACCTGTGAAAACTATCAATTTATTCCTTGGTAGAGAAAGATCAATGTTTTTTAAATTATGCTGACGAGCTCCCCTAATATTAATTGAGTTATCTTCTCCAAAACTACTATTAGCTTTATTGACCATGTTTAAATCTAATTTATGATTTAAAAAAGTTATTATAGTAGAATAATTTCTGTTTTACGCAGCTGAGCGATCAATAAGTCTGGAGGCATATTCACTTACTTCACGAGAACCTCCACCTATAAGTTCTATTAATTCATTTTTTCTTTGATTTTTTGAAGTTAATTTTTCAATTGAAGTATAAGTTATTCCTTCAATTACATTTTTATTCACTTTAAAATGAGCTAGTCCTGTAGCAGCTAAGATAGGTTGATGTGTAATACATAAAACTTGTTGACTTTTAGAAATTTCTTTTATAAGCTCAACCAAAGAAAATAGAGATTTACCGCTTAAACCACTATCAATTTCATCTAAAAAGAAAGTATTAGGTTTTTTAGAAATACTAGATTTAATAGCCAACAAAAATCTTGACATTTCTCCGCCAGAAATAACATTTGATAATGGAGCAAGCTTCTGATCAGGATTTGCCGAAAACAAAAAATTTATTTCGTCAATTCCATCACTAGAAGGCTTGCATTCAAAAAATTGAATGGAAAAATTTGCATTTTCTAAACCTAGATTGCTTAAAATCGACATTACTGAATTTTGTAAATGTCTAGCAATTTTTTTTCTTTCATTAGACTTAGTAACATATAAAGAATTTAAATTACTTTGTAAATTCTCAATTTGAGCTTTAATACTGCAAATCTCATTAGCTTGATCATTTTGTTCAAAATGCGTCTTTAATTCATCGCGCTTTTCAATTAAAAGAGGTAAACCCAAGGAAAAAGTTCTTTCTAAGTTTTTTAAAAAAAATAATCTTTTTTGTATTTCTGGAAGATTAGATTCATAATTTTCTATGTTTTGCAAATATGAATTTAAATCAAAAATTAGATCTTCAACATCAGCTTGAATTTTTAATAAGTGCTCTCTAAATTTTTTAATCTTTAAATCAAAATCAGCTATTTTATTTAAATTTTTTATTGATTGATTTATCAAAAAAGCTACTGATGGTTCTTCATGACAGAAAGTATTTAAGTTTTTTAATGATGATGTAATTGAATTATTAATTTCGAGATTATTTAAAAGTTTATTTTCTTGAGACTCTAATTCTAAAATTTCCTCACCGGAGTTTAAATTAGCTTCTTCTAAACTCTTCAACATTTGTTTAATTACAAAATTGTTTTGTTCTTGTATCTTCGAAGATTCTATTTTTTCATTCATCAATCCTTTTAAGACTTGTATTTCTCCCCATATATTTTTAATTTTTGTGCTGGTATCCCTCAGTTCTTGTAAACATAAGTCATCAATGATTTGTCTTCTTTTATCTAAAGAATCAAATATATAAGTATCCGATTGACCTGCAAAATCAATTAAAAATCGTCCAAGTTTTTCTAATATTTGTTTATTAATTGAAAAATTATTAAGACTATATTTGGATAAAATTTTATTATTTTTTCTATAAGATTTTCTTTTAATTTGTAGTTCATAAGAAGTTATTTCAAAACCATTACTACTTAACCAATTATTAATTTGGGAAGAAGAAGAAAATATGGCCTCGATGACACAAAAATCTTTTCCTGGACGTATTAAATGTTTTAGCGGTATATTAGATCCACCAAATAAAGCATTTAAAGAATCTAAAATTAAAGATTTTCCTGAGCCTGAATCCCCAGTTATGATATTCAAACCTTTTTCGAAATTAATTTCTATAATTTCTATTAAGGCAATATTTTCTATTTTTAAACGTATTAACATGATAAATCTTCCATATAAGAAAATTAACTTCTTTTTTAAAAAAATAAAGGTTTTAAATATATAAAGTTATGAAAGAAGATTTTACTGATTTTATTGAGGTATCTGGACTCTTAAGTTATGATCCAGATACAATTTCTAAAATTTACAAAAAAAATCCTAAAAGACTTTTAAAAAGACTTTGGCAAACACTCTTACCAATTTTTGCTTACATCTTTTCCGTAGGATGGGATAAATTAACTGGAAGACTGAAAAACGAACCGCAAGCAAGATTTAGAGCAAGAGAATTAACAAATTTGTTAGTTCAACTTGGACCTGCATTTGTCAAAGCAGGCCAAGCTTTATCAACAAGACCAGATATAATTCCAGGGATTCTTCTAGAAGAATTATCTGAATTACAAGATCAGCTCCCTGGGTTTGATGGCGATAAAGCTATGGAATTAATAGAAGAAGATTTAGGAAACAAAATAAATGATATTTTTCTAGAAATTGATAAAGAGCCAATTTCTGCTGCTTCTTTAGGTCAAGTACATAAAGCTAAATTAAAAAATGAAGAGATAGTTGCAATAAAAGTACAACGGCCAGGTTTAAGAGAACAAATAACCTTAGATCTTTATATAGTTAGAAATATTGCTTATTGGCTAAAAAACAATATCGGATTGATAAGGAGTGATCTAGTTGCTTTGATAGATGAATTAGGCAAGAGAGTTTTTGAAGAGATGGATTATCTAAACGAAGCTGCAAATGCAGAAAAATTTAGAGATATGCATAAACATAACCAAATGATTGCCGTACCAAAAATTTATAAAGAAATAACCTCAAGAAGAGTTTTAGCAATGGAATGGATAGAAGGTACAAAATTAACAAATTTAGAGGATGTAAAAAAATTAGGAATTGATCCTGATGAAATGATTGATATAGGGGTGCAATGTAGTTTAGAACAGCTTTTAGAACATGGTTTTTTTCATGCAGACCCGCATCCAGGTAATTTATTAGCTTTAGAAGATGGAAGATTATGTTATCTAGATTTTGGAATGATGAGCGAGGTTTCCCGAGAATCTAGGTCAGGATTGATTCAAGCAGTAGTTCATTTAGTAAATAAAAACTTCGATAAGTTGTCTCAAGATTTCGTAAAATTAGGATTTTTATCAGAGGAAGTTAATCTAGAACCCATTGTTCCAGCATTTCAAGATGTTTTCATCGACGCCGTTGAACAAGGAGTTTCAAAAATGGACTTTAAGAGCGTTACTGACGATATGTCTGGTGTTATGTATAAATTCCCTTTCAAACTACCCCCATATTATGCTCTTATAATTAGATCATTACTTACATTAGAAGGAATAGCTTTAAGCGTAGATCCAAACTTCAAAATATTAGGCGCAGCTTATCCATATTTCGCAAGAAGATTAATGGAAGACCCTGACCCACAATTGAGGGGAAGCCTTAAAGAAATGCTTTTTGATAATAAAAAATTTAAATGGGATCGTCTAGAAAATTTGCTTTCTAATGCTGCAAAGCAAACAAATCTCGATTTAGAAAAACTTTTAGACGAAGTTATAAATCTTCTCTTTTCTCCAAATGGAGGATTTCTTAGAAATGAGATAATTGAAGGTTTAACAAACCAGATAGATTTACTTAGTCTAAAAATATTGAAAAGTTTAAATAATTATCTTCCACAATCAATTAAATTAAACACTAATAACGAAAATGATAACTTGAGTGAGCTTATAATGTATGTTGAGCCATTGAGAAACTTTTTAGAGATTTTACAAAAAGTACCAGGTTATTCGATTGACATTTTTCTAAAAAGGGTGCCAAGACTTATTAATGAGCCCTATACAAAAGAAATGGGTATAAAAATTGCAAAAAAAGTAACTGAAAAGGGAGTAGTAAGACTCGTTAAAATTGCCGCTGGTGCAAATATATAAATGAAGTTTAGTAAATTTTTAATATCTAAAATATTTTTTATTTTAGTAATTGCTCCATTATTTTTTAATGTACAAAAAGCTTATACGGCTGAAGAAATTAAAATCACATACGGCTTATTTTCTAGAACAATTAAATTAAATTCTTTAAAAAATTTTGCTAAAGAAGGTAAATCTACAAGAGAATTAAAAAGAATTTTGAAAGCAACTGGGTCTCCCTATCAAGAAATTAGAACAGTTTTAAACAAAGATTTTGAAGTTCCTATTACCATTGCAAGTAAGCTAGTTTATTCTGAAATAGGAAATGTTTTTTTAACTAGACTTTCATCTATTATCCACCCACCTAGAGCAACTGATGACAGAACAGGCATGCTGGCCCTCAGAGCTAGCATAATTCAAGCAATTAAAATAGGAAATGGGAAAATAAATCTAATAAATTTTTTTGAAGGATATCCAACTAAAACTGTAATTTTAGATGTCAGCGCTTTGAGCAAAGTTATGAATAAAGTAGAATCGATTTCAGAATTATTAACCTTTTTCACCAATTCCCCTCTAGAAAAAATCAAAACAAATTAAACAACCATGGTGTTATTAAATAAAATAAAAAATAAACTGCATATTAATTACAGAAAAAAAAGATGGCCAGGTTTAATAGAAGCTTATAAACAATATCTCCCAGTTACAAAGAAAACTCCTATTATTTCCCTCAATGAAGGAAACACACCACTAATTCTAAGCGAGTCAATTAGCAACTTAATTGGAAATGGAACAAAAGTTTTTTTAAAATATGATGGCCTTAACCCAACAGGATCTTTTAAAGATCGAGGTATGACTATGGCAATTAGCAAAGCAAAAGAAGAAGGCCGTGAAGCAGTAATTTGTGCAAGTACTGGAAATACCTCGGCTGCTGCTGCTGCATATGCTTCAAGAGGAGGGCTAAAACCTTATGTTTTAATCCCAGAAGGATTTGTTGCACAAGGAAAGCTTGCGCAAGCATTGATGTATGGCGCCGAGATAATATCTATTAATGGAAACTTTGATAAGGCTCTTGAAATTGTTAGAGATTTATCCTCAGAACACCCTATAGAGCTTGTTAATTCTGTTAATCCATATCGAATACAAGGACAAAAGACGGCGGCTTTTGAAATAGTTGATGACTTAGGTTATGCTCCTGATTGGCTTTGTATTCCAATGGGTAATGCAGGAAACATAACTGCTTATTGGATGGGATTTAAAGAATATTCAAAAATAAAAAGAAATTTGAACTTACCAATAATGATGGGTTTTCAGTCCGAAGGCTCCGCTCCATTAGTAAAAAATATAATAGTTAAGGATCCAGAAACAATTGCAACTGCAATAAGAATTGGAAATCCTGTAAATAGAGAAAAAGCAAAAAAAGTAAGGAAGGAAAGTAAAGGAGACTTTCAATCAGTTACAGATGAAGAAATAATCAATGCTTATAAAATGCTTGCCAAAGAAGGAGTATTTTGTGAACCTGCTAGTGCAGCATCAGTGGCTGGACTAATTAAAAATAAAAATAGAATTCAGAAAGAATCTAATATTGTTTGTGTTCTTACTGGAAATGGATTAAAAGATCCTGATTGCGCCATAAAAAACAATGATGCTGTTTTCAGAAAAAATGTTGAACCATCATTAAAAAATATAACTAAAATCTTGGGATATTAAAATCCAAAATAAATAGTGTCTGTGGAAATCAATTAAAAACCAACATTATTTGTTGAAAAATAAATAATAAGTAATCCTAATTGTTGAATAAATCTAAATTTTTCAGATAAAGAAAAAACTACTCAACAAATAAAAAAATTTTTTCACATGTTTTTATGAACGTAAACTGTGTTAAAAAGCTATTCATTTTTAGAATTCCACAGTTCCCACAAGAACTACTACTAATATTTTTTTAAATTTATTATTTACTTTTATATTAGAAAAGGTAAAAAGTTAATTTATTGAATTTAATTTACGATAAAAGTATATTGTATTTGTAAAAAGTTCCAAATTCAGATGGAAATTATTTGTAATCAAAATGAATTTAATAATGCTATACAATTAGTGAGCAAAGCGGTTGCTTCAAGACCGACTCATCCAATTCTTGCAAATATACTTTTAACAGCTGATGAAGGAACAAATAAAATTAGTTTGACAGGTTTTGACTTGAATTTAGGAATTCAAACTTCTTTCGATGGAACTGTTACAAATAGTGGAGCTATTACCATACCTTCAAAACTTTTATCTGAAATAGTAAATAAATTGCCTAATGAAAGTCCTGTTTCTTTATTAGTAGATGATAATTCAGATAATATTTTAATTAAAAGTGATAGAGGTACTTTTAATCTTAAAGGTATTCACTCAGATGATTATCCAAACTTACCATTTGTTGAAAGTGGTACTTCTTTAAATATCGATCCTAGTTCTTTTTTAAAAGCTTTAAAATTTACTACTTTCGCTAGTAGTAATGATGATTCAAAGCAATTACTTACAGGGGTTAATTTCACATTTAAACAAAACTACTTAGAGTCTGCATCTACGGACGGTCATAGATTAGCGGTTGCGTTAATAGGTGATGAACAAAATATAAAAAATAAAGAAAACTTATCTGCAAATGATGGTGATCTTTCAGTTACTATTCCAACTAGATCATTAAGAGAAATTGAAAAACTAGTAACTTTAAAAAGCTCAGAAAGTTCAATAAAGCTTTTCTATGATAAAGGTCAAGTGGTCTTTATAACTTCTAATCAAATAATTACAACGAGAACTCTTGAAGGTACTTATCCCAATTATTCGCAATTAATCCCAGATACTTTTTCTAAGATTTTTAATTTTAATACAAAGAAATTAATTGATGCGCTAGAAAGGATTGCTGTTTTAGCTGATCAGCAGAGTAGTGTTGTTAAATTAAAACTTGATAATACAGATTTAGCTTCAATCAGTGCAGATGCACAAGATATTGGAAACGCAAACGAATCAATACCTGTTTCTTATTCTGGAGAAAATTTTGATATTGCATTTAATGTTAGATACCTTTTAGAAGGTTTAAAAGTTATTTCCTGCGAAAATGTTCTTTTAAAGTGTAATCTTGCAACAACTCCAGCTGTTTTTGTTCCAGAAGACAATATTAATTCTTTTACTTATTTAGTTATGCCTGTTCAAGTCCGTTCTTAAGTTGAAATTACCGAAAGAAATTTTTTTAAGTGAATTACTAAATTATAATGTTAAGGGCAATATGTCTCTTAATTACGGAAATGGTGAAAATGTTTGGATGCATCCTCCTGTTCATCGTATTTTAGGCTGGTACTCTTGTCCTTCAAATTTTGACTTAAAAAGAAATGTTTGGAGATTAAATCAAATTAGTCAAATAATAGATAACCAAATTTATGTGAAAGGAGATCCTGCGATTTCTGATTTAGCAACTTTAAATAGGTTTCCAACTTTAATAGAAGCGAATTTGATAAATGCAAATGGTACAAAAATAGGAGTAATAGCAGATTTTTTATTTGAAATGAAAACGGGTGAGATTAAATATTATTTGGTTTCTCGATCTAATCCTAAAATTCCTGGTTCTAGTAGATGGAAATTAAATATTGAAAATATTAATGATCAACAACCGGGATTGGTATTTTGTAAAAGTAATTCTTTAGATGATTTATCTTTAATAAAATCAAGTATTAAAAATGAATTTATGCAAAAAGGAAAAAAAATTTTTGATAGATTTGATGATATGAAAAATATTGCTTCTAATAGAATAGAGGAATGGCTCGAAGAAGATGAAGATATTAGCCAAAACTTAGATTTTAACCAAAAAAGTTTTTATAATGATGACAGAACATCTATACCGTTTAGTGAGAAAAAAGAAGATGATCCTTGGATATAAATAATGATAAATCAAAAAAATAATGATCTGTTTGATCTTAATGAAGCACTAAAAGTTGAAAATTTAACACTTAATGATTACGAAGAAATTTGCAAAAGATTAAAGAGAAAACCTAATAGAACGGAATTAGGCATGTTTGGCGTTATGTGGTCTGAGCATTGTTGTTATAGAAATTCAAAACCTTTACTATCTAAGTTTCCCACTAAAGGTAAAAATGTTTTAGTTGGACCTGGAGAAAATGCTGGCGTTATTGATGTTGGAAATAATCAAAAACTTGTTTTTAAAATAGAAAGTCATAATCATCCTTCTGCTATTGAACCTTTTCAAGGCGCAGCAACAGGTGTAGGAGGAATTTTAAGAGATATATTTACAATGGGTGCAAGGCCAATCGCAGTGTTGAATTCATTGAGATTCGGCAACCTTGATAAATCATCAAATGTTGATTTACTACGAGGGGTTGTATCCGGTATTGCACATTATGGAAATTGTGTAGGTGTGCCGACTGTTGGAGGTGAAATTGACTTCGATGATAGTTACTCTGGAAATCCTCTGGTGAATGTTATGGCTTTAGGACTTTTAGAGACCGAGGAAATCGTTTGTTCTGGAGCTAAAAATGTAGGATCACCTGTGTTATATGTTGGTAACACAACTGGCAAAGATGGTGTTGGTGGTGCTAGTTTTGCTAGTTCAGAATTAACTACAACTTCATTGGATGATAGACCTGCGGTTCAGGTAGGTGATCCATTTGTTGAGAAAAGTCTTATTGAAGCTTGTTTGGATGCTTTTAAGACAGGGGATGTAATTGCAGCTCAAGATATGGGTGCTGCAGGTTTGACTTGTAGTAGCGCAGAAATGGCTGCAAATGGAAATTTAGGAATATCTATTGATTTAGATTTGGTCCCTTCTAGAGAAGATGATATGTCCTCATACCAATATTTATTATCTGAATCACAAGAAAGAATGTTGTTTGTTGTTAAAGAAGAAAAAATTTATGATCTTATTGAAAAATTTAATAAATGGGGATTATATGCAAGTGTTATTGGTGAAGTGATAGGAACCAATGAGGTAATTATTTCTCATAAAGGTAAAATTGTGGCTCAAATACCTACTTCTGCCTTATCTGATGATACTCCTGTTAATTTTCACAATGTGATTAATAATCCACCTGATGATCTTTTAAAGAAATGGGAATGGAAAGAAAATGATTTACCAGAAATTCATGAACAAAAAATATTTTCATTGAAGGAAAAAAAGAATTTTTCTTTTTCAGAAATCATTTTAAAACTACTCTCTAATCCATCAATAGCTTCTAAACGGTGGATTTATAGACAATATGACTCTCAAGTACAAGCAAATACAGTATTTACACCTGGAAAATCAGATGCAGCTGTAGTCAGACTAAGGGAACAAAATAAAAAAAATAAACGCAAAGTATTTTCTGGTGTCGCTGCTTCAGTTGATTGCAATAGTAGATGGGTTGCTCTTGATCCTTTTAGAGGATCCATCGCTGCTGTCGCAGAGTCCGCTAGAAATGTTAGTTGTGTTGGGGCTGAACCAGTAGCAATTACAAATAATTTAAATTTTTCTTCCCCTGAGAATGAAATAGGATATTGGCAACTCTCATCTTCATGTAATGGAATTACTGAAGCCTGTAAAGCTTTAGAAACACCTGTTACAGGAGGTAATGTATCTTTATATAATGAATCTAAAAATAAAGATAATCTAATTACTCCTATCAATCCTACCCCTGTTATTGGAATGGTTGGAAAGATAGATAATATCGAAAAAGCTATAAGTAGTGAATGGAAAAATACTGATGATCAAATCTGGTTAATTGGTTCTTCCAAATCAGAAATAAAAATCGCAGCTAGTTCTTATCTGGAATATTTTCATGGAGAAATTACAGGTCGGCCTCCAAAAATAGATTTGTTGGATGAAAAGTTTTGTCAGAGTTTTTTAAGAAATGCGATTTTAAAAAGTCTTGTAGTTTCTTCTCACGATATAAGCGACGGAGGTTTAGCTATAGCTTTAGCAGAGTCTTGTATTTTGTCCTCAAGGGGTGCAACTATAGAATTAGATAAAGATTTAAATAGAGTTGATAATTTATTGTTTGCAGAAGGGGGGTCAAGAATTATTTTTTCAATTAGTAAAATGAAACAAAATGAATGGTTAAATTATCTAAAACAAAATCAAATAAATTTCCCAACAAGTGTGTATGTAAAAAAAATAGGAAACGTATCTGGTAATACGCTGAAGATAAAAATCAATGAAAAAAATATTTGCAATATTAGGGTTGAGGAATTAACCGAAAAATTTAATAATAGTATTTCATGTCACTTTTAAATATGAAAAAAATTTTTCAACTATCAAAATCTTCAAGAAATTAAGCTATGTGCGGAATAGTTGGAATCGTTTCTTCAAATGATGTAAATCAACAAATTTACGATAGTCTTTTACTCTTACAGCATAGAGGACAAGACTCAACAGGTATAGCAACGATGGAAAAAACTGTTTTTCATATACATAAGGTTAAAGGTCAGGTTAATACTGCCTATAGAACTAGAGATATGAGGAATTTAATTGGCAAAATTGGATTGGGTCATGTTAGGTATGCAACAAAAGGATCAGCAGAAAGTGTAGAAGAAGCACAGCCTTTTTATGTTAATGCCCCTTATGGAATTGTTTTGATACATAATGGAAATTTGACTAATACCAGAGATTTAGAAAAACAGTTATTTAATGTCGACAAGCGGCATACAAATTCTTCAAGTGATACTGAAATGTTGTTAAACGTATTTGCGACAGAATTACAAGAACAAATTCATAATCAAGAATTAGAACCTGATATTATTTTTAATGCGGTCAAATCTTTACATAAAAGAATTCAAGGATCATATGCTTCAATTGCATTAATTTCAGGACATGGTTTATTAGCATTTAGAGATCCTTTTGGTATTAGGCCTTTAGTCATAGGGAAAAGACTTTCAATAACCACAAACAAAGAAGAATGGATGGTTGCAAGCGAATCCTTAGTACTTGAGAATAATGATTATCAAGTAGTGAGAGATGTAGATCCAGGAGAAGCTGTTTTTATAAATCTTGACGGGGAGTTTTTCTCTAAGCAATGTTCTGAAAATCCAATGTTATTTCCCTGTGCTTTTGAATATGTCTACTTAGCTAGGCCAGATTCAATTATGAATGGAATTTCAGTCTATAAAGCCCGTTTAAAGATGGGAGATTATTTAGCAGAAACAATAAAAGAAACAATCAATTGTGGAGATATTGACGTAGTTATGCCTATTCCTGATTCTTCTCGACCCGCGGCAATGCAAGTAGCAAGACAATTAGGGATAGAATATAGGGAAGGTTTTTTTAAAAATAGATATGTTGGCAGAACATTCATAATGCCTGGTCAGCAGAAACGAAAGAAATCTGTAAGGCAAAAATTAAATGCTATGAGTGCAGAGTTTAAAAATAAAAATGTATTAATTGTTGATGATTCGATAGTAAGAGGTACTACTTCAAAAGAAATTGTCCAGATGGCTAAAGATGCAGGAGCAAATAAAGTTTTTTTTACATCAGCAGCTCCTCCTGTTCGTTATCCGCACGTTTATGGAATTAATATGCCTAATAGAGATGAATTAATAGCTCATAATAGGACAATAAGTGAAATCGCTAATAAGCTTGAGATTGATAACCTTGTTTATCAAAGTGTTGAAAGTTTGCGTAAATCTATAATAAGTGATTCTCCTATTAAAGGTTTAGAGATGAGTTGTTTTACTGGTGATTATGTAACTGGAACGGTAAATCAAGAATACTTAAATTGGGTTGAAAATGAATATAAATCTTAGTCGAGAAAGTTTTCAAGTCGGAAACAATTTTCAAGGTATTCGTCATTATCTAATTTTAAAAAATCAATTAAAAAGTTTGATTTATTGGATTTGAAATTTAATTTATTTAGGTTCAATCTTGCAGATTTATTTTTATTAGTTTCAATATCAAGGTAATGGTTACTTCCCATTATTTTGAGGAAGTAATCCTTTTTAAGTTGGGTTTTTTCATTCAAATATCCCAAACTGTATTCATTTGAGCAGTAAATTTCATTACTATTTATACAAAAGATTTTTCCTTGTTTAGATATTAAAAAAATATTTTCTTCATCATTGAATGTGCAACAAGAAACGATTTTTTCAGCTGGTAAAAGTTTTGCAATTATTAATCCTTGGGATTGTTTAGAAGTTGGCGTTAAAAATTTATTTGATAAATTAAATTTAAACATTCTTCCTATCGAGGTTAATATTATTAAATCTTTGCTTTCATTAGAAACAAAAGAATCAATTGTTTTTAAATTATTTTTTAATTTTGTAATAGTGAAAGATCTATTACTTTTCATCATATCTTCATCAAATAAAACTTTCTTAAACCTTCCATCTGAATTTAATACGCATAAATAATTTCTAGTTTCTTTTTTAATTGAATGAAAATTTATTATTTCGTTAGGATGAATATTTCCAAGAATTTTATTATCTAATTTATAGTCTTTATTAATACTTGATTCCCAATCAATGTTAAATACTTTTCCCGTATTTGTAATACCAATTAATTTAATATTTTTTTCAATATTACATATAAATTTTTGAATGTTTTTATTATCTATAATTTTATTTACAACCTCAAATGATTTCTTGTAATTACCTAAAATCATCCTTTTTAAATAAAGTCTATTGTCTATGTATAATTTTGTTTTTTTATTTATAAAGTCCTCTAATATTTGATTATTAAGCGTTTCTAATTCTTCATTTTGATTTATATTTTTAATTATTTTTGTTTTACGTGTAATATTGTATTTTTTCTTTAATATTAATAATTCTTCTATGAGTAATTTAAGTAATAATGCTCTTTCGTTCAATAATTTTTGAAAATAATTCTTTTTTTCTTCTAAATTTTTTATTTCATTATCAATTTGATTTTTTTCTAGATTTGTCAATTTTTTAAGTGGCATATCCAAAACTGAATTTGCCTGTTTTTCACTTAAGAAAAAATTTTCTACTAATTTTGATTTAGCTTGGACAGAATTTTCTGATTCTTCAATAATTGCAATAACTTTTTTTATGTTTTTTGTAGCTTTAGATAAACCTTGTGATATTTCTAACTTTTCAAGAGTGTTTTTTAGAAAATAATTAGTTCTATTTCTGATAGTTTCTTCTCTAAATTCAAGAAAATGGTTGAGATACTTCTTAAGGTTTAGTTGTACAGGTTTGCCTTTAATTAAAGCTAAGAATATTGCACCAAAATTTGTTTGAAGAGTTGTTTTTTTATATAAATTTGAAATAACAAGTTCAGAATTTGAATCTTTTTTTAGCTCTATTACTATTCTCATGCCATCTCTATCACTTTCATCTCTAATATCAGAGATTCCAATGATTTTGCCTTCATTAACAAGTTCTGCTAGTTTTTCTATCCAACCTGCTTTATTGATTTGGTAAGGGAGTTCTTTAATGATTAGTGCATTTTTTTTATGTTTGCCTTTGCCTAAATTTACTTCTTCTTTATTAATAACACCTCTTATTGTTAGTGATCCTTTTCCTGTTAAGTAGAGTTCCTTTATTGCTTGACTATAAATTAATTCTCCTCCTGTGGGAAAATCTGGTCCTTTAATAATTTCAGAAAGTTTTTTATCACTTATATCTTTATTTTCTATTAAAGCAATTAAACCATCTACCATTTCACCCAAATTGTGAGGGGGAATATTTGTTGCCATGCCGACAGCAATTCCTGATGATCCGTTTAACAATAAAAATGGAAGTTGTGCTGGAAGAAAATCCGGTTCTTTTTGCGAACCGTCAAAGTTATTTGAGAAATTTACTGTTTCTGATCCAATTTCCTCAAGAAATCCTTGGTAAGCAATTGGAGCTAATCTTGTTTCAGTATATCTCATTGCTGCTGGCGGATCATTATCTATAGATCCAAAATTTCCATGGCCCTCCAGAGTAGGATATTTAGTTGAAAAATTTTGCACTAGTCTTACTAATGCATCATATACTGCTTGATCTCCATGAGGATGGTACTTTCCAAGTACATCTCCAACAACTCTTGCACACTTTCTAAATGGTTTGTCAGGTGTTAAACCTAATTCGTACATGGCATATAATATTCTTCTTTGTACAGGTTTAAGGCCGTCTCTTGCATCTGGTAGAGCCCGTCCAACTATTACACTCATTGCATACTCCAAATAAGAACGTTGCATTTCTTCTTGAAGTGAGATAGAGGTGAAATTATTCTTTTCCATTAGACATCAAATTAAATATTAATTAATTAATTAAATTAAGACTAATAGCTAAAAAAATATTTACCAGTGTTGAAGATTAATAAGATGTAATTATTTTGAATTTTGCCAGTTTCACCTCTTTTTTAAGCTGTTCATTTTGTAAAAGAATTTCTGTGGAGGCTTGTAATTTGTCTCCCCACAACTGTTCCTTTCTAAAATCATAATCAACATATTTGGGATCTTTAGCTAATGCTTTTTTTGCGAGCTCAATTGCTAATTTTATGTCTTTAATTCTCATACATGCTGCAAGACCTAGTAATGGTTCAGCATTTTCCTCAATTAAAATTGCATTTTTAAAAAGTTTGGCTGATAGATTTATATTATCTTTCTCGAAATAAGCTAGAGCTTTATTATTGATTGCTTGCCAGAAATTAGGCTTAATTGTTAAAGATTTATCAAATAACTCAATAGCTGGAAAGAAATTTTTTTCCATTAATAAAATATTCCCTAATTGAAAAATAGCTTTATGGTTATTTGGTTCTATCTTTATTCCTTTTTCTAAAGCACTTTTTGCATTTTTTTGTTGAGAAATTTTTAAGTAAATATTACTTTTATTGAAGTATATTTCGCTGACATTTGAATTGATCTTTTGTGCGTTATTTAGGGAATTTAATGCGTCTTTATATAGTTTGTTAGCTTCTTCTGCTGCAGCCAAAATTAACCATAGTTTTTCATCGGTTTTATTTAGCTTTACAGCTAATTTGGCTAAGTTAAGACTCTCTTCATAGTTTCCAAAATAAAGTAATTGATATGCATTTTTGCCAATATATAAACTTTGCTTTTGTAAATTTTTTATTGTTGGGAAATAATAAAAAGGAATAATTGCTTCAGCCTTTTCTAGTTGAATAAAGGACATACTGATTAAAGAGATGCATATTATCTTTTTTAAATACTTTTTCATATTTTCATTTTTGAATTTTTTAGATTTGCTTTTATGTTTCTTTTCCACATCCATGGCTTAATTCTTTTTAATGTAGTTCCTTTAAGCTTTTTTTTCCAAGTTTTATCATCCCAACTTAATGATTCAATATTCAGATTTTCAATCCATTCCTTCTGGGTAGTTTCAAAATTATTATTGTACGGTACCGATTTATTCCAAGGGCATACATTTTGACAAATATCACATCCTGCAACCCATCCATTTAAATTTTCTTCAATTTTTTTTGGAAAAAATTTATCTCTGCTTTCTATTGTGTGATAAGCAATGCAGAGATCTGATTGTATTACAAAAGGTTCTACTATCGCGTTTGTGGGACAATGATCAATACAAATATCACATTTTCCGCAAAGGGATTGATGAGGTTTATCTGGTATTAAATCTTCTGTAAGAATTATAAAACCTAAAGTAAGCCAAGAACCATGTTTTTTGCTTATTAAATTACTATTTTTACCTATCCAACCAATGCCTGACTCTTCAGCCCATGCTTTTTCAAGAAGCGGTGAGGTGTCAACACATATTTTCCATTTACAATCAGGCATTTCTAGATTGATCCATTTGCCAATATTCTTTAACTTTTTGTAAATCACTTTATGGTAATCCTCTCCTTGACTAAATTTGGCTACTTTGAAGAGTTTATTGTCTTTGTTATGTGAATTAATGTAAGTAAATCCAACACTTAAAACACTTTTTGCATCTATAAGAAGTGAATCTATATTTTTTCTTCTTTCTGCTTCCATCCATTTCATTTCAGCATGATGATTATTTGATAACCATCTTTCAAGTGCGTTAGTTCTTAATTTTATGCGCGAACTACCTGGTATTGATGCGATTCCAGCTATGGTAAAACCTTCAACAATTGCTCTTTCCTTTAATTTTTTACTTATTTCTTTTTTTACGTCAATGGTATCAATCATTTCTTTATTATTTATAGCATTTCTTTTAAATTGATTTTTTGGAGAATAAACTAATAAATAAAATAAATTTATTAGAAAAAATATATCCTAACTTAATAAAAACAGCTAGATTATTAGTAAAATTAATATAGTACGAAACGTTATTTTGGTTGAATCTAATCAAAATCAAGATTCGAATTTAGGATCTAGGCTTCAACAGGATCTAAAAAATGATCTTATAGCTGGGCTGTTGGTAGTTATACCTTTAGCAACAACAATCTGGTTGTCATCATTAGTTAGTAAATTTGTTTTAACATTAGTCACTTCTGTTCCAAAACAATTAAATCCTTTTATTACTCTAAATCCTTTATTACAAGATTTAATTAATCTTACATTAGGTTTAACTGTTCCTCTATTAGCTATTTTGTTGATCGGCTTGATGGCGAGAAATTTCGTAGGAAGATGGTTATTAGAATTTGGAGAGGGGACATTATCAAAAATCCCTGTGGCTGGTGCTGTTTATAAAACCCTTAAACAACTTTTAGAAACTTTTCTAAGTAATAAATCTAATCGATTTAGAAGAGTTGTTTTAGTTGAATATCCACGTGAGGGACTATTTAGTGTAGGTTTTGTAACTGGTGATGTAGGACCTTCGTTGCAGCCAGAATTGGAAGAAAAGTTACTAAGTGTTTTTATACCTACAGCACCAAATCCAACCACTGGTTGGTATACACTTGTTCCTGAGTCCTCTGTTAAGGATTTGGATATTTCTGTTGAAGATGCCTTTAGAACAATAATTTCTGCTGGGATAGTTAATCCTGATGAGAAAAATAACACTACAAATCCTACATTTTCAAAATTATTTTCTCAATTAAGGGCTTCCACAAATACTTCTTCTTAATTGATGCGCAATAGATCTCTTTCTAGAGAGTTATCTTTGATTTCTCTTGGTCTAATTAAAGATAAAGGTGATTTCAAATTAAATAAATTTCAGATAGAAGAAATTTATGAATCTGCTTTAGATTCTCTTATAAATCACTGTAGAGAAGAATTAGATAATTGTGAATTAGAGTTAGAAAATGCATCTCAAAAATTATTAGATAGTGAATTGCAAGAAGGTTTTGACTCTTCTTATTCAAATATTCGAAATGACTTGAAAAAATCGATAACAAAAATTGAGAGTGTTATGAATACACTTTCAGTAACTCTAGATTTTCCAAAATTAATAGTATCTAGTGGACAAATTGATATTAGAGAAGATGTAAATCAGAGGATTAGTACTATCATAAATAACATTGCAAGTATTGATTCTGATATCGATCAAGCAATGGATGGCTGGAGATTAAAAAGATTACCAAGAATTGACAGAGATATTTTACGTTTAGCATATGTGGATATTAATTTTTTGGAAACACCTATTGCTGTTGCTTGCGATGAGGCAGTTAATCTTGCTAATAAATATAGTGACATGCAAGGAAGAAAATTTATCAATGGAGTTTTAAGGAGATTACAAAAAGTAAAATTACAATAATTATTTGATATAAATAAGTAGTAATTTAAAATTTATTGCTTAAGGTTAATGATTAATAATGAATAATACTGATTCTGATAATTCTCGAGAGTGGGCTGCTCAAGCTTATGCCCTTTTAAAAAAAAGACAAGAAGAACAAAAGCAAGAATTACAAGAGCAGGAGGAGCAGAAGCAAGAATTACAAGAGCAGGAGGAGCAGAAGCAAGAATTGATTGATATTAATAGTAAGCAAAATATTGCTGAACCGACTAAAACTAATTCTGAAACTCAATTGGGAGAATTTGATGATAATTTTACTTGGTCGGCAATGGTATTAGCTGCTCAAGGAAAAAAAATAAATCAAATTTCGATAGATGAAATTGATTGGTTAACTAAATTAAGGAGAGGATTAGAAGAAACTAGGAAAGGATTTGTTACTGAATTATTAGATAAATTAGGAGATGATCCTCTGACCCCTGAATCTCTCGATGATTTAGAAACTCTGCTAATAAGAGCTGATGTAGGTATTGATTCAACCGATAAAGTTATAAGTTCTCTCAGAACAAAATTAAATGAGGAAGTCGTGGGTGGGGAAGCAGGAATTAAATTCTTGAAGAAGGAATTAAAATTAATTATCGATAAACCAATAAAAAATTCAGGAGTTGATCTCTTGGTTCCTAAAAAAGGTAAGTTAAATGTTTGGTTGCTAGTAGGTGTTAATGGCGTTGGTAAAACTACTACATTAGGGAAACTAGCATATTTGTCATCAAAAAGTAATTATAAAACTTTGATAGCTGCTGCTGATACTTTTAGAGCTGCGGCAGTAGAACAACTGAAAGTATGGGGTGAGAGAAGTAATGTTGATGTCATTTCTAATCAATCAAAAAATGCTGATCCAGCTGCTGTAGTGTTTGATGCAATTAATTCTGCAAAAAAAAGAAATGTTGACTTATTACTAGTGGATACAGCAGGGAGATTGCAAACAAAAAATAATTTGATGGATGAATTAGCAAAAATAAAAAAAATAATTGATAAAAAGGTTCCAGATGCAATTGTTGAATCATTATTAGTTTTAGATGCAAGTCAGGGTCAAAATGGGTTAAAGCAAGCAAAAAGTTTTGCTAAATCAGCTAATTTAAGTGGAGCAATTATTACTAAATTAGATGGTACTTCTAGAGGAGGAGTCTCATTAGCTGTATCTGAAGAAGTTAATTTGCCAATAAGGTTTATCGGTGCTGGAGAAGGGATAAAAGATTTGAGGCCGTTTAATAGTTATGAATTTGTGGAGGCTTTGCTTGCAGATAAGTAAATATTTTATTAAATTTTTTTAAAATATAAAAAATGATGTTAAAACATGTTTATCTATTAAATTTGTTGTGACAAATAATCAAAAAGAAAAATTATTGTCAAACAAATTTATTCAAAATTTTTTAGCAAGTAAAAGTGTTTTATCCTTTAAAAATAGATATGAAATTGCTGAAATTGCATCATCATTATCATATTATTTAAAATCTTTTTCTAACATAAACAAATTACTTGATTATGTATGTTTAATTTTTAAACATATTTTTAGTGAAAAAGTTATTTTAATTATTCCCTTAAACTATGAAGGAGATATATGGAAGGAAAATATAAAAATTTCTGCTAATAATGAATATTTAACAATTAAAGAAAAAATTAATATTTTTTATAATCAATTTTATTTTTCTAAAAATTTTAAAATAAAAGAAATCCTAACTTTTGAGAAGGCATTAAATGATAATTTTAAAGAATATAAAATTGAATCAAAAAAAATATTATCCAGAGGAAAATGTAGAGGATTTATTTATATTTTTAGTAAAGATTTATCTAGTAAGCCGATCACTGATGATAGTAATTTTAATTTTATCGAAAATTGTTTAGCTGTTGGGTTAGAGAATTACTTTTTAATAAAAAATAAGAAAAACCATGAGAATGTAGATAGAGAACTTTCAACTGGTGCTGAAATTCAATCACAGTTATTACCAGAATATTGTCCCATTATTCATGGTATAGACTTAGCAGCTCATTGTAGACCTGCTCTACAGTTAGGAGGCGATTATTATGATTTTATGTGTTTAAAGACGAATATCTCAGAGAAAAGAAAAGAAAAGTCAAGATGGGCTTTGGTAATAGGTGATGTCATGGGTAAAGGGATTCCTGCTGGTCTTTTAATGACTATGTTAAGAGGAATGCTCCGTGCAGAGGTTCTTACAGGTTTGCCTCCTGATAGAATTTTGCATGATTTGAATCAATTAGCAATAAATGATTTAGATCAATCTCATAGATTTATGACATTATTTTATTCGGATTATGATCCTAGAACTAGGAAATTGAGATTTTCTAATGCAGCACATAATCCTCCTTTGCTTTGGAAAAATTCAGACCAGAAAATCATAAAATTAGACTCAGAAGGATTTGTAATTGGACTTCAAAAAGATGCTAAATATAATTGCGGTGAAATCAAGCTTAATGAAAATGATTTAGTTCTGTACTATACAGATGGAGTAATAGATGCTTCTAATTCTTTAGGCGAAAGATTTGATGAGAAAAGATTAATAAAAACCCTTATAAAATTATGCAAGCAATCCCTTTCATCCCAAGAAATCTTAAATAAAATATTTAAAAAATTAGACGACTTTACAGGTCAAAATAGACATTTGGAAGATGATGCATCTATGGTTATTTTTCAATTAAAGTAGATATTTTTTGTCACTTATATAAAAAAATGCTTTATTAGAGGTACCTAAAATTACTAATTAATATGGGAAAAGTTTGGAGTAAAAGATTTGATAATTCACTTAACCCTTTTGTTGAAAAGTTTAACGCTTCGATTGTTTTTGATAGAAAGCTTATTTTAGAAGATTTAGATTGCTCGATTGCCCATGCAAAAATGCTTGGCAAAACACAGGTATTGACCTCTTCTGAAGTTATTCAAATTATTAGTGGTTTAGAGACAATAAAAGTTGAGTATTTGGAGGGTAAATTTTCTCCTAGTCCCCCTTCAGAAGATATTCACTATTGTATAGAAGAAAAATTAATTAGTTTAATTGGGGAAACTGGGAAAAAACTACATACAGGTAGAAGTAGAAATGATCAGGTTGGAACAGATTTAAGATTGTGGTTAAGAAGAGAGATTGACAATCTTGAAATTCTAATAACAGACTTACAAAAAGCCTTCTTAAATCTTGCGAAATCTAATATTTACACTTTAATTCCAGGATATACCCATATGCAAAGAGCTCAGCCATTATCTTTAGCTCATCATTTATTGGCTTATTTAGAAATGTTCCAAAGAGACCGTGAAAGGTTTCAAGAAGTAAGATCAAGAGTCAATATTTCTCCATTAGGAGCTGCAGCATTAGCTGGCACAAAAATAAAAATTGATAGGAACTTTACAGCTGCAGAATTGGGTTTTGAAAAGATTTATAAAAATAGTATTGATGCAGTAAGTGATAGAGATTTTTGTATAGAGTTTGTTTCTACATCTGCTTTGTTAATGTCTCATTTGAGTAAAATCTCAGAGGAGATAATATTATGGGTAACTGATGAATTTTCTTTTGCAAAATTAACTGACAAATGTGCTACGGGCAGTAGCTTAATGCCTCAGAAAAAAAATCCTGATGTTCCAGAATTAGTAAGAGGCAAAACGGGCAGAGTGTATGGACATCTTCAGGCTTTGTTAACGATGGTCAAAGGTTTACCACTTGCATATAATAAGGATCTACAAGAAGATAAAGAGCCAATATTTGATACTGCTGAGACAATATCTTCATGCCTTAAAGCAATGACTATTTTAATTAATGAGGGTATAGAATTTAATATTAAAAATTTATCTGATTCGGTAGAAAATGACTTTTCTAATGCTACTGATTTAGCTGATTACTTAGTTGGAAAAGATGTTCCTTTTAGAACCGCTTATCAAGTAGTTGGTGAAATAGTTAAATATTGCTTGGAGAGAAAAAAGTTATTTAAAAATCTCAAAATCGATGAATTTAAAAAATTTCATCCCGAATTTGATTTGGATGTTTTTGTGGATCTTGAACCTCTTAATGTTGTTAAGTCAAGAACTAGTGAAGGTGGAACAAGTTTTGAACAAGTAGAAAAGGAGGTCAATAATTGGCAGAAAAAATTGTTTCTTTGAATCTCAATTATTTTTCTACTACAAGGGTATGCTTTGAAGTAGAATATTGACGTAAAGTTATAAAACTACTTTATTGCAGTTTTTTAATTAAGGTAAATTTTCTTTGTTTAGTTTAAAGTGAGTATTTTTGTTGGCAATTTGCCCTTCCGCGCAGAGCGAGAAGATGTTTTACAGTTGTTTACCCCTTTTGGCGAGGTTTTAAATTGTTCTCTTCCCCTTGAAAGAGATACTGGAAGAAAAAGAGGATTCGCTTTTGTTGAAATGGCTGATGAAGCAATTGAGTCAACAGCTATTGATGGTTTGCAAGGTAAAGAGCTTATGGGTAGACCATTAAGAATTAATAAGGCTGAACCAAGAGGTTCTGGTGGGTCTCGTAGAGGAGGCAGAGGTGGTTATGGCGGTCGTAATAACGGCGGCGGCTATGGCGGTGGCTATGGAGGAGGAAATAATGGCGGCTATGGCGGTGGCTATGGAGGCGGTAATAACGGCGGCTATGGCGGAGGAGGTAATTCTGAATCAAATACCTCTTACACCAATAAATCTTCCGGAGCAGAAGGGTGGGAAGACAGAAGTTATGCAAACTCTTCTGAAAACGATGAATATGAAAGTGGTAGGAGCAGGAGAAAAAGAGGAGTTTCCAATGATAGCGATGCTTCAAATGAGGTAAATTAGCAACCCATTTCTTCAAGTCTCGTCGTTATTTTTACGAGGTATTCAATATCTAGTTCTTTTTTTATAGATTTATTTGAAATTTGATTCCTCCAAATTTTTGCTTTTGGAATTCCTTCAACTAAATTTATAAGGTGCTTACAAATATCCCAAGATTTTCCTCCATTCCTTAAATGCTCATCTATGTATGGGATTAAGGAGAATATAATATTCGAAGCAGATTTGGGTTTTGTATTGATTCCATAAATTTTTTGATCAATTTCAGACCATCTCAAGGGGTGTTTATATATTGATCGTCCAATCATGACCCCATCAAAATCATGTAAGGCCTCTAACGAATCATCGATATTTGTGAAGCCCCCATTGATTTCTATTAATAATTTTGGATTTAATTTTTTTAATTTTTTTACAACATCGTACTTAAGTGGGGGTATGGTTCTGTTTTGTTTTGGATTTAAACCTTTTAATATGGCTTTTCTTGCATGAACTGTAAATCTGTCTGCACCAGCATTAGCTATACTTCTTACGAAATTATTCAAATTGATGAAACTATCATCATCATCTACTCCGATCCTGTGTTTAATAGTGATTGGTAAGTTACTGTTTTCTTTTAAGGATTCTATACATTTTGCTACTTTTTCAGGATCTTTCATAAGTGAAGCGCCAAAATTTCCGGAACAAACTCTTGGACTTGGACAACCAACATTAAAATTTATTTCGTCATAACCCCAATCCTCTGCCATTTGAGCGGCCTCTTTTAGGATTTTAGGATTGTCTCCGCCAAATTGAATTGAAATCGGGTGCTCTTCATTATTAAAATCTAGAAAATTTTCTTTTTTATTAGTATAAACTAAGCTTTGGGCCACAATCATTTCTGTATATAAAAGAGCTTTAGAACTTATTTTTCGCATTATCATTCTGAAATGTTTATCAGTACAATCCATCATTGGAGCAACACTTAATTTATGAATATTTTTAATAGAATTGTCTTGTACGTAATCCATTATTTTTTATGTGATTTAAATATATGAATCAATTTCTAACGAGAAGAATTTTTATTCTAATTCCTATTATGTCAATCTTAAAAATAATCTTTAAACCTATGCAGGTATTAGCTTCTTCACTCGATTCTAAAGAAGACTGGAATTTATCAAAAGATGAATGGAAATCTAGGCTTAGTTCTGAGTCATACTACATTCTAAGAGAAGAAGGTACTGAAAGAGCTTTCACTAGCAAATTAAATAATGAAAAAAGAAAAGGTGAATTTCATTGCGCGGGGTGCGATTTGCCGCTTTTTCTTTCAGAAAACAAATATGATAGTGGCACTGGATGGCCAAGTTTTTCGGATTCAATTCAAGGATCAGTTGAAACAAAAGTTGATTTCAAATTAATTGTCCCAAGAACTGAATATCATTGCTCTAGATGCGGAGGTCATCAAGGACATGTCTTTAATGATGGACCACTTCCTACAGGCAAAAGATACTGTAATAACGGATTAGCATTAAAATTTGTTCCTAAGTAAATATTTGTGCGGCCTTCCGCAACTTGTTTTGTGCATCACTTTAAAGGAAAATAGTTTTAACAAATTTTTAGAAAAATGATTGAAAATCAATCAGAAAATATTGAGAATAAAGAAAATGAGTTTTCTAATCAGGATAATCCTCCTAATGATACTTTGCCTAGTGAAGATCAAATAATTGAAAATGATAAATTTTCTACTCAAAAAACAGAAGAAATAAATACTGAAGAATTAAAAAATACTATTTCTAATAATGATGCAAGATTAGAACAATTAGAAAAAGAACATGAAACATTAAAAAATCAATATGTAAGAATTTCAGCAGATTTTGATAATTTTCGAAAAAGGCAATCTAGAGATCAGGACGATTTAAAAATCCAACTTGTTTCAAAGACTTTAACCGCGATACTCCCTATAGTTGATAATTTTGAGAGAGCAAGACAACAACTTAAACCAGAAAGTGAAGAAGCTCAATCTCTTCATAGAAGTTATCAAGGTTTGTATAAGCAATTGGTAGAAGTTTTAAAACAACAAGGCGTTTCACCTATGAGAGTTGTTGGTCAGCAATTTGATCCAAATTTACATGAAGCTGTTTTAAGAGAGCCTAGTGAGGAGTTTGAGGAAGACTTTATTCTAGAGGAATTGCAGCGAGGTTACCATCTAGAAGGTAAGGTCTTGAGACATGCTTTGGTAAAAGTTTCTATGGGACCTGGTAAACAAAATTCACAAGAGGAAGTAGAAAAGGATACAGTTGAAGAGAATATTGATTCAGAAGAAAATACTTCTGAAGATGTATAAATTCCAAATTTTTACTTGAGCATTATCTAATGGCTGATTTTTATCAAATACTTGGAGTTTCAAGAGATGCTGATCCGGACACTTTAAAAAAGGCTTATAGAAAATTAGCAAGACAATATCATCCTGATGTTAATAAAGAACCAGGTGCAGAAGATAAATTTAAAGAAATTGGTAAAGCTTATGAAGCATTATCTAATCCTGAAACTAGAGCAAGATATGACCAATTTGGAGAGGCTGGTCTTGGAGGTGCAGCTGGAATGCCTGATATGGGAGACATGGGTGGCTTTGCCGATTTATTTGAAACTTTTTTTAATGGTTTTGGGGGGCAAAATCCACAAGGAGGCAGAACACAAAGAAGAGGTCCTCAACAAGGAGATGATCTAAGGTATGACCTTAATGTTGACTTTAAAGATGCAATTTTTGGACAACAAAGAGAAATTAAAATTCCTCATCTTGAGACATGTGAAGTCTGTAGGGGTACAGGTGCTAAACCTGGAACCGGACCCAAAACTTGTTCAACATGTGGTGGAAGTGGACAAGTTAGAAGAGCTACAAGAACACCTTTTGGTAATTTCACACAAGTAGCTGAATGTCCTTCATGTAATGGGGCTGGTCAGATAATTGCAGATCCATGTGTAAGTTGCGGTGGTAATGGAGTTAAGCAAGTCAGAAAAAAATTAAGAATTAATATTCCTGCAGGAGTTGATACTGGCACTAAATTAAGAGTTTCCGGTGAGGGAAATGTTGGTTTGAAAGGGGGTCCGCCTGGAGATCTTTATGTTTTTATAAAAGTTCAGAATGATGCAAAATTAAAAAGAGATGGTGTGACTATTTACTCAGAAATAGCAGTGAGTTATTTACAGGCTATTTTAGGTGACACTGTTAAAATTACTACAGTTGATGGAGATGTTAATTTAAAAATTCCAAGTGGTACGCAACCAAATACAACTCTTTCACTTGAGAATAAAGGGGTACCTAGACTTGGAAATCCGGTTGCGAGAGGAAATCATGAAGTCTTAATAAAAGTAAAATTACCAACTCGTATAACCGACGGAGAAAGAGAGCTTTTAGAAGGTTTAGCTTCTCAATATTCAGAAAAGAATATTAATTCCAGTAGTGGACTTTTTAGTAAATTATTTGGTAAAGATTCTTAATGACTTCCTTAAAGCATTTGGATCTTAAATCTGTTCCATGTCCTTTAAATGTTGTCAAAATTAAATTGGCTTTGGAGAAGTTATCTAAAAACGAACAACTTATTGTTGAACTAGATAAAGGCGAACCAGAAGAAATGGTATTAAAAAATTTAAAAGAGATGGGATGTTTGTTTAAACAAATCAAAGAAAATGAAAAATTTATAAAAATAAAAATATTGAATGAAAACTAATAGTAAATATTTAGGTTTAGTTACGAAAAAATTCAATAATTTTTATTTAGTTGATTTAAAAAATCAAGAAAACTCTGGAAATAGTGAGAAATTTTTATGTAAGGTTAAAAAGTCTATAAATTTCAAGGATCAATTAATTTATGTTGGAGACGAAGTAGCGATTGAAAAAATTGATTTTAAAAGTAAACGTGCAATAATAACAAGTCTAAAAAAAAGAAAAAATCTTTTAGTTAGACCCTCAGTTGCAAACATTTCTAACATATATGTTACTTTTTCCGTTGAAGAACCAGAGTTAAATTTATCTCAAGTTAATAGGTTTTTGATATCAGCAGAATCAATGGGAGCTGAAGTTTCCTTAGTGTTGACAAAGTGTGATTTAATTTCTGATAAAAGAAGATCATATTTACTTGATAAATTTGAGAAATGGGGTTACCAAGTAATAACTTTAAATTTAGAGAAATCTGACTGCTTTAAAAATTTATTAGCCGAGTTAAAGCAAAAAGAATGTTCAATTTTTGTGGGCCCATCTGGAGTTGGCAAAACTACTTTGCTAAATATGATTATTCCAGGTCTTCAAAATAGCACTGCTCCAGTTTCCAATAAAATTAAGAGAGGAAAAAATACTACTCGAAATGTTGAGTTATTTTCTATATCGAATCAAAGTTACATTGTGGATACTCCTGGTTTTAATATGCAACCTCTTGAGGTCGATATTAAGTTGTTACCAAATCTTTATTCAGAAATATATAAACAGGTAAGCAAAGAAGGATTTAAGTGTAAATTTCGTAACTGTTTACATTTAAATGATGAGGGATGTAATTTAAATAAATCTTTCGAAAGATATCCTTTTTATAAAGAAATGATTGAGTCTTCTAAGAGTCACTATTATCAAAACCAGGGAGATTAAGATTTAATCCGCCAGTCAAATCATTCATCCTTTCTTTCATAGTTGTAGTTGATAATTCATGAGCTTTTTGAATAGCTTGTAGGATGTTTCGCTCTATTTGTTCTTTATTTGCATTTAAGATATTTTCTTGTACTTCTACCTTTAAAGGCAGTTGGTTTCCACTTATCCAAACTTTTATCATTTCATCATCACTTTTGCCTTCAATCTCCATATTTTCAAGTTCATCTTGTAATTTTTGAGCATCTTGCTGAATTTGTTTAGCTTTTTTAAAAGCTTCTGTAAGTTGTCCAAAGTTAGGAAGTCCAAAACCCGCCATTTTGTAAAAACGTTTCTTTAATTAGGATAGTCAAAACCAATCATTCTTACTTCCGGTTGCAAATAAATTCCTTTGTTTTGTAGTACTTTTTGTTGAATTACTGTTATTAATTCATAAACATCTTTTGAACTTGCTGAAGAAGTGTTAATTATAAAATTTGAATGCATTTTAGAAATTTCAGCACCGCCAATTTTAAATCCCTTTAAACCAATATCATCAATTAATTTTGCTGCATAATTATTTTCAGGATTTTTAAAAACACTGCCAAAACTTGGTTGATGATATGGTTGTGTTTCTGTTTTTAATTTAAGGTTATTTTTGGTTGTTTGAATTAATTGTTCTAGATTTCCATTAGGTTCAAAATGTAATCTTGCACTAATAATTGTTAAATCATTTCTTTGAAAAGAGCTAAATCTATACTCAAAATTGATATCTTTTTTTTCAATTTCAAGTTTTTCATGAGTTTTATTATTTATAACTTCTACGGAAATAAGATTTTTTGCTAGCGATAAATTACCTGTGCCAGCGTTCATATAAATTGCTCCTCCTAATGTTCCTGGAATTCCGACAGCCCATTCTCCTCCTTGTAATCCATTTTTAGCAAGAGAATTAGATAATGTTGGGAGCATTACACCTGCTTCCGCTTCAACAATTCCTGAATATGGCTCTATCTTTAGAGATTTCAATTTTTTTGTACAAATAACTAAGCCTTTTATAAAAATATTATTTATTAAAAGATTTGAACCTGCGCCAATTATTTGACATCTTTGGTTGTTTAAATGAGCCCATTTTATTAGATGTGAAAGTTCTTCAATGCTTCTAGGCTCAGCAAAATATTCAGCTACTCCTCCCACTTTTATAGTGGTATAACTACTTAAATTACAGTTTTTGGAAAAATTTTTTTTATTCATAAATTATTTATCTATTTTAATTATTTTTTTCATTTAAAATTGACCAGAAATTATGACAATCACCAGCTCCCATATTCAAAATTAAATCCCCTTTTTGAGTTAAGTCGTAAAAATTTCTTGTAGCTTCATAATAATTATTTATGAAACTAACATTTTTATTTTTTTTACAAATCAGATCTGTGATAATTTTCGAAGTAATTTTATCTTCGTTTGCTTCTCCTGCTCCATAAATACTGGTTACATAAATAACATCTGCTTTTGATAATTCTTCAGCGAATTCATTAGTAAATTGCTTTACTCGAGAGTATCTATGAGGTTGAAATATAGCTATTAATCTACTTTTTTGATATTCATTATTATGTTTTTGCTGAATCAATAATCTTCCTAATTTAATCGTCTCTTTTATTTCGTTTGGGTGATGTGCATAATCATCATATAAACTTCTTTCATCTATTTGGCCTCTGAATTCAAATCTTTTTTTTGGGAGTTTCAGATATTTAATATTTTTCTTAATTGCTATAAAATCCACTCCTATCATTCTTGAAGCTGCTATTGCTGCGGTGATATTAGATAGATTATGTAATCCTGGAATTGGAATATTTAAGCTACTTATAAACTTTTCATTTTCATAATATTTTCCAATTGTATAATTTGAATTAATTTCAGTCGGAATTACTGCATAAGCTACGTTTTTAGCCGTAGTATTTGACCACTTATAATTGGAATAAAAATTATCTCTTAAGGTTTCACAATCAAAATTAAGCAATAATTTTTTAGAATTTTTTTCAAAACTTTTAAAAGAAGATACGACTTCACCTAAATTAGAAAAGTGATCGCAATGATCAAAATCAATGTTATTGATTATTCCGATATCCGACTTATATTTATTAATTGTCCCATCAGATTCATCAACTTCAGCCACTAAATATTTTGTATTTTCTAAATGACAATTAGAGTTATAAATAGGAATTATTCCTCCAGTTATTGAAGAAGAATTACGTGTACATAACTCAAGTATTGTAGAAAGAAATGTACTTGTTGATGTTTTTCCGTGGCTGCCGGCTACCGCCAATGTAGTGTAACAGCGCATTAGCATTGCAAGTATGTCTGAACGATGTTTTATTGATAAATTTTTTTCTCTGCAGTACAAAAATTCTTCATTTTCTGGCTTGATGGCTGTGCTTACAACAAAATTAATCAATTTGTTGCTAAATTTTGAAATAACAAATTCAATATTTTGTCGCATTTGAGAATTAAAAATTACAGCACCCAATTTCTCCAATTTTTTAGTTTCATCGTTTTTAACTAAATCAGATCCTGAAACTGAACAACCTTTTTTAAGTAAACCTATTGCTAATGCTGACATCCCAATACCTCCAATCCCAATAAAATGAAAATGACTTTTCAATAGTAATTTTTTATCCAATGTTTATCTTTTACTTAAATTAAAATAACTTCTGGGTAAAATTTTGCTATTTTTTCTTAAAAAAAATGTTTTTTTTTCTTGAATTAATACAAAACTAGACTTATTTGCTTAATAAATCAAAAAAACCTTACGTTATTGCACAAAATTCAGTATGATCAGCAACTTAGGTTAATCATTTAGAAATTATTAGTTATGACTTTGCGTGTTGCAATTAACGGCTTTGGCAGAATTGGTCGAAACTTTATGCGTTGTTGGCTTAGTAGAGGGGCTTACACCAATATTGAAGTAGTTGGAATTAATGTTACCTCAGATCCTAAAACTAATGCTCATCTATTAAAGTATGACTCAGTTCTTGGTCAACTTGATGGTGTTGATATTCAATATACTGATGATACTTTTGTAATTAACAACAAGACAATTAAATGCTTCTCTGATAGAAACCCAATGAATCTTCCTTGGAAAGACTGGGGTGTAGATTTGGTTATTGAATCTACTGGAGTATTTAATACAGACGTAGGTGCAAGTAAGCATTTAGAAGTAGGAGCAAAAAAAGTCATCTTAACTGCTCCTGGTAAAGGTGATGGCGTTGGTACTTATGTAGTTGGAGTCAATGCTGATACATATAAACATAAAGACTATGATATTTTGAGTAACGCTAGTTGTACAACGAACTGTTTAGCTCCAGTAGTTAAAGTTTTAGATCAAACTTTTGGGATTAACAAAGGATTGATGACTACAATTCATAGTTATACAGGGGATCAAAGAATTTTAGATAATAGTCATAGAGATCTAAGAAGGGCTAGAGCCGCTGCTACAAACATCGTTCCTACTTCTACAGGAGCTGCAAAAGCAGTAGCTCTGGTATACCCAGAAATGAAAGGCAAATTAACAGGAATTGCAATGAGAGTTCCAACTCCTAACGTTTCAGCAGTTGATTTTGTTTTTGAATCTTCTAAATCTGTCACAGCTGCAGAAGTCAATAATGCTCTCAAGGAAGCATCTCTAAGCGCAATGAAAGGCATCATTAAGTATGGAGATGAACCATTAGTGTCAAGCGATTACGCAGGTACTAATGAATCATCAATTGTAGATAGTGACCTTACTATGTGTATCGGAGATAACCTTGTAAAAGTGCTTGCATGGTATGACAATGAGTGGGGTTATAGTCAGAGAGTTGTAGATTTAGCAGAGATTGTTGCAAAAAATTGGGAATAATTAAAAATGCTTGAAAGGAGTGTTATTTAATAATTTGTTTTTGTTATTATCTTTAAATTCTATTGATGGTTCACCATCAGCAAAATAACCAATCTCGTTAATATCTTTATCAAGTCTGGATAAATTTTTTGCCCACTTTTTTGGTAAGGAGAAAACTAATTCGTAATCTTCTCCTCCAAAAAAATAATATTCATCCCATTTATCTCCTGTTGGCCAATCCTTATCTTTAGGTATTTTTTCATAATTGATAATTGCTTTGCATTTGCTAGCACTTGCTAAATCTTGTAAAGCTTGAAATAGACCATCACTGCTATCAGTACATCCTATTCTGTTGATTTTTTTATTAGAGCGAGTTTTTATAAGATTTTTTAGAAAATTTGGGTAAACTTTAGGGCGACAAAAATGTTCAATAGATTTACTGATTAATCTTTTATTAAGAGAAATTTTAGTATCTAAATTAATTTTATTTTTAATTAAAAATCCTAGTTTGCTAAGACCATGAATTCCTGTAGTTAAAATGATATCTCCTGGTTTACATGCGTTTCTTCGTAATGCAAGTTCACCTTGAATCCCAAAGGCAGTAATTGATATGACTTTTTGATTTCCTTTTGAGCAATCTCCACCAAGAATTATCCCGCCATATTTGTTTAAAGCTTTATTTATTCCTCTATATAACTCTTCAACCCAAATCCACTCAGTTTTAGCAGGTAGAACTAGGCTTATTGTAATACCTATAGTTTTCTTGCTACCACTGGATAATAAGTCAGAGATGTTGCTAACAACTGCTTTCCACCCAAGGTCCATTGGACAAATAGTAATTTCATTGAAATGAACATTTTCAACCATAGAATCAGTATTAACAAGTAAATTTTTAGTTTTGATTAAAGCGCAATCATCCATAACTTGATTTTTAGGCATAAATTTTCCTAGCCTATTTATTAATTCTTTTTCCCCTATATCTTCTAATATTTCTTTATGCATTTAATTTGAGATTTTCAATTCCCTCTAAAACATCAATTGAAATAATTGTGTCATCTTTAGTAAGCTCTTCTAATACATCAAATCCATCTACTACGTAACCAAAGGCAGCATTCCTCCCGTCAATTAAATTGCGACCTGCTGGATTTAATTCTGCTTCATATAAAAAGAAGAAAAATTGCGATGAGCCATCATCAACTGCGGTATTTGAATGGGACCATCCTAGAGTTCCAAGTGTCGCAAAGGGTAATGTTGGCGTCTCTGTGTAAAGACCTAAATCTTCAAAAGTTTGATTATAAAAAGTATCTTGTTCATCAGGAATTCTAATTTCTAAGGGAACGTGACGTTCTTCGTTTGTTTCAGGATCTATGTAACCAATATCTTCACCAATTGGATCACCTGTTTGCAGTACAAAAAATTCTTCTGCTCTGTTTATAGGTAAATCTTTGTAGAAGTTTTTTGAAGATAAATCTATAAATGCTCCTGCTGTAAGTGGGGCGTTAAATCCATCCACAATTGCCTGCATATCTCCTTTGGAGGTTTTTATATTGACTTTTGCTCTGCCCATTAATCGTGGTAATTTATCAAATTCCTGGGGAATAGAGTATGGGAATTCATTTGGCAGAAAATATTCTTCTAATCCACCTATTTTATCTAAAGCATCTCTTCGGGTCGCTATAAATGAGTATTTATCCTTTGATTTAGAATAATCTTGCAGATTATCAAAATTTTCTTTGAGTTCTAAAAATGTTTTTTCAGCAATTTTCTTTTTATCGTTTGGTAATTCTTGGATAATTTTACTCTGGTATTTTTTTAGTAAAGATTGACATTTTGTAACAGTTTTTGTAAGAGCGGGCCATCTTCCTCCTCTGACTAGGTCACTAGTTTCTTCCAATTTGTGTTGAAGTTCTTGTAACTCCACTTGCTTGATAGGGAGGGCGTTTCTGAGGATTGCACTAGGGTCTTTTACTGCATTTCCAGTAGGTAAATCAGCTAGTACTTGAATAGGTTTTAAGAGAAAAACCTGTAAAATTACAATATAAAGAAATAAGAAAAGTTTGTTCTGATTTGATAAGAATTTTTGCATAGCACTCTAGCAGGTTTATGATCCTTGGGGATGTAATACAGGAATGATTTCCAGTAACGATTTTCGCACAGGTACTACCATCGAATTGGATGGGCAAGTTTGGCGCGTTGTAGAATTTCTACATGTCAAGCCTGGCAAGGGTTCTGCTTTCGTGCGAACAAAATTAAAATCAGTTCAAAGCGGCAATGTGGTTGAAAAAACTTTTCGAGCCGGAGAATCAGTACAGCAGGCTATCCTTGAGAAGTCTAACCTGCAGCATACTTATGTGGAGTCTGGTGATTATGTTTTTATGGACATGACAAGTTTTGAAGAGACAAGACTCACCTCTGAACAAATTGGTAAAGGTGCAAAGTATTTGAAAGAGGGAATGGAGGTTAATGTAATTTTTCATAATGGTAAAGTTCTAGAAGTTGAACTTCCAGTATCTATCACTTTGAAAGTTACAGAGACTGATCCTGGAGTTAAAGGTGATACTGCTAGTGGGGGCACGAAACCAGCTATTCTAGAAACAGGTGCTCAAGTTATGGTTCCTTTATTTATTTCTGTGGGAGAAATGATTAAAGTTGATACCCGTAACGATAGTTATCTTGGACGTGAAAATTAATTGCTATGAAATTAGATCATGATGACTTAAATCGCTTAATAGAGAAAATCTCTACTAGTGATATACAAGAGTTCTCGCTAGAGGGAGAGGATTTTAAACTCGAAATAAAGAGGAATTTATTTGATCACAATCAATTATCTAATAATTTAGTTTCAAATAATTCGTTTGATAGGCAACCAACTGTTCAAAAATCCATTAATGATACTGTTTCAGTTGTTAATGAGCCTGATGTGCCTCAGGTAGCACCGCCTGGGCGTTCAGATCTTACTGAAATCACTTCTCCTATGGTTGGGACCTTCTATAGGGCTGCAGCGCCTGGTGAGGATCCATTTGTAGAGGTAGGAAGTAATATTAAGATCGGTCAGACTATTTGTATTTTGGAAGCTATGAAGTTGATGAATGAAATTGAATCTGAATTTAACGCTGAAATAGTAGAAATTCTCGTAGATAATGGAACGCCAGTTGAATTTGGGCAAGTTTTAATGCGCGTTAAGCAAATTTGAATTTTTAGTCATTTCCATTGCAGCTTTTATAGCTTCAATCATGCTTTGAGATTGAGCAATTCCTTTGCCAGCAATATCAAATCCTGTGCCATGATCTGGAGATGTTCTTATAAAGGGCAGCCCTATTGTGGTATTGACTGAGTAATTAAGAGCTATAACTTTCATTGGGATTAAACCTTGATCATGATACATCGCAAGAATTCCATCATGCTTTTCAGCATCTTTGTCTCTCCAAGCTTTTGCAGAGGAGTTCCAGCAACTATCTGGTGATATAGGTCCTAATAATTTAATATCTCTATTCTTTTCATTCCAAGCGATCAATGAATCATTAAGCCAATCTTTTTCTTCATTACCTAAAATTCCCTCTTCGCCAGCGTGAGGGTTTAATCCCGCAACTTTTAAAATAGGATTTTTATTGTATTTAATACAGAATTCTTTGAAAAGATCTAATTTAGAGTGGATTAATTTTGTATTTAGATTCTTTGGCACCTCACAAAGTGGTATGTGGGTTGTAGCTAATAGTGTATTAAATCTCCAACCATTAATTGGAGATTTAGCTGTAAATAACATGCCAACATTTTTTATTCCACATGATTTAGCTAATACTTCAGTCTGCCCAGAGAAGTAGTGACCTGCTAGTGACCATGATTTCTTGCAGATTGGGCCAGTAACAAGTGCTGAATTAGGATATTGTTTTACAATTTCGATTGCTTTTAATAAGTAATAGAAACTTGAATTACCATAACTCGATTTTGATTCCCCATAAGATGGAGAAATCTCGAGATCATAAATTTGTAAAGAATTTGGATTTGCTAGTTTTTCTAAACCAAGAGCCTTGAGGTGTTTATATGTATTTAATAGATTTTTTTTGGACCCTACCAGTGTAAAGTCGATATTGTTTGGTAACTCATTTGAACATAGAGCTTTTAAAATTATTTCAGGTCCTATGCCAGACTCATCTCCAACGCTTAATATAATTTTAAAATTATTATTAGTTTGTTTAATATTCATAAAAAGTTTTTAAATTTTTTTTTTAATATTTAAAAAGCAGTTTTTTAATCCTAGCTTATAGTTTTTATAAATTAGTTTATATCCAAGTGTTTCGCACAATAATTTATTAGAAACTCTTCTATTTTCCATCCAAAACGATTGAGCTATTGGCGACAATTCTTTTTTTGCGTCTTCAAATAATTTTGGATTTGGCATTTTCAAGCCAAGTAGATCGTAACAATATTGAATTACTTCTATTTGAGAAGAAGGTTCATTATCTGCAATATTGATGATTTGGTGAAACTTTAAACAATCTTTATTTTGTAATAAATAAATAATCGCATGTGTAATATCAGCAACATGAACTCTTGA
The DNA here is from genome assembly GCA_902564235.1 of uncultured Prochlorococcus sp. Lineage (GTDB taxonomy): Bacteria > Cyanobacteriota > Cyanobacteriia > PCC-6307 > Cyanobiaceae > Prochlorococcus_A. The sequence continues at coordinate 6,560 of CACFAG010000007.1, read as the reverse complement.
AAATACTTGAGCTTTTTTTAAAATAACTCTAATTTTTTTACTTTTGATTGCTTCAAAAGTGGATCTTCCAGGTCCATAGATACCAGGTAATCTAAAAATTTGCACTGGTAAATTAGATTCAATCCATTTTTTTTCACAATTTAATCTATTAAAACTTCTTTTCTGAAGAGGATTAGGCTGATCTATCTCAGAAACCCAACCACCTTCGGTGTTGCCATATACTCCTGTGGTGGATAAATACCCAACCCATTCAAGGGATAAATCTTGTAACTTACTTTGAAGGCTTTCTAATACGGGATCATTACCATTTTTGTCAGGAGGTATGCAACTAAGAATATGAGTAACTCCATCAAAAATTTTTTCATCAGGAATCACACCTTTTTCACTATTGAAAACGAAACTATTTGGATATCTGCTTGCAGATCTTGAGCTTGTTAAAACAGTGCAACCGAGTTTTCTAATAGTTTTTGCAAAAAAACTACCGCTGAAACCACACCCTAAGATTAAAAACTTATTTTTATTGCCGAGTGAACTTGAAGGTTTCTTCATGATAGATTAAAGTAGTACATATGTATTTATAAAATGATGAAGTCAGCTCTTAAGCCCGATTTAAAATCACAAACTTTATGTATTAGCAAAAGTTATCACCGTCGTGTAGATAAAGAAATAAGTTTAATTAATTTTAAATTCTATCAAAAATTATTTGTCCTTCTCATTTCATTTTCGATAATTTTAATATTCCCAGAATCGCCACGAGAATTGGGAAATATTTGTGAGAGTTATAATGCTAGAAAAATATGTGCTGTTTGGTAATTAAGCTGCTTCGTATTCTGTTTTATCGTTTTTGTAATTTTTGTTGCTTATTTTGAAATTTGGATTAGCCCATTGCAGTAATCTTATGGCTAATCTTAAATCTCCTTCTAACCATGCTCTTATAGCCATTGCTCTTCGTGGATCATAAAATTTCTGTCTCCTATACCAATACAATGCATTTTCATCTGACTTATCCCCATTACAGGAAAGACATGCAGGGACACAGTTTTCAGTGGTACTTAAACCGCCTTGGCTACGTGGTAATACATGGTCAATAGATTCAGATGGTTTTCCGCAATATATGCAACTTTTGCCTGTAAATCTATGGATAGATTTTCGCCATTGTCTAAGTCTGAACTTTGGACATAAATCCTCTAAAAACACCGCATCATTAATATGCATTCGGAATATTTAGTTAAATAAATAATGGCTTGAATACATCAAAAGTCAATATCAATTTATGATTTTTTAGCTGAAATTTGTTTGTAAAATATAATTTTGTGTTCACTGATACATGATGAAATTAATTACATCATAAAAATAAAAATTTAGAGTTTTAATTAATAGCTATATCTATCTAAGGTTTCTTCTGAAAATTCTTCATTAGTTGCTTCTAATTCTTTTTCTAATTCTTTTTCTAATTCTTTTTCTAATTCTTTTCTCTTGTTTTCTCTATCTTTCTTTTCTTTTTCTTTTCTTTTTTCTTCTTTTTGTAGTTCTCTTTCTAATTTCCTATTTGGATGAAGATCATCTAAGTATTCAATACAATAACTAAATTTTTCATTATCTCTTATGACTGTCTCTGTAATTTGAGATGCTGCTCGTTTAGGTGAAACTTTGAAAATCCCCCCTTTTTGTTGTTTTATATAGGAATATGCTGCCTCCCAACTACTTTCATGGTCATTTCCGCCATCTCTCATGGTACAGAAAATTTCCGCCCCAAATGTGCTTGCATTTACTTTTGATATCGTAAAGATTAAAGGAGTTAGCATTCCAAAAGTTAATAATATTAGTTTTTTCTGCATGGATGTCTCTATTAAGCTTAAATTTCTTCTTTTTAAAAATATCTTTAATTGTCAATATGTCTATAGATATTTAAGATTTTATTACTCCAAATAAATTTAAGAATTTAACAACTAAGGGAAGAATTAGAAGCACCGTAATCAATCTTACGGCATGTAGAGTTGCGACTGCAGCTCCCACTCCATATTCTGACCCAACAAGACTCATGCCGCTAATTCCTCCTGGTGCGGCACCTAAAATTGTTGTTATCACATCTATTTTAAGTAATCTGCTTGTCCATAAACCAATTGCTAGGCCTGTAATAACTAAAGTAAAAGTTATTAAGATGGCAGGCCTCCATAAGCTTTGAATATCAACTAATGAGTCTTTTGTTAATGATGTTCCAATAACTGTCCCAATTCCAATTTCTAAAATTGTTCTTGTGCCATTTGGCCAAACCGCAACATCGACTTTGTTACTGATGCTAAGTATGCTTGCTCCTATTAAAGCGCCTGCAAGAGGAGCAGCAGGAATCCCTGTTTTTAGAGCTAAAGCTCCAAAAATACCCCCAGCAATTAGATAATAGATTAGATTTATGTTGGTCATAAATTTGAATGATATTTGGAAATAATATTAGAAAAATTTTTTTTTGCTCGTGTTTTTAATCAAAATAAAAAATTTTTTCTCTCGTAATGTCCCCTTTTATTGGCATAATATTAACTAAAGCATGAATTTTTATGTCTTCACAAATTTCATACAAAGATAATAAAAACCGCATAAAGAAAAAATTATCTTTTTTTGAGGGTGGTCATCAACTCGAAAAATTAGAGTTTGCCCTAGCAATAGCTCAAACTAACGGTGACGAAAAAAAATCAATCGTTCTTAGAAAAAAGATTGTTGAATTAGGTGGTAATGTTGAGGAACCAGGCACTTAACTTAATTTCCCTCAAGATATTTAGATACCACATTTAATGCTTCACCTGCTTGTTTGGTTGTAATTTTATTGAGCTTTAAAAGTGTATTACTTATAGCTGAAACTACCGTAATAATATCTCTATCATTAACATAACCCAAGTGCCCGACTCTAAATATTTTCCCCTTTAAATGATCTTGACCACCAGCAAGTAAAATATCAAAATTATTTTTTATTGTTTTTCTAAATTCTTCAGCATCAATACCTTCTGTTTTTATTGCAGTAATTGAAGGGCTTAAGTATTTTTCATCAGCAAATAATTTTAATTTTAAAGCCTTTACAGCATTGCTCATTGCTAATTTATGTTTATTGTGCCTGTGAAAAATGTTATCTAAGCCTTCTTCTCTCATCATTTTTAAAGCTTCATCTAAAGCAAAAACTAAATTCACTGCTGGAGTGTAAGGGTTACTGTTACTTGAAAGACTTTTTCTGTAGGATTTTAAATTTAAATAAAACTTTGGTATGTTAGATTTTTCTGCAGCTTCCCATGCTTTTTGGCTTATTGCTATAAAACTTAGCCCGGGAGGTATCATATATCCCTTTTGTGATCCTGAGGCAACGATATCTAATTCCCATTCATCTACTGGTACATTACAAGCTCCAAGACTTGTAACGCAGTCAACAATTGATAAAGCTGCGTTATGTTGGCGAATATATAAGCTTATAGTTTCTAGATCATTAATTACACCTGTTGAGGTTTCAGAATGAGTCAAAATAACTGCTTTTATTTCTTTTTGTTTATCTTCTTCTAATACCTTTTTGAATTCTTCTGGATTAAGTGGAGTACCCCATTCGGAATCAATTTTTATTACTTCTAAACCAAATTCTTTAGCAACTTTTACCCATCTTTCGCCAAATTTTCCATTTTCTCCACAAATTACTTTATCTCCTCTACTTAAGGTATTTATTATTCCAGCCTCCATTGCGGCAGTCCCACTACCAGTAATTGTTAGAACGTCATTTTGAGTTTGATGAAGCCACTGTAAATTTTTTGTAGTACTCTTTACGAGATCTTGAAATTCTTTAGTGCGATGGCCTATTGGATGTTTACTTAATGCTTGTAAAACTTTTTCTGGAACTGGTGTGGGTCCAGGAATCATCAATGATAATTTTTGTTGTATGGCCACTTTTTGTGAAATAGGTCATTCTTAGATTAGTTCTCATTATATATTTTTCAATTACTTGATTTGAAAAAAGGATTTTCTTTACCTTTGTGGGTTGCTGGAGCTGCTAGGTCAGCATTAAAAAAACTAGTAGGGTTACCATTTGAGAATTATGAACTAATAAAAATTCCTAATGAAAAAAAAGAAATAAAAATCGAGATTCATTCTGTTGGATTACTTAAAGATGAATCGCATGCATTAGGAATTACCTTTGCAAAGTCAGGCTTAGATCTTGACATTACACAAAACTTAGAAATATGGACAATAGCCTCTCTAGAAAAAATTTCTTTTAATAATCTTGTCCCAACAATTCCAATAAATATTATTGCAGGATCAGGTGTAGGTATAAAAGAAGATACATCAGAGATATGTATTTCTAATTTTGCAAAAGAAGTTCTACATAAAAATTTATTAGATATTATTCCTGAGGGCTTTAATCTGAAATTAGAAATTATTTTCCCAAAGGGGACTTTTTTAGCTGAAAGAACAAGTAATAAGTCATTTGGTATCGTTAATGGATTATCTATTATTGGTACTTCTGCTGAGACTTTTTCGAGTGCTTCACCTGATCAACTAGAAGAGGCTAAAACTAATCTAACACAGTTAATTCAAGATGACTTTCAAGGGAAAGTTGTTTTTGTAATTGGTGAGAATGGGTTAAATTTGGCCAAAACTTATAATGTTAATTTGCCAATTATAAAAATTGGAAATTGGATAGGACCATTATTAGTTGATGCTGCAATAAAAAAAGTTAAAACTGTAATTCTTTTTGGTTATCACGGAAAATTAATTAAATTAGCAGGCGGTATTTTTCATACACATAATCATTTGGCTGATGCAAGAATTGAAATTCTTGTTTATTTAGCCGTTCAAGAAAAGGTACCACCTGAAATAATAGGTCAATTATCTCAGTTAAATAATCTTGAGGATGCATTACTTCTTCTTGAGAGATTTAATCAACCTTTAGCTGATAAATTATTCAAGAATTTGTCAAATACGATTGAAAAGCGTTCTCTTACTTATGTAAATAGGTATGTAAAAACTGATATGGAAATCGCATCAATCATTTTTGATAGAAAAAGGAAAATAAGGTGGGCTGGAATTTACGGTAATAAGTATATTTCTTATTTTCAATGAGATAAATTTGTTATTCATTATGCTTTTGTAAATAAATTGAGCTAACTTTTATACATGAGTCAAACATTATTAAAAAAAGAGCGAGATCCTTCAATATTAATTTTAGATTTCGGGTCTCAATATTCTGAATTGATTGCACGAAGAATTAGAGAAACTAATGTTTTTTCTCTCGTAGTGAGTAATTGTATTTCAATTAAGGAAATTAATGATATCAATCCTAAAGGGATCATTTTGAGTGGAGGCCCAAATTCTGTATATGAACAAAATGCTCCAAGATGTGATGCAAAAATTTTTAATTTAGGAATTCCTATTCTTGGAATATGCTATGGAATGCAATTAATGGTCAAAGAACTTGGAGGATCTGTTATTTCAGCAACCAAAAAAGCTGAATATGGTAGAGCACCAATCAATATAGATAAACAATCTGAGCTCTTTTGTGATGTAGATGATAAATCTATAATGTGGATGAGTCATGGCGATTCAATTAATTGTTTGCCTGAAGGATTTAATAAAATTGCTCATACTGAGAACACACTCCATGCAGCAATTTCGGATGATTTAAAAAAATTATTTGGTGTACAATTTCATCCTGAAGTTATTCATTCAGAGTGTGGGATGACGTTAATTAAAAATTTTGTTTATAAAATTTCTTCTTGTGCGCCTGATTGGACAACCGAAACTTATATAGAAGAAACTATTCCTAGGATAAGGGAGCAAGTTGGTAATAAAAAAGTTTTGCTTGCCTTATCAGGAGGAGTTGATTCCTCAACTCTTGCGTTTCTTCTTAATAAAGCAATTGGAAATCAGCTTACATGCATGTTTATAGACCAAGGTTTCATGAGAAAAGGTGAACCAGAATTTTTAATGAATTTTTTTGATAAGAAATTTCATATTAAAGTTGAATATATTAATGCAAGGGAAAGGTTTATTGCCAAACTAAATGGTATTACTGATCCAGAACAAAAAAGGAAAATTATTGGAGAAGAATTTATTAGAGTATTTGAAGAAGAAAGCAATAGATTGGGACCTTTTCAGTATTTAGCCCAAGGTACTCTTTATCCTGATGTTATTGAAAGTGCTGGGACTAATATTGACCCTAATACAGGTGAAAGAATAGCTGTAAAAATAAAGAGTCATCATAATGTGGGTGGATTGCCAAAAGATTTACAATTTAAATTAGTTGAGCCATTAAGAAAACTTTTCAAGGATGAAGTCCGAAAAGTAGGCGCTGCATTAGGTTTGCCAGATGAAATTATAAAAAGGCATCCATTCCCAGGGCCAGGATTAGCTATAAGAATTTTGGGAGAGGTCAATAATGAAAAACTTGATTGTTTAAGAGATGCAGACTGGATAGTAAGAGACGAAATTAAAAAAGCAGGTCTTTACAATGATATTTGGCAAGCTTTTGCAGTTTTGTTACCTGTAAAAACTGTAGGAGTTATGGGTGATAAAAGGACTTATGCATGGCCAAT
>CACFAG010000006.1 GCA_902564235.1 uncultured Prochlorococcus sp. | reverse complement strand
CAATGGCACCTTTATAGTCTCCTAAGTAATCTTTAGAATAACCGCGGTTTATATAAGCATTAACATATTAAGGGTCAAGTTCAATTGCTTTTGTGTTGTCCTCAATGGCACCTTTATAGTCTTCTAAGTCGTCTTTAGAAATACCCCGATTGTAGTAGAAAATAACATATTCAGGATCAAGTTCAATCGCCTTTGTATAGTCCTCAATGGCACCTTTATAGTCTTCTAAGTCATGTTTAGCATAGGCAAGATAGAAATATGCACTTGCTTTTTTTTCGAAATTTAATGCTTTATTCGAAAGGTTAATTACTTCATTTTCTTTACCTTTTTCTCCTAATAATGCCTTTGCTTTTGCAAGATAGTCATCAGCGGTAGTTGCTTTGGTTGTCGCTGCAATTATTTTCTTCCCATTTACAAATTGCTGGTAATAGGTAATCGGAACTGCCATATTATGTCTTGATGCAACAATCTTCCCAGTGCTCAAACTAATTTGTCCATCTTCTCTGCCATGAATTCCTACTAGATTTCCTTGTTCATCTAAAACGCAACCTCCACTCATTCCCTTTAATGTTGGATTAGAGTAAAGAAGTTGATATCCATCTGGAATACCAACCCTTGCATTAGCAATTACCTTTCCGTCTAAAAAACGAAGAAAACTAGTTGGAACAGCATATGAGGGTAATGGGAATCCAGCAACAAAAACTTGATTACCCTCAGTAATAGTTTTTGTATCACCAATTTTTGCTACTTGATAGTTTCTTTTGCTTGTAAAAGTTATAAGTGCCATATCCACTTTGCCTAATCTCTGCAAACTTTCTGATTCCCATAAATGCTCTTTACCATCAGAAGTTATAATTCCAACTTCTTCTCCAATTCGATTATCTTTTATGACATGCCAGGAAGTGAGAACAGTATAATCATTCCCCTCTTTTTTGACGAGAACGCCTGAACCTTGAATTGCTCCTTCAATACGGACAGTAATTGCTTTCGCGATATTTGCAATGTCTGATGCATCCTTTGCTTGTGCTTTAGAAGAAGAAAATAGAATCGCAGCACTGGATACTGTAAAAGTTCGCAGAAGTAGCGGTTGTCCTACAGATAGAAGGCAAACTGCAGCAGTGATTAAGGTAAGGCGCAGAGACTTCAAAAGATGTCTTTTAAACGTTATTTTATTTTAATTAATCTTTAATCAAATTTATTTTCTCATTAAAGAAAATACTTATTTTGGTGTTAGGGATGTGTTAGGGATTTATATGAAATTACGATAATATTATGGTCAGGTTAGGTCACAACTAGACGATTTAAACTGAGTCTAAGGACACCCTCTCCGGATTTTTTTAGTGTCTGACGATCAGAGGCATTCTGTTATAGTCAAATCTTTTGTAAATCAGAAACTTTTCATACAATAATTTTGATCAGTAAGAAGCCTTTTCTCTAAATTAGGGAGTTTTTTACTGGATGTCCAGAAATGGAAACTGACACATGTGACAGTTAAGTAACATTTCATTAGCTATTTCCACTAAGAAGAAATATTTGGCGTATCTTGTTTATGTGTGTAGGAGTGGTTTTATTAAAAAAGTGGAAACTAGGAAACACTTAATTTAATAGAATCATAAAAAGACCCTAGTAATAGGGTCTTTTTTTATGTGAACTAATCCCTTTTATTTATTTTCCTATTTAGTTCCAAGTGTTCATATTTAATACCAAAAAAATGATGTCGGATCTAGTAGTAAGTAATATAATTTCCTCTCTAAATATTTATGTTTGAATCTATTATCGCCCAATTAGGATAAGATGTAATTTCAAATTATATGTTTTGAATAATCATTTGTAATGTTTATCTTATATGAATAGAAAAGATCTGAATTTTAAATCAGCAATTTTTAAAATATTTCTTACCTATTTGGCGGTGTATTTTTTTGCTTTATTTTTTAAGTATACCTATGATATTGAGTCTCTATTTAATAATGTTCAATATAAATATTTGATAGCTTTAAATATTATTTCTATATTTTTAGGCCTCCCATTATCAATTATTTTTGACATTGTTTTAATAAAGATTTTTGGGTTGAATTATGTTTTATTTTTTTCTCCTGCTTTAACAATTTTGAGTGTAATTCAAGTTCTTATTTTGAGAAAAATTAAATTTAAATTTTCTAGAAATATTTTATTTTTAAAAAAACCAGAAAAAAATAAACTATATAAATTTTTTGAGAAAATTACTTTTAGGTCGTTTTATATTTTAATCATAAGATCATTCCCAATCCTACCTCATGTTTTGGGAAGTTATATTATTGCCTCTTCAAAAATTAAAAATAAGGTTATTCTAATGAACACATTTTTCGGATCATTTTCTTATTATCTTTTCCTTTATCTGATAATAATAAATGTTTAGTATGGTTTATTTTTCCCAAAAGGGGTCTGTGGTTAAAGAAACCCTTAATGTACAATTTTTTTTATTTTTAATTTCACTAATACAAGCCCTTACTGTTACACCATTTACGTCTATTTCACAGGCTCCACAACTTCCTGTAAGACATCCAGTTGGTATTTCTAAACCTGCTTTTTCAGCAGAAGAGAACCAATCATCTCCCTCTGAAACAAAAGTTTCATTATTATTTGACCATATAATTTTTATGTTTCTTTCTTTCAACTTAAAAATGATTTGAGATTTAAATGTTTATCGAATTCATTCGCAAGATTATCAATAATGGATTCTCTCTTCTTTTTATAAGATATTGATTTTTTATTTGATGATGGTAAATTTTTACTCTTCCTTATTAAATTAATATATTTATCTCTCCAACTATCATTTTCAAATATCCCATGAATATATGTTCCTGCAATAGTCCCACCCCCATTATTTTCTTTGTACCAACCTAGATCTAAGTCTTTGAAAATAGGTTTAATCTTCAATGAGTTGTGAGTTTCATCTAATTTTGTCTGTCCATTATGAATTTCAAATCCATTAATTTTTGTTTGGCATGGCCATAAGGATTCGGAGTTGATTTGACGCGTCAATTTTTTCTCAAGGAAAGTGGTTTTTAACGGCAGTAATCCAATCCCTTTAGTTTTTTGTTCAGAATAGATTTTGGCCCCCTCTTTAGAATAAGGATCTTCAAGAGTTGTTCCTAGCATTTGTAAACCCCCACAGATACCTACTATGTTTCCATTACTATTTGAATATTCTCTTATATCCTGAGATAAGCCTGAATTCTCAAGAAATATTTGATCTTTAATAGTTTGTTTACTCCCAGGAAGAATAATAAAGTCATACTTCCTCAAGTTTTGCGATTCTCGAATCCATTCTATTAATATTGATTCTTCATTTTCTAATGGATCAAAATCTGAAAAATTACTTATAGATGGCAATTTTATAATCCCAACTTTGATCTCAGGATTTGAAAAACTTGATTTTTTTTCTATTAAATCTAAAGAATCTTCTGGAGGGAATGAATCATTTAACCATGGAATAATTCCAATAACAGGAATTTTAGTTTTACTTTCTATCCATTTTTTCCCTTCTTGAAATAATGCAAGGTCTCCTCGGAATCTATTTATAATAATTCCCTTAATAAGTTTTTTTTCTTCTGGTTTCATTAATTCAAGGGTCCCGATAATTTGTGCAAATACTCCTCCCCTTTCAATATCAGTAACCAAAATGCAATTTGCATTTAAATACTTAGCAACTCTTAAATTTGTGAGATCTCTATGAATCAAATTCATCTCTACTGGACTTCCAGCTCCTTCGATAATTAAACGGCAATTTGGTTTTTTTTTATAAATAGAACTTAGACTTTTTTTAATTACTTCCCAACCTGGAATAAACCAATCTTGGTAGTAATTTTTAGCGGTTGTTATTCCTATACTCTTGCCAAGATGAATCACCTCACTTATTGAATTACCTTGTGGTTTTAATAAAATTGGATTCATTTCTGCAGAGGGATTAATACCACAAGCAAAAGCTTGAAGTGCTTGTGAATATGCCATTTCCCCACCTTCCCAGTCAACCCATGCGTTATTACTCATATTTTGTCCTTTAAAAGGGACTGGTTCTTCTCCTAAATTTTTAAGAATCCTGCAAATAGCAGTAACTGTTAATGATTTTCCTGCTCCACTGGAGGTGCCAAGGACCATTATTGGTTTCTTTATTTCATTTGATTTTGCTTCAAAGTCCATTAGTAATTTATATTAATTTTAAAATTATTTAATTTGTAAATTGAATTATAATTTGGTAAAAAATTTGTGTTAATTCTAGCCTCTGCCTCTCAATCTAGAAAGAAATTACTTGAAAATTGTCAAATTAAATTTATCCAAATATCAAGTGACTTTGATGAAACTACTATTCAAGAACAGAATATAATTAATTTAGCTTTGGAATTATCTTTCCAAAAGGCTAGTAGTTTATCTGAAAATATTCAAAAAATATCATTGCGCGAAGAATTTAATAACAGTCCATTGGCAATACTTGGGTGTGATTCAATTTTTGAATTTAAAGGAGAAGCTTATGGAAAACCATCTAATAAAGGTGAGGCATTTATTAGATGGAAAAAAATGTCTGGAGAATTCGGATTTTTACATACTGGTCATACTCTAATAATTGGAAATTTTGATTCAACTTTAAAAATTTTTAAAATCACTGAAATAATAAAAAAAACAGTTAGTTCAAAAGTTTATTTTTCTAAGTTGGATGATTGGGAAATCAAGAGTTATGTAGATACTAATGAACCTTTATATTGCGCCGGAGGATTTGCCTTGGAAGGTATAGGTGGTAAATATATAGAAAAAATAGAGGGTTGTTTCAGTAATGTAATGGGTTTAAGTCTGCCATGGCTCAGAAAAAATTTACATAGATAATAAAATTGAGCAAAAAAAAACCCCATCAAAAGATAGGGCTTTTTTAGATGAGATAGAAATTAATCTAAATCAGGCATTTCTAGAGCTGGTTCACTCTTTCTGTCGATTCCTTTTTCGAAACCTGCAGCGGCAGCTCTAGCACGTCCAGCATGCCAAAGGTGCCCGATGAATGTAAACCATCCTAGGAAGAATTGAGCTGCAGCTAACCATTGTCTTAAGTTAACGAAGTTAACAGCATTTGGCTCTGTAATAATTCCACCAACGGAGTTAATAGAAGCGTTAGGAGCATGAGTCATATATTCAGCAGCTCTTCTTACCTGCCAAGGCTGAATATCATTTTGAATTTTCTCAAGGCTCAATCCGTTAGGTCCTCTTAAAGGCTCTAACCATGGACCTCTGAAATCCCAAAATCTCATTGTTTCACCACCAAATATAATTTCACCAGTAGGAGATCTCATGAGATACTTACCTAGACCTGTTGGTCCCATTGTTGAACCTACGTTAGCTCCGATTCTTTGATCTCTCACTAAGAAAGTAAAGCTTTGGGCCTGTGAAGCTTCAGCATTAGTGGGGCCATAAAATTCTGAAGGGTAAGCAGTGTTGTTAAACCAGATGAATGTTGAAGCAATAAAACTTGCTACACAAATTCCACCAAGAGCGTAACTTAATAATCCTTCACCGTTCCAGATGAATGCTCTTCTTGCCCATCCAAATGGCTTTGTAAAGATGTGGAATATTCCTCCAATAATTGCAGTAATACCCACATAAACATGTCCACCAACAATATCTTCGATAGAGTTAACACCGATTATTGAACCGGCTCCACCCCATGGAGATCTGAATAGATAACCAAGGATAACCCTTGGATCTAAAGTTGGGTTTACAAGTCTAACTTCACCACCACCAGGTGCCCATGTGTCATATGCACCACCAATAAAACACCAGTTTATTGACCATGCTAGCGCACCTACACCTAGAACAATCAAATGATATCCAAGGATATTTGTCATTTGATTTTTATCTCTCCAATCAGTGGAGAAAAATGGAAAATCTTCTTCGAGTTTTTCTGGACCTGCTAATGAATGGTAAATACCACCAAAACCAAGAACCGCAGAAGCTATCAAGTGAACCACACCTGCTTGGAAGAAAGGCATGATATCAGTAACTTCACCACCAGGGCCTATTCCATAACCAAACATTGCTACATGTGGCATACAGATTAAACCTTGCTCCCACATCGGTTTATCAAAGGTGAAATGATTAACCTCAAAGAGCATCATTGCTCCCGCCCAAAAGACTATTAGTCCAGAGTGAGCAATGTGAGCTCCTAATAAACGACCTGATAAATTGATTAATCTAGCGTTGCCTACATACCAGGCATAACCAGTTTCCTCAATACTTTGGTTGGGAGCTCTTAATAAATTATTAAAGGGCGTTTCCACGTGGAAGAACCTCCTCAGGGAATACAAAGTTTTCGTGTGGTTGATCCACAGAAGACATCCATGCTCGCATACCTTCGTTCAAAAGTATATTTTTTGTATAGAAAGTTTCAAATTCTGGATCTTCTGCTGCACGAATTTCTTGGCTTACGAAATCATAAGCTCTTAAGTTTAGTGCTAAGCCAACAATACCTATTGAAGATGTCCACATACCCATGACAGGTACAAATAACATCAAGAAATGCAAGAAACGCTTGTTTGAGAAAGCGATACCGAAGATCTGACTCCAGAATCTATTCGCTGTGATCATTGAATAAGTTTCTTCTTCTTGAGTTGGATCAAAAGCTCTAAAAGTTGAACTTTGGACCTTACCATCTGTATAAATACTTGTATCTTCATACAAGGTATTTTGTACTGTAGCTCCATGAATAGCGCAAAGTAGAGCACCACCAAGAATCCCAGCAACTCCCATCATGTGAAATGGGTTTAGGGTAATATTGTGAAAACCTTGAATGAACAGAATGTAACGGAAGATTGCTGCAACACCAAATGAAGGTGCGAAGAACCAACTATGCTGTCCTAAGGGGTAAATAAGGAAAATACTTGTAAATACTGCAATTACTGCTGAGAAAGCTAAAGCATTGTATGGTCTAATTCCAACAAGCCCAGCAATTTCAAACTGACGAAGCATAAAACCTATAAGGCCAAATACTCCATGTAATGCAACGAAGTTCCAAAGACCACCAAGTTGTAGCCATCTTACAAAACTACCTTGGGCTTCAGGACCCCATAAAAATAGAAGACTGTGTCCCATGGCATCACCAGGGGTGCTTACAGCTGCTGTTAGGAAGTTACAACCTTCAAGGTATGAACTTGCAACTCCGTGTGTGTACCATGAGGTAACAAATGTTGTTCCGACAAACCAACCACCTATAGCAAGATATGCACAAGGAAGTAGAAGTAGTCCGGACCAACCAATAAATACAAAGCGGTCGCGCTTCAACCAATCATCGAGGACATCAAACCATCCTCTTTGTGGGGCGCTACCAACTGCGATCGTCATGAGAAATCGTTTTTAGCTTCGGGATACGCAGTGACTTTAACAAAGATTGAGAGTAATGTGGGGAAATATTTTTATATCTGAAATGCCTTGTAAAGCTTTCCTGACTTTTTTATTAAAAATTAGGTAAGAATACTCCCTTAGTTTGTTAAATTATCTGAATTAGGCCCTAAAAAAAGATAAAAATGAATTCAGACCTTACGTCTTTCGATAAAATCGAACAAAAAATTGGTGGATCAAGAAAAATTTCAAATTATATTATTGGAGGAATGTTAACTATAGGAGGCATTGGGTTTCTTCTTGCCTCTATATCTAGCTACACAGGAAGGGATCTATTACCTTTAGGAAATCCTTCAACTTTATTATTTATCCCTCAAGGAATAATAATGGGAGCATACGGAGTAATTGCTAATTTATTAAATTTTTACTTGTGGTATATGGTTTACATAAACTTTGGTTCAGGAAGTAATTATTTTGATAAATCCACAAAATCTGTAGAAATAAAAAGAAAAGGATTATTTAAAGATGTTGAAGTTAAGTTAAATTTCGATGAAATTAAATCTGTTAAGTTGGATATAAGCGAGGGATTTAATCCTAGAAGAAGAATCGCTTTAGTATTAAAAGGCAGAAAAAAACCTCTCCCTTTAAGTGGTGCAGGGGAACTTAAACCACTGCTCCAAGTTGAAGAAGAAGGAGCTCGTCTAGCTAAATTTTTAGATGTTAATTTGGAGGGCCTAAAATAAAAAAAAAATATTTTTTAAAAACATTATCTTTTATTCAGGTTTTGTTTTTGGTTCAAGCTTGTAGTTATAAAAACAAGATTGATTCGAATTATTATTGCCAAAAACTTAAACTTAGTTGTACTCAGAGTAATGAATTAGTTAATTTTAAAACTACAAAAGGTGATTTTGAAGTTAGATTATTTGGAAAAGATAACCCAGTAGCAGTATCAAACTTTCTGGAAAACATAGAAAATAATATTTATGTAAATCAAAAATTTTATAAAATAATAATTTATCCCCAAATAAAATTTATACATAGCGGTGTTAATCCAAAAAATAAACTTTATTTTGAACGAAATCAAAACCTGAATAAGACAAGTCCATCAATTCCTTTAGAAATAAAATTCAAAGAAGAAAGAAAACCAAGATATAACTATCAAATAAAAAATCCTAATGAAACTGAAAATTTAGTTAATACTTTTGAGAATGGTTCAATTGCTATGGTTAAGAGTGGTAAGAATAAGTCTTCATCAACTGAATTTTTCTTTGTAACTACTAAGATTCCAGAATTAGATGGAAGGTATTCAATTTTTGGAAAGATTGTAAAAGGATTAGATGTACTCGAAAAAATTAATAAAGAAGACTACATCAAGGCAATCCACATAATGAATTAAATTTCTAAAGAATATTTGTTTATTTTCAACATTTCTGTATTAACTCCTGAAGAGCGTTTAAGCGCTACCTTTCCAGTCCTCGCTATTTCAAGGATGCCGTATGGCTCGAGTAATTTCTCTAGAGCAACTAACTTTCCAGGATCTCCAACTACCTCGAGAGTTAAAGCCATATCTGATACATCAACAACTTTTGCACGGAAAATCTGAACTATATCAAGGATATTACTCCTAGTATCTTCTTTCGATGAAACTTTTAGTAACATCAATTCCCTCTCAACAGCTGCGAGATTAGTAAAATCCACAACTCCCAGAACATTAAATAACTTATTAAGTTGCTTAGTCATTTGTTGAAGAGTTTCATCATCACCTTCAACTACCATTGTTAATCTTGAAATCCCTTTAGATTCTGCAGGCCCTACTGCAAGGCTATCTATGTTGAATCCCCTTCGAGCAAAGAGGCCTGAGATTCTACTCAAGGCTCCAGATTCGTCTTCTACAAGAACTGACAATGTATGTTTCATATTTTAAAAGATTTTTAAATCTCTAATCCATTCATAAGAGATTCTATTGAATACTGATGGATCTTCATCATGTATACAATGCCCTGAATTGGATACTATTTTTAATTTTACCCATCTATGGAAATTTGCAATCTTTTTACCAACAAACAAAGGTATGAAATTATCTTTTTCTCCCCAAATTAATAAAAAAGGAACTTTTTTTGAGGCGCTAAGTTTTCTCAAAAGGTAAGAAGCTTGAAATTTTTCATCTCTTGAAGA
This sequence comes from uncultured Prochlorococcus sp., assembly GCA_902564235.1. GTDB lineage: Bacteria > Cyanobacteriota > Cyanobacteriia > PCC-6307 > Cyanobiaceae > Prochlorococcus_A. Next base: position 49,374 of record CACFAG010000006.1, on the reverse strand, counting down.
CATTCCAATACACATCGCTCTTAATGATCTAGCTGAAGTTCTCCTTAAAACTGGTTTTGTCACCAAATCTATTAGTTCGCCATCAATATTGTCTTTTTTGAAATATGCAGAATTTAATCCAAGTTTTATAATCCCTAATTTTGTTATTAAAAATAAAATAATCTCTAAAGGGAAAAATATAAAAAATATCGTTATGAATAAATCTTGAAATTTCTTTAATGGTGATTTTTTTGTTTTTGAATTTTTATTTTCTTGGATTTGATCTGGCAGAGGCGAAGCAATAACTGTTGCAATCTGATCATCAAATGAAACAGCACATGTTAGAGCCACCAATGATCCAAGGGAATTACCAATAAGAATCACTTTCCCAGAGTTCTTTGGTCTTATTACCTGTGAAATAAAGTCTTTCACTTGATTACTCCAAATCTTATTATTTAATTTCCCAATTTGTCTTATCCCAGGTTGATCTGAATCTCCAAATCCTATTAAATCTAAAGAATATGAAGCACAATTCCTTTTCGAGAAATATTCTATATTGTTCCTCCAATGTTTTCTACTAGCGCCAAATCCGTGAAGAAAGATAATTGGAATTTCATTATCTTCGCCAGAAACACTCCAACAAACTTTAAAACCATTCCAATTCCAGAAATTAGGAAGATTAATAATTCCTTCTTCATAATTATTACTCATATATTCAAAAATTTTCAAGATATTTGCATTATCTACTTTTTTAACAAATAAATGTATATTAAATGTAAATTATAGTAATCATTAAGTCTTACTATGGCAAAAGAAATTTTTAGTATCGCAGCAGTTTTTTGGATACTGATACCAATAGGATTGGTTGGTGGAGCATTATTATTAAAGTTTCAGGGAGATTAATTCTCACGAACACATCACAAATTGGGTTATTGTCTACGAGTCAATTAAAATCTTGAAATATGAAGATTCTTTTAGTAGGAGCAACAGGGACACTTGGGAGGCAAATAGCTAAGCATGCTATAGAAGATGGGCATGAAGTTAGATGCTTTGTAAGAAACCCAAGAAAAGCTTCCTTTCTTCAAGAGTGGGGTTGTGAATTGACAAAAGGAAACTTATTGAATCCTTCTGATATTGAATATGCTTTACAAGATATTGAAGTTGTTATTGATGCTGCTACCAGTAAACCAGATGATCCTAAAAGTATTTATGAAATAGATTGGGATGGAAAAGTTAACTTATTCAATGCTTGCGAATCTTTAAATGTAAAAAGAGTAATATTTCTTTCAATTCTTTTAACAGAAAAATTTAGAAATGTTCCATTAATGGACATTAAATATTGTACTGAAAAACTACTTGAGAAATCTGATCTAGAATATACAATTTTCAAATGTGCAGCTTTTATGCAAGGAGTTATAAGTCAATTCGCTATCCCAATTTTAGATAGTCAAGCAGTATGGATGAGTGGAACTCCTACTAAAATCGCATACATGAATACCCAAGACATGGCAAAACTTATTGTCGCAGCAGTTAATAATCCAAAAACTCATAGAAAATCATTGCCATTGGTTGGTCCCAAAGCATGGGATTCAAATGAAGTCATATCCTTATGTGAAAAATTTAGCGAAAAGAAGGCGAAAATTTTTAGAGTTTCACCTTTTCTGATTAGTGTCACTCAAAAAGTAGTTTCTTTTTTCCAAGACTCTTTAAATGTTGCTGAAAGATTGGCTTTCGCAGAAGTAACTAGTAGTGGTGAATCATTAGATGCTGACATGAGCAAAACTTACGAAATATTGGAACTTAAAAAAGAAGATATGACCTCACTAGAGAGTTATATAAGTGAGTATTACCAACAAATACTTAAAAGATTAAGGGAAATGGAAGCAGATCTAAATATTGAGGAAAAAAAGAGATTACCTTTCTAATATTGCAATTTTAGACTTAATTAGTATATTTGTACTATATAAATATTATTATTATGTCTGTTTCTAAATCTAAAAATCTTGAACGAAAACTAGATAATTTTGCAAAAGAAGCAAAAAATGAATTGAATAATGTTTGCGGATCTTCATTATGGGAAAGCCTTGGGTTTGTCTTTTTTGATCAATTAGAAGATTCTGAAAAAATTGCAAAAGCAAATTTTTACTACGGTCAACTTCAAATAATTAATGAAATTAAATTTTCAATTTGAATTGAATTTTATTTTTTTACGTTTTTAATTTTTCTTAAATCAATTTTGTCCAATCTTTTTCTGATAATATGAACCTAGTAAAAGATTAATTAATGATTGAAACTTCAGGCGTAATAGAAAAAGAGCAGGGGAATGGATTTTATTTGGTTACCTTAGAACAACCTGAAGGACATCAATGTTTATGTAGAGCTGCAGGTAAATTGACTAAATTTAGAATAAAATTATTAGCTGGAGACAAAGTGTTAGTAGAGATAAGTCCTTATGATCTTTCTAGAGGAAGAATAACTTATAGAGAAAGAAATGCAGGGGCTAAACCCACAACTAATAAAAATAATCCTAAGAGGAATAATAAGTAAAAAGTTATTTTAGATAATATTTTTTATCGCTTCTTTAAACTCGCTTCTTTGTTTAACACCTTGCCATTGTTTTTTTAATACTTTTTCTTTAAAAAGTTGAACTGTTGGAGTACCGTTAATACCAGCTTGTTTTGCAATGTCTTGATCTTTATCAATGTCTATTTCAACACCAAGCACCGCACCATCAAGTTCTTTAATTACTCTTTTTAATTGAGGTTTCAAAACATGACATGGGCCGCAGCTTGGAGAACTAAAGATTACTAAGATAGGTTTTTTACTTTCGTGATAAAGTTTCCTTAATGCATAACTGCCTTTTTGCCATTCAGAATTTGAATCGAAGGTATTTTCATTAACCTCTTCTTCATTAAAATCTGAAGAATTAAGTTTTTTTTCTGGTTCGGGTGTTTTTCTTACAATTGTTTTTGCTAAGTTTTTCTCGGCTAGCCACCTTTCGGTAGCTAATGCTGCCATGCACCCAGTTCCTGCAGCAGTAACTCCTTGCCTCCACTCAGAATCAACAACATCACCTGCTGCGAAAATGCCTTCAATAGATGTCTCTGGTCGACCTGATTTGCAAGCAATGTATCCTTTATTATCTAAATCAATTTTGTTGCCTAAGAACTTCGTATTTGGTGTGTGTCCTATCGCGTAAAAAAGACCTTTTATATTTATTTCCCCTTTACCTTCTTGAGAGTGAATAGTTTCTATTCTCTCAAGCCACTCAGAACCATCTGCTTTATCAACTTTCGTGTTCCAGTGAATTTCTATCTTTGGATTAGCTTTTACTCTATCTACCATCGCTGCGCTAGCCCTTAATTTCCCTGATCTAACAATCAAATGCACTTTGCTTCCATACTTTGTGAGATATGCTGCTTCTTCACACGCAGAGTCACCCCCTCCAATAACAGCTAATTCTTCATCTCTAAATTGAGGGGTCGCTCCATCACATATTGCACAAGCACTTATTCCTTTACTCCAAAATTTATCTTCATTTATCACGCCTAATCTATTAGCACTTGCTCCAGTTGCAATAATAATTGAGTTAGATTTTATTGTTCCTTCTAAAGTTTTTAATTCAAAGGGATGTGAATCAGTATTTATTGAGACAACATCACTTTCGTATAAATTCGTGCCCCATCTTTCGGCTTGAGCTTTCATTAGATCCATTAATTCAGGACCTAGTACACCATCTGGAAAACCTGGATAATTTTCAACAAATGTTGTAGTCATTAATTGCCCACCAGGAATCCCACCAGAATTAAATCCTGTAACGAGCAATGGTTGAAGATTCGCTCTTGATGCATAAATTGCAGCTGTATAACCTGCAGGACCTGAACCAATAATTACAACATTCTCTACGTTAGAATTTTTTTCTTTATTTTCCATTTATTTGCAAATTTCACTTCTTATGATAATAAACAAAATCCAAATAATGTAGGGCGGATTTCACTCGATCGATTTAGTAATTAATCATTTACTTTTTGGTCAAACAATTTTTTTAATTCCTTTGGGAAGTTTAAAACAGAATCTTTTAAATTTTCGTTCTTTTCTCCAATATGCAATATCCACTCTTTAAATTCTTCTGCGATTGCGTAACTGTCTTCATATCTTTCTAGAGTATCCATTGCAGATATTCTGTTGGTAGCCCAACAGGTTGCAATGTCGATCCTTTTTCTAATGAAATTGTCCATTTTTATCTAAAAGTTGTATATAGATAAACACAAAAAATGGCAAATACATTGTCTAATAAGTTACAACTTTGTACTTCCAAACAATAATTTAATCTTTAATTTATATTTGAGCCAATTTTCGAGCAAATTATAAAAAAAATATAAAGAAATAGGATTAAACTGCCTCGCTGTGATTTGCGAGTAATCTTTCAACTTCCTCAAAACCCTCTTTAGCTGAATTTATTGCAAGTTCCTCACTAACTTTTTCTTCTGAAATTAATTTTGCGGATATTTTCTTTAAAAGAGATTCTCTCTTTTCTCTTAGTGAAATGACAATTTCCTCTTCAATGATAGATTTTATTGCTTTAGAAATTATTTTTTTGTCATTTGCTTCCTCAAATGTTCCCTGGACTAATTCCTGAATAAATAATCGATGCACCTCACTACTTCTAAGAAAGCTTTCAGTGGCATTAATAATTCCTTCAACAAGAGCTTCATCAGGTTCAGAATCATTTTCTGCGAGCTTAAATTCCCAATCTAAATGTCTTCTTTGCCACCCTGCTGAGTGGAGACTAGGCATGACTGTCTGTGAATAAGTATCAACCGACATTTCATAAATTCTCTCTGCTAATTTTTCGCACCAGTCCTTACCATGCTTTTCTAGATTTTTCTGCATAGCTTGCCTTGGAACAGCATGACCACCATGATGACTGTGACATACTCCATCTGGACATTCGATTGCTTTTATACTCATTGGAATATTTAGTACTTATATATCCTAGATAGCTATTTTTTATAGAAAAGAAAATATATTTTTAACAAAAATCCAAGACTTTTGACTTTCTTCAATTTATATTTAGTATGTTAAAAAAATAAATAAATTGACAAAGATACTTATTCCTTCCGAAACAAGCTCTGGTGAAAGAAGAGTTTCAGCTACTCCAGAAGCGGTCAAGAAATTAAAAAGCCTTGGATGTGATGTTTATATTGAAAGTTCAGCTGGAAAATTATCAGGATTTAGTGACTTGTCATATGAAGAATCGGGTGGAACAATAATAGGTAACTTAGATCAAAAAATTTGGGGTGAAGCTGATCTAATATTTTGTGTTCAAACTCCATCAGAGCATAATTTAACTAAATTAAAGAAAGGTGCGGTTCTTCTTGGTCTTCTTAACCCATATGGTAATAAGGAGCTTCTCAAGATTATAAATAGTAATAAGATTTCAGCTTTATCACTAGAATTGCTTCCGAGGATCAGTAGAGCGCAATCTTCTGATGTTCTCTCTTCACAGGCCAATATCGCTGGATATAAAGCAGTTCTTTTAGCTGCAAGTGAGTTAGATAGATATTTCCCAATGCTTATGACTGCAGCAGGCACAGTCCAACCTGCCAAAGTAGTGGTTCTTGGTGGTGGCGTTGCAGGATTGCAGGCAGTTGCGACAGCAAAAAGACTTGGTGCAATAGTATTTGTATCTGATATTAGACCTGCTGTTAAAGAACAAGTAGAGTCCCTCGGAGCAAGATTTATAGAACTTCCTGAAGTGGACGAAAAACCTGGAGAAGCTGGAGGTTATGCAAAAGCTGTAACACCCGAATTCCTTTCAAAACAGAAGGCTACTTTAACTAAATATTTATCTGAAGCTGATGTTGCTATATGTACTGCGCAAGTTCTAGGTAAAAAGGCCCCTGTTTTAATAGACGCTCCCATGATTCAAAAAATGAGACCCGGTTCAGTAATTATTGATTTAGCAGTTTCTCAGGGAGGGAACTGCGCAGGAACAAAATCAAATGAAACTATTATCAAAGATGGGGTAAAACTTATAGGGGCGGGCGAATTACCCTCTTCAGTTCCTTATGATGCAAGTTCACTTTATGCTAAGAACTTAACATCTTTGATTACACCATTTATAAAAGATGGTGTAATTAAATTAGATAAAGAGGATGAACTCATTTCTGGATGTTTATTAAGCGATGAAGGAGTTGTTCTTCAAAATAAAGTTTTTGAAAATTGAGGTTTTAAAATTATGTCTTTTATAAGTCTTCTTTGGGTCCTTTTACTTGGTAGTTTATTAGGCCTCGAGTTAATTGGAAAAGTTCCTCCTACCCTTCACACACCTCTAATGAGTGGAGCAAATGCAATTTCAGGAATAACAATGCTTGCAGCCTTAACTTTAATTGTAAAAGCAGAAGGTAACGTACCACTTTTAATTATTGGTTCAGTTTCTCTTGGATTTGCTCTTTTCAACGTTGTAGGGGGTTTCTTTGTAACTGATCGCATGCTCGCGATGTTTAGTCGTAAACCATCAAATAAGAAGTAATTTTTAACATGAATCTACCTGTAATCATTAAATTCGTTATTGACCTTCTAGCAGTACTTTTGCTGGCTTTGGGAATAAAAGGGTTGTCAAAAGTAAAGTCAGCAAGGGATGCCAATAGATTAGCTGCATTTGCAATGTCGCTATCAGTAGTAGGATTACTTTCTTATTATTTAGGGACTTCTGGAATTGCTATTCAGTCTTGGATCTGGATAATAATTGGATCAATCATAGGTAGTTTATTCGGAGCAATTCTTGCAAAAAAAGTACCTATGACCTCCATGCCTGAAACAGTGGCATTGTTTAATGGTTGTGGAGGAATGTCATCACTTTTAGTAGCCTTAGGAGTAGCCATTTTCCCTATATCCAGTGGCCAAGAAAATTTTGATTTTTTTAAGTCACTTATTAACGAAGTTTCAATATCTGTTTCTATATTTGTTGGTGCCATAACTTTCACAGGTTCAATTGTGGCGATGGCAAAGTTACAGGGTTGGTTGTCAACTCCAGGATGGACTCAGAGCAAAGTTAGACATTTTGTAAATATTGTTTTTGCGGTTGCTTCCATTATAGCCTTTTTTGATTTAATAAACGGAAATATAAGTTCTATTTGGCTTTTAGTTATAGTTTCTTCTTTATTAGGTATTGGAGTTACTTTGCCAATCGGTGGAGCGGATATGCCAGTCGTTATATCTTTATTAAATAGCTATTCAGGGATTGCAGCAGCAGCAGCAGGTTTCGTTGTAGATAGTCAGCTTTTGATAGTAGCAGGCGCAATGGTGGGAGCGGCAGGTCTAATACTTACTCAAGTAATGTGCAAGGGTATGAATAGATCGTTGGTCTCAGTTCTTTTTGGAGGATCGTTATCTGCACAAAGTACAGCCTCTTCTGGTTCAGGAGAATATACAAATATAACTTCTTGCAGTGTTGAAGAATGCGCATTGACTTTAGAGGCAGCCAGCAAGGTAATTATTGTTCCTGGTTATGGTCTGGCAGTAGCTCAAGCTCAACACACTTTAAGGGAAGTGACAAAAAAACTAGAGCAAAATGGTATTGAAGTTGTTTACGCAATTCATCCTGTTGCAGGGAGGATGCCTGGACATATGAATGTACTTTTAGCAGAAGCAGATGTTCCTTACGAACAACTTAAAGAGATGGACGTTGTAAATCCTGATTTTCCAGCAACGGATGTTGTTTTAGTTTTAGGAGCAAATGATGTGGTTAATCCTCAAGCTAAAAATGATAGCTCTTCTCCTTTGTATGGCATGCCAGTTCTTGATGTGCAGGAAGCAAGAACGGTATTTGTAATTAAACGAGGTATGAGTGCAGGTTACTCCGGAATAAAAAATGATTTATTTGATCTGCCAAATACCTCAATGGTCTTTGGTGATGCAAAAAAGGTACTGAATGATTTGATTGGAGAATTAAAGGATCTTGGAGTTGGGGAGAAATAATAGTATATCTTTTAGTTTTTCAGATTACGTAAAAAATAAGCCATTTCGAGAAGTCTTACCTTGGATAGGTGGAGACTTACAAACTTTGAGAGATACTTTTGTTATTGATTTTGGTAAATCAAAAAAAAATAAAAAAATATTTTTTCCGATTAATAAAATTCTTTCTAAAAAATTTGAATGTGATTATCTTTTAGGTTTTTTAGAATTACCTGAAAACTTAAACTCACTTAGGGGTTTTGTAATCGTTACACATGGTTTAGGGGGCTCAACTAAACGGTTTGGTTTAAGAAGAATATCTAGGAAATTAGCAAATAATGGTTTTGGAGTTCTTAAATTAAATCTAAGAGGATCTGGATCAGCGAGATATTTAGCTAAAGGAAATTATTGTGCTAGATGCTCCAGTGATGTTATTTCAGCAATTAATTATTTTAAAAAATTGATTAATTTAGAGTTCAAAGATCTTATGAAAAGTAATAATAATCTTCCAATTTACGGCGTTGGATTATCTTTAGGCGGAACAATTCTTTTAAATGCCTGCCTAGATTATGATGAAAACAAAGGAGAAAAACTTTTAGATGGCCTTGCCTGCGTGAGTACTCCTTTAGATTTATCTTCATGCAGTCTATGTATTGAAAAACCTAGAAATTCTATCTACCAAAAATGGTTACTTCACCGTTTAAAAAATCAGTTATGGGAGGGATTTAATGATGAAGGCAAACTCCTTGATAACGAGAAATTAAGAATAAAAATTAGAAATTTAAAAAGTATAAGAGAATTTGATCAGAAATTTACAGCTCCTAGTTGGGGATTTAATTCTTTAGAGGATTATTATATTAAAGCTTCTCCAATATTTCGAATCCAAAACTCAATAAAAAAATTACCTTCAATGCTTTTTATTCATGCCAAGGATGATCCCTGGGTTCCATATAAGGATACTTTGAATTTAAGAAAAGAATCTATTGATAAATTCACTATTTTTATAACTGAAAAAGGAGGTCATAATGGTTTTCATTCGATTAATGGCTGCTGGTCCGACGAAGTCGTAAAGGACTGGTTTATGAGTATCTAGGACTATTTAAAAATGGTGTTTTTTTGAAAATCCATTTTTCTATTGGCTTACCATTAATAATATGTGAGGTAAAAATTTCAGAAATTTTTTCTGGAGAAACTTTCTCATACCAAATACCATCAGGCCAAATAAGAAGAATTGGGCCGTTCTTACATACCCTTAAACAGTCAGCTTTTGATCTTAATATATGAACATTTTTTGTAGAGGGATCATTCTCAAATTTTTTTAAAGTCTTTTTCAGACATTCCCATGCTTTTTGTCCTTCATTGCCTTTAAAGCATTTCTGTTTTGTTGGTGTTGCGCATAGTAGAAGATGTTTTTTTATATTCACTTTTATCCAACACTTACGTATTTTTTCCCTTTTTTAATTTCTTGCTCAACAAAAAGTCTGGCCCAATTGTCTACTTCAAGAATATCCTCCAATTCGGGACTCAAATTCAAATTCTCCATATGTGATTCACAAGCTTTACTTATAAATGTTGGAATTTCTTGAAAAGAAATTTTTTCTTTGAGGAATTGTTCAACAGCCATTTCATTAGCAGCATTTAAGACTGCAGGCATAGTCCCAGAAGATTTTCCTGCCGCATAGGCAAGTCCCATGCATGGATATTTAAACTCGTCTGGCTCTTTAAAAGTTAATTTTCCAATTTCACTTAGGTTTAATCTTTTCCAATTTGTTTTAAATCTTTCAGGCCAACTCATCGCATATAAAATGGGTAGTTTCATATCTGGCCAACCTAATTGAGCTAATACTGAAGAATCTTCCATCTCAATCATTGAATGAATAATACTTTGAGGGTGGATAACTATTTCGATATTTTCGTAAGAGGTCCCAAATAAATAATGAGCTTCTATAACTTCTAATCCTTTATTCATAAGAGTTGCAGAATCTACAGTTATTTTTTTTCCCATATCCCAATTAGGATGTGAAGTCGCATCTTCCACTGTGACATGCTTTAAATCCTCAACGGCCCAATCTCTGAAAGCACCACCAGAAGCAGTTAAATGTATTGCTTTTAAACCCTTAGGAATCTCTCCTGTTGAAAAATCTGCATTTTTATAATTAGGTAATCCTTGTAAACATTGAAAGATAGCAGAGTGTTCTGAATCAGCAGGTAAAAGCCTACTATTATTTTTCTTTAATGCAGGAATAACAATCGGTCCTGCCGCAATTAAAGTTTCTTTGTTAGCAAGTGCAATATTTTTTCCCGCATTAATTGCTGACATTGTTGGAATTAAGCCTGCACAGCCTACTATCCCTGTTACGACAGTATCTGCCTTATCCCATGCTGCAACTGTGTTAATCCCCTGCTTTCCACCTAAAACCAAGGGAGCATTATCCAAATCTAAGTTATTAATATTATCTTTTAAATCCTCTATAAGACTTTCATCCTCAATTGCCACTATCTCTGGTTTATGTGTTTTAACTTGTTCAGTTAATAAATTAATATTTCTTCCTGCAGAAAGAGCTACGGCTTTAAACTTATCAGGCTGCTCACTAGCTATTTCGAGAGTTTGAGTCCCTATTGAACCAGTAGAACCGAGCACAGTAATGTATTTCAATTTTCTCTGATATTTCTTATATCTTCCCATTTAAAGGTGTATTTAAAAAACAAAAATTTCAAATTGGTTTTTTTCTTAAAATTTAGACCCTTATCCATGTTGTTATTTCCTTTGATTGATCAATAAGTTCAATACCTTTTTCTTTTAACAAATTCCTGATTTCGTCCGCCTTCGCAAAATTCTTTTCCATTTTTGCTTTCAATCTTTCATCAATAAGCGATGATATTTCGTCTTCTTTTATTTTACTTTCTTTTACTAAAACCTCTTTTTTAAGACCAAGTACCTCGGTCAACTTTTCAAGAGTTTTAAAATTCTCAAGTAGAAAGAATTTTTCATTTAGGTCTATTTTAAAACCTTCAACCCTTTGAAATTGGTTTAAAAAGTTTTTTAACGGTTTCGCTAAATCGTAAATAATTGCAATAGCACCTGCTGTATTAAGGTCATTTCCAAGAGCCTCAGAAAATTTAAGCTTTTTTTGAGATAATTCAAAACTTATTTTTTCTTTATATTCTTCTTCGAGAGATTCATTTTTTTCAATAGATTTTAAAGTACCTTTTGTAAGGTCCATAAAAGAAAGGGCTACATTAATGTTTTTCCATGCTTCTGAAGCACTCCTTAAAGCTTCTTCAGTAAAATCAAGTGGTTTTCTATAATTCACAGTCATAACAAAATATCGCAAAGTCATAGGGCTTATACCTGACTTAATTAGCTCTCTGATAGTTTTAAAATTTTTAAGGGATTTACTCATCTTTTGTCCATTTACATTGACCATCCCATTGTGTAACCAATAGTTCGCTAGCTTTTTGCCATTGGCTGCTTCTGATTGAGCGATTTCATTCTCATGATGTGGAAAAATCAAATCAGAACCACCTAAATGGATATCGATAGTATCTCCTAATTCATCTTTAACCATCGCCGAACATTCAATATGCCATCCTGGTCTGCCTTTACCCCATGGCGAATCAAAAAATGGTTCATCATCTTTGGCTTTTTTCCATAGCGCAAAATCTTGCGGATTAAGTTTTTTACTATTTTCCTCATTAACCATTCTTCCTTGCTGATTGATATTTTGTTCTTGTAAATTTTGATTACTTAGTTTTCCATAATTTTTATTTTTGAAAACAGAATAATAAACATCTCCATCCCTAGAGTATGCAAAACCTTTGTCCTCAAGGATTGTTATGAAGGAGCAGATATTGCATATGTGATTCGTTGCTCTTGGCATGCTATCCGGACGCATTATCCCTAAAGAATCCATATCTTTATGAAATTCAATGATATTCTTTTCAGATACTTCCTCCATTGAACTGCTTTCTTCTTTCGCTCTTTTTAAGATCTTGTCATCAATATCTGTAAAATTTTGAACATACTTCACTTTGAAATCACTGTAAATTAAAAATCTTCTCAATACATCCCAAGCGATATAACTTCTGGCATGACCAAGATGACATAAATCATAAACAGTTACCCCACAACAATAAATTTTTACTACATCATCAATAGGCTTAAAAACCTCAACTTTTTTGCTTAAAGTATTAAAAAGTTTGATCATCTTAAAATAAGTATTTCATAAGGTTTATTTTGTTTCCATCCAATTGTCTCCAATTCCAATATCAACTAATAGAGGCACATTTAATTTTACACAATCTTCCATAGTCTTCTTTACTAATTTCTTCGTAATTTCCAAAGAATCTGGTTCAAATTCAAACAATAATTCATCATGTACTTGTAAAAGCATTTTTGCTGGAACATTCATTTCTATGAATTTTTTATTTAGTTGAACCATTGCAATTTTAATAATATCTGCACTTGAACCCTGAATTGGGGCATTGGCTGCGGCTCTTAGTGACTGTGCTTCCATGCCAGCTCTTCTTGCGGATTGCAAGTCAATTTCGTAAGGATCTTTTCCTATTAGTCTTCCAAGTCCATTTTTATCAAACTTAAATTCTCTCTTTCTACCAAAAATTGTTTTTACATAACCTTTTGATAAGGCAAGCCTTTCTTGAAGTTCAAGAAATTTGAAAATTTTTGAATATCTTTCTTTGTATTTTATTAGGAATTCTTTTGCTTCTGGAGTACTTACTCCTGTAGAACGTGCAAACTTTTTAATTCCCATACCATAGATAACTCCGAAATTTATTGTTTTCCCAACTCTCCTTTCTTCGGACGATATTTCTTCTTTCTCAAAAATTAATCTTGCAGTCAAAGAATGAATGTCATCATTTTTGTGAAATGCATTTATTAGTATTTCTTCATCCGCTAAGTGAGCGAGTATTCTTAATTCGATCTGAGAATAATCAGCTGATAAAAGTTTCCAATTTTTTTCAGGCAAGAATGCTTTTCTGATTCTCCTACTAAATTCAGTCCTAACAGGGATATTTTGAAGATTAGGATTGCTACTACTTAGTCTCCCAGTCGCTGTAGCAGCTTGATTAAAGTTTGTATGAACTCTTCCTGTCTTTTTGTTTATAAGATTTGGAAGAGCATCAATATAGGTGCTAAGTAATTTGCTAAGAGTTCTATGTTTTATTAAATGTTGGATTATTTCATGTTCTTCGACTAATCTTTCCAGAACTACCGCATCTGTACTCCATCCTGTTTTTGTTTTCCGTGATTTTTTCTTATCCAAATTTAATTTTTCAAACAAGATCTCACCAAGTTGTTTTGGTGAAGATAGATTGAAAGTCTCCTCTGCTAACTCATAAACTTTACTTTCAATATGTTCTAAGGTACTTTTTAATTCTTTTGAGAGTTTATCCAAATAAGGGATGTCGATGGTTATGCCATTCATTTCCATTTGGGACAATACCGGCTCTAAAGGCAGCTCGATTTCTTCAAACAATTTGATTAATTCATCTTTTTCCTTTGAAAAACTTTCTTTAAAAATTTTGACAATCTTAAAAGTTAGAAAAACATCATAACCGCAGTAAATACTTGCTTCATCAATATCAACAAATGAAAAGTCTTTATTTTTTCCAACTGTCTCCTTAAATGAAGGAGGCTTAAATCCAAATAATCTAAAACTAATTTCACTTAACCCATGTTTCTCCTGATTATTAAGAAGGTAGTCTGCTAACAAGGTGTCAAAGGTTACGCCTTTAAGATCAAGGCCATGATTAAAAAATATTTGCCTATCAAATTTAGAATTTTGGAGTGCCTTTTCTTTTTTTGGATCTTCTATCCAATTTCTTAGCTTTGAGAAAACATCTTCAATTGATAATTGATTGGAGGTCTCCTTTTTTGTTTGATGTCCAAGAGGTATATAAAATAAATCATCATTTTCTTCTCCAAGACATAACCCTATCCCAACAAGTTCCGCATCGATTGGATTCAAACTACTGGTCTCTGTATCTAAAGAAACTATTTGATTGGTCTTTTCTAATCTTTGAATTAATTTATCAAGTAATTCAAAATCATTTACAACAGTTACTTTGATTTTAGGGATTTTATTTTCACTATTTTCTAATTCACTTTTAATAGAGACCTTTGGATCTTTCTCCTCCTCTTTAGCCATATTATTTTTGTCAAAACCACCTTTACTAAAAGTTGAATTGAAAATATCAACTTGCCGGAGAAGTGTTGATAATTCAAGTTTTTGCAGTGACTCTGAAAGGAGTTCTTGATTTATATTTTTTAATTCATAACCATCACTTAATATCAAAGGTACCTCAGTATTTATTTTTGCTAAGTCCCTAGAAAGAAAAGCATTATGTTTATCGTTTCTGAGCTTATCTATAACTGAACCTTTGATGAATCCTTTATATTTTTTATCGTTGTTCTGTTGAATCTTGTCCAAAGCCTGATAGATTCCATCAAGCGTGTCGTTCTCTTTTAGTAGATTAATTGCAGTTTTTGGACCTACCCCTTTAATACCCGGAATATTATCAGAGCTATCACCAGTTAAGGCTTTAAGATCAACTACTCTTTCTGGCGCAACACCTAATTTTTCTTTTACTCCATTTTCATTCATAAGGGTTGGATTGCCACTTTTCGCATATGGACCACCACCCATATAAAGTACATAAATATCTTTTTGATCATCTACTAATTGAAATAAGTCCCTATCCCCGGAAAGAATATTCACGCACCATCCCTTAGAAGAAGCATCATTTGCAATTGTGCCTAGGAGATCATCTGCTTCATATCCTGGAGATTTAAAAATTGGTAAATTAAGGCTTTCTTCTAAAATGATTTCTAGTTGTTCAATATCCTGAAAAAAAACATCTGGTGCTACATCTCTATTGGACTTATAATTTGGATCTAATTCATGCCTGAAAGTTGGTTTTTCGGTATCAAACGTAATACAAACGCCCTCAGGACTAATATTTTTGCAATTATCCAGAAGACTTTTTAGAAATCCATAAGTCACACTTGTTGGGAATCCTTCTTTAGTTGTTAAACCTCCATCAATCCCTTTGCTAAATGCATAGAAGCTTCTAAAAGCAAGTGAATGACCATCGACTAAAAGTAAAATTGGTTTTTTAGAGTTTTCAGATTTTAAACTCATTTTCTCTTCTTAGCCCAAGGTGGAATATCAATAAAGATTTGCTCTCCAGGTTCTAATCCATCAATTACTGAAGTTTTATTTCCACTACTAATACCAATTTCGATTTTTTCAAATTTGGGAGAATTGTTTTTATCAACTTTCAAAATTCCTTTTTCACCTTTTTCAGTGACAATAGAAACTGTTGGCACTAAGATTTTTTCTTCATTACCTTCCACTCTAAATTCAAGATCTGCAGTCATTCCAATTTTAATTTCTCCAGAAATATTTTTAAAATTTAAAGTTACTTCGAATGAGGTTACATTATTATCTTTTACAGCTCTTGTAGCTATTTTTTTAACTATGGCACTATATTTTTTTGAGGGATAAGCCTCAATTCTTACTAAGGCTTCTTGACCTATTTTTATTCTGCCAATGTCACTCTCAGGAACTTTAGCAACAATTTCTAGGCCCTCTGATAGTTCAAAAATAAAGTTTTTGGTTTTAGGGTCTGAACTTAAGTTTGTACTTGGTGTGACATAAGATCCTATCTCAGCATATTTTGCAGTTATCTTTCCTCCATAAGGAGCTTTAATTAGATAGAAACTTTTTTCAGCTTTTGCATCATTAAGTTTTGCGCTACTAATGTTGTAGTTATTTTTATAACTTTCATAGTCTTCTTTACTAACCGCACCTTCTTGATATAGGTATTCCCTTCTTAAGAATTCAGATTTTTGCTTTTCCATATTTAATTCAAGTTCTTCAATTTTATAGATAAATTCTTCATCATCAAGTGAAGCTAAAACCTGATCTTTTTTTACAAGATCACCCTCATCTACTTTGATTTCTTTTATTACACCTTGCTTCCTAGGTCCAATATTGCTTGTCCTGATTGCTTTTACTTCACCGCTTGTATTAATTGAATCTGAAAGGATTCCTTTTTCAACTTGAACTACAAAATCAGAAATATCTTTTGATTTATTTTTCTTGAAGGAATTGGTTATAAAAACGAAAAATATAGCTAGAGAAAGCACTATAATTCCACTTCTTAAATTTATATTTTTTTTTATTAAATCAAACATTTTTTTAAAAGCAGAAGTAGAGAATATTTAGGAACTAAATAAATAATCAAGACGATTATAAATAACTTATCCAAGATTGGTTAAGTAAATACTATATTACTAGAAGATGTTTTCTTGATAATTTTTCCATAAGTTTTTTCAAATGTTAAAAGCAGGTATTATTGGATTACCAAATGTTGGAAAATCAACTTTATTTAATGCACTTGTAGAAAATGCTAAGGCCCAAGCGGCTAATTTTCCCTTTTGTACTATAGAACCTAATAAAGGCATAGTTTCAGTCCCAGATCAAAGGTTGCAAAAGTTAGGTAATTTAAGTTCTAGCCAAAATATTATCCCAACAAAAATTGAATTTGTAGATATCGCAGGACTTGTAAAAGGAGCTAGTAAAGGCGAAGGTTTGGGAAATAAATTTTTATCAAATATTAGGGAGGTTGATGCAATAGTTCATGTTGTAAGGTGCTTTGAAGATAGTAATGTAATTCATGTTTCTGGAAAGGTAGATCCCTTGGATGACATTGAGATAATTAATCTAGAATTGAATTTAGCTGATTTATCTCAACTCCAAAAAAGAAGAGAAAGAATTAAAAAACAGGTTAGAACTAGTAAAGAGGCAGCAAAAGAAGATACTTTACTAGAAAAAATTGAAGAAGAGCTAGAGAAAGGCCTTGCAGTTAGATCAATATCTTTGGGTGAAGAAGAAAATTTAATAATTAAGCAACTAGGCTTCCTTACTGCAAAACCAATTATTTACGCAACAAATTTGAATGAAAATGATTTAGCTGAAGGTAATGATTTCTCATCAAAAGTTCAGAATTTTGCAAGCAATGAAAATACAGAATGTATAAAAATATCAGCGCAAGTCGAATCTGAATTAATAGAGTTAGAACCAGAAGATAAAAAAGACTACCTTATTGGTTTAGGAGTAGAAGAAGGGGGATTAAGTTCTTTAATTAGATCAACATATAAATTATTGGGATTAAAAACTTATTTCACCACTGGAGAAAAGGAGACAAAAGCATGGACCATAAAAGATGGGATGACTGCGCCACAGGCAGCAGGAGTAATTCATACTGATTTTGAAAAAGGATTTATAAGAGCTCAGACTATTTCGTATCAAAATTTAATTGATTCAGGTTCAATTGCCAATGCAAAAACTAAAGGTCTTTTAAGAAGTGAAGGTAAGGAATATATTGTTAACGAAGGTGATGTAATGGAGTTCTTATTTAATGTTTAGTAAGTCTCTTAAGGCTTACTATTTTGCTTTTTGAATTTAAATTCAAAAAATGAAATTAATAAAATTAAGATACATCCTAAGCAACTTCCTATTAAACCAAAAACAATGGTTGTAAAGCCATCATCGTAGCCATATTGTAGTTGTGGTAAGTGAGGGGGGATTGGCATTATTTTTCAACAGAATTTTCAATATCTTCCAGTAAATGTTGAGTTGATCTACTAAAACCATTAGTTTTTAAATAGTTTTGAGCCTCTCTAAATTTTTCAGCTACTCTTTTTGCATAAGGAGTATTCATGGAATTTTGAGTCATGTTGAAAATGCGACTAATTTTATAATCTGATTTAAGTAACCCCTTGATAAGTATTCAAAAATACAAGAATATAAAAATAGGATTTTTTACTTACTAAGAAATTTATTGTAAAAAGTTCTTGATTCTCCAAAATAAAGTTTTTTCAAATTAGAAAAATTGACAATGACAAATATGTTATTAATTCTTTTTTTGGTACTTTTATTTTTATTACTTTTTTATTCAAAACGAAAAAATAAGTCAGCAAAAAAAACAACAATTATTCCAACTTATGTGCCTTTCTTAAAAGAACAAGAATCTAATCCTGACATAAGTACTGATAATTGGGATTTACACAAACTTAGATTAGATAAATTTAAAAGATCACAATATAAGGGATTAACTTTCTTCGTAAGTTCAGAAAATAGAATTTACTATCTTTCGGAAGAAGGGGACAAGGTTTATTGCTAACAAATGAAATTAATTTTATAAATAAGAAAAGCCGATAGAAATTAATAATATTAATGAAGTATTTTTTTTTATTATCAGAAAAGTTCTACAGGTTTATCGAATGGGAGTGGAATACTTTAAAAAATCTAAGAAGAACAAAAAGAAAGAATTTTTTTCTAAGAGGATCATTTGCTTTATTTAGTTTATTCTCTATTCTTTTTTTAATATTTTCACCTCCTATCGCTTTTGGATTGTTATTTGGGGAGGGATTGAAATTTAGTACTTTTTTTATTTGGATATGGATTTTAAATTTGAAGTTTTTTTGAAGATTTATAATTTATATACAGAGGTTATTTAAAATTAAGAATATAAAAAATTGATCTTATGCCAAAAATATTCAAACAAAATAAGTTCGCTTTGTTAGGAGCAAATATATTAATAATTTTACTTTGGGTAAATATATCTTCCTTTTTGATAAATTTATTTCAAAGTGAAAATGCCCCATTTTACATATACAAAATTACTTTTTTAATCAGATTCCTTCCTCCTATTTGGATTACATGGTTCCTATGGATAAAAAGAGGTGGTTTAAAAAGATAAATTTAAAAAGCAATTTTACGGATTTATTATAATAATAAATCAGTTATGATCTGAAAGCTTACTTGAAATTTTCATGTAAGAATTAGGTAGTTGAGATTGTTTTTAGCTAGGAAATAATCTCTTTTTTTAAAAATATTTTTTCTCATAAAAAAGTGCTTGTTAGTATCCCTATTGACAAACACTCATAACGATCATTTTAAAAAAATTAGACAGGCAATCTATTATCAACTTCCACTACTCCAGAATCCATAAGACGGCCGATTTTAATAACTAAAGCCATATCCAACCTTGAAAATTCAGATTGATGGTTAGTTATCCAATCAAGTTCAGAAAGAGTTATAACTCCCAAAGTATTTACTTTAAGAAAAAGTAAGCCTAAATTCATTTTAAAAAATTCCTGGGATTATCCAACCGAATAAGCCATAATTTACAACTAATGCAAATAAGCCCATCATTGCCATTCTTCCATTAGTTCTCTCGGCGTTTTGCCAATAAGTTGTTTTTGAATTTTCCATTTTTTTTTGAATTGTAAAGTAGTAGGTTTTAAACGAAACCAGGAATTATTTGACCTGTTGTTAGGTATGCTCCAACAGCAGCAATTAATCCAAGCATTGCGAATCTGCCATTAAGAGTTTCAGCAACAACTTTTTCTTTTTCGATTGTTTTGACTTTTGTGTTTGTGTTTTTCATTTGATTAGAAGATGAATAGTTTAAATTTTCGTTTTGAAATTGCTTGGTTAAATAAGCAACGAGGATGGCTGTAAAGAATACAATTACGGCTAAGAAACCTGAAAGTAGACTCATTAAAAAATGCCAGGAATAATTTGTCCTGTTGAAACGTAAGCACCTACTAACGCAACAAGGCCAATCATTGCCCAACGACCGTTAACTTTTTCTGCATTTTGTGGGTAGCTGTCGTAAGAAACAGACTCATCTATGTAAGGACGTGTCTCAGTAGGAAACATATTTTGTCTGCCACCTGATTCAGTAGTAACGTTTGAATTAGCCATTAAAGTTGTGTAATTGTTAATTAATGTAACACTACTATTAACAAATGTAAAGTATTAAGCCGAAATTAAGTTATTTTCAAGATATTTACTACATAACTGTCACAGAAACGTGATATATATATTTAAATAGTTGTTTTTTTAGCTTGCTACGCTTTACAGATTGGCTCAAAAACTATTGAGAGTTCAATTTGTTGTTTAAGTATTTATTTTTAAATCCTTAGAAAGATATCAATTTGGTAGAAAAAACTACATCATTCTGAAATTTGAATAATTAGTTTTTAGATATAATTTATTTCACTTTATTATGGAATTTGCAAAAAAAATCATGACCGAAAAAGCTGAAAAGCTTAATGGTAAAGCAGCAATGCTTGGAATGTTTGCTCTTGTAGGAGCCTACTATTTTACTGGTCAAATTCTTCCAGGTATTTTCTAATAAAATCCTTTTTAAATTTTTTCAGGGGCTTTATCAAGCCCTTTTTTACTGGATTATTATGCTCTTTTTAATTATCTAATAATTCAAATAATTTATTTATTAGAAGCTTTCTTTTTAAAAAAGTTTTATCAATATATTTTTTATTCTCTTCTTTTAAAGTTTCCTGACCATTTAAGCCTAATCCTTTAAGGACAAAATCTTTATCTTCTTTAATCCAGTTATTTATCATTCCCCCCGTCGTCTCTACATGGAATTGTAATCCGTAAGCAAAATTACCAATCCTAAAAAACTGTTCCTTACAACGTGAACTACTAGCAATAAGTACTGCTTTATTAGGTAATAAAATCCTATCTCCATGCCAATGCAGTACGTGAAAAGGGTCTTCAAACAGTGCTTTAAAGTCTTTATTTGATTTATTTATAAAAATTTGAGACCAACCAATTTCCGGTAATGCTTTTGGAGGTGATCCGTATTTAAGAATTTCTACATCTCCTCCAGCAGCACACGCAAGCAACTGAGCACCCAAGCAAACACCGATTATAGGTCTTTCATTTTCTAATTCTTTTTTTATAAAATCTCTTTCTAACTTAAGCCAGGGATATCTGTCGCTTCCAATATCTTTAACTCCCATTGGTCCACCCATAATTAGAATTAAGTCACCTTTTTTTGTTTGCGGCAGAGCATTTTTATTATCTAAACGAATAATTTCGATTTTCAAATCTCTTTCTTTAGCAATTTGTTGAAAAAGACCAGGCCCCTCTATTTCTAAATGCTGCAAAACTAATAGGCGTTTTATTTCCTTCATTCACTTTCCATTATTTCAGCTGATTCAGAACAGACATTAACGCTAAACCACTTCATTGCCGACCAAGTATCTTCTTGATATGTACCTGCTGCAATACTTACAAAACAATCATTTTCATACCAACTTCGATAACTGGGAGTTACTCCTGTTCCTTTTAATCTATTTTCTAAGCCTTTTCCATATTTTTTAATAACAAGATTTATAGCTTCATTCTCAATTTCTCTTTGCTTTTCATCAGCAAAACCTCCTAGTGGAGTAAAAAAAAGAATTGATGCAGTAAGTAAACGTATCATTGAGTCTTTAGTTTATATGTAGCTGATTTCATATCGATTAATTAATTTTTTAAAATCATCTACTCTCTTTTGCCCATTTTTTAATGGTCTTGAAGAGTCAAGAACGGCTGCACAACATAATTGCCAGCAAGATTTTTCATCTAGTCCCAATTTCTTGCATATATTTTTTGGAGCTTTAATAACTGTATTTATTTCTGCAATATGTTGAGTGGTTTCCCATAATTCTCCTTCAAGAAAATCAATTTCAATATTTGATAATAATTCTGTAGCAACGTAATCCTTAATTAGCTCAGTTAATTCCACGATATTTTATTAAAGCAGATAAGTTAAATAATCTCTTAGTATTTTTATAGCAGGATAAAAATAAAGGAACTAGTTTCTACCTCATCTTGAATATCCTGTAGATTTTAAGAGACTACATCATTTCGTATTGATCAAGTTTGGTTTTTAATTTTGTTGCTTGTTTAATCAATGACAAAGCTTCTTTTCTGCCTGTTGAATTATTAGCCTGGACTATAAGATCGGCGTATTTCTTTGCGATTTTTTTTTCCATAATTTAAGAAATATAAATACCGTTTTTGAATCTTGAAACTAGCGAGTCACAACTAGAAGTAGATAAGGAGTCAACGGTTAAAACCTCAGAGTCAACAAATTGGAACGGGTTAACTCGTGTTTTCAATTTATAATCAATTAATTAAAAAGCTGTTGGTATCTACGATTACATTGTTTTCAAACCCTGATTTAATTTATAGTTATCTATGAATTGGATTGAAAATTTTTCAATCTTATTTAATTTTTTATCATTCAAATAATATTGCATATTAATTTTTATTCTTTTATTCTTAGGAGATTTTAGACAATTTAATGTTTCCTCATATACAAATGTCAATAAATATTGTTTATTTATTTTTGACACCGAATTCCATATTTTAGGAAACTCTTAAGCTCATAGAAATAAAGGCTTTTTTTGGGCTGGATCACTTATCCGTAATTATGAGATACTTCTGTCCATCCTTTTTGGTGTAGTTCGTGCCACTTTTCCCAGGCTGAATCTATATTGAGTTTTTCAGAGGATTTGTACCCTCCAGGTTCTCCGAGGTGATTTGTGTAGAAAAGATGAGTATGAATTTTTAAATTAGGTTTAGGAGAATTTTGGCATTCTTCGAAAAAGATAATTCTGCTGCCTTCGGGATTTAGTAGGCAGCCGTTAGGTTGGCTAGTGCTACAACCAAATGAGTACTTAGGATCCATACTTTACCTTTAATCGGCCGGTTGATTATTGATACTTTTGTACTATAAATTATATCCTCCTTGTTTTGCTGTCAATCCTTTTAAGGTTAAGTACTTATTTACTAATAATTATTTTGTTTTTTAATAAATAAGATAATTTCTTTAAGCTTATGAATTACAGGGAAGATCTAGAAATCAAACTACAAAAAGTAACACTTGCAATGCAGGAAGTTGTAGATGATATCCATAAAACTGAACCTGAGAAGCAAAGAATAATTTCCAAGCTTATTGAATTTAAAGAAGCAATCATTTCAAAGGGAATTGAACTTAACATTGAATTAGAGGTAGCCTAGAAATATTTAATATCTCATGAATGTTTAATAACTTTTAGAATAATGTTATTAACAAAGAAGGGTTATTTATCAAATGCAGCCTGGTACTTTTGAATTATTGATCCTAGTATTTATCTTTTTAGGTCTTCAAGCCTGGTGGATTATCCCAATAGTTATTAAAAATAATAAATTAAATAAGAGAGGTAAGGATTTAAGAGAGGAAATTAAGCAATTAGAAAAGTTATATAAAAAATAAATTAGTTTATTATTTTGCAAACTACCTATTATTAGTGAAACTCAAATATCTAATGAAATTAAAAAAATTTATTCCATTTTGTTTCCTTTTTATTGGGACTTTAGCTTTACCACAACCTTCTCTTGCTGAAGAAAAGATTGAAGTTATACCTATTATTCAAAGTTCAAAAGGATTAAGTGGTAAAAATTTTAATTATCTCGAGGGTAAGCCTGAATTAAGACTCTTAAAAGTAAAAATTCCAGTTGGATTGAAAACTCCAATTCATACTCATCCTTCCCCAATGTTGATTCATGTTACCAGAGGAAGATTAAAGCATGTGAGGGGTGAAGAAATTAATTTCTTTAGAGCTGGCGATGCATTTATAGAGAGTAATAATGGGGGGGACCACTATGTGAAAAATGTCGGAAAGAAGCCGGCCATACTTCATGTGGGAGTTGTATCAGTGGTTGGAATGCCTACAGCCATAAATAAATAAGATTTTTCTCAAAGTTGTTAAATCTGCATGAGGATTGAACTTTTATGAAGAACAGCTGTAGTGAGATACTCCTCCATAATTAAAATACTGGCTTGGCTTTAGTCGATTATATTTTTGATCTATTACTGAGGATTGTTCTACATATGGATTGCTAAAGACATCCTGTAGTTCTTTTATTTTTTTGTAATTTCCTTTTTCAGCTTCTTCATATGCGGGAACGACCATCCATTCTCGCCAAGTATAGACTGGATTAAGGTATTTCATTGATGCCGATTTTGCTTTAATATTTCCCTCTTTCTTCAAGACTGATTGCCAGTTTTCAAGCCATACTTCCCACCTTTTATTGAGCTCGTCATTAATTGGTAAATAAAAACTGTCTTTTAAAGAATCTAAGTTATCAGGGATTTCAGAGAGTTTACGGAACAAAATTGTATAGTCTGCTTTTGAAATGACTATGAGATTAAAAAATTCATTTATTAGAGTTTCGTTGTAATGTTCTAAACCAAGCTTGTTTGCCCACATTTTCATCAATTCCTTATTCATTAATTCAGAAAAGTCTTTTTCGATTTGATCTAACTTTTCTTGATCTTGTTTGCTTTGTGAAAGTAACGGACTAAGAGATGAACAGAATGTTTTAAAGTTAATTGCCGCTGCAGAAGGCTGGTTAAAAAATGAGAAATGTTCACCTCCACCTGTCCATGGTTGAAATCTTGGATCAAATAATTCACAGAATCCAAAGGGGCCATAATCCAAGGTATAACCTCCAGCAGCACAATTATCACTATTGAAATTACCCTGGCAATAACCAACTCTCATCCAGTTGGCTATAAGTGATATAAGTCTTGATCTGTATAAAGAAGCCAGTTTTATTACTTTACTTTCAATTGAAATCTCATATTCAATTTCATCTTTATAATTTCTATCAATTAGATGTTGAACTATCATCTTTAGTTCATTGAGGGCCTCATCATGCGCATTATTACGAACTCTTCTTGCAAAAAGTTCAATCTGGCCTACACGTAAAAAAGATGGAGCGACTCTCGTAGTAATTGCCGCTTGATTATCAATCATGATATCAGGTTCAAAATATCTGGACCCTTTGGAATACCAAGGTCTTCTAACTATTTCTGAACGTGAGACATAAAGTGTTAAAGATCTTGAGGTAGGGATTCGCAAGGCATCCATTAATTCCTGTGCAAGAAATTCTCGTACGCTAGACCTCAAGACAGCTCTACCATCTGCTCCACGACAGTAGGGAGTTGGACCTCCTCCTTTAAGTTGCATTTCCATTCTTTTCCCATTAAATAAACCTTCAAAAACAGAAATTGCTCTGCCATCGCCATAACCATTGCCAGTGCCAAAGGGACATTGTTGGGTATATTCAGTTCCGTAAATTGATAATGCATAACCTGTTGCCCAACCAACAGAACTCATTGGATAATTAGCAGCAGTAATATCACCTGAGAAAAAACGAGAAAAATTCTCGTCTTTAGTAAGATCTGAGCTTAGCCTTAGTTCTTTAAAAAGTTTGTTGCTATGGGAAATATATTCTGGTTCTGGAATAGCAGTTGGAACAACTGGTACATAATGACCTGAATATACTGAACGCGGCTTATGATCATTTCCATCTTTTGTTGATTGAGGATCTGCTTTAAGAGAATTCATAAAAGAATAGTCAGATAGTTGAGAAAATTCTGAAAAATTTTCTGTAAGCTTTCCTTTTAATGAATCAGATTTGGTTGACATCAAATTTGTTATCTTTTCTTTTAGGCGCTCTAATTACTTTAAATTAAACACCCAAATGTATCATATATAGATTCTATTAGGGATGGTTTTTTGCGATACGCTTGAGATTAAATATAAGTTAAAAGTTAATACTTAATAAAAAAGGATCCGCGGTAAAACATTTTTTGGAAAAAAGTTTTGGTAATCCAAAAAATAATTAATGGAAGAACGTATCTGCGGTCCAACCCATTATGACTGAATAATATGATGCTATTCCAAAGGGAGCTATAAAGAAAAGAATGCCTAATGGACATTAATTTTTTCCAGCTAATTTTACTGGTGCAAGCAATGTGCTGGCAGTAGCGTTTCTTCCTAAAGCCATTTCAGCAACAAATACCGGAAGGCATACAATTAAAACGATTAGTATGTATAAAAGTACAAAAGCAGCACCTCTACCTTGAGAGACTCTGTAGGCTAAACCCCAAAGGTTACCAAGACCTACTGCGCTACCAGCAGCTGCAAGAATGAATCCCAACTTACTAGTCAATTGTTCTCTTGGAGAAATTTTCGAGTCCAAAATTAAAATCTCTTTTTTATAGTTGATTTATAACTCATAAATAAAAATTAATTAATACATTGCTTAATAAAAACTAATCTTTATTCAATTTTTTTTTTTTGCAAAAAGATTTAAAATCTATAAAACACTCTATGACTACTATGACTACTGAAACGACTATTCTAGATTTTCAACTAAGTAATACGTTTGAACAATATGAATCTCATATGAAAGCTGAAGAACAGCAGTTGATGTTTAAAGAAATGGGTGTCAAAACTTTTTATATCGGTAAATCATTAGAAGATCCTCAAAGGGCAACTGTAATTTTTCAAGGACCAGAAAATGTTCTATACGATATTTTTATGAATCCAGAAACAAAACCTATTGTTGAAGCCTCAGGGCATATTTATGCAGGTACAAAAATAACTCGCTGGATTTCATGAAAAATATATCTTTTATGAATTATCAACTTTTAATTGAATCATATTCTTTTGGGACATCCCTTTCTGAGCAAGAAATGGAACTCTTAAGTCTGGAACTTGAAACTCAAATAATGAACATTAATATATCAACAGAATTTGACTGTTTTAAATCGGCACCTACCCATATTTGCGAAGGTCTAAATTTAAAAAAAGATACTTATTGGATTATGTGCCTTGCCGAAATATTAGATTTACATAAGCCTCCTAAATTTGGGAAAACGAAAAGCGTGGAAGTTTTCGATTTACTTCTTGAAAAAGGACTTGTTATTGGTTAATTATTTAATTATTTGAGTTTTAAAAAAATAAGTTGTTTTTTTTCTAATAGCATTTGTGTGGTGTCAGAATAATTATGGAAGATTTTAAAGAATTGATATTGGGAAATATTATTAAGCTAACGAGATCAAGTGAAGAGTAAAATTAAATTAGGAAATTTTAAAGGGTAATAGATAACAAAATGAAAGCTAATATAATATTGAAATCCAAATCTTGTAATGAAAAAATTATTGTAAAAAATAGAGAAGATTTATCTAGTTTGTATTTCTCAGAATTTGATCTTATATTCGATCATAAGCTGAAAATTGATGAAATAATGAGAAATCAAATAGTAAAAAGGTTGGAACAAAGAAGTAAGTAAGACTTAAAAGTCTTGAGAATAAGAGAGTAATAAAACCCTTTAGAGGGGCAAAAAATATTTTTCAAATTAATATCAATCTAAATCTAAGAGATTTTGTAAGACAAATTAAATTTATAATTTTGAGAATAAAAAACAATGAAAGGGTTGATTTTTTTTCAGGATTCGTTTCTTTAAAGGTATATCATTTTTGTTACTACTCATGGTTATGCCCCAATCTACTTTGGAAAGCTTATTATTTTTTCTGATACTTTCTCTTCTTGCAACATACATTGTTAATTTAAAGTATTCTTCAAAATTGAAAATACAGAAGTAGTTTGTTATTTGTCTTTCGTATGAATTAGATTTATTTCCTTGGATCACTCCAAGTTTCTTTGTATAACCAACTCAAAAAAGTAAGAGTGAGTATATTACCAATTGCATAAGTTATTCCTAATAATGGGTCATAAATATTGGCAATAATTGTCGACATTATAAAGATTATTAATCCTGAAACAACCAAATCCTGAATAGGCAAATTTTTAAAATTTACAGAATTTATCATTTGATAATTGTTTTAATAGATTAATCTAATTATAAATCCAAAAAGTAACATATTTAGTTAGGAAATATCTTCTAATGTATTAATAGTTTTCGAATTGCTAAAGTGATAATAGTTTTTTTCATTATCGTATTTGAGTGTTAATTTTTTAAGAAATTATAATTCCCCAGAAAATATAGAAAAAAGATGTATATCTAGATTTGAAAAAGATTTTTAAAATCATTATGAAACATCTCATGAAGAATGGAATCAAATTTTTGATTTAGCTGATAAAAATTATCTAAGATGTATGTGAATATCTCATTATTTATTATGGGAGAGGCAAAGAGAAGAAAAAATTTAGGTATTCCGCCTAGAGAAAAAACTGAAGATATAAAGTTGCCTCAACTTGATAAAAAAGCAGTACAACAAAAAGTTAGGTCTATATTATATAAATATCCAATTATCCCTTTTCTTTTTTATGGAGCTGCAATATTGATTCTAATCGTAGGTTTATTTTATGTTTTTAAATCTTTTAATATTGCTTAATTATAATGATTGTTAATTTTGATATTTATTATTCTTTGGCATCAATAATTTTAAAAAACTTTTAGGATAATCAATTAGAAATTTTAATTATGTAAAAATAATCAAAGAAATAATATATGAGAATTATTTACGATTGACACCATCTTATGGTGTTGTAATTTTGGATTAAATAAAATTTGTTTATGAAAAAAATTAATAAAAAATATGCTGAATTAATGCATCAAGCTGATAATGCAGTTGGAAGAAAAGAAGTAGTTAGTTTATTAAAAAAAGCTGCAATGATCAAGTCAAAATCTGAGGAAAACTTAGCTGCTTAAATTAGAAAACTATTTTATTAGGATAAATAAAATTCCATAAAGAATAATAGAGGAACAAGCAGCCATGAAAACAAATGGCAGTATCATTCCTGTGTTCAACCATCTTAATATTCTAATTTTTTTGTTAACTACTCTTGGCATTTTACTGAATCTCTTATTAGTAACTTATCAAGTAAATAAATTGTGTAAATGATTAATTAATCTTTTTAAATAACTTTCTTTAGCTATTTTGAAATTAAATTTTCTACAGAAAAACGTTTTAATTTATTATAATTTTTTTTGATAGAAATTTTTAGGTAATTAATACCTTGTATTCTTTTAATTTCTCAAGCAAGATTTAGAAACATTAGATTTTTAAATAATGATTGAAAATTTCAAAGAGAGCTCTGAAGTATTTAAAGATTATGATTCCGAACTGTTACTTAAGATTCTTAATAAGACATCAGTCGAGATTAAAAAAGGTGCTGATAATCAACTTTTTGTAGATGAAAATTGGAAAATTAATTCAAAAAATATCAGTAAGATAATGCCTTCAGATAATTCAAATTTGAAAAAAATATTATCAGATATTTTTCCCAATAAAAAAATAGTGATTCAGGATAATAGCGATGGGTCGCAAACAATTTTATTATCCTAATTTACGTAATATTAAAAGCTTATTTATCCTATTCATTCAATATTTATTTGTTTGAGAAAAATTAATTAAAATTACTCTCGCGGAATTTTTTTGGAGATGTTATCGTTCATAAACGTTCATCCAAGTTTATATCTCTGGACGCATGATATGGGAGTAGGGAACGGGATTCTCATTAACTGCAAAAGACAATGAATAACCTCTTACAAATTAGAGAAAAAATCAAAAAATCCAATAGGCTCTATGAAGCCCAACTTTGGGCGACAAAAAATGGAGAAATTACTCCATATAGAAGATCTGTCTTTGAAGAAAGAATCAGTAAAACACAAAAAGAAATAAAATTGAGCGACTCAAAAAATTAAATTCTTATTTGTAACTGATCAATGAAGAGAGGATAAACCCTCTCTTTTTTTTATTTAATAAAAAAACGTAATTATTAATTTTTTTTTCCGATTATCGATTATTAAAAGATTATAATTTTGATTTTTTCTAATACGTTGAAGTATATAAATGGCAAATTTAATTTAGGAATTAAGAGGAAAATAATGTTGCTTAAAAGAAATATAATAAATTTAAAAGCCCACTAAATAAATCAAATTAAGATCAAGTTTTATGGTTTTTTAGAAATTTATTTACCTCAGAAGAAAGATCTAGGTGTTAGAAAAAAAATTGTATATAGATAATCTAGCAGCAAAGACTATTAAGAAATTATCTAAATTAGTCTCTAATCACTTTAAAACATTATTCTCAACTACAAAAAATACGATAATCTCTTTTATCTTTGGGAATTGGCCCTTGCCTTACCTGAAATTGCTCAAGAAAATAGGAATAGCTAATTAAGAAATTATTGATGGACTAAGACAAGATTTATCCTAAAAATAGAATTAAATAGATACTATAAAGTCTGACAGAGTTCTTTTAGAAATATAAGGAGTAATACTTACTTTACATAAAAAATACAATTGCTAACTTTAAAGTAAGAGATCTATTTATTATGTTTCTAAATTATCTGCCAAGTGAGATGGTTGAAGTTGTTGGTTTGACATTGATTTTTTCATTTCTAGTTGGAACTATATTAATTTTGTTATTTACATCAGATCAGGCAAATACAAAGAATCTATATTTAAAGAAGGCTAAATAAATTTTAAATAATTTGCCTTTATAGACATGACTATTTTTTAAAAAAAATTTACTCGCATGAGTAAAACATAATTTTTATTATTGATAAATAAATAAATTCAAGATTATGGGCGAAGCTAAAAGAAGAGAAAAATTAGGATTGTCACCTAGACAAAAAAATTGAATTAAATAAATCTGGTAGATACCTTTTATAGCTTACTATTTCCAAATCAAGAAATACCCTTATATGGGTGTAGCAAAAATGGCCCTAGGATCGATAATTTTCTTAGTCAGTGGCGGAGCAAATAGTATTTATTAATTAAATTTTTGACCTGACTTAGAATATAGCTACGTTTTATTTTGTAATAGTTTAACGCCAGAAATTATAGAGATTATTGATGCTATACCAAGAAATATCGAGTAAAAAGGTTGTAAATTAATAATTCCAAAATTACCTGTATGCCATTTGATTAACCAAAAAGCATCAACTCCCAAAGGTTGAAGGATACTATAAATAGTTCCAGATAAAATAGTAATTAGTAGAGGGATTGCTGTAATTGAAGTTATTTTTCTGTGAATTCTTCTTTTATTTGTTTTTAATCTTTCCATCTATTTCCTCAAATAAATATGTAATTCTTTTTCGTTTTTGCATGGCATCCATTTATCTTGATTCTTATGTATTCCTTCGCAACCAAGTTCTAAAGATCTTTTTTCAGCCTCCTTTTCAGAGAGAAATGTTCCCCTCATATGTGCATGAGAATAAATATTAAAATTTATAGGTAAGAAAAATAAAAAAATAAAAAATTTTAAATTTCTAAGAATAACATGCATTATTTCAAATTTAATTTTTGTATTAAGGAGAAATTGTATCAAATATTTTTGTTTTGCCAGTTTTACTAAATAAAACTACTTTGTAGTCCTCATACTCATGAGAGTGTGAGTTGTGAGAATGCATTTCCATGCCAGGAGAGCCAAGCGGCATGCCAGGTACAGCTATACCTTTGATATCTGGTTTTTCTCTAAAAAGTTTGTTGATTGATTTAATCGGGACATGTCCTTCAATGGTGTAGTTAGCAATTTGAGCAGAGTGACATGATCTCAAATTATTGGGAACTTTATATTGATCTTTTATTACTGAAATATCTTCAACTATATTATCTAAAACTTCTAATCCATTATCTCTTAAGTGATTGATCCATTTTTTGCAACAACCACATGATGCTGATCTGTAAGAAATAACTTCTGGTATATCTATATTTTCTTGAGTTAAAGCAATACTCTTATTTGCATTAATTATATTTGTAAAAAGAATCCCAGAAAAAATTAGAGAATTTAAAAATCTACTTTTAATTGATTTTTTATTAGATTTCATAAGAATTAAGACATTATTCTTGAATATTTAAATTAACCATAATCGAAAATTTATGAAATAGCTATTTAAACAAAATTAAGAAACTCATAATTGCCATTAAAAGATTTTCGATAAAACTAATAATTCCCAAAGGGGTTTTTGCATATCCACCGATACATGCACAGTTTAATTTTAATTTATCCAAATAAACAGCCTTAAATACTGAAATCATTCCCGAAATTCCTAAAATTAGGGCAATAAAAATAATTAAAGATGGTGGAGAAGAATTAAGAAAACTTATTCCAATTAATAATTCGCAAAAAGGATAAATATATATCCAGCTATCAAATTGAGAAGAAATTAAATCATATTTCTTGTAACTTTTTCCAAAAGCTTCAATATCCATAAGCTTAAGCATTGCTAAAAGACAAATTGATATACCCATATAAATTTGAAAACTTTTAAGCAATGTAAGGGTTATTAGGAATGATGTGCCAAATACTACAATTAAGGGAGTA
Source organism: uncultured Prochlorococcus sp. (assembly GCA_902564235.1). GTDB lineage: Bacteria > Cyanobacteriota > Cyanobacteriia > PCC-6307 > Cyanobiaceae > Prochlorococcus_A. The sequence goes on along the minus strand of CACFAG010000006.1, from coordinate 17,409 downwards.
AATGACTTAATCTTCATTTTTAACTTTTGAGGATAGAATCACAAATACTAGATGGATTTGCTTGTTTAACTATCTTTAGTCTTTTGATAAGCTTGTCTCGATCTATTTGATGTTTTAAATATTTAATACATAAATTTTTTTCCTGATATACCTCTGCTATTGGAGTAATCTTTAAAGCGATTGCAAATGTACCAATAACTAAAAGAATGTTTGTAGCCAGTCGAATGTTTGGTCGAAAATTAGATCTCATTCGTATTCTTTATTTCTGTCAATAACTTCCCTTAAATATATATCTTTTAGTTCGTCATTGTATTTATTTTCTTTTGCAAATTTCTCTAATTCCTTCAACTCTTTTTCGGTCATTAAGCAGATTTGGATATATTGTTTTTCATATCTTCAATTTGGTTGATTAATTCATCTAACCATTCTGTATTATTTTCCGATCTTTTCTGAAAATATCTAATTTTAGGTTGATTGATTTCTAGCGTCTCATAATCTCCACTCATAAATTCTCCCTAAATTTTATACTCTGCATAATTTATCTAGAGAAATTATGCTCATCAATAGGCTCTAATACTTATTTGACTTTTGCCATGGGTAATAAGTCATTTTTTTAATAGTATAAATATCAAAGAATTTATCTCTCAAAAATATGGCAACTAATGAAGAACTAGAAAAAAGAATTGAGACTTTAGAAAAAGAAGTACAACACCTAAAAGCTGTTCTGCAATATCAAATAAGAAATAAGAAAAAGTGATTTATTCTTATTGAATAGAAATTACTTTTGGTCAGATAAGCATTTTCTCTTGGTTGTTTTGGGTATCTAGTCTCAAAGCTAAATATTAAAAATTAATCCATAATTAGTCTTCTTTTGAAAAAATAACTTTAATCATTGATATTCAGAATATATTTGTTTTTATATATATAAAACTACTCTATATGATTAACTCAATAGCTATTACATTGTTATTATTAGTCTCTTTATTCGCTTACAAAAGACTCAAAAGAAAGAAACGGCAATTTCACGCACCGCCTACAAATCAGCTTCCCAGTTGAAGATTAAATTCCGTCTTCGTCTTCTCCAAAAGGGTTGTATCTAATATCCCAAATGAGAACTACTGCTATAGATAAAAACAATAGACCAAAAATAACTTGAGGAGGTGGAAATATCATCAATAAAATATAACAATGATCCATAAGCTATGCTTATGAAAATTTTAAAGGGTAATCGATATTGTTTGGTTCTAAATGTTTTACATAACATGCTGTTGTGCAATCTAGTCCCTCACTATTGATGCTACAAGAAGTTATACATTCAAAAAAACTTTCCAAAGCATCTGAATCTTTAATATTTGAATAAATGTCTTTATGCATTTTCAATCTTCTATTCTGAAGCTTTTCTAGCAATTTATTTTTAATAATGTCAAATTTCAGGTAAAGTACCTATTCACCAAACCTTTATATTCGTTTCTCGCTTCTTTGATAGATATAACCCTTGAGCCTTGCATAACTGGCTTGCCTGATCGATTAAAAACACAACCATAAGAAATTAAATTGCATTAATCATATAAGAGTTCTTAGAACTATCTTCAAAAGGTTCAAATACTTTAATGCTCGATCTTGTTTTATTGATTAAAGTAAATTTTCCAAAAAAAAAGGGCGTCAGCTTCGCCCCAATCAAAAAGCGGGATAATCCCCATCACCCAACCTTTCTAAAAATCTTAGCACTACATATAGTGTTTGTAAGTATTTAAAATTACCTATTGATGGGGTTGTTTATTTCTGTTTAATTTGTCATTATAGGAGTCCCCATCACCTAGGCTCGTAAGAGTCTTTTTTTTTGCTATTTTTTCCTTCTAGGCTTAAGCCCTTTTTAATTAGTGTTTAAAGACTTTTTATTTAATTTTTAAGTTCGATAATTAATAATTAAAAAAATGATTTTATTCATGCAAACTTACATCGTACACTGGCAATTTCCAGATCAAGAAAGTCATATGCAAGGGGCCGAAGCTTTTGCGGGTTTTGTTGAAGGAGGATGCGAAGGTGATGAATTTGATGGCTTTAAAGTTCTTAATCGAGTAGTAAACCCTGAAGGAGCTAATGGTTGGGCAATAGTTGAATCTTCAAACCATCAGAATATTTGGAAATGGAGTAGTATCTGGGTCGATAATTTTGGCGTAGAAATTGAAGTTACACCAGTTCTAACGGATAAAGAATTTCTTTCCGTACATAAAGAAATTACAGCAGCTTCTAGCTAATAGTTAATCTTTAAGTGTTGAGTGTTGAGTGTTGATCTAAAATAAAAGGTAGTAACTATTTTATGGAAAAATTTTCTTCTGAAGAAATTGAAAGTCAATACAATTTAATAAAAATGCTTTTAGCTGAACCTGAAAAGTATAAAGATGCCATTAATGCAATAAAGAAAGATATTGCATATATGCCAATAGAGCTTAAAAAAAAACTTGAGGAAGAGAATATTATTCTATGAATAAAACGCAAATAAGATTCATTATGAACCTTAATTTTAGAAATTAGTAAATAGAGACTCTCACAAACTAACCAAGAGAGTCTAAATCTCTACGATAGTGAACTGTATTTCTTTTATCATCTGGAAATTTTTTTTCTCTCTTTAAATCTGCAATTGTTGGGTAATCATTTGTATTATCAAGATCTCTTGCATTTTTATCTTGAATTGAGAATGGTGATCTTTTTAAATTCATAATTAATTTCCTTAAAATTTTTGTTGGATTTTGATTACAGAACCTGGATTGTCATGTACGTAAGAGTTGAATTCTCTCGCAAGTATCAAGCAATCGTATGCATCGCGTGCGTAGAAGCCAACTTCATGTGTCTTATTTGATGAATCTTTGTAACTCAACAAATATTTATTACAAGATTTAATTGGTGTAGAAGGCATTTAATTTCTTACTGTTACCCTTAGTTCTAACTAGGCATGCTAATCAACCGTCTAATAAAAATGTACGGTTTAAAGTACATACGTATACGGATAGAGGACCAACAAGTAAATTTAAAAATAGATACAGTTTATTCGCAAAAAAATTTTTCCATTACTCCTATAAAAAAATATTTTCAGCGGGAGATTTTATTGAAAGCAATTTTTTCTTTCAAACTTTTGTTTTATAACTACATTGATTATCTCGCAAAATTATTTTCGAGATTATAAGTATACTTTTCTCCATCATCATCACCATCGTCATCATCATGGAAGGAAGAGATTAATACATATACACCTCCCAATCCGAGTAGCATAGATAAGTAAAGAATTGGATCTGTCATGACTTAAGTTTGAAACATTCAAATTAAATTTGAGGAATCTTTTCAATATCTACATTTTCTTTTAATTATTTAGATGAAAACTTTCTACAATCAAAAAATTGTTTTTTATTTGAGAAAACTGAAAGTAGATCTAAAATAAGAAAAAACTTTTCTGTTTTTTTTAAATTTAGTTTTTTATAAGATTTTAAAAATCAATGTGCGGAAGATTTGAACTGAAAACTAAATTTGAGAATTTGCCAAAGGTGTTGAAAAAAGATTATCCAAGTGGACTTGACTCTAAATACGAGACTCAAAATCTAATAAGGCCTAATGATCCTTTGCTTGTAATTAAAAATGAAGGAAGAATTAAAACTACTTTTATGACATGGGGCTTTATTTCCCCTTGGGCTAAAGACCCATTTGATAAAAAGAGACCAAGACCATTTAATGCAAGATCAGAAACCGTAGAAGAAAAAAAATTATTTAGTGGAAGTTGGAAACATAAAAGGTGTCTAATACCTGCGAGCGGTTTTTATGAAAAAAAATATCGTGTTCGAAAAGCGAATTATGAGACTTTTTGGTTGGGAGGAATTTGGAGTAAGTGGACCTCACCAGATGGAGCAGAACTTGAGAGTTGCTGCGTTTTAACAACTGAACCAAACGATTTAATTAAACCTTTGCATCACCGCATGCCTGTAATCGTTCCTAATGGATATGAAGAACAATGGACAGAGCAAGTTAAAGATACGGATGAATTAAAAGGATTATTTGCAATCATGATGAGTTGGTCTCCTGATGGTTGGTTAATAGAAGATGTAAAGAAAAAAGAAACTGATCAAATGAGTTTGTTTTAAATGGAACGCTTACTAATCCCAAGGTTAGATTAATGGCTAAATCTTATTGGTTGATTAATTCAAATAGTTCAGAAGTTAAAAGATTTTTGAAAAACGATAAGAGTATTGATGGAGTTTTTGAGTATATGTTTATAGATACTGGAAAAATAGTGGGGGGATTAGGAAACAAACCACCAATAATGACAAATACAGTTTCTGTTGAGATAGATTTAGCTAGAGAAATTTATGAAAGATTACTTTCTCAGGGATGGAGGAAAACTGACGAAGTTTGGACTTAGAAAGAGAGTTAGATCTATAAAGCAGAACTTACCGATAAAATAATTCGAAATGCAGTAAATTGAATATTAACTAAATTGACAGTAAATCTAAAATATGAGGAAATTAGTTAATTACTTAGTGAAGATAAAAATTAACATCCAAAATGGCTACCAGAATAAATAAATATTTAAGCGAAGTCGGTTTTTGTTCCAGAAGAGTAGCAGATAGATTAATTGAAGAAGGAAAAGTAACTATTAATGGCCAAATTTCACAAATTGGCGCGAAGGTAGAAGAAGGTGATCAAGTAGAAGTTAAAGGTCAAAGAATAGAAAAATCAACGAAACAAAAAAAAACATACTTAGCTTTTAATAAGCCTGTTGGAATTGTTTGTACAACTGATACAAAAGTAGAACCCGATAATGTTATAGATTTCATTAAATATCCTATAAGAGTTTTTCCTGTTGGAAGATTGGATAAGCTCAGCGAAGGATTGATTTTATTAACTAATGATGGAGATATCGTAAATAAAATACTAAGAGCCAGAAATAATCATGAAAAAGAATATATTGTAAAAGTTAACCGTCCGATTAATAGCGACTTTATTCAAAGTATGAGTAATGGAGTTGAAATATTAAACACAATAACTAAGAATTGTATCGTCAAACAATTAGGTCCAAAAAAATTTAAGATAATACTTACTCAAGGACTTAATCGTCAGATTAGGAGAATGTGCGAGTCATTAGGTTATAGAGTAAACTCATTAAGGCGTATAAGAATAATGAATATTAAGTTAGACGTTCCAACCGGAAAATATAGGGAATTAACCAAAGAAGAACTCATAGAATTAAATGGGCTACTCAAAAACTCTTCTAAAACATATGACTAATCAAAAAAACACATGTTTTAATTATAGTGCGCGATATCTCTAACAAAGTTATCTAAAGCTATACAAACTGCGGATCTATTGCTCAAAGATTAATTTAAAGATTTTCTTTCAAAGAAACTTATTTTATACAAGATTAGTTAAAGCAATATATACTTCTCGCTAAAAACTTATCGGGAAGAAAGGATTCGAAATTGCGACCTTTTTCGCATAAAACAATTAGGAGAAGACTAAATAATCCTAAATAGAATGTCTTTAATAATTGGAAAGATTCTAAATCCTTTTTTTTCTTTAGGAAGAAGAAAATTTTTGCAATATTTATCACTATTTCCCACAAGCTTTTCTAATTCCAGTTTCGCATCTTTATAGTTTTGACTTTTTTTATCACCAAGTTGATAAGTGCACAAGAATTTCAATTTTTCATTTTTAATTGCGGGTTGTAATTGCCTTATAAGAAAAAAAATTGTAAGGGAAAGGCTTATGAAGCCTGCAAGAATAATAATAGAGGAATAAATAGATGAAGAAAAAGAAAAACTATTTTTTCTCTTTACAGTTCTTCTAGATTTTGAATTAACTTTTTTTCTTATTGGAGTTTTTCTTCCCTTAATGATGTTTCGAGATACTCCTTTAGTTCTTTTTTTTAACAAACTTATTTAAGAAATATGCTCATATGTGTTTTTTATCGTTTAAAAGGTGGCAAAACAAGTTCTTTTTACATAAAAAGTTCTATATGAAATTTAATAAAATTGATAGCAAAATGATTTATTCTTTTTTCTCTAATTTTCCCCTAAATAAAATTTCTGTATGGAGATAATTGCCTTCATTCAAAACTTTAAATGATTGAGCTTCCTTCATTTTTCTCCTACATTTAACTTACATTTTAATTATTGATTTATTACTACAAATGAAAATAAATTACTAAATTAATTTTATAAAGGATAGTCAACTCGAATCCACAGAAAAATAAATAAAAAAAAATAAAAAAAAATAGTTTTTATCAAAAAAACTTTTTTTTTATTTTGTGAATTAAATAACCAATTTAGTCCCTGTTTAATGTTAATTAATGTTAAACTGCCGCCAAGTGATTAATTTTATTAATTGCTGTTAATGCTCATCCCTTATAAAAGAGATTAACTATTTTCCTGGAAACCAATTTTCCCCCAGGAACTATATTTATCTGTACCCTTAAAAACTCTTATTAAGGCATATGGTTTCCATATATGACATTAATATAGATTCATCTCAATTTGACAATTCAAATTTTGAGGTTACCTCCTACCCAAATTTAATTAATATACAAACCTCTTCTCAAAGCTTTACTAATACAGATTCTTTATATAAGAGTGGTTTCTACTCCCTATATCAAAATGCTCAAGTTTTAGGTCTTGCTAATTCGAGTATAAATAGTGGTTTTGGTGATGATGAGATAAACATAAGTACTACTGCTTCAGCCTCATTTGTCGATAATTATTATGGTTGGTATGAAAATTATTTAAATCAAAATGTTCAAGCCATTGGGATTGCTAATCAAAGTGTAAAAAGTGGTTTTGGTGACGATCAGATAAATATAACTACTACTGCTTCAGCCTCAACTTTCATTAATTCCCCTAGTTATGGTAATAATTCATATCAAAATGCTCAAGTTTTAGGTCTTGCTAATTCGACTATAAATAGTGGTTTTGGTGATGATGAGGTAAATATAAATACTACTGCTTCAGCCTCACAGGGCAATAATTCCTGGGTTTATAATTTTTCATATCAAAATGTTCAAGCTATAGGTCTCGCTAATTCGACTATAAAAAGTGGTTTTGGTGATGATGAGATAAATATAAATACTATTGCTTCAGCCTCAACTTTCAGTAATTACTCTAATTATGGCAATTATTCATATCAGAATGTTCAAGCTATAGGTCTTGCTAATTCGACTATAAATAGTGCTTTTGGTGATGATGAGATAAACATAAGTACTACTGCTGCAGCTTCAACTGTGAATAATATCTGGTGGGATCGGAGAAGCATTTCGAATTTAAATATCGAATCAGTAGGTCTTGCTAATTCAAGTATAAAAACTGGTTTGGGTGATGATGTTGTAAGCATAAATTCTTTAGCTACAAATGAATATTTATCTTCATCTCAACCAAATTTTATCGATACAAATTCCTCTTCGTATGGAATTTATAGTTCAAGTATTAATACTGGTTCAGGTGATGATGAGATAAATATAAATACTTCTTCTGTCTCATTAACAAGAAATTTCTGGGATTGGAACTCTCAAGATATTGGTTTAGGACAATCCGTGGCCATTGGATTAGAAAAATCGACAATTAATACTGGTGCAGGTGATGATGAAGTGGAAATTTCAGCATATAGCTTTGGAACTAATACAAATAGCTGGGCTATACGAGATAGTTCAATTGATACAGGGATTGGGAATGATACCGTTATTTTAAATGCATCAGATCTTGCTGTCTCCATGGGAGAAGCAATTGAACCTGCTTATGGTGCTGTAAATAGTTCAATTAAATTAGGGTCTGGAGATGATTCTCTCTTTATTAATTCTTCAGGTGCAGCTCTTTCACTTGGTTGGTCTTGGAATCAGAGCGCTTTAGCTGCTGCATTTGGTGTAATTGATTCAACGATAAATGCTGGCGCTGGAAATGATTTGATAAATATAGACGTCTCGTCAACTACAAATTCAGAAAATGGTTGGTGGGGAGAATCTTCTCAAATAGCAAGTTCTATTGGGATATCTGGAACAAATATTTCTACAGGTTTTGGTAATGATATTTTTAATGTAAATGTTTCAAGTTATTCAGGTTTAGTCGAACAAACCTCGAATGATTCCTATGAGTTCACTGAGAAACAATCTTATTACGATAAATGGTCATATCGTTACTCATATCAGGATATTGATTTATCACAGTCCCAAAATTCAAGACACTTATCAAATTACTTTGAATCGGAAACGGTTTCTTACAGCAGATTTTGGGCAGGAAGATCTGCTGGAAAGTCTGAAGTTTTTAATAATAATGTTTCAAGTCAAGGTGGTGAGGCAGTTGGCTTTATTGAGTCCAATATTAATTTTGGAAATGGAAATAATAATTTAGCACTCAATGTAACTAGTGGTTCCTCATCAGTTGGGATAGATAAAACTTCACTTATTTCTGGGAGTGGAAATGACTCCTTAATTTTTACAATTAAATCCAATTCTGGGGTTTCAAATTATGAAAGATACAGCGATGAATATAAAACATCAAATATTAATTTTGGAACCAATCATAATTCATATACTGAAAGAGGTATATATTCAAGTTCAAATATTGGAAATTCGTCGTATTCGAATAACTATTACAAAGGATATTCATATGGCAAATGGTTTGGAATTGAAAATTTAAAATATAAAAACACTTCTTTTAATTCTACATTTACAAAAAAAGGTAATGCCATTGGCTTTGATTCAAGTTATTTAAAATTAGGAAAAGGCAATAATGTTATTGATTTATCTGTAGACTCAGGCGATCTATCTATTGGCCTTTCAAACTCAGATATTAGAACCAAAAAGGGTAAAGATAGACTATACATAAATGTCGTTGCTGATAAGGCTGACAATTATACAAATGGATATACAAATACTTATAATTTCTCGGGTATAAAAAATTATTACAAACGAGAATCTTCAACATACAAATCAAATTACTACAGTAATTATTATTCAGATGAATATTCAGATTCTTATTCGTCATCAGATTTTGGAACGTATAGATATCTAAACGCTAGAACCAGTGACTATAGGCAAAATGAACTAAATTCAAGATCTTATTCCGAAACTTCTTCTTATGGTGTTGCAATTGGAGTTGAAGATTCAAATATAAGGGTCGGTAGAGGCAAAGACCTCATAGATATAAATATATCAGGGGGTGAAAAAGCTGTTGGTTTAGAGGATTCTCTTTTGAAAACTGGGAGGGGAAATGATGATTTAAATATATCTGTAGAGTCTAATGGTGAAAGAAGCTTCTACTATTCTGGTCTTTCTAATAGATTGTGGGCTGGATTTGAAAGATATTTATATTCCGATTTCAACAAATATTACCATTACCAAAATTCAACATACCAAGACCAAAACTTATTCTCAAACTACCAAAATAAAAACTTTGGTTTAAGACTGTATAGAACTAGGGGTGAGAACGATATTGATATACAAAAAGACTTTTATGCCTATTCAGATAACTATTACGAACTTTTTGGTGATGCTGTAGGGGTTAAAAATTCCAAAATTTCAACAGGACCTGGTAATGACAAGGTTAATTTAGATATTTCTGGTTCTCAACAGGCTGTTGGTTTAGAGGATTCTCTGTTAAAAACTGGGATTGGTAATGACAATATAGATTTAGACGTAACATCTATTGGAGGTTATGGTTATTCATCTTCTTATGAAAATAAAAATTTTCAAATTGGTAAGTATTCAGGTCAAGATCTAAATCTTCGTGCCGGATTAAATAGCAACAGCTATATTCTTAACCGAAAAGATTCACTCTCAGCCTACAGTTATAAAAATAATTATCTTTATGCAAATGCAAGTAGATTTGCTCATAAAAACGAAATCACCCTGCAGCATAATGAATATAGTAATAGTTATGAATTTATAGAACGAACTGGAGATGCTATAGGCCTTAAAGACTCAGCTATTAAAACAGGAAGAGGTAATGATCAGATATCTATTGATGTTTCAGGAGCGGAGCAAGCAGTTGGATTACAAGATAGTTATTTAAGTTCAGGAAGTGGGGCTGATAAAATTAATATAGTTGTTTCTTCTGAAGGAAATAGTAGTTATTCAAAGTCTTACAGATACAAATATCACAATGAAGGAAAATATTCTAGTAAATATTCATATTTTAGTCTAGATGGCTATAAAGCAAAATCTAATTATGAAACTTCAAACTCGCGCTATGACTATTCATCTTCATATTTAGATAAATGGGCTTATCGAGGTTCAAATCAATTTGATGGGTTATCAAAAGGATCCTATATATATGCTTACAATAATTCAATTGATTTTGGATATGCAGTTGGTGTTCAGAACTCATTTATAAAAACAGGAAATGGTAATGATAAATTTAATTTAATTTCTGATGGGATTAACCATTCTATAGGATTATTAGATACAAGACTCAGTACTGGTTCTGGGAATGATCTTATAAATATAACTGGAGATATTTATCAAAGTAAAATAAATGCTGGTTCTGGAAACGACAGAATAATAATTACTGGAGGAGGAGGTAGATCTAAAATTTATGGAGGATCAGGTAATGACTTCATATCCGCTGGAAGTTCTGATGACAGACTTTATGGCGACAACGGTAGGGATAGAATTTATGGAGGATCAGGTAAAGATTTTATAGTCGGTGGGACAGGTAGAGACTCTCTAATAGGAGGATCAGGCAATGATGTTTTAAAAGGAGGATCAGGTAATGATGTTTTGAAAGGTGGCGCAGATAAAGATTTTATATTTGGCGGGACAGGTAGAGATTCTCTAAGAGGGGGATCAGGTAATGATGTTTTACTAGGAGGATTAGGCAATGATGTTTTAAAAGGAGGGTCAGGTAATGATTTTATACAAGGAGGATCAGGTGGTGATAGGTTAGACGGAGGAACTGGTAATGACATTCTCAATGGAGGATCTGGCAATGATCTAATGATTGGAAGCGGTGGTAACGATACCTATATATTTGGGGAAGGAAATGATGTTATTGATTACTCTCAACTTGAAGAATCTATTACCCTTATTAGAGGTGGAAAGGTTGATAAAGGTTCCCTTGGGAATGATACTTTAAGAGATTACTATAAAACAATTATCGCAAGTAATAAAGATAATGATTGGATAGATGGTCAAACTGGTGGTGGAAAAATAGCTAATTTAGATATAGATCTTTCTAATGAATCATTAAAAGTAAATAATTTGCCAAGAATTGGATCTTACCTTTCAAGAGTTAGAAATTTTGAGAATGTAAGGGGAAGCGAAAATGCAGATATAATAAAAGGTGATGATTTTTCTAATACGTTAATTGGTAATGGTGGTAACGATCTTCTTTATGGAGGAAAAGGTAAAGATTCTCTCCTAGGAGGATTAGGTGATGATCTTCTCAATGGTGGGGAGGGTGATGATCTTCTCAATGGTGGAATAGGTGAAAATGAATTAAATGGAGGTTCTGGATATGATATTTTTGTTTTAGGTACTGGTGAAGGTTTTACTACAGTTACGGATTTTCGTTTAGGGATAGATCAACTTTCAATAGGTGTTTCTGATCCAATTAAGGCTAAATTTATAGAGGATGACACATTATTATTTGCTGGTAATGACTTTTTAGGTAAAATTTTGGATATAAAATTAGAAGATAGCGATAAAGACATTTGGATGGCCTAATAAACAACTCTGGAATATATTATCAATATAGTATTTAATTGATTCATCAATATATGGAATTTGAATCTGAGCATCAGTATGAATTCTCAAATGATCAATTAAAAAAATGGGGGATTCTTAAAATTGCAAAAAAAGAAGTCCTTATTGATAAATTTATTGAAGAGGTTGAGAAGCCTAGTGAGGAAACAAAAAAATCTATTATTGAGAATTGGCTCAGAAAGGAGGGTATTAATTCAAATGAATCATTAAAGAAATGGCAGCAATATAATGAATTAAACCACAATGAGTGGGAAGAATTATTAATAAGAAATTGGTGTTGGGAAAGATGGTGCGTATTAAAATTTAAATCTTTTGTACCTAGTTATTATCTTAAGCGTAAAGAATTTTTAGATAAAGTTAGCTATTCAATAATTCGCGTTAAAACGAAACATTTGGCAAATGAACTTTTTATAAGGATTAAAGAAAAAGAAGCGAGATTTTCTGATCTTGCTTCTAAATATTCAGAAGGGGACGAAAAACGTTCAGGAGGATTTATCGGACCTGTCTCAATGAGTAAACCTCATCGTGCATTGGCAAGATTGTTACAGGTAAGCCAACCTGGTCAGCTTTGGCCTCCAAAAAATATTAATTCCTGGTGGGTAGTCGTTCGCTTAGAGCAGCTTCACACCACTGAATTGAATGATCAGATTGCGATAGGACTCTCTAAAGAACTTGGCGAAAAACATATTTTTGAATTATTGAATTCTTCTCTAACTATTGAGGTTGCTGAAAAAACTAAAAATTAAATGCAAAATAAATCTTCACAAACAATATTTGATATTAAACCCTTCTCTTGTATTTCAGAGGCTAAAAAGAAGGAGTTAATGGCCAACTTAAAACAAATATCTTTGCAGCCAGGAGAACAAATTAATGATTTTGATAAACTTGCATCAGGAATCGTTTATGTTCAAGAGGGAGTTTTTCGCTTATTGGGGCTAGATGATAGTGATCAAATGTTTACTTTGGAGTGTTTCTCAAAGGGTGAAATATTTGGTGGAGAACAAATTTTAAGAGGTGTAACTGGACAAGTTTTTGCAGCCTCAACAAAGGCTAAAGGTCAATTATTACCAGCAGAAGACTTATTTAAACTCTTAGAAGAATATCCTGATTTCATTGATTACTTTCAAGATCTTAAAATTCAGGAGCTTTTTTCAGTATTAAAAGCTAGTAATATATCAATTGGGAATAATACCAATAAGCTCAAATCTTGGTTAAATGAAATATGTAATAAATCTATTAAGTTAAGGATATTAAAACCCGGTAGAAATGTTCTACTCAAAGAAGAAGGAAAGTTTCTTGTCAGTAGTTGTAATATAGATGGATTATTAAATGGCTCAATAATTAATTTCTCAAATCAAATAAATGTAACAGGAAAATTGCCTGGAAGGTTGATTCAACTTCCAGAAAATTGGCCCCCTTTGTTTAAAGAAGATTCAGGAGGAAAAAGTGATGAGTTTGAAATTGAGGAGAGAGATTATGAACTACAAAGTTCAAGTCAATATCAACTTGAGTTCCAAGCATTAGGGGATTGGTTTGGGAAACTTCACGATGATGGATTATTCCCTCATTTTCGGGGTACAGGAATTATTGATGAAACCCTAGCATGCATGAGAATGCTTTCTCGTTTTTATGATATACCTTTCCGAAAAGATTTATATCGAAGAGTTTTAGAAGATCAAGGTAAAAGAGTTGATCTGAATAAACTTAATACTCCTCAACTTGCAGCAATTTGTGATCTTATGGGATTAATAGCTTGTCCTCTAAATCCAAGTTCTCCAGAACTTTTAAGAAGAGCGCCGTTTCCTGCAATAGGATTAATTAATGGACATCCAAAAGTTATTTGGCAAGAGAAACGTAATAAGTTACTAGTAAGCGATCCATTGAAAGATCAAGAATTGGTTATTTGTAAGAAATTCTTTGAAAAGCCGGAAGGCGATAAATTTGCGTTACTTTGCATAGAGAAGAACCCAAATGCTCCAAAAAAACGTTTTGGATTAAGTTGGTTCATACCTTCAATACGAAAATATAAATCTACTCTTTTTCAGGTTGTTATTGCCAGTTTTTTTGTTCAACTTTTAGCTTTGTTCAATCCTTTGCTAATTCAACAAATAATTGATGCTGCGATAACGCAAGGGAATATAAAGAGCCTTAATGTTCTTGGGTTGTTACTTGTTGTAATGGCTTTTTCTCAAGCTCTTTTGGGTGCTTTAAGAACTTATTTATTTGCTGATACAACAAATCGTATTGATTTATCACTTGGGGCTTCAATTATTCATCATTTATTTCGCTTGCCTCTAAATTTTTTCTCGCGAAGGCCTGTTGGAGAAATTAGTAGTCGTATAGGTGAACTTGAAAATATCCGTAGTTTTTTAACTGGGACAGCTCTTACAGTCTTTTTGGATTCAATTTTTTCCATTTTATATATAGCTGTAATGCTCTCTTATTCGGTTTCTTTAACTTTATGGGCGCTTGCAGTTATTCCTTTCTTTATTGGATTAACTTTTGGAGTTTCTCCAATTATTCGCAATCAACTACGACGCCAAGCAGAGGCTAAAGCTAAAGTGCAAAGTCATTTGGTTGAGATCTTATCGGGAATGGAAACCGTCAAAAGTCAGGGTATGGAATTGCCTAGTGAATGGCGTTGGGAGCAGTTTTACGGACGTCAGATTCAAACAGGTTTTCAAAATACTTTTACAAGTACTGCGGCCTCTTCTACAAATCAATTCCTTCAGCAAGTTTCAGGCTTAATTGTTATATGGGTAGGGGCAATTCTTGTACTTCAAGGGAAGATGACTCTAGGGCAACTAATTGCTTTTCGTATCTTGTCAGGTTATGTAACTAATCCCTTACTTCGTTTAGCGACTCTTTGGCAAAATTTTCAAGAAACAGCACTATCACTTGAAAGATTGTCCGACATCGTAGATCATCAAGAAGAAATTGAGATAAAAGGTCAGGATCTACCTCCTATGCCAACTATTAAAGGAAATATCTCTTATAAAAATGTTAATTTTCGTTTTACACCAACAGGTCCTCTTCAATTAACAAATATAAGTTTTAATATCCCAAAAGGTAACTTTGTAGGGGTTGTAGGTACAAGTGGTTCGGGTAAAAGTACATTGATAAAGTTATTGACGAGATTATTTGATCCTATTGATGGAACAATAAACATTGACGGAATGGATATTTCTAAATTTGACCTTTACTCTTTACGCCGTCAAATAGGTGTAGTTCCTCAGGATAGTTTGTTATTTGAGGGATCAATTCAAGAAAATATAGCCATATCTAAAGCCGAAGCTTCTTTCGAGGAAATAGTCGAAGCTGCAAAAATTACATGTGCGCATGATTTTATTCAATCTTTGCCAGCCGGTTATAGTACTCTAGTGGGTGAAAGAGGTACTGGACTATCAGGAGGACAACGTCAAAGAATAGCTATAGCAAGAACAATAATAAAAAAACCTAGATTATTAATCTTAGACGAGGCGACTAGTGCATTAGATATTAATAATGAGAAAAATTTAATTCAAAATCTATTAAATTCATATAAGGGTATTACTGTAATTTTCATAACTCATAGATTAAGTAGTTTGCGTAATTCAGATCAAATCTTATTACTTAAAGAAGGGGTATTGGCTGAGATTGGATCTCATCTCGAATTAATGTCTTTAAATGGTAGCTATTCGACTCTTTATAGGCAACAGGAGCTGAATTCCTAATGGTTAAAAAAAATATATCAAACTCAAACAAAACTATAAATCGATATGAATTAGATCTTCACAAAGTAAATGAAGTTAAATATCGCCAAACTCCCTTCTGGAGTAGAGTTTTACTTCTTGCCATTTCAGGCAGTGTTTTATTTGGATTTATTTATGCTTTTGTTGCCCGTATTGATGAAGTTGTCACAGCGAAGGGAGAATTACAAGCGTTTGGTGCAGAACGTCCAATAAAGGCAAATATTTCTGGTTTAATAGATGAAATTTCCGTTGAAGAAGGGGACTTTGTAAAAAAAGGACAAATTTTACTAAAGTTTGACACTAGAGTTCTTACTATCCAAAAAGTGAGCCTCAATGATAAATTAAAGAGCTTAAAAAGAAGCTATGAAATAGAAAGTAAAATTAATAAGCGATTATCAGAGTTGGCTTTAGAAGGAGCAATTTCTACTTTAGATGCCCTTAGGCAAGAAAATAAACTTCAAGAAATAGAAGCCTCGATTGCTCAGGTAGAGTCAAGGATAAGGGAGTTAAATATTGAAATTGCCAAAATCCACTTACGCGCACCACTTGATGGGCGAGTATTTAATCTGATTCCAGCAAGCAAAGGATATGCAGCCTCTATTGGCGAGATATTACTTAAAATTGTCCCCTTAGGAGACTTAGAAGCAAAAATATTTATTTCAAATTCTGATATTGGATTTGTCTCTCCAAATATGGAAGCTGAAATTAGGGTAGATGCATATCCTTTTACTCAATTTGGATCAATAAACGGGAGGATTAGATCTGTAGGGGAGGAAGTTTTGCAGGCTAATTCTACTTATCCTTTTTCTAGATTTCCTGCATATATTACTTTAGATAATCAGTATTTGGAAGTTGAAGGAATTAAATATAAGATTAGATCGGGTCAAAGTGTTATGGCAAATATTATTGTACGGGACAAACCCGTTATTAGTATTATCACAAATACCATTGGGCAAGCTTTTGATTCCTTAAGAGGTATAAAGTCGGATCGATAAAACTCTTAATGAGGTTCAAATTTTATTATTTAGTAAGTTGTAAAAACTGGTTTAAAGGGCATGGATCCAAAATCAACAACTTCACCAGAATTACTATCGAACTGAATCCCATAACCTCCATCTGTAACTTGTAATTCGACTTCTAGTCCAGATACTGAGTCATTAATAACCACTGGCGTTCCTGCATTTGTAGCAAATACCGCAATGAGTCTTTCCACTCCTGCCTCAGAGCTAGCTCTTACTAATGAATTATCCGTCAAAATAGCAGAAACCTCTCCTCCTGAAGGCATTTCTGCAGGACCAAAATCGGGAGAAAAGGTATTATCAAAAGAAGTCAGAGTCTCTGTATGATTCACTGGAGTACAGGATGTGGCAGCACTAGTACTTGAACCATCTGATGTAGAGCAGTATTGAATAATTCCTCCTGATCCATCACTAATTTTTAAACTACCTTTTAAACCAAAAGTATTTTTAATAATTATATATGCATATGTATAAGTATTATTTGCAGGTCTTGTATCTGCTGATGGAAGATCAACAGTTGTTCCTGCTAAATCAGCTGTTATGCCACTTGAAGTAGACATAGACTCTACACAATTTGTTTTGCTAAATGCTTTTGGAGAACCTGTAATAGGATTTGAGGTGCATAAACCCATCTCATAAATATCAAGCTCAAATCTGTCGGGTGTACCAGCACAAAAATATGTACCATCTGAGGCTATTTCTGTCGCCGATTTAGAGTATGCTCCAGTACTTGAATCTAAAGTACCAAGAACATCTTTACATAAATCTGGAGTTTCCTCTGCTTTTAAAGATCCAGTAAATAATGATGAAATTGCAATAGTTAATCCTAAAGTAAAGTTTTTGGAAGTTGTAATAAATTTATTTAGTTTTAATGGTGAATTAGTTGAAATAGACATATTTAAAAAGATGATTTAGATTTTCGTTTTGA